>CAZABL010000017.1:0-52464 GCA_964483365.1 uncultured bacterium
CATGCGCTCTTCGAACTCGCCGCGGTACTTCGTTCCCGCCACCAGACCAGCGAGGTCGAGCGTGATGACACGCTTGTCACGCAGCGGTTCCGGAACCTCGGCCTTGATGACGCGCTGCGCGAGACCCTCGGCGATCGCCGTCTTCCCGACGCCCGGCTCACCGATGAGCGCGGGGTTGTTCTTGGTCCGGCGGCTGAGGATCTGGATGACGCGCTCGATCTCGTTCGCGCGGCCGATGACCGGGTCGAGCTTGTTCTCGCGAGCAAGCGAGGTCAGGTCGCGGCCGTACGCATCGAGCGTCGGCGTCTTGGACTTGCCCTTGGGCGCGGGCGGCTGCCCCTCGGCACCGAGCAGCGAAGTCGTCTGAACACGAACCTTCGCCGGGTCGACGCCCAGGTTGGTCAGGACGCGCGCAGCCACGCCCTCACCCTCGCGGATGAGGCCGAGGAGCAGATGCTCCGTCCCGATATAATTATGGTTGAGTTGGCGCGCCTCTTCGAAGGCCAGCTCGATCACGCGCTTGGCGCGCGGGGTGAAGACCATCTCCTGCTGGACGGTTTGCCCGCCGCGGCCGACGATCGCCTCGACCTCTTGGCGCACCTTGGCCAAGTTGACGCCGAGGGTCTCGAGGACCTTAGCCGCGAGGCTCTCCCCCTCCGAGATGATCCCGAGCAGGATGTGCTCGGTCCCGATGTAGTTGTTCCCGAGCCGTTGCGCCTCTTCCTGAGCGAGCACGATGCTTCGCCGCGCCCGTTCGGTGAACGGTTCCCACATTGACATGACCCTACGAAACTCCCCGAGCGGCCTTACCGCTCCTGCCTCTTCTCGCCCCCGAAACGTCACGATTCAGCGACGGTAGTGGTGGTATAACCTTCGACCGGCCGCTGCAGTTTCAAACCGCGCGCTGCTCGGCGGATCAGCAAATCGCGCTTCCGGCAGCATGGAAGCGACCCCCTGTGAGTAGAACGGAGGGTCTTTCCATCGCGCAGGGGAGGATGCTGCAATCCATTTTCTACTTGGGTTCGCCGCAGCGAGCGGACTTCTCGACCAGTTCGTCAACGGCCTGACGCTCGGAATGCTTTACGTCCTGGTCGCCTTGGGGTTGAACATCATCCTCGGTCTGATGGGCGTAATCAACTTCTCACACGGCGCCTTCTTCATGCTCGGCGCGTACTTGATGTACGCCCTCAATGGGGTAATCGGTTTTTGGCCGGCAATCCTCGTCGCTGCGCTCGCCGTAGGACTGTTTGGGATGCTGTTCGAGTCGGCGCTGATTCGCCCGCTCTACAAGCGGATCCCAGAATACACCTTGCTCCTGACGTTCGGCACCGCGCTGATCTTCACGCAAATCGTCCGCCGCGTGTGGGGCGACGACGCGGTGCGCGTCGACACGCCGTCGTACATACCGCAATCACTCAGCATCGGCGGATATCAGCTCCCCTTCTACAAGGATGTCCTGCTGGTGCTGCTAACGGTCATCATCCTGACCCTCGTCTGGCTTCTTATCAACAAGACGAACATCGGGATGATCATCCGCGCCGGCACCCGTGACGCCGAGATGGTGAAGATCCTCGGGATCAACATGCCGCTGATGTTCACGGTGGTCTTCGGAATCGGCTCGCTGATGGCCGGGCTCGCGGGCGCGCTCGCGGCGCCGGTCTATGCCGTGCAGCCGAACCTGGCGTCACAATGGATCGTGCTGACCTTCGTGATCGTGATCGTCGGCGGGATCGGATCGTTCTGGGGCGCCATCGTCGGCGGTCTGCTGATCGGGATCATCTCGTCGCTCATGGCGCTGATCTGGCCGCCCGCCGTCGACCTGACCGGCTACGTGATCATGGGGATCATCCTGCTGGTGCGCCCGCGCGGGATCTTCGGCGTCGAGGGCCTCTTCGAATGAAGCCACGCAACCCCGCGCTCGCAGTGCTCACGCACCCGCTGCTGTGGACCGCCGTCCTGTTCGCGATCCTCCCGCTGGTCGCGGGCGCGAACCCGTTCCGGGGGCAGGGCGGCTTCGTGGGGATCGCAACGACGATGGTGATCTTCGCGCTCTTCGCGAGCGGGTTCAACCTTTATTTCGGACACGTCGGCGAGCTCTCGTTCGGGCACGCGATGTTCTTCACGCTCGGTGCGTACGTCACGGCGCTCTACACCAAGGGCGCCCACGTGACGCTCTTCGGCCACGATCTCAACCACGGACCGGGCGACAACCTGTGGATCGCGCTCGTGCTGTCGGTCCTGGTCTCGACCCTGTGGGGCTGGTTCATTGCCCGGCTCGTCCTGCCGCGTTCGAGCGGGATCTACTTCTCGATGATCACGCTCGCGTTCGCTCAGGTCATCTATTTCATCACGTTCAACTGGAGCGAGCTGACCGGCGGTGAGGACGGGATCCAGGGAATCGCGCGGCCGACGCTGTTCGGAACCGACTGGCTGCGCGAGGGGAACAACCTCTATTGGTTCTCCGCGATCGTCGTCTTCATCGCGCTCGCGATCCTGTACTGGATCATCCGTTCGCCGTTCGGCACCGTGCTGCACGCGATTCGCGAGAACAAGCAGCGCGCGCGCTTCCTCGGCTACGACGTCGACAAATACCGTGTGAACGCGTTCGTCCTCTCATCGATCTTCCCGGCGATGGCAGGCTGGCTGTGGACGTACTACCAGCAGGCCGTGAACCCGGATGCCGGCTCGATCGAGTACTCGGGCAACGTCGTCATGATGTCGCTGCTGGGCGGGATGCAGACGTTCCTGGGCCCGATCCTCGGCGCGTCGATCTATTACGAGCTGCAGAACAACGTCTCGCAGCTCACCAAGTACTGGCCGGCGTGGGTCGGCGCGGTCTTCGTCGTCTTCGTGCTCGTCGGTCCGCGCGGGATCATGGGGATCTGGGACGATCTACGCTACTACGGGATCGGAACGGCCTTCCGTCGCTGGTTCTCGCGCGAGGAGCGCGTCAAGACCGAGATCGCCGAAGAGCTCCCCGAAAGCAAGAGCATCGCCTGATGTCGTACGTCTTTCGCACCGAGCGCCTCACGCGCCGGTTCTCGGGCTTCACCGCGGTCAACAACGTCTCGCTCGAGATCCCCGAGGGCGGCGTACGGACGATCATCGGTCCCAACGGCGCCGGGAAGACGACGTTCTTCAACTTGCTCAGCGGCCTGCTGCCGCCGAGCGAAGGACGGATCTTCTTCAAGGATCGCGAGATCACGTCGATGCTCGCGTATCAGCGCGCACGTTTAGGGATCGCGCGCTCGTTCCAGATCACGAACATCTTCGGCCACCTCACGGTGTTCGAGAACGTGCGTCTCGCTGTACAAGCCGTCCACGACGGCAAAGCGAACTTCTTCCTGCCCTCCAAGCGCATGGGAGACCTAGGGGCGCTCACCGAGCGCGTGCTGCACGACGTCGGCTTGTGGGAATGGCGCGACGGACGCGCCGAGAATCTCTCGCACGGCGATCAGCGCCGTCTCGAGATCGGGCTGGTGCTCGCGAGCGATCCGCCGGTGCTGCTTCTCGACGAGCCGCTCGCCGGGATGTCGCCGACCGAGACGCACGAGACGGTCGCGCTCATCCAGCGCATCTCGCCGGGACGAACGATCCTGCTCGTCGAGCACGACATCGACGTCGTCATGTCGATCTCGACCTCGATCACCGTGTTTCAAACCGGCTCCGTCCTCGCGACCGGCACGCCGGCGGAAATCCGCGCCAACGAAGCCGTACAACGCGCCTATCTGGGAGAACTCGCTTAACATGCTTCTTGAGTTCGAAAGCGTCAATGCGTATTACGGCAAGAGCCACGTGTTGCAGAATGTCTCGTTGCACATCGATGAGGGCGAGGTCGTCGCGCTGCTGGGGCGCAACGGGTCGGGGCGATCGACGACGTGCAAAGCGATCATGGGTCTGGTCGACGTCAAGCTCGGGAAGATCCGCTTCAAGGGCAAGGACATCACCAACTCCAACTCGTTCGCGCTCGCGCAGCACGGGATCGCGTACGTCCCCGAGGATCGGCGGATCTTCCCCAACCTGACCGTCGGCGAGAACCTGCGCTTGGCGTCGCTCGCCGGACGCAAAGGCGCCTGGACCGAGAAGCGTATCTACGAGTTCTTCCCAGTCCTGGGTGAGCGCCGCGACAAACCGGCGAAGCTGTCGGGCGGCGAGCAGCAGATGCTGGCGATCGCGCGCGCCCTCGTCGCCAACCCCAACATCATCCTCCTCGACGAGCCGATGGAAGGACTCGCACCGCTGATCGCGCGCAACGTCGAAGAGGTCGTGCGTGCGATCCGCAGCGAGGGACACACGATCTTGCTCGTCGAGCAGAACGCGCACGTGGCGATGAGCCTCTCCGATCGCGGTTATGTGCTCGCGAGCGGACGGATCATGGGCGAGGGGACGATCCCCGAGCTCGAGGCCGACGCGGAGATGATGCAGCGCTACCTCGCCGTTTAAACGCTTCCGCTGCGCTACAGCGTGGAGGAGCTGTTAAAGCTTGTTTCGTCGGGCTTTGGCCGACGAGCCCGGAACCTTGACGACCGGCGCCGTATCATAGGAAGCGTAATGGTAACGGCGGAGATCGTGCGCGACGCACTCAAAGACGTGCAGGACCCGGAGCTCAACATGGGGATCCTCGACCTGGGCCTCGTCTACGACGTGGCCTGCGAGGGCCCGACGGGAGGCGAGGTCACGGTCACGATGACGCTGACCTCGCCGATGTGCCCGGTCGGTCCGATGTTCAAGCAAGCGGTGCTGAGCAAGGTCGAGACCGTCGAGGGCGTCTCGAGCGCGAACGTCGAGATCACGTTCAACCCGCCGTGGGACCCCAAGACGATGGCCAGCGAGGACGTCAAGCTGGCACTCGGCATCTGGTAGCGTCCTTCTGACGGTCGGAGCCTGGGCGGCGGAGTGGCAGGCGCGCACCGCGCGCCTCGCCGCGCTCGACGCTGCACTCGCCGACCGCCCTGACGACATCACGTTGCTCGTCGAGCGCGCGCAGCTGCTCGACGACTTGGCGTTGCGCGATGATGCGATTGGGGCCTACGCCGCAGCGCTCAGTCGCGATCCGTCCCACTTCGCCGCGATGATGCGCTTCGGCGCGCTGCTGGTCACGTCGGGACAGGCCGGGGCCGCGCGCACCGTGTTCTGCGAGGCCGTCCGACGGCACCCGACGAGCGCGCTCGCGCACGCATGTCTCGCGAACCTCCTCGTCGACGCGGGCGAGACCGACGTGGCGCGCGCGACCTACGAGCGCGCGATCGAGCTCGATCCCGCTCAGTACGAAGCGCATCGCGGCCTGGCGATCCTCGCCGAACGCGCCGGCGACTACGCGGCGGCCGAGACAGCGTGGCGGCGCGGCTTCCCCGACGGCTCGATCGTCGTCGCGCCGTACCGCGGCGCGACCGCGCCGGTGCGCGTCCTCTTCGTGACCTCCGCCGTGGGCGGCAACGTGCCGATGCAGCACATTCTCGACGACCGCATCTTCGAGGTCGCGACGCTGATCGCCGAGTCGTGGACGCCGGGGATGCAGCTGCCGCCGCACGACGTCGTCTTCAACGCGATCGGCGACGCCGATCGCTGCGCGCGTCCGCTCGCCTTCGCCGAGCGCGCCGTCTCCGACGTCGCCTCTCGCATCATCAACCCGCCCGCGCGGATCCGCACGACAACGCGCGTCGAGAATGCGCGGCGTCTGCACGTGCTCGACGCCGATGTCGTCGTCCCGCACGTCACAGCGTTCTCGCGTGACGCACTGAACGCCGCGGCACTCGAAGCGGACGGCTTTTCGTGGCCGCTGCTGTTACGCAGTCCCGGCTTTCACACCGGCGAGCACTTCGTGCGCGTCGAGCGACGGGACGATCTCCCCGGCGCTGTTGAAGCGCTCCCCGGGTCGACGCTGCTTGCGATGACGTACGTCGACACGCGCGGTGCCGACGGCGGGTTTCGCAAGTATCGCGTGATGACGATCGGCGGCGCGCTCTACCCGCTGCACCTCGCGGTCGCTCCGGATTGGAAGGTCCACTACTTCACCGCTCCGATGGCCGAGCGCGAAGATTGGCGTGCCCAGGAGGCCCGCTTCCTCGACGACATGGAGGCGGCGCTCGGTTCGCGGGCCGTCACGGCACTCACGCAGGTCGCCGGGACGATCGGCCTGGACTACGGCGGGATCGATTTCGCGTTCGACGCCCAGGGCCGGGTCGTCGTCTTCGAGGCCAACGCCACGATGGCGATCCTCCCGCCGAACGGCGACCCGCTCTGGAATTACCGGCGTCCCGCGGCCCGGCAGGCGATCGAAGCAACGCAGCGCCTGTTGACGCAAGCGTAAGCATCGTGCTATGGTCGCCGCAATCGTGCAGACCGTGTCCTGTCTCATGGGGATTATGTGCTGCTCCCAGCTTGGGGGTCGGCCAGGTTCCGTCGTGAGCTGACGCGCACCGCGCGACACACACGTGCAGAGCCCTCGCCGACATCGGCGGGGGCTCTTCGTTTTCACCGCTTCTCCCATCGCACCAGGAGGCGCACCCATGACATCCCTCACCCGCTCGAGTTTTCTGGGCGCGGCCGGCGCCGCAGCGATCGCCGCAGCACTCCCCCGCAGCGCGCGCGGCGCGACGTTGGACCACGTCGGAATCGACTACGCCTACTACAACCCGCCGAGCTTGATCCTCAAAGACAAAGGCTGGCTCGATGAGGCGCTCGCAAAGAACGGCACCAAGGTCGAGTGGGTGCTCTCGCTGGGCTCGAACAAAGGCAACGAGTTCGTGCAGTCCGGCGCGGTCGCGTTCGGCTCGACCGCCGGCTCCGCAGCACTGCTCGCGCGCGCAAACGGAACGCCGCTGCACTCGGTCTTCCTCTACTCTCAGCCGGAGTGGACGGCGATCGTCGTTGGCAAGGATTCACCGCTGCACTCGCTGCGTGATCTGAAAGGGAAGAAAATCGCCGCGACGCGCGGGACCGATCCGTGGTTCTTCCTGCTGCGGTCGCTGCAGACCGTCGGGCTCACGCAGGACGACGTGCAGATCGTCGATCTGCAGCATCCGGATGGACGCCTCGCGCTCGAACGCGGGCAGGTCGATGCGTGGGCCGGACTCGATCCGCACATGGCCGCATCGCAACTGCAGGCCGGTTCGCGGTTACTCTATCGCAACGTGGCATTCAACACCTACGGCTCGCTGAACGCACGCGAAGACTTTCTCGCGCAGCATCCCGAGATCGTCGCGATCGTGCTCAAGCAGTACGTGCGTGCGCGGCAGTATGCCGCCTCGCACGTCGACGAGACCGCGGACCTGCTCGCCCGTGAGTCCAAGCTCGACAAGAAGGTCGCCGAGCTGCAGCTGCGCGAGCGCACGAAGTACCCCGGGAACGGCGTCCCCGACAGCGCGTTCCATGAAGCGATCGCCGCGGTCGTCCCGCTGGTCAAGGCACAACGACTGGCACGGCCGGGCGCAGACCTCGACGGCGCACTCGCCTCGCTCGTCGATCCAAAACCGGCACAGACGGCGCTGACGTGATTCGCTTCGTCGTTCCGGTCGCGCTGTTCGCGGCATGGTGGGGAGCGACGGCGAGCGGTGCGATCAAGTCGTACCAGCTCGCGTCGCCGCTCGACGTGTTGCGTGAGATCGGCGACCTGGCGCAACGCGGCGCGCTCGCCAAGGATCTCGGTGCGAGCCTCGAACGCGTCGCGCTCGGCTTTGCGATCGCGCTCGTGCTCGCGTTGATCTTGGGGTCGCTCGTCGGCGGCTCGCGCACGCTCGAGCGTGCACTCGATCCGACGCTCCAGGCGATCCGCGCCGTTCCGTCGCTCGCGTGGGTCCCGTTGATCTTGCTGTGGCTCGGGATCGGCGAGACGGCGAAGATCACGCTCGTCGCGATCGGCGCGTTCTTTCCGATCTATGTCGCGCTCGTGAGCGGGATTCGCGGCGTCGATCGCAAGCTCGTCGAGGTCGGGCAGGTGCTCGGGCTTTCGCGCGCCGCGCTGATCGTGCGCGTCCTGGTCCCCGCGACGCTGCCGCAACTGCTCGTCGGCGCGCGCATCGGACTCACCCAAGCATGGCTGTTCCTCGTCGCCGCCGAGCTGCTCGCCGCAACGACGGGACTGGGGTTTCTGCTGACCGACGGACAGCAAACCTCGCGCTCGGACGAGATCCTCGTTGCGATCCTCTTGTTCGCGCTGTGCGGGAAGATCTCGGAGAGCGGGATGCGCTGGCTCGAGCGACGTCTCGTCGGCTGGACCGACACGGTGTCGGCATGATGTCCGTTCCTCGACAGAGCTCCGGTACGGACCGAGCGGCGGCACGGATCCGAACGCTGCGTAAGGCGTACGGGACGCATCTCGTCTTCGACGGTCTCGATCTCGACGTTGCGCGCGGCGAACGCCTTGCCATCTTGGGTGCCAGCGGGTGCGGGAAGTCAACGCTCCTGCGCTGCATCGCCGGTCTCGAGCACGCGGACGGCGGAACGATCACGACCGCCGGCGAGATCGGCGTCGTCTTCCAAGAGCCGCGGCTCTTCCCGTGGCTCGACGTCGAGCGCAACGTCGCGTTCCCGGCGCGCAACGACGAAGAACGCGGCCGCGTCGCGAACGTGCTCGCGCTCGTCGGGCTCGCGCACGCGAAGCAGCGGCTCCCCAAGCAACTCTCCGGCGGGATGGCACAACGCGCTGCGCTCGCTCGCGCGCTCGTCCGCGACCCGGGTCTGCTGCTCCTGGACGAACCGTTCGCCGCGCTCGACGCGCTGCGGCGCATCGAGCTGCGCACCGCGGTGCGCGAGATCCTCGAGTTCACCCGCGCGTCGGCGATCCTGGTGACGCACGACGTCGACGACGCGCTCGCGCTCGCCGACCGCGTCATCGTGCTCGCAGGCTCGCCCGCCGAGGTTGCGTTCGAAGGCACCGTCGGCGAGGACGCGACGCGCGGCGCGATCCTCGAGGCACTTGGCGTTCAGGAGCGACACGGCGCGAACCGCTCGAGCGGGGTGGTCAATCGAGCGTAAGACCGGCTGCGCTTCGGCTTTCACCGACCGTGGTAGAATTTCGCGATGGCCATGGAGATGCGGTCGTGGAACTCGCTCGCCGCTGAGCTGAACAAACAGACGCACCTTGCTCAGTTCTACGGCCTCGACCACGGGTCGCTCGTCGTAAACGTCGGGCGTTACCTCGGCGAAGGGCTGGACCGCGGTGACGCTCTGATCGTCATCACGACCCCTGAACATCGCGAAGCCTTCGCCGAGCAACTTGCACGAGGTGGCGGACGCGCCGTGGCCGACGGCCGCATCGCCTACCTCGATTCCGCGAGCACTCAGGCGAAGATCCTCGCGAACGGAACGCTGGACGTCGGTGCTGTCAGCGAGATCGTTCACGAGGCAGTCGGGAAGGCGCGCGAGCAGGCCACGGGCGCCGGCGTGCGCGTCTACGGCGATTTGGTAGGCCACCTCTGGCAATGTGGACAGTACGTTGCTGCGATCGGGCTCGAAGAGTTTTGGAACGACCTCATCGGCGCGAGCGGACTGCACGCCTTCTGCGGCTATCCGATCGACGTTTGCAGTACTGACTTCCAGACCGCTGCCGAAGTGTTGCTCTGCAATCATACGCAGCTCGCGCGGACGGACAAGAACGAGGAGCTCGAGTCGGCGATCGTGCGCGCGATGGACGACGTGCTGGGCGTGCGCTCTCCTGCGTTGCGCGAGCTCATGGACTCGCACTATCGTCTGTGGTGGGCGGCGGTGCTTTCGCGAGCGGAAGCGTCTGCACTGTGGGTGCGCAGCGAGCTTCCCGAGCAGGCGGACGAGATTCTGACCCGCGCCCGGCGCTATTACCAGGCGGGTTAGCTCGGCCTCAACAGAGCGCTAAGCGTTCCTCGATCTCCAGCGTCGCCTGCATCACGACGCCGATCAAGTGCTGGCGAACGAGCCGATACGAACCCATGATATCGAGGACGCCCACGATCGCGTGTGTGGGCGGGTCGTAGATCGGCGCAGCGGTACCGGTCAGCGTCACGCCGGCAACGCAGTAATGCTCGGGACCGAACAATTGCAAGGGGCGACGGTCGGCAATCGCCGTCCCGATCGCGTTCGTGCCGGCGGCCGCCTCGCTGAGATCGGCGCCCGGCTCGAAGCCGTCCTTCGCGAGACGCCGTTGCACGTCGACGTCGCCGGCGATTTCGAGCATCTGGCCGTGCGCGTCGGCGACGACGGTCACGTATCCCGTCCCCGCGAGTTGATCGGCGAGGTGTGCGACGATCGGACCCGATGTGCGCAGGACGAGCTCGTTCGCCGCTCGGCGTTCCTCGAGATCGTTGCAGCGGAGCGTCTCGTGCTGCGCGGGGTCCACGCCCAGGGCGCGACATCGCTCCCACGACGCAACGACGCGCGAACGAGCCGGCATGCCCTCGACCGTACCGGTTGAGAGATACTCCTCGCGAACACGTGCGAGCGTGCTTGCCGCGACCTCGATCTTCTCCGGGAAACGGATCGCGGCGGCGTACGCGGTCAACGGGGCCGGCCCGTCGAGGATCGTCGCGGGTGCCGAGACGCACGCGCCGACTTCGCGGATCGCGAGGCCGAACAACAGCAGCCGTTCGTCCGCGTCCAATTCGAAGACCGCCGCGATGCGATCGAGCAGTGCCACCGAGGGACGGGGTGTCGATCCCGTTTCGATCGCCGCGTACCACTGGCGGCTCACGCCGAGCGCTTCGGCGATCTCTTCTTGCGTGACGGGTCGGCCGATCCGGTTCTCGAGCCGAGTGTACGGTCCGATCTGCGCCGTGCCCGGAGCGATGTGCTGGCGCTTTTGAAGCAAGAAGCTCGAGAGCCGTCCAAGTCGCTCTCCATCGCTGCGCGTATCGAAATCGGCAGGTCCCAAACGGACTCCCTTCTCGTTTCTCGCGACAAGGTGGCCTTCAAGAATACCACGCCGCACCGCTCAGGGCGCATCGACCAAAGCGGTCAATCGAGGGTGAATGTCAGCGTGTTCGACTCAATGGGACCGAGCTGAACAGCAAGCGAGCTCGCGTTGCGATACGTGGCTGCTACGCGATAGACGCCGCGCTGCCTCAGAAAATAGTTTGCGGCGAGATCGACGCTTGCTTCAACGCTCTGCCCCGGTCCGAGCTCGACAACGTCTCCCGCAGCGATCGAACCGATTCTGATGTCTGCACCGAACGGGACCTGCTCTCCGTTCGGTGCACGAATCACGAACGTGAGCTCGCGAAAATCTTCCGGCACGATCGCTGCGTTCAGCGCGAGGCGCGCATTCACGCGCAGCGGATGATCGTCGGCGTTCGTTAAGCGAATCGAGACGAGAACAGGACTGCCCAGCGGAACGTCGTGCTGCAGCGTGATCGCGAGCTCCAAACGTCCCGCTTGCGGCTGCACCTCCGCCGGGGGATCTTGCGCGAGTGCGTCGCGGCGGTCCGTCACCTCGGCGAGCTCCGCCTCGCTCAGGCCGGTCCGTCCCGCCTGGCTGATCTCGCGGCCATACGCTTCCCGATCGTTCTCCTTGAGCGATTTCTCGCCGGTGCGCGTGGGGTCTTGATACTGCTGCGCGTGCACCAGCTCGTGCTTCACCGTGCTGTAGAGCCATGCGACGGTGCCGCCGACTTCGTGTTGGTGTTTTGTCGTCGTTCGGCGCTCGAAACCGCCACGACCGATCTCTTGCGCGATCATTCCGGGAGCGATCGGAAACGTGTATCCGTCGAACGACCGGCGCGGATTGTAACTCGGTCCTTGCGTCACCTGATTGAAGTTGCAGCAGTGGCGCTTGAGGATCTCGATCAGCATCGCAAGCGTCTTCGCCCGCGCCTTGTCCTGTTGTTCGCCCTCGAGCTTGTTCGCGGCGGCCAATGCGTCGTTCAGCGTTTTGACTTCATCGGCACCAAGCACGGGCCAAGGGTCGGTGACGGGATTGACGCCGACGTGCGGCGTCGGTGACGGCGTCGGTGACGATGACGGCGTCGGTGAGCCGCTGGGTGTCGACCCTGACGCTTGCGCCTGTGTCTGCGCCTGGCGGCTTGCCGGCGGAAGGGTCGTGGTGGGAGAGCCCACGCACGCGACGACGACACCCAGGACGACCAGGAGAGCAAACGGGGCAGCGAGCCTGACGTGGGTCATGACCGCCTACCGAAAGCCGCAGGCGTGCGCGGCTTTGCGGCCTTACGATACCACGCCGCAGCGCGCTCACGGTGCCCTTCGACAAGCTCAGGGTGCCCTTCGACAAGCTCAGGGTGACAGGGGGGTGGCGGGCGAACGTCGGCGTGATGTCGGCAACCGAGTCCCCGCACGATCGCGCCTACCAACGCCTGGAACGGATGCGCGCGGAATCGCTCGCGCCCGCCGGCGAGGCGGCGAACGAGAAGCAGCACGCGCGCGGGAAACGGACGGCGCGCGAGCGCGTCGAGGCGCTCGTCGACCCCGACTCGTTCGTCGAGCTCGACCGTTTCGCGGTACACCGCACGACAGCGTTCGGTTTGAGTGAGCGCGCGTTTTTGGGCGACGGCGTCATCACCGGACACGCGACGATCGACGGACGCCAGGTCTTCTTGTTCTCGCAAGACTTCACCGTGCTCGGCGGCTCGCTGGGCGAAGTGATGGCCGAGAAGATCTGCAAGGTGATGGATCTCGCCGTGAGCACCGGCTCGCCGGTGATCGGCATAAACGACTCGGGCGGCGCGCGCATCCAAGAAGGCGTCGTGAGTTTGGGCGGTTACGCGGAGATCTTCTGGCGCAACGTACAAGCGTCGGGTGTGATCCCGCAGATCAGCTTGATCGCGGGCCCATGCGCCGGCGGCGCGGTCTACTCGCCGGCGATCACCGACTTCACGGTGATGGTCGAAGGGATCTCGCAGATGTTCATCACCGGACCCGAGATCACCAAGACGGTCACCGGTGAGGACGTGAGCTTCGAAGAGCTCGGCGGCGCGACGACGCACGCGACAAAGAGCGGCGTCGCGCACCTGACGGCGAGCAACGAAGACGAGATGAACGCGCACTGTCGCCGTCTGCTCTCGTTCATCCCGTCGAACAATCTCGACGATCCGCCGGTCGTGCCGACCGATGACGATCCGCGCCGCCTCGCACCCGAGCTCGACGACCTCGTCCCCGACAATCCGAACAAGCCGTACGATATTCTCGATGCGATCATCCCGGTGCTCGACGACGGCGACTTCTTCGAGATCCAGCCGCAGTGGGCCGAGAACATCGTCATCGGGTTCGGCCGCATCGGCGGGCGCAGCGTCGGCGTCGTCGGCAATCAGCCCAAGGCGCTCGCCGGCGTTCTCGACATCAACGCCTCGATCAAAGCAGCCCGCTTCGTGCGCTTCTGCGACGCCTTCAACATCCCACTGCTGACCTTCGTCGACGTGCCGGGCTTCTTACCGGGGACGGGTCAGGAGTGGGGCGGGATCATCAAGCACGGCGCCAAGCTCCTCTACGCCTTCGCCGAAGCGACGGTCCCGAAGGTCACCGTCATCACACGCAAAGCGTACGGCGGCGCATACGACGTCATGGCGTCCAAGCACATCCGCGCCGACTTCAACTTCGCCTGGCCGACTGCCGAGATCGCGGTGATGGGAAGCGCGGGCGCGGTGAAGATCCTCAGCCGCCGCGAGATCGCCGAGGCGGACGATCGCGAGGCGATGGCGGCGCGTCTGGCGGCCGAGTACACCGAGCACTTCGCCAACCCGTTCATCGCCGCGCAGCGCGGCTACGTCGACGACGTGATCAACGCCGCCGAGACACGGCGTGCAGTTTCGCGTGCCCTCGACGCGCTCGCCAACAAGCGGGTCGAACGGCCGCAGCGCAAGCACGGCAATATCCCGCTCTGAGGCCTCGCCCAACCAAACGGTAGGCCCAAATGGGCGAACCATTGATCCCACGAACGCTGCGGGGGTAGAGTCCAGGAAAGAACTTTTTCTTTCAAAGGAGACCCGATGGCTGCAACTGCGGAACTCACCGCTGAGGAACAGCGGCGCCAGCTCACGCGGGCTGTCTTCGCCAGCACGATCGGCACCTCGATCGAATGGTACGACTTCTTCCTGTACAGCGTCGTGACCGGGCTGGTCTTCGCGAAGCTGTTCTTCCCGGCGAGCGATCCGCTCGTGGGTTTGCTCAACGCGTTCGCGATCTATGCCGTCGGCTTCATCGCCCGCCCCATCGGCGCGGCGATCTTCGGGCACTACGGCGATCGCATCGGCCGTAAGGCAACCTTGATCGCAACCCTGATGCTGATGGGAATCGCGACGTTCTTGGTCGGGTTCGTCCCCGGCTACAACCAGATCGGGATCTGGGGCGCGATCATCCTCACCGTGCTGCGCTTCGTGCAAGGCGTCGGCGTCGGCGGCGAGTGGGGCGGCTCGGTGCTGCTCGCGATGGAATGGGCGCGCACGAACAATCGTCGCGGGCTCATTGCGAGCTGGCCGCAGTTCGGCGTTCCGGCCGGACTGTTTCTCGCCAACCTCGCCGTGCTCGGCTTCAGCGCGCTCTCCGGTCCGGCGTTCATCGACTGGGGCTGGCGCATCCCGTTCTTCCTGAGCATCATCCTCGTCGCGGTCGGGTTGTGGATTCGGATCGGAATTCTCGACACGCCAACCTTCCGCCGTTTGCTCGAGCAAAATAAGATCGAGAGCGCGCCGGTCTCGGCGGTTCTCCGCCTGCAGGGTCGCGAGGTGATTCTCTCCTCACTCGCGCGTCTCTCGGAACAGGCTCCGTTCTACATCTTCACCGCGTTCATCTACTCGTACGGCACGCAAGTGCTCAAGCAGCCGCGGGACTTTCTCTTGGCGAGCGTCCTCGTCGCGGCGATCGGTTCAGCCGTGTGGATCCCGCTGTTCGGGAATCTGTCCGACCGTATCGGACGCCGCAAGACGTACATGATCGGCTGCGCCGTCACGTTCTTCTTCGGCTGGCTGTACTTCGCGATGCTCGACACCGGGGCACCGTCGATCATCTTCCTGGCGATCTTCCTCTCGCTGATCCCGCACGACATTCAGTACGGGCCGCAAGCGGCGTTCATCGCCGAGAGCTTCTCGCCGCGCCTGCGCTATAGTGGCGCCTCGCTCGGCTATCAGCTCGCGTCGGTCTTCGCCGGCGGTCCGGCACCGCTCATCGCGACCGCGCTCTTCGCGAAGTATCGCTCGGGATACGCGATCGCGGCGTACATCGCCGTGTGCGCGGTGATCTCGTTCTTCGCCGCGCGTGCGATGCACGATTACACCGGACGCGAGATCGCCGAAGAGTACGCCCACACGACCGAACCGCTCGCGGCGAGTGGAACGCACCAACCCGCTTAGATCTGGAAGTCTAGGCTCTGGTCCATCGACTCCGACGGCACGCCGTGCGTGCGGCCCACAACGCGGGCCGGCACGCCGGCGACCGTCGTGTGGGGTGCGACGGGTTTGAGGACGACGCTTCCCGCCCCGACCTTCGCCCCTTCGCCGATCGTGACGTTGCCCAGGATCTTCGCGCCCGCGCTGAGCAGCACGCCGCGCGACACCTTGGGGTGACGGTCGCCGCTCTCTTTGCCGGTTCCGCCGAGCGTGACGGCGTGGAGAATCGAGACGTCGTCGCCGACGACGGCCGTCTCGCCGATGACGACGCCGGTGCCGTGATCGATGAAGACGCGCACGCCGATCCGTGCGGCTGGATGGATGTCGATCGCGAACGCATCGTTCGCACGTCCCTCGAGCGCGCTCGCCAGCGCTTCACGTCCGGCCGCCCACAACGCGTGCGCGATGCGGTGCCACTCGAGCGCGTGGTATCCCTTGGCGTAACAGAACGGGGTGACGGCGTCCTTATAGGCGGGATTGCGGTCGACGCTCGCTGCCAAATCTTCCGCGGCGGCGGCGACGATCTCGGAGTGCTCGGCAAGCACCTCCGTCGCGAGCATACGGAGCGCGACTTCACCCGGCTCGGCGTTTCCGAGGCGGCGCGCGAGCGTCGCAGCAAGGGCATCGGCGAACGAGGTGCGGTCGAGGATCGCATCACGAAGCGCGGGTCCGAGCACTGGTTCGGTCGCGACGATACGCTCCGCGTCGGCGCGCAACGTCGCCCACGTCTCATCTGCGCGGTAGCGTTCGGAGCCGGGTCGCTGACGGACCGTTTCCAGGGCGCTCATGCTCCTTTCGACTCGTCCAAGCGCGAGAGGGTTACTGAACCCCGGCGGATCATCGTTTCCATCCGTGGCACTTCTCGACGGCAAGACCATCCTGGTCACGGGCGTCGCGAACCGCTGGTCGATCGCCAGCGGGATCGCACACCGGCTCCACACACACGGCGCACGCCTCATCCTCACCTACCAAGGCGAACGCGTCGAGGACGCCGTCCGGGAACACGCCGCCGAGCTCGGCGACGCCGCCGTCTATCCGTGCGACGTCAGCAGCGAGGACTCGCTGCGCGCGCTCGCCGCAGCGGCCGGGCCGATCGACGGACTGGTCCACTCGATCGCGTTCGTGAAGAAAGAGGACCTGTCCGGGAAGGTCTACGACACCTCACGCGACGGCTTCGCGACGGCGATGGACATCAGCGCGTACTCGCTGATCGCGCTCGTCGGACACCTGAAGGAAAACTTCAACGACGGCGCCTCGGTCATGGCGATCACGTACCTGGGCGCGACGCAGATCGTCCCGAACTACAACGTCGCCGGGATCGCCAAAGCAGCGCTGGAGTCGATCGTGCGCTATCTCGCCTTCGATCTGGGCGAGCGTGGAATCCGGGTGAACGCGATCTCTGCCGGGCCGATCAAGACGGCGTCGTCACGGCAGGTCGCGGGCTTCTCGCAGATGCCGGCGAAGGTCGCGGCCGCCTCGCCGCTGCGGTGCGGGATCACGCCCGAGGACGTAGGGAACGTCGCGGTCTATCTCGCTTCCGACTTGGCATCGCGCGTCACCGCCGACGTGCACTTCGTCGATGCGGGTTATCATGCGATGGGGATGTATCCCGAGGTCGCGCAGACCTGATGCGCGTTCCGACAGCGGAAGAGCTCGCGGCGATCGCTGCCGCGTATCTCGTCGTGACCGCGCGGCCCCAGGCCGCGACGGTCGACGCGCCGCGCTGGCGTCTGGCCGGCCGTCTCCCGCTGCACGATGCTCCCACTGCCCGCAGCGTCGCGCGCGTCACGTCGCGCTGGAAGGCTGCAGGCCGCGTGCGTGGCTGACGCGCCGTTTCGCAAGATCCTGGTCGCAAATCGCGGCGAGATCGCGATTCGCGTCATGCGCAGCGCGAAGGAGCTCGGCTGCGCGACGGTCGCCGTCTACTCGGACTCCGATCGCGACGCGCTGCACGTGCGCTTCGCCGACGAGGCGTACCGGCTCGGTCCGGCGACGCCGTCGCAGTCGTATCTGAACGCCGATCGCCTCCTCGAGGTCGCGCAGCGCGCCGGCGCGGACGCGATCCATCCCGGCTACGGCTTCTTCGCCGAGAACGCGGCGTTCGCGCGCCGCGTGATCGAGGCGGGGATCACGTGGATCGGTCCGCATCCCGACGCGATCGACGCGATGGGCGACAAGGTGCGCGCGCGACAGGCGATGGTCAAAGCGGGCGTCCCGGTCGTCCCCGGCGGGACCGACCCGATCCCCGACAGCGCCGGCGCGCGCGATGCTGCAAAGCGCTACGGCTTGCCGCTCGCGCTCAAGGCGTCGGGCGGCGGCGGCGGCAAGGGCCTCAAGGTCGCGCACACCGTCGACGAGCTCGAGTCCGCGTTCATGACCGCGCAGCGCGAAGCGACGGCCTACTTCGGGAACGGCACGATCTACGCCGAGCGCTATCTCGAGAATCCCAAGCACATCGAGCTGCAGATCCTCGCCGACAAGCACGGCAACGTCGTGCACATCGGCGAGCGCGACTGTTCGCTGCAGCGGCGGCATCAGAAGCTGTGGGAGGAAGCACCGGCGCTGATCCCCGCCCGCGTGCGCGAGGGACTGCGCAGCGCCGGGATCACCGCCGCACGTGCGATCGGCTACGACTCGGCAGGAACGATCGAGTGTCTGGTGAGCGGCGACGAGTTCTTCTTCTTGGAGATGAACACACGCATTCAGGTCGAGCACACCGTCTCCGAACAGATCTCGGGGATCGATCTCGTGCGCGAGCAGATCCTCGTCGCCGCCGGACGGCCGCTCTCGTTCACGCAGGACGACGTTGTCTTGCGCGGCCACGCGATCGAAGTGCGCGTCAACGCCGAGGATCCGGCGCAGAACTTCCGCCCCGCGCCCGGGACGGTCGAGCGCTACCGCGAGCCGGGCGGATTCGGTGTGCGAGTCGATTCGGCCGCGTATCCCGGTTTCACGATCACACCCGACTACGACTCGATGATCGCGAAGCTGATCGTGACGGCGCGCAATCGCGACGAGTGCTTGGCGCGTTTGGCGCGGGCGATCGACGAGTACGTGATCGTCGGCGTCCCGACGACGCTCCCGCTCTTGCGCGCGCTGTGCGACTACGGGCCGGTCCGCGACGGATCGTACGGGACCGCGACGCTCGAGCCGTTCGCCGCAACGTTGTCGCTGCGCAACGGCGCGCTCACCCAAGCGCAGCCAGAGCACAGCGCATTGGGCCTGGCGCGCGCGGATGACGATGCGATTCGCGTCGAGGTCAACGAGCGGCTCTTCCGCGTGCGCTTCGTCGACCTGCCGGTGCCGCGTGACACCGGCGTCGCGAACGCGACCAAGCCGGTCCCCAAGAAAGGCGGCACGGCGCGGCGGGAAACGGCGGCGCTCGGCAACGACGTCGTCGCTCCGATGCACGGCGTCGTCGTCGAGGTCGCAGTCGCACCGGGAAGCGCGGTCGCGCAAGGCGACGTCGTCGCGGTGATCGAGGCGATGAAGATGATGAACGAGATCCGCGCGCACCGCGCGGGAACCGTGCAGGCGGTTCACGTCGCCGCCGGGACGACGGTCGAAGCGCGAACCCCCCTGCTCACGCTGAGCGACTAGCGGTGCTTCGCATCGCGCTGCGGATCGCGCTCGCGATCGGCTTGTGCATCGACCTCTATGTCGCCGCACTCTCGCTCTTCGCCCCGCAGCTCATCGAGCCGCTGCTCGACATCCCGGTTCACGATCCCACCCTAGCGCAGATCGCCGGCGGCGAGTACGTCGTCGCGGCGCTCGTCTACGCGTTCGCACTGCGCGATCCGCTCGGGAGCCGCGCGTTGCTCGCGATCTGCGCCGTCGATCAGTTCTTCGCCGTCGTCCTACCCGCGCTCGCGGTCGCGCACGGCACGATCCCCGCGAGCTGGAAGATCATCGCGCCGATTCCGTTTCAGGCTTGTTTATGCGTGTTCTTCGCCGTCTGCGCGTCGCGCGCGGGGACGAAGCGCAGCGCGACCCCGTTCATGCAGTAGCGTTGTCCGGTCGGCGGCGGACCGTCATCGAAGACGTGTCCGAGGTGACCGCCGCAGCGCACGCAGTGCACTTCGGTGCGTACCATCCCGAGCGAGTCGTCCTCGCGCGTCGCGACCGCGTCGTGCAGCGGCTGCCAAAAGCTCGGCCAGCCCGAATGGCTGTCGTACTTCGTCGTCGACGAGAAGAGCGGGAGCGCGCAGCCGGCGCACAGATACGTCCCGCCGTGCGTCTCGTGGTCGAGCGGGCTCGAGAACGGCGGTTCGGTCGCTTCGTGCCGAAGGACCCGGTACGCCTCGGGTGAGAGCAGCCGACGCCACTCGCTGTCGGTGTGCGAGACGGTCATGGACGCGACCCCCAGGAGAAACACGCTGCGAAGCATCTCCTGCACAACGTACCACGGGCGCGTGCCGGATCGGCGTAGGCGCGCTTACGTGACGACGGTCTCGGCCCAGCCGACGAAATCGGCGGCCGTCATCGGCGGTCCGAGGTGATAGCCTTGGACGCAATCGACCCCGACGTCGGCGAGCTGGCGCAACTGGCGCGCACTGCCGACCCCGGACGCGAGCGTCCGCCAGCCGAGGCTGTTGGCAAGGGCGACCGCGGCGGTGAACGCCGGCATCTCGAGCAGCGTCGCGTCCACCTTGACGAAGTCGAGCGGGAGCCGCGCGATCTCGCGCAACCGGACCGGTGTCGAGCCGAAGTGGTCGATCCCGACCTCGAAGCCCAGTCCGTGGGCGGCCTTGCAGAACGCGACCGTCGCGTCGATGTCGCGCACCGCGGCGGGCTCGGAGAACTCGAGGATCATCTTGCCGCGCGCGTTGTCGAGCCGCACCAACGCGGTCGTGTCCAGCGATGCAAGGTTGACGTGGACGGCGACGTCGAGCCCTTGGGCGCGCAGGCGCGCTGACTCTTCCTGCGCTTCGGCGAGCACCCACGCGTCGATCTGCTCGACCACGCGCGACGCGCCCAACGAAGCGAAGATCGTCGAGGCGCTGAGCAAACCGTAATGCGGATGCCGCCAGCGCGGGAGCGCCTCGGCGCCGACGAGCGCGCCGCTGCGCGTCGCGACGATCGGCTGATAGCACAACAAGAACTCGTTGGCGAGGACGTCGCCGGTCAGATCGTGGAGGAGGCGGCGGCGGCGATCGATGCGCGCCTGAATGTCGTCGCCGAACAGCTGCGCACGACCTCCGCCCGATTCTTTCGCACGGTACATCGCCTCGTCGCCGAAGCGCAGCAAACCGTCGATCGTGCGGGCATCGCCGGGCGCGAACGCGATCCCGATCGACGCGGAGATGCTGAACGTCACCCCGTCGACGACGAACGGCTCGGCGATCGCATCGAGGATACGCCGCGCGATATCGTCGGCAGCCTCGACCCCTCCCGCAGGGTGTACGATCACCGCGAACTCGTCACCGCCCAGACGCGCGACGAACTCGCTGCGGCGCAGCGTATCGCGCAGCCGGTGCGCGACTTCGGCGAGGACGATGTCGCCGGTCGCGTGGCCGTGACCATCGTTCACCGCCTTGAACCCGTCGAGATCGACGTACAGCAGCGCGGTCAGGGTCCCCGTGCGCTCGCTGCCCGCAAGGACGTCTTCGAGCCGCTCGGCGAACGCCGTGCGGTTCGGCAGCAAGGTCAGCGGGTCGTGGTAGGCGAGGAACGCGTTCCCGTCGTCGGGCGTGAGGCGCGCTCCGAGCGCGTCGGCGATGACGCGAGCGAGCGCCGGCGCATCGCCGCTCGTCGCGCCGCGACCGGGCGCCGCGCGCAGAACCAGAACGTGCCGGCCGTCCTGGGCGGGGATCGCAAAGGCGCCGTCGCTGCTGAGCCGGCCTACGACAGAGCCGCGACGCGCCTGCGCATCGCGAGCTAGCGCGAGGATGCCAGGATCGAGGGGCCCGGCGCCGGGAGTCGAGGCGACGATGCTGTCCTGCTCGGCCGCGATCACCAGCGCCTCGTCAAAGCCCAGGCGGTCGCGCACGAGCGCCAGCGCGTCGTCGATGAAGCCGCCCTCGTCCTGCGGCCGCGACGCGCGCGACCAGAGACGCAGAAGCGCGCGCGCCTCCGCGCCCAGTTCCAGGCCCTGGGCTTCTTCCTCAGGCACGGCGTACGTCAGCCGTGCTCAACCGGGCGGCTCGGGGATCGCCTCGCGGGGTCGCGAAGGGTGATCGCCGTGAGCGCCCGTGACCTCAACGCCAGCGGCATCCCGCTCCGCCCGTTCTACGACGCACCCCCGGAGCCCGTTCGACGTGCCTCGCCCGGAGATTTCCCGTACACGCGTGGCATACGACGCGATATGTACCGCGGACGGCGTTGGACGATGCGTCAATACGCGGGATTCGCAACCGCGACGGAATCGAATGAACGATATCGATATTTGCTCGCGCACGGTGTCACCGGACTCTCGGTCGCATTCGATCTTCCCACGCAACTCGGTTTAGATTCCGATGCGCCGCAAGCGCGCGGCGAGGTGGGCAAGGTCGGCGTGGCGATCGACACGATCGACGATGTCGAGACGCTCTTTGACGAGATCCCGCTCGACCGCGTCACCGTCTCGATGACGATCAACGCGCCCGCGTCGATCCTGCTCGCATTCGTGCTCGCGGTCGCGCGCCGGCGGGGGATCGACTTTGCGAAGCTCGGCGGGACGATTCAGAACGATGTGCTCAAAGAGTATGTCGCGCGCGGAACCTACATCTATCCGCCCGGTCCGTCGATGCGGCTCGTGACCGACGTGATGGCGTACTGTGCCCAGCACGTCCCGCAGTGGAACACGATCTCGATCTCCGGCTACCACATCCGCGAGGCCGGATCGACGGCGCTTCAAGAGATCGCGTTCACGCTCGCCAATGCCAAAGCGTATCTGCACGCCGCGCAGAGCACCGGCCTCGACGTCGACACGGTCGCGCCGCGCATCTCCTTCTTCTGGAACGCGCACAACGATTTCTTCGAAGAAGTCGCCAAGTTCCGGGCAGCGCGGACGCTGTGGGCGCAGATCGTTCGCGACGAGTTCGGCGCGCGCGATCCCAAGTCGATGATGCTGCGCTTCCACACGCAGACGGGCGGCTCGACGCTCACGGCGCAAGAGCCGGAGAACAACGTCGTGCGCGTCGCGCTGCAGGCGCTCGCCGCGGTGCTCGGCGGGACGCAGTCGCTGCACACCAACGGACAGGACGAAGCGCTCGGCCTTCCGACCGCGCAGAGCGCGCGCGTCGCCCTGCGCACGCAGCAGATCATCGCCTACGAGAGCGGCGTGACCGATGTCGTCGATCCGCTCGCCGGCTCGTACTACGTCGAGTCGCTGACCGACGAGCTGACGGCCCGCGCGCGTGAGCTGCTCGACGAGATCGACGCGATGGGCGGTGCGGTCCGCGCGATCGAGAGCGGGTGGATGCAGGACCAGATCGCCGACTCCGCCTACCGCGCGCAGCAAGCGATCGAACGCGGTGAGCAAGTCGTCGTCGCCGTCAACCGCTTCGCCAGCGAGGCGAACGGCGCGACGATCCCGATCCAGCGGATCGACCCGCAAATCGAACGCGATCAGGTCGCGCGCACGCGCGCGTTCCGCGAACGCCGCGACCAGACGCGCGTGCAGAACGGGCTCGCGGAGATTCGTCGCGCCGCCGAAGGCTCGGAGAATCTCATGCCGCGGTTCGTCGACGCCGCTGACGCCGGGGCGACGATCGGCGAAATCTGCGACGTCCTGCGGAGCGTCTTTGGGACCCACGTTGCGCGTGAGCGCATCGCGTGATCGACGCGCCGATCGACCATGTCGCGATCGTGGTGAAAGACATCGACGCCTCGATCGCGCTCTACACCAAGACGCTGGGCTTTAGCTTCGTCTACCGTGAGACCGTCGCCGACCAAGGGATCGAAGCGGTCGGCGTGCGCAGCGGCGACGCGGTGATCGAGTTGCTGAGGCCGCTCTCGGAAGACTCGCCGATCGCCCGCTTCCGCGGTGACGCCGAGACGAAGCTGCACCACACCGCGTATCGCGTCGGGGACATTCGTGCCGAGCTGGCGCGCCTCAAAGCCGCCGGGGTGCGGCTGATCGACGAAGAGCCGCGCCGCGGGGCGCACGGGAATCGTATCGCGTTTCTCCATCCCAAATCGACCGGGGGCGTGCTGATCGAGCTCTGCCAGCCCGAGCACGACCGCTCTCCCTGACGATCGCGCGCGGTCTGCTCGCGTTCCTCATCGCGCTCGACGGCTGCGGGGCGCGTGACGTACGCGCGACGTCGGCCGATTGCGCGAACGACGCATTCCTCGTGCTCCGACGCAACGCCGAAGCGCCGCGCGAAGTGACGATCTGCGGCACCGTCCTGCGCGTCGAACGCGGACCACGCAGACGCAGCGGCGTCGAGGCCTACGTCGCCGTCCGCATCCCGGGCAGCGACCCGCTCCTCCCGATCCAAGTCGTCATCAACGAACCACGCGAAGGCACCATCCCCGCGCGCCCCGGCGACGCGATCGTCGCACACGGCCGCTACTTCAACGACGGCACACGCGACGGCATCGACTGGACCCACCACGGCACCTCACCCAACTGGCCGCACCCCGGCTACATCATCCTCAACGGCCAACGCTACGAGTAGATCCCCCTGTCATGCTGAGCTTGTCGAAGCACGTCGCGGCGCAGCCGCAGCGCTGAGCATGTCGAAGCGTCGTCGAAGCCGTCATGCCACGAACGCTTCGACGGGCTCAGCGGGGACGCGCGCTTCGACAAGCTCAGCGTGACACAGGGGCGGTGCGCTTCGACAAGCTCAGCGTGACACGGGAGACGACCGACGCTACGAATAGGGTGAGTCCTACCCCTTCCCGTCATGCTGAGCTTGTCGAAGCACGTCGCGGCGCAGCCGCAGCGCTGAGCTTGTCGAAGCGTCGTCGAAGCCGTCATGCCACGAACGCTTCGACGGGCTCAGCGGGGACGTGCGCTTCGACAAGCTCAGCGTGACACGGGAGACGACCGACGCTACGAATACGGGTGAGTCCTATCCCCTTCCCGTCGTGCTGAGCTTGTCGAAGCATCTCGCGACGCAGCCGCAGCGCTGAGCTTGTCGAAGCGTCGTCGAAGCCATCATGCCACGATCGCTTCGACGGGCTCAGCGTGGACGCGCGCTTCGACCCCTGAGCCTGTCGAAGGGTCAGCGTGACACAGGGGAACGTTATCCCTTCGGTTGCAGTCGTACGTCGAGCTCGGTTTCGAACGTGCGGTTCCACGGTAATGTGATGACGATGCCGGCGTCGCGCATTTGCGGTGCGATCTTCGGCAGTAAATCGAGCGCTGCAGGCCACAGCATCGCACGGTTTTCGGAGGCGGTGAGTTGCGCGGTCTCCGGCAGCAGGTACGTATGATCGCTCACGCCGTCCGCACTCAGGGTGCTGTTGAGCTCTGGGCGGACCGTGGTGTGAAACACGATATCGTCGACGTACCGCATGTAGGTGAACGTGAGATGCGCGCGCTGGTCGTACGTCCCCAAACGCTTTCCGGCAAGGACCGCGATCGCTTCCGGGAGCGTCGTTCCGACGGTGTTCGCGGTCGTGTTCCATGATGCAAACGCGGCGACGCGTCCCGCGACACCGCGCGCGAGCAGATCGTCGGTCAGGCGGCGCTGCTGCGCGTAATCTTGTTCGGCGAGGAACGACAAGTCGGCGATCGCGGCATGCTCGGGGTCGTGCGCGATCGCGTCGGCGAACGTCACTTCGTCGGCGTCTGAGGTTTGCGGGACGCGCACGTAGAGCACGAGGTCCGCGGGTTCGCCGTGCACTTCGCGCGCGCCGCAGGTGCGAATCAAGTCCGCGATCGTTGTCGAGATGGGAGCGAACTCGAGCGGGTCGTGAACGCTGGCGCCGTCGGCACGCGAATAGACGACGCGCACGCGCGGCACGATCCGCGCTTCGCGTGCGAGCGCCGCGCCGACGAGTGCCATCGCGAGCTCGTCGGTCCCCGGTTCGATCGACGCTTGCGACGGCGCCAGCCACTGAGAAGCGAAGCTGCGCAGCGTCGCGAGATCGCGCAGATGGAGCCCGACGGGACCGGCGTCGTCTTGGCCGAGCACGATGCGATCCAAGGCGCCTTCCGCGGCGAGGCGCAGCGCGTAGAGATCGACGTCGAGATTCCGCGCACGCGTTGTCAGATACGCATCGAGATTCGGACCCAGCTCGGCGCGCAAGCGCGCCTTGAGCGCCTGTTGCTGCGGCGTCTGCGGGGGATCGGGGAGATTCGCGTACTCCTGCAGCTTCGGCCACACGTCGCCCGCGAACGGGAACGACGCCGCGCGCCCGATCGCAGGGACGCCGGTCGGCGCGAGCCGCATCACGGTGCCGAAGACGGAGAACCATGCTGCCGGACGGCTTGCGCGTAGCGCGGCTAGCGCGTCGAGCCGCGAAAAGGCTTGTGCGCTCGTGACGCCGGGGACGCGGGATGCGACAAGGCCGCCGTAGGCCACCATGTCGTTGGAGACGACGTATGCGCGCGCGTCCGCGGGTGCCTCGTCGCCCAGCCAGCGCAGGATCGCGGGTGGGTCGCCCGGCTGGAGGTATGCGCCGACCATCGCGCGGGGCGGTTCGACGACGCGCACGCCCGCAATCGCACCCAGGAGCTTGGGGAGTTGTGCGGTGACGGGGCGATCGTCGATCGGGACGACGACGAACGTGAGTGCGAGGATCGACGAAAAGAGCGCCGCGATGGTCACCGCGGCGCTCTTCTCGTCACCCGGTCCGCTTAACTCTTGAAGCCGTACAAACCGTGACCGTTCGGCTTGGCGACGTAGATTTTGTAGGCTTTGCGAACCCCCAGGACATCGGTGAAGACGACGTGGACCGGTGTGTTCGGCTTGAGATCCTTCGTCTGCACGCTCTTGCCGTTCGACATGAGCGTCGCGTAGTTCGGTGCGTAGAGGAAGGATAGGTCGGCGGGGCGACCGTCGACGCAGTGCACACGGATGTTCGTCGTCGAGACGTGGCGGACGTAGCCGTGACAATCGTTGAAGTGGCCGCCGGCCGGCGCGCCGGAGTCTTGCGCCGCGGCGGGGAGTCCCGATGCGAGCAGCGCAAGTGCCGCGAGCGAGGGAAGCGAACGGCGGAACGAGTCGAAGAGCATGATGATGAGGTTCCTCCGAGAGTGATCGAGTGTCGAACGATGGCCGGAGCCGAGCGGCTCGACGCCTTCGCGCTGATGAAGCGCTTTCGCGACGACGAAGCCGCGCTCGGGGACGCGCTCGCGCTGTTCATCGAGCGCCCCGATTACGGGTTCGTGTGGCTGGCGTACGAGGACGATATACCCGTTGCGTGCGTTTCAGCCGCCTTCGCGATCTCGACGCAGACCGGTTTGGTCGCGGAGCTGCGCGATCTGTGGGTCGTCCCCGAACGTCGCCGGCGCGGGATCGGGAGTGCCCTGCTCGCGACGCTCCACGGCCGCCTCGACCAACTCGGCATCACGCAGATCGAAACCGCCTTCGCGCGCAACGATGCGCTGCGCGCGTTCTTCGAAGCGCGCGGTTATGCGAGCGCAGACGGGTCGCTGCTCAGCCTGCCTCGTCGATGACGCGCGCAAGGCGCCCCTGCGCCTCCGCAAGCAGGCGCTCGGCCTCATCTCGTCCGACGTCGCGGCGCGCCATCACGATTGCGGTCTTTACCGCACCGTTTGCCGCATCGAGCAGAGCGCGCGGATCGTTCGTGCCGGCGAGCTCGCGCACGAGACGTTCGCTGCGCGCGCGCAGCTTCGCGTTCGTTGCTACGAGATCGACCATGCGATTTCCGTAGGTCTTCCCCAAACGAATCATTGCGCCGGTCGAGAGCGCGTTGAGCACGATCTTCTGCGCCGTCCCCGCACGCATACGCGTCGAGCCTTGAATCGGCTCGGCGCCCGTGAGCGCTTCGATCGCGACGTCGCTTTCGCACGCGAGCGGCGAGTCCCCCGCGTTGACGATCGCGATCGTGCGTGCGCCACGCTCGCGTGCTGCCCGCAGCGCCGCGTGCACGAACGGAGCACCACCACTTGCCGAGACGCCGACGACGACGTCGGTAGCGCTCACGTCGGCGACGCTGCGCGCACCGGCCTCTTCGTCATCTTCCGCACCCTCGACCGCGCGACGCAGCGCCGCGTCGCCGCCGGCGATCCGTCCCTCGAAGCACGCGGGATCAAGACCGAACGTCGGCGGCAGCTCAGAGGCGTCGAGCACCGCGAGTCTTCCGCTCGTCCCTGCGCCGACGACGATCGCGCGACCGCCATTCGCGAGCGCCGTGGCGATGAGCGCCGTCGCGCGCGCGATCGCGTCGGATGCCGCGAGCGCAGCGTCGACGGCCACGCGATGCGCGTCGACGAGCATCCGCGCGAGCGCGACGTCGTCGAGCCGGTCGATTGCGGCGGTCGCGGGGTCGAGTCCTTCGGTTTGTGGGATCATCGCGCACGCTCGGCGAGCCGCAGCGCGCCGAGCACCGGCGCGTCGCCGCGCTTGATGATCGTGGCGCCGAAGATGTCGCCGGTCAGCCGCGTCTCGAGCAGATAGCTGAGCAGCGAGTTCTCGCGCAACAATCCGCCGGCAAACGCGATCGCCGGCGACGCGTCGATGAGACCGACCGCGCGCAGCGCCGACGTGGCGAGCTCGCCGAGCTCTTGCGCCGCCTGCTGCACGATCTTCGTCGACGCACGGTTGCCCTTGCCGGCGAATCCGACGATGCTCGGCGCGAACGCGGCGATCGTCGCCGGACGCAGTTGGTGATCGTAGAGTGCGCCGAGGAACGCATCGCGGTCGGGCGCCGCGAGCGCGCGCGCGACCATGTCGCTCGTCTCGTCACGCCGCGCGCGACCGTCCAACACGCGGCCGTAGAGCTTGACGGCCTGCATCCCGATCCAGAACGCGGAGCCTTCGTCGCCGGCGAGATAGCCGAGTCCGCCGACGCGCTGGCGTTGGTCTGCGTGCTCGGCGTACGCGACCGAGCCGGTTCCCGCGATCAGCACGACGCCGTCGCCCTCGGGGATCGTCGCGCGCAGCGCGATCGCGGCATCGTCGCCGACGCCGACGCGCGCACCGGGAAACGCGGCGACGACGAGTTCCCGGATGCCGTCAGCGACACGCGGGCGTCCGGCGCCGGCGGCACCGATATGGATTGCGTCCGGAGCCGCGCCGTCGAGCGCGCGCCGGACCGTCGTCACGATCACGTCTGCGGCGTCGTCGATGCCGATCGAGGTCGGATTTGCGCCGCCTCCGCTCAGCTCACGGCGAAGGACACCGTCTTGGGAGACGGCGACGGCGGTTGCCGTCCCTCCCGCATCGACCCCAACTGCGATCATCGTGCAGCGCCCTTCTCTTCCTGACGCACGCGTTCCAGCAACACGTCGAGCTCGTGCGGTGCGATCGCGCCGAGGACGCGCGGCCCACGCGCGCCGGTGACACGCGGCAGCCCTGCGGCACGTCCGCGCAGTGTCCACAGCGCGAGGACGGCGAACGCGATCGCTTCCTTTGCGTCGGCATCGACGCCGTAGACATCGGAGCGCTCGACGCGCACGCCGGGCATGACCGCACGCAATCCCTCCAGGAGCGCGGGGTTGCGCGCACCGCCGCCGCTGACGATCACCAGCTCGCAGCGCGGCGAGAACGTCCAGACCGCGTCGGCGACGCTGCGCAAGGTGAACGCGGTGAGCGTCGCGACGGCGTCCTCGAACGAGAGCGCGTCGAGCGCGCCGCGGTGCAGGGCGATGAACGGCGCGCCGTACTGCTCGCGGCCGGTCGACTTGGGTGGAAAGCGCCGCAGATACGGATCGTCGAGCATCCGCGTCAAGAGCTTCATCTCCGGTCGTCCGGCGCGCGCGAGCAGACCGTCGGCATCGTAGCGCAAGGCGCCGCCGCTGCGTGCCGCAACGTAGGTGTCGATCGGGAGATTGGCAGGACCGCTGTCGAAGGCGATCCCCTGCGGGAGGACCGTCAGGTTCGCGATCCCGCCCAGGTTGAGGGCGACGCACGGCGCGTAGGCGCCGAAGACCAACGCATCGACGAACGGCACGAGCGGAGCGCCGGTCCCGCCGGCGGCCGTGTCGGCGGAGCGGAAGTCGTAGACGACGGTGCAGCCGAGTCGCTCGCGGATGCGAAACGCGTCGCCGAGCTGCAGCGTCTCGCGCGCCGCGTCATGGTGCGCGAGCGTGATCCCGTGCGAGGCGACCGCGTCGAGATGCCGGCCGTTCGCAACCAGGCCGACGGCGTGGGCGAACGCGTTTCCGATCGCCGCGTGAAGGGCGGAGAGCTCGAGCGCGCCGATCGGCGCGGGCGGGAACGCCGCGAGGATGCGCCCGCGGAGCGCCGGATCGAAGGGCACCGTCGCGAAGCGCTCGCAGCGCACGCGCACGCCCTCGCCTTCCGCGGTGACGTCGCATAACGCGACGTCGATCCCGTCGAGCGACGTCCCGGAGAGCACGCCGGCGATCTTCACGCAGCGTCGATCGCCGCGACGGCCGCGTCGCACACGGCAGCACGAATCGCGCGGATGTCGGTGCGGCCGTGATGGACGGCGTTGGTTAGCAAAACGACGCTGAGGTCGCGCTGGGGATCGACCCAGATGCACGTGCCCGTGAATCCCGTGTGGCCGAACGTCGCGCGCGACATCCGCGGGCCGCACGAGTTCTCGTCGCTCGTCTTGAGCGCCCAGCCCAGACCGCGGCGCAGCACCGCATCGTCGGCCTGTTCGCTGATCGCTTCGCGTGCGAGCGCAGGATCGAGCGGCGTCGGGCGGCCACGCAGCGGCGCTGCAAACCATTCGCCGAGCAGCGCGACGTCGCGCGCCGTCCCGAACAATCCGGCGTGCCCCGCGACGCCGCCGTGCAGATGCGCCTTCTCGTCGTGCACGGCGCCCTGCACGCTGCCGCGCCACGCGTCGGTCTCGGTCGCCGGAATCGCGGCATGCTCGCGCGCGGCGGGCAGGAACGTCGTCTGCGTCGTGCCCCACGCCGACAACCGATCGTGGACGAGCGTAGCGAGCGGACGGCCCACCGCGCGTGTGAGGACTGCGCCCAGCGCAATGAAGCCCAAATCGCTGTACGTCACGCGCTCGCCGGGGTTCGACGGGAGCGGCTCGCGCAGCGCAAACTCCTCCACGTTGTCGCCGAGCAGCGTGCGATAGTCGGCGCCGCTGCGCAGGCCCCCGGTATGCGCGAGCAGCATGCGCAGCGTGATCGGCGCGTGCGCACTCTCGCGCCACTGCGGGATCTGCGCGCTCAGTGGCACGTCGAGCGCTAGGACGCCGTCGGCGACGAGACCGAGCGCGACGGCGGCAACGAAGACCTTCGTGATCGAGGCGAGGTCGAAGCGCGTATCGACGTAGCACTGCGGCGCCGGCCCGTCGTCACGCGTACGCCCATAGGCGCGCTCGAAGCGCAGGCGCCCGCCGTGCTCGATCCGCACGACCGCCGCGCTGTAGCGGACGCCGAGCGCCTCGCGCACGACGGCGTCGACGTCAGCGAACAGCGACGTGGACGTCGCGATGGACGGGGAGCGTTCCGCGCGGCTCGGCGCGGCCGGAGAGGACCTCGGCGCAACCATCGAAGGCCTCGGCTTCGTCGCCGTAGATGCACGCGACCCGCTTGGCTCCGGGCCACAGCTGCGCATCGAACGGCTCGCGCGCCGAGATCAGCAGCGCGTCGGGGATCAGCGCGAGGATTTTCGCGACCGCCTCACGCTGCGCGCGGTGCAGGTGCGCGCGGCGCGTGACGACGACGAACTCGCGGTCGCCAAGGCGCGGGAGATGCTCGAGCAACAGTGCGACGTCGTCGTCGTCCGGTTCGAGCGGGACGCGCATGATCTCACTCTTCCACCGCCGCCGCCGAAGCGCGGCGCTCAAGGAGGGCGTCTCGATCGTCCCCGCCCGTGCACCCGATCGTGCAGCGGCGTCGGCAAGCGTCCCTTCGAACGAGATCACCGTCACCGGCTTGCCCTCGTGCAGCCGTACGTCGCCGCGCAGCACGGTGACGGCGCGGCGCGCCGCGTCCCGCGGCGCGTCCTCGTCGAGCGCATCGGCAGACGGGCGCAGCGTCGCAAAGCGTTCGCGCAGGCGCATCACCCGTCCGTACGCCTCCTCGAGCCGCGCAAGCGGGAGGCGTCCGGCGCGCACCGCGTCGACGATCGCTGCGACCGCGGCTTCGGCACGATCGAGGCGGTGACTGATCAGCAGCAGATCCGCGCCCGCAGCGAGCGCGAGGACGGCGCCCTCGGCGGTTCCTACACCGGCGGCGATCGCGTCCATCTCCAGGCAATCGGTGCTCACGACACCGTCGAACCCCAGCTCCTTGCGCAGCAACCCGTCGATGACGGCGCGCGAAAGCGTCGCGGGGTGCAGCGAATCGAACGCGTCGAGCACGACGTGCGCGGTCATCACGATCGACGGGACGCGTTCCGCGATCGCCGCCGCGAACGGGACGAGATCGCGCCGGCGCAGCGTCGCACTGCTCGCGCTGACGCGCGGACAGCCGTGATGCGAGTCCTCGGCCGTCGACCCGTGTCCGGGAAAGTGCTTGATCGCCGACGCAACGCCGCCGCGCTCGAGCCCGCGCGCGAACGCCGTCACGAGCGGCGCGACGCGTGACGGATCGTCGCCGAACGCGCGCGTCCCGATCACCGTCCCCGCCGGCTCGAGCGCGAGATCGGCGACCGGTGCGTAATCGACCGAGATCCCCAAGCGCGCGAGATCGCGGCCGAGCAGCGTTCCAACCTGTTGCGTGAGCGCGGCGTCGCCGATCGCACCGAGCGCCATCGCGGCGGGGAGTTGTGTAACGCCGGCACGGATGCGCGCCACGCGGCCGCCTTCTTGATCGACGGCGATGAGCGGTGGCGGCGTGCCGAGCTCGCGCAGTGTCGCGACGAGCGCGCGCAGCTCGTCGGTCGTCCCGACGTTGCGCGCGAACAGCGTGAACGCGCCGGCGCCGAACGCGCGCAACGCGTCGAGCGGTGCGTCCTGCGGCGTGCATCCCTCGAAGCCGAGCGCGATCACGCCGCGCGCAAGCGCGCCGGCGTGCTCCATCAGCGCTTGATCAAGCGAATGATCTGCGCGATCAAGCGGCCCGCCGATTTCGAGGTGAAGATCTGCACGCGCGAACCTTTGGAGACGTCGCTGATCGCGTGATAGCCGGGATCACTCGATTGGACGCTCGTCGACGGCATCAGCGCGACCTCGACGCCGCCTTTGCCGGTGTCGACGTTGAGGGTCCCCTTCTGATAGTCGACGGCCGTTACCGTCCCCTCGATCACGCCGCCGTTCTGCACGTCGCCACCGGCCGTCGCCGTCGCGGTCGGGCCCGCCGACGGGGGCGGCGTCGCGGCAGCACGCACAGCCCCCGGCAAAAAGACGAGGGCGAGCACGAGGAACACGAGGGGGCGACGCATGGCTCTCCTTCAACGCAATCGACGTACGGCGCGTTCCGCCTCAGTCATGACTCGCGCCGACCGTCTGCAAGTATACTGCTCGAGCCGAGGAATCGCCCGCCGCGGCGCGCGTGCGCGCGTCCCGTAATGCGCGAATCGCGTCGTCGGTCGGGGCGTGACCGGCGAGCACGAGGCGCAACGCCATCAGCGACTCATCCGCTGCCCGCACGCCAACGGATTCCAGGGCGCGGTAGAACGGTTGGGCTGCCGGGGCGGACGAGCGCGTCCGAAGGACCGCCGCGATCGCGTCCTTTTTCGTCGGGCGTCCGTCGAGGAGGTAGCCGTCGAGAGGGTGCAGTTCCACCTCGATGCGTTTCGCGACGCTGCTGCTTGCACTTCTCGGGGCCGGTGCGCTCTGCGGCGGCGCGGCGCCGCGCCACGTCCGCGGCGACGTGACCCGCATGATCGACGGCCGCCCCGTCACGGTCACCGTCGATCGGGAAGGCGCGCGCGAGCTCGTGCGCACGTGCGTCCGCGGCGTCTGCGGCGGCACCTGGTTCGACGGATCGCGCAGCTGGACGTTCGGGATCAACGAAATCCTCGTTCCCGAAACACGCGCAGCGCACAGCGACGCGCTGGTCGAAGCGGCGCGCGGCGCTGGACGGCCAATCGATGGAGCGCTCACGCCGCCGCCCGGCGTCGTTCCGACATTCGACGGCGACGGGACGCTGGCGCTCGTCGACACGACGATTCCGATCGTCGGCTGTACGCTCGGCGGGCGCACTTCACGCTGTCTGCTCGACAGCGGGACGACACCCAGCGCGATCACGCTGCGTCTCGCCGAAGCGCTCGGGCTCGAGCCGCAGGGCGAGATCGAGATCTCGGCGTTCGGCCGATACGCGACGGGGATCGTCCAGACCGGCCCGCTCGTCGTCGGACCGGCACACTTCGCCGGCACCCATTTTGCGGTCGCGCCGGTCAATCGTGATCTCGGCTTCGACGTCATCGTCGGCGCCGATCTCCTCGCGCGTATGCGCGTCGTCTTCGAGCGCCCGCAGAGCCGTGCCCGCATCAGCGCCCCGAGTCGCGCCGATACAGCCGGGATCGCCTTGCTGTTCCACGACGGCGTGCCGACCGTCGCCGCGCAGGTCGGCGAGAACGAGACGAACGCGCTGCTCGACACCGGCGACGCCGCGACGATCTCGATGGGCTACGAGATGTACCGGCGCGGGACGCCGTGGCCGGTCGTCGCGCGCGGCGGCGCGCGCGGGATCGCCGGCGTCGAAGACACGCTCGAGGTCGCCTTGCCGTCGGCGTCGATCGGGACCCTGGCGCTCGGACCGACGCGTGCGATCGTGCGGCGGACCGAGCTGGGCGTCCATGTCGGCGTCGGGCTGTGGTCGCGCTGTTCGCTCGATTTGGACGAAGCGGCGGAACGGATGCGCTGCACACCGCCTCCGAACGGGTAAACACTTGTGACCGATGGACCGTCCGCGCGTTGTGGAAGCGGTCAGGCGCGCTGCAGCGCGTCCGGTGACGCTTGTGAGCGCGCCGATCGGCTACGGGAAGAGCCGCGCCGTCGCCGAGGCCTTTGAAGGCGTCCCGATCCACCGCGCCCCGGCCGACGCCGCCTCGCTCGCCGACGTCGCGCTCGCCTTCGCCGACGCGATCGCCTCCGGGATGCGCGGGATCCATCTCGCGTTCTCGACCTGCGCGCGCCGTGCGTACGCGGCGAGCGAGCCGTGGAGCGTGTTCGCGAGCTGGCTCGCCGAGCCGGCACGCGCGCACACCCAGCCGCTCGTCGTCGACGACTGCGAGCGGGTGCTCTCCGTTCCCGGTGTTCCCGCGTTTCTCGACGCGCTCGTCACCCGTTCGGCGAGCTCGGCGCGGTGGGTGCTCGTGACGCGGACGACCGCAACACTCCCAGTGACGCGCTGGCACGCCGAGGGGATCGCAACCGTTGCGATCGACGACGGCGTCCTCGCGCTGCGACCGGAAGAAGTCACGCGCTATGCCGAGCTGCGCGACGTCGAGCGAGGCGCGCTCGTCGGTGTCGAGCCGCGTCCGGCGACGGTCGCACTCGCCTGCGACTTGCTGCACGCCGGGAGCGCGCGGCGCGACGTGACGGCGCACGGCGGCGTGCTACGCACGCTCGTCGAGCTCGTCTTCGCCGACGCGGACCCGACCGAGCGGCGGCTGCTCGCGCTCGCCGCACGGCTCGCGCGGCTCGACGACGTGTTGCTCAGCGCGCTCCCCGTCACCGCGGCGCGTTCGGTGCACGCCACGTTGCGCGCGCGTCTTCCGTCGGCGTTCGAGGGCCTCGCGTTCGCCACGTGGTTCCGCAGTGCGATCCTCGCGCGAAGCGTCGGCGATCCGGCGCGCAGCGAGCTCGACGCCGAAGCGATCGACACGTACGAACGCGCCGGACGGCCGCTCGACGCGTTGCGCCTCGCGCTGCAGAGCGGTGATCTTTCGGAAGTCGCCGCGATCGTCGCGCGCCACGGCGAACGTTTTTTGGATGCCGGAACACCACCGGCGGTCGTCGTCGCGCTCGCGCAACTCGATCTCTCGCGTGACGACGTCCCGATGCTTGCGATGCGCGGAATCGTGGAAACGCAGCAGAACTTGCACGAGCCCGCCGAAGCGCATTTCGAGGCCGCGATCGCGCGTGCGAGCGGAGGCCTGCGCGCGACGATCGTGCACCGCTATGCGCTCGAACTGATCCGGCGCGGCCGGCTGAACGCGATCCCGCTGCTCGAGCGTGAGGTCGCAACCGGCGACGCCGATCCCGTCGCCTTGGCGCCGCTGCGCGCGACGCTCGCGACCGCATACGCGATCGCAGACCGGCATCGCGACGCGGAGCTGACGATCGCGCGCTCTGCCGTCGAAGAACCGCGCGTCGCCGACGAAGCGGTACGCGCGCGAATGGTCCATCAACGTGCGTTCGTCGCACTCAAGCGCGGCGACGTCGACGAAGCGCGCAATGCGGCATACGGCGCGATCGCGCTCGCCGAATCGAGCGGCGCATACGACGTCGCTGCGCGCGCACACACCGTGCTCTACGAGCTCGCCTACGACGCCGACGATCCAGCCGGCGCGCTTGCAGCGCTCGAAGGCGTCGCTCACTACGCCGCGCTCGCCGGCGAAGCGCCGCTGCGAACGTTCGCGCTGCTGGGCGCCTACGATTTGGAAGCGACGCGCGGCGACGAGGACGCGATGCGACGTATCGAAGAGGCGCTCAGCGACTTCGAGGTCGACGAGTCGCGCGAAGGGGCGACGCGCGCGCTGCTCGCCGGTCGCGCGCTCGGGCGCGCGTGGCGCGGCGACGCGCTGGGCGCATACGAGCTGCTCGCCGGCACCGCGCTCGGCGAGAGCGAGGCCGGGATGCGTGCGGTTCGCTGGGCCGAGATCGCATGCTACGCGGCGGCGGCGGGGTTGGCGATCGAAGCGCGCGAGGCGATCGCCTCCGCGGTCAGCGACCTCCACCAGGTCAGCGAGAGCGCACGCCGCGACCGCGTTGTCGCCTCGCTCGCGCTTGCGCATGTGCTGCTCGGCGAAGACGCGTCGGCGGCGCGGCTCCTCCCGAACCGGCCCGCGGGTCCCGCGGCGCGCCGGACCGCGATCTTGCTCGACGCCGTCTCGGCGTACCGCGCCCGCACGCTCGGGCGGGTCGGCGCGACGGCGCTGCTCGAGGTGCTCGAACGCGTGCGCGAACGCGGCTTCGGCGGCTTCGCCCGGTTCGTGCAGAGTCTGCCCCGGCGACCCGTCGTCGCGACCGGACAGGGAGGCTGAAGCGATGCTCCTGCGCGCCGGCTCGATCCTGATCACAGCCGCACTCCTGGCAGCGCTCTCCGGCTGCGCCGGGCCCGGCGTCTCGGGCGCGCCGCCGGCTTCGGGACGACGCGCCGCCCAAGATGGCGCCGCCGTACCGGGCGAGCGGCTCGGAGCGCTCGCGGGGCTTCCGACCTCGGGGACCACGGCCGAGCGGCTCGGCGCGCTTGCCGGTCAGCCGCTGCCGTTGTGCGTGAAGGCGCCGAAAGGGAGCGGGAACGCCAGTTGCCATGTGCAGACTCGTGCCGACCTCGCGCCGCAGCCCGATCCGCAGACGCCGTACGAAAAGATTGCCGGCTACAAGCCCCACGACTTGCTCTCCGCCTATACGATCCCCGCGGGGCTGGGTCAGGGGCGGCGGGTCGCGATCGTCGCTGCCTACGACGATCCCGCGCTCGAGAGCGACCTCGCCGTCTACCGCCGCGCAATGGGGCTCCCCCCGTGCACGAGCGCGTCCGGCTGTTTCACGAAGGTGACGACGCGGACCGACACGGTCGATCCCGGCTGGTCCGCCGAAATGGCGCTCGACGTCGAGATGGTCTCGGCGATCTGCCCGCTCTGTTCGATCGTCGTGGTCGAGGCCGCGTCCCCCGCGCTGCACGACCTCGCGGCAGCGGTCGACGTCGCCGTCAGCTACCGGCCGGACGCGATCAGCAACAGCTACTATGCCGACGAAGAGCCGTCAGAGCGCTCGGTCGTCAAGCACTACTCGGTTCCCGGGATCGCGCTGACGGCTGCGGCCGGGGACGACGGCTACGGAACCACGTTCCCCGCCTCCCTCGCGACCGTGACCGCCGTCGGCGGGACCTCGCTGATCCCCGACCAGAGCCGGCGCGGCTGGAGCGAAGGGGTGTGGCGCGGGAGCGGCAGCGGCTGCAGCACGTTGATGGAAAAACCGCCGTGGCAGGACGACACCGGGTGTTCCGGCCGCACGATCGCCGACGTCTCGATCGTCGCCGATCCCCGCACCGGCGTCGCCATGTACACGTCGGTCGCACCCGGTGGTCAGACCGGTTGGATCGTGGGCGGTGGGACGAGCGTCGGCGCACCGGTCGCTGCGGCGCTCTACGCCTTAGCGGGCAACGCCTCGTCGCTCAGCGGTGCTCGGCTGCTGTGGATGCGTCGCTCCGCGCTGTGGCCGGTGACGCTGGGCTCGAACGGATCGTGCTCTGTGGCGTACTTGTGCGCCGCCACGGTCGGCTACAGCGGGCCCGCCGGCAACGGCTCGCCGGCGGGACTCGGAGCCTTCTAGTCGAGGTCGGCTTCGAGCGCCTCTGCGGTCCGCTGCATCACCTTGGCGAGCAGCGCGATCGCGCCGGCGCGATTCGTGTTGAGCAACATGTACTGCATCCGGTCGTTCGGGTGCAGGACAACGAAGATGCCCTTGCTCCCTTGCGTGATCGATTTGAGGATGCGGTCGATAAAGGCTTTGTCCTCGTCGTCGAGCTGAACCGAACCACCCTCTTCCTTGAGGAGGTCGCGGAGAAAGACGTCGAGATTATCCGGACAATCCATCGTGTTAAATAAAGAACCTCGTGCGAACGAAGCGCCTCTGCCTATCAGGTATCGGCCCGAACCATCAAAAGTGAAGCGGGCACCGCGATCGGCCGATCACCCCAGGTATGCGACGGCTTCTCGCCGGAGCAGCGCTGGCGGTTACGACGGCGCTCGTTCCGCTTTGCGTGCGAGCCGACGACGAGTGTGTACGCGTGACGTACGTGCTTCCTTCGTCGGTAACGCTCCCGCGTTTTGATGACGTAACACAACGTCGATCAGTTCCAATTCGCACGATCCTTTACGTTCTGCAAGCGGACCCCGCGCTGCAAGCGCTCGGCAACATTGATGGCATCATAACCACGGACCGCGCGCTCCGCGGGCCCTAGCGCCTGTAGGGAGGGCAACGATTGCTCAAAGGATTCGGCAAGTTCAACGCGGGCTTCACGATCAACCGTGCGCACTTTGCCGTCGGCGACTTCATCAACGCTCTTCCGCAGGATGCGCGGCGCTGCAAGTTCTGCGCCGCCGTCCTGACACGCACGACGATCTGAGCGGGTTACTGCCCTCGAATGAGCGACCAAACGCGATGCACGCTCGCGGTGATCGGCGCGGGCGCGGCCGGGCTTGCCGCAGCCGGCGTCGCAAGCGCAGCGGGCGTCCAGACGATCGTCTTCGAGGCGCGCGATCGTGTGGGCGGACGCATATTCACACGCAACGAGCCCGGTCTCGCCGTCCCGATCGAGCTCGGCGCCGAGTTCGTCCACGGACTGCCGCAGAGTAGCTTAGCGGTGCTGCGCGCCGCTGGGAGTGCGCTGATCGATACCGGCGACGCCTCGTTCGTGTATGAGAACGGGGCGCTGCACGACGGGATCGACACGTTCTCGATCGTCGGTGACGTCATGCGCCGCGCGCGGGGTTTGCGCGAGGACATCAGCATCGACGCGTTCACCGCATCGCTTACCGATCGCGAACGCCGCTACACACGGCTTTTGGTGCAAGGCTTCGACGCCGCCGACCCCGCGATCGCGAGTGCGCGCGCGATCCTCGACGAGTGGAGGAACGGCGAGACCGGACAGATGTCGCGCGGCTTTCGGCCCGAGGGCGGCTACGCGCCGATGATCCGGACGCTACGCGCAAGGCTCGACCCGACCTGCGTTCGGGTGCTCCAGGGGACGCCGGTACGCGCGATCGTGCACGACGACGACGGCGTGACGATCGAGGCGAACGATCCGAGCGGCGAGCGCGTTCGCGTGCGCGCCGATGCGGCGATCGTCACGCTTCCCGTCGGCGTTCTGCGCGAGGGAAGCGTCGCGTTCGAACCCGCGCTCTCCGACGTCAAGCGCGTCGCGCTCGACCACCTCGTGATGGGTCCGGTCCTCAAGCTCGTCCTCACGTTTCGCACCGCCTTTTGGGAAGAGGTCGCCGGCCACCGCTACCGCGACGCGTCCTTCTTCCAGCACCCCGAAGGCGCGTTCCCGACGTTCTGGAACCTCGTTCCGCAGCGTGCCGCGCTGCTGGTCGCCTGGGCGGGTGGGCCGAAAGCCGATGCGCTCGCGTCGCTCGACGAGCCCGCGCTCGTCGCACGCGCGCTCGAGCAGCTGCGCACGTTGTTCGGTCCGGACGCGAATCCGCAGGACCAGCTCGAAGCGGCGTATCTGCACGATTGGCAGCGCGATCCGTATGCACGCGGCGCGTACAGCTACGTCGCGGTCGGGGGCGACGATGCACGAGCGGCGCTCGCCGAGCGGCAGGGAGCGCTCTTGTTCGCCGGCGAGGCCACGTCGATCAGCGGCGAAGCCGGGACGGTCGCCGGGGCGCTGGAAACCGGAGAACGCGCCGCGCGCGAGGCACTCGACAGGAATGTGCGGGTGCGGTAAGGACTCTTCCGCGCATGGCAGTCAACAAAGGACGCAACAGCCGTGCCAGCGAGACGCCGACCGTCAAGGTCGGAGACCGCGCACCAAGCTTCGCGCTGACCAGCAACTCGAACGAGACGTGGCGACTCGACGATCAGCGTGGGAAGAACGTCGTGCTGGCGTTTTACCCGTTCGCGTTCTCACCGACTTGAAGTGTCCAGATGCCGCTCTACGAAAGCATTCTCGCGCGCTTTCGTGAGCACGACGCCCAGGTCGTGGGCGTCTCGACCGATTCCCGCTTCGCCAACGCGGCGTGGGCCGAGAAGATGGGGATCACGTATCCGCTGCTGAGCGATTTCTTTCCGCACGGCGAGGTCGCCGAACGCTACGGCGTGCTGCGTCCTGACGGGATGGCCGAACGCGCGCTGTTCGTGATCGATCGCGACGGGATCGTCCGCTACATCGACGTCCACGAGCTACGCGAGGTCCCCGACGAAGCCGTGCTGCTCGAGGTTTTGCGCGACTTGGACTGATCGAGAGGCGCGTTGGCGCCGGCTCCACGAAAGAGGGTGTTGCATGGAGGGTTCGGAACGGCGCCGCGCGCCGCGCGCGAGAGTCGATCTCCGCGTTCGCTACCGCCGGCCTGAGGGAGACGAGTACGGCGCGACGCTCGCCGACATCTCGGAGGCTGGGGCGCGCCTCGTCGGCGGGGAAGCGCTCCCCGTCGGCACGGCGGTCGAGATTTGGTTCTACGATCCGAGCGGACAGCGTCACGATCTGAGCGGGGACGTCGTGCGCTCGGAGGGGCGCGGCGGCTTCGCCGTCTCGCTCATCGCGCTCGAGCCCAGCACCATCGCATTCGTGCGCGAGAAGTTGGCGTCCGTTCAGACGTGACGTGCTGCGTTCGGCACCTGCGAGAAGATGAGCTCGCGCAAGCCGACCACGTCATGCGGTTGGCGTTCGGGACGTTCCTCGGGATGCCGGAACCGACACAGTTCATGGGCGACGCCGCATACGTCCGCAACCGCTGGCTCGCCGATCCGACGAGCGCGTTCGGCGCGGAGATCGACGGCGAGATCGTCGGATCGAACTTCGCGACGAATTGGGGCAGCGTCGGTTTCTTCGGGCCGTTGACGGTACGGCCCGATCTCTGGGACCGCGGCATCGCGAAGAGCCTCATGGAACCGATCGTCGATCTGTTCGCGCGGTGGGGAACGAAGCACGCGGGTCTCTTCACGTTTGCCGAAAGCAGCAAACATGTTGGGCTGTACCAACGCTTCGGCTTCTGGCCGCGCTTCCTGACCGCAATCATGGCCAAGCCGGTCGTCGAGCCGCCCTCCGATCACGGGGCTGCGCTCTATTCGGAGGTACCCGAAGCACAGCGCGAGGCGTGTCTGGACGCGTGTCGCGAGCTTACCAATGCGGTGTTTGGCGGGCTCGACGTCGGCTTGGAGATCCGCGCCGTTGCGAGCCAGCAGCTCGGCGACACCGTGCTGCTCTGGGATGGCTCGAAGCTCGCCGGTTTCGCGGTGTGTCACAGCGGACCGGGTACCGAAGCCGGCACGGGGCGCTACTATCTCAAGTTTGCCGCGGTGCGCCCTGGGACGAATGCGAACGCAGCGTTCGGGAGACTCTTGGATGCGTGCGAGAAGCGTGCAGCCTCGCGCGGCGTTGCCGAACTTGTCGCCGGCGTCAATACGGGCCGATACGAAGCGTATCGCTCGATGCTCGCGCGTGGTTTTCGTACTCAGCGGCAAGGCGTCGCGATGCACCGGGACAACGAGGCCGGCTACAACCTCCCCGGCGTGTACGTGATCGACGATTGGCGCTGAGCGAGCGCCGTCAGTCGCGGACCGCTTCTCGCTTCCAGATCTCCCACGGTCGGTTCAGGATGTTGCGTGCGTGCGCCTCGTACTTCGCGGCCTCTTCGTCGGCGATGTAGTTGACGTCGCCGAGCCGCATCGCGTCCAGCTGGGAGAGTGCGTTCTGCGTCGCGTAGACCGCGCGGTAGACGACCTGTTTGATCGAATCGCCGACGAGCGTCGCGCCGTGTCCACGCATGAGCGCGATCGGACGATCGCCGAGCGTGCGCGCGAGCGCGGCGCCGAGCTCGGGCGTGCGGATCAGCATGTCCGACATCCCGACCGCATCGCGAATCTCGAAGACGGGGACGCCGCCGGCGAGGAACGCGCTCATGTGATAGACCGGGCGCAGCGGTGTCTTGGTGACGCCGAACGGGATGAGCGGCGCGGCGTGGCAGTGCACGACGGCCTGCACGTCGGGGTTCGCCTTGTAGACCTCGCCGTGAATGAACCGCTCGCTGTAGTGTCGCTCGCCGTCCTCGAGCGGGACGCTGTCGAGATCGAAGACCCGCAGATCTTCTGCCGTCACCAGTCCGGGCGCGACGTAGCGCGCCATCACGTACTTCGTCGGATCGGCATCGTGGCGGGCGCTGACGTGGCCGAAGCCGTCGACGATCCCGTGGTGAAACAGGATGCGGTTGGCGACGACGAGATCGTCGAGCAGCTGCGCCGACGGGCGGCTCTGCGCGATCACAGTGCCGCGTACTCGCCGCCGTGCGCGCCGACGCGCTGCCACGGCTCGTCGATCGGGATCAGCCGCTGCTCGCTGGCGATTCGCACGAACGGGATCGCCGGATCGTGCCCGATCAGCGGCTCCCCGTTTTGGAAACGCCGCACGTTCTCGAGCTGCCGCCGCCGCATGCGGATGATTGCGACGTCGGAGGTCCCCAAGTGCTCGCGACTGCGATCGACGACGGGACCCATCGACTCTTGCGCCGCGATGTCCTGATTCTGAAAGCCTTCGATCCCCGTCCAGCTGCCGTCTTTCATCGCGGCGCGGTCTTGCTTCCAGCGATTGCTCGCCTGCGCGAAGCGATACCAGTCGGTGTCGAGGTCGACGCCGGGCTCGGCGTGCAGGTTGCGACGCAGCGCCGCCGTGTCGACCGGCGTGCCGTTCTGCGAATGAAAGACGTCGAAGAGCATCGTGCGCTCGTCGTCGACCGGGACGAAGATCTGCGTGTGCGCGGGGAGATCGGGATTCAGCGGCGGCGGAACGAAGCCGGTCGACGGCATCGCGAAGAGCGTCACGCGGACGTACTTCTGCTCATCCGGACGCTCGGTGGGCTTGCGGATCGCCGCATAGCGGAATCCGTACGCGGTATCTTCCGCCTCGAGCTTCGGCGAGTGATCGGTCGAGACGTCGAAGCGCTTCTGCCAGTCGCGCGAGCTGCCGCGGTGCAGAAACCACGAGTGCGCTGAGTCGATCACGCCTTCGACCGTCTGCATGAAGTTCGCGCGAATCCCGATCTTCACGATCCCGCGCTGCTCGGGCGGCAGCGCGGTCCAGCCGAAAGCGGGGAACGGCGGCTCTTCGCCGGCCGGTCCCAGGTAGGTCCACACCATCCCCGCGGCTTCGCGCGTCGGGTACGAGACGATCTTCACGCGGTTCTTGAAGCCGTAGCCCTCGGGCTCGGTCGGCATGTCGACGCAGTTGCCGTCGACGTCGAACTTCCAGCCGTGGTAGATGCACGTCAGCCCGCAGTTCTCGTTGCGGCCGATGACGAGCGACGCGAGGCGGTGCGGGCAGCGCTCGTCGATCAAACCGACGCGCCCGTTCGTATCGCGAAACGCGACGAGATCCTCGCCGAGCAGCCGCACCGGAACCGGCGTGCTGTCGGGCTCGGCGATCTCCTCCGAAAGCAGCGCGGGAAGCCAATAACGGCGCAGCACCTCGCCCATCGGCGTCCCGGCCGAGACATGGGTGAGCAGCTCGTTCTCTTGCTGGGTCAACATCGGTTCGTGATCCTTTTGTGCGTGCTTAGAAAACGTGCGGCGGGCTTTGCGGATCGTCGGCGCGGACGATCTCCAGACCCAGGGCGATCATCGGCATCCCGCGTTCGCGGTCGCCGGCTTTGCACGCGGCGACGGCGTCGTACGCCGAACCGCCGAGCAAGACGTAACGCGGGTGCTCGCCGCGCGCGCGAGCGGCGACGATGAGTGGGCGCAGCTCGTCGAGCAGCGTCGCAAGTGAGGCAGGTTCAACCGGCATGGATACCCTCCAGCGCGACCTCGCGGCGTTCTCGAGCCGAGCGTACGAGCGTGAGCGCGGCCTCGACGGTCGCCGTCCCCCAGCGGCCGTTGTGCAGCGGCGGCGTGCCGTGCACGACCGCGTCGTAGAGCTCGTCGATCACGCCGTCTTTGTTGGGGAAGGTGCGGCCGGGCGCGAGCGGGATCTCGCGTACGCCGCTCTCGCTGTAGACGAGCACGCCGTTCGCCGACGGACGCAGGTCGCCACGCTCGCAGCTCGCGAGCAGCATCCCGAAGTGCGGCTGGTGCGCGGGCGCCTGCGACAGACGCACCCCACTGCCGGCGAAGCCGGTCTGCGCTTTCATGCGCGCTTCGTCGTCGGCGTTCGTGACGCCGGCCAGCGCGCGCCGTGCCGCACCGTGCGCGGGCTGCTTTTGCGCGCCCGACTCCGAGATCCAGAACGCAAACTCGTCGCTGTCGAAGCGATCGTACCCGCTGTACGTCAACGATGCCGCGGCGCCCGAGCTGAACTCCAAGAGCGCGGTCATCGCCCCTTCGGTCGGTCGCGCGAGATCCCAGACGCCGGTAACCGCACGCACTGTGCGCAGCGGGCCGCCGTCGAGCGCGCGCGCGATCTCGATCATGTGCGGCACTTGGTTGTACATGATCCCACCGCCGCGCGAGCTGTCGAGCTCTTCCGGACGCCGCGGCCGGTACAAGAAATCGCTGTAGACGAGATTGACGATCATCCGCAGTGCGCCGAGCTCGCCGCTCTCGACGACCGCGCGCATCGCGCGCACGACCGGGTCGAACGCGTGCGTGTGCCCGACGATCAGCGCGATCCCCGCCTTCTCGGCGGCCTCGGTCATCATGACGCATTCCTCGACGCTCAGCGCCATCGGCTTCTCGACGAGCACGTGCTTGCCGTGCGCCGCCGCCGCGAGCACATCGGGCGCATGACATTGGTGCGGCGTCGCGATGTAGATCGCATCGACACCCGGATCGGCCGCGAGCGCCTCGGCGTTCTCCCACGTGCGCCCGCCGAAGTCAGCGGCGAATCGCTCGCGCGCCTGCGGATTCGGATCGCCGGCCGCAACGAGGTCGACGAACGGATGCGCCGCGAGACTCGGCAGCATCGACGACGCGGCGCGCCCCAGCCCCGCGACGCCCAAGCGCAACCGACGGTCAGCCATCGTTGGGCCGTCCGACGAGATTCGCCTCGATGCGATCGAGGAGCGCGCGGAACTGCCGTAGTTCGTCGTCGCTCAACCCGCGCCGCATCGACGCGTTGACGCGCTGCGCGTGCGTCTGCAGCGGTTCGCGCAATGCGCGGCCGCGCGGCGCGAGGCTGACGTTGATGCGGCGCCGGTCGAGGGCGTCACGTTCCCGGCGCACCAAACCCTGTTCTTCCATCCGCCGCAACGTCCCGAGCACGGCCGGCTCGGTCGTGCTCAGGCGCGCGCTCAGCTCGCGCTGCGTGATCCCCTCCTCGCCGAACAGCTCGCGCAAGACGTGGTACTGCGGGAGCGTCAGCCCGTGCGCCGCGACGCGCTCGAGCATCGCGCGATCGATGTGCCGCGCGAGCGCCCGCACGCGATTTCCGAACGAGACGGCGGTGACCGGCATGAATACTTAATACGTTAAGTATTTCGGCGCCACCTCTCCGCCGTGAAAGATTTTTCCGCGCGCCGCGGAACGGCGGGCCCATGCAGCACCGCTTATCACGGGGCGAAGCGCTGGCGCTCGGCGCGGCGTTTCTCGCCGCTCCAACGTCCGCAATGGCGCAAAGCGTCACGAGCCTGAAGGTCGGTGGCGTCCCCGAAGACTCGATCACCCCGGCGCTGTGGGCGCAGCAGAGCGGCCTCTTCAAAAAGTACGGTTTGGATGTCGATCTTCAGTCGCAGCGCAGCGGATCGGCCGTCTCGTCCGGCGTTGTCGGCGGCGCGTATCAGATCGGCAAATCGAGTCTTCCGTCGCTGATCATCGCGCACACGCGCAACATCCCGTTCGTCCTGGTTGCGCCGGGCGGGCTCTATCAGGCGTCGAGCCCGATCCTCGCGCTGATCGTGCGTGCTGATTCGACGTTGAAGAGCGGTGCGGACCTCAACGGCAAGACGATCGCGGTCTCCGCGCTCAACGATCTCTACACGATCTCGACCAAGGAGTGGATCGACCACCATGGCGGTGACTCATCGACGATCAAGTTGATCGAGCTGCCGATCAGCGCCGTTCCCGCCGCGCTCGAGGCCGGCCGCATCGATGCCGGGTGCTGCATCGAGCCCGAGATGGGCGCCGCGGTTTCGAGCGGGAAGGTCAAGATCATGGCGCCGGTCGGCGACGCGATCGCGCCGGAGTTTCTCTACACCGGCTGGTTCACGACGCTCGACTACGCGCAGAAAAACCGCGCTGCGGTCGACGCGTTCGCGCGCGCGATGCGCGAAGCGAACGGGTACTTCAATGCGCATCGCAGTTCGGCCGACGACGCACTCGCGAAGTTCAGCGGGATCCCGGCGGCGACGATTGCAAAGATGCGGCGCGTTACCGACGCGACGACTCTCGATCCCAAGCTGATCCAGCCGCTGATCGACGCGGCGGCTCGCGCGAAGGTGATCGCCAAGGGCTTTGACGCCAAGGAGCTGATCGACCCCGGCCTGCGCGCGAGTTAACCCCGGACCGCGGAAGACCTACCTCGGTCGGGACCCGTGGGCCGAAGGCCTACGGTCAAGAGGCCGTTCGCCCGCACGAACGGAGAGCGACCGCGACAAAGACGACGGACAACGTGGGAGTGCATTGGCGAATCAAGGCGTACGCGTGTTCGACGCGCTACCGCAGGGTCACGAGTTGTACTTGCTCTCGCAGAAGTACGTCACGAAGACGCTGCCGCGCCGCGGAGCGGCAGAGTCGGAGCAGACAGCGATCGTGCGGTAGCACCGCGCGGCGCTCGACGTGCTGCCGCCGAACCCCGTCTACTTCGAGTTCGGCGCGGGATGGGATCTGTACGCCAACCTCGTGCAGTGGTGCTACGGGCTCGATCGGCAGTTCGTGTACGACTTGCGGCGCTGGGCGCGCGCGGCGCACGTCAACGCTGCGCTCCGGCACCTGCACGATGAGCCGCCGCCGAACGCCGTGCGCGTACCGACGCAGAGCGTCGACGACGCGCGTCTCGATGACGATCTGCGACGTCTCTACGGGATCGACTATCGCGCGCCGGCCGATGCCGGCGCGACCGGGCTCCCCGGCGGCAGCTCGACTGCATCGCGACGACGAGTGTGCTCGAGCACATCCCCGAACACCAACTGCGCCGGCTCCTCATCGAGTGCAAACGATTGATGCATCCCGACTCGTTCATGAGCCACGTCATCGACTACTCGGATCACTACGCACACGGTAACGCCGCGATGTCGCCGTACAATTTCCTGCGCTACAGCGAACAGGCCTGGCGCCGCTACAACCCCGATGGGCACTTCCAGAACCGCTGGCGCCACGCGGACTATCGGCGCCTCTTCGAAGAGCTCGGATTTCGGGTAGTTCACGAATCGCTGTATATCCCGCAAGACGCGGCGGCGCAGTTACAGCGGTCCCACTTGCAGAGCCCTTCGCGGCGCGCCGCCTCGAAGAACTGGCGCCGCTTGGCGTCCACCTAATCCTGGCGCTCTCCTGACCGCTGCCCAAGACGTCCCTCGCGCTCCCCTTTTTCGCCCACGTGGAGGTGCCGCGCGCGAGAGCGAGGCGGCCCACTCAACGCGAAGTCGTCTGCGCCCACTAGAGCGCCGACTTCTGCGTGCGCCGACGGAGCCCGATTGGGTCGGCGTTGCGGGGCTTGAACACGTGCCGGTGCGATTTGGGCGTAGCGCCCAAGCGCTTCCCCAAAGGCCCAGCTGATCAAGGAGAAAGGTTCGCCCGCCGGGAACGCTCGGTCTGCCGACGGGCGAGCTTAGGGCTACCAAGCCGGCCCGGTCGCCGCCCCGGAAAGCGTCTGCCGAGCGCCGAGCACGTTCGCCGCTTCGGAGCTCGTCGAGAATTAAAGCAGCCATCGCGTCGCATCATCACCAGAGGCGATCGTTCTTCGTAGTTCTGCTGGATTCGCGAGAAGCGGCGTTCGCCGCTTAACGGGAGGTGCTCGTGAGCGACCACAAACGCGTGCAATGTATTCGCGTTCAGGCGCATCCAATGCGCTTTTTGCTAGTCGTCCTCTCGCTGGCGGTAACGCTGGCGGCGTGTAGCGGACGCCACGGCAGTTCGGCCGTACCTCCACTTGCGAATTCCAACCATGGTCGGCACGTCTCGAGCGCGGCTGTTAGTGGGAACACCAGCTATATTGCGAATACCTCGGATGCAACGACCGTAACGTTCTCGGGTCTGCCTGCGACGGCCGGTGATGTTCAGGTTTGTCACCTGGTAACGCAGGGCAACCGCGCCTGGACGCTCCCCGCGAACTTCGCCGCAATCGACACGGTTTACGACGCGAGCGCCGGTGCTTCAGGCAGCAATTATGAGACGGTCATCGCGTACTCGTCGCTTGTCGCAAGCCCCTCGTTTTCGGTACCGACGAACGCTCGTCTCGCCGGAACGTGCATCGAGCTTTCCGGGGTAGCAAGTTCCAATGCTGTAGACGTACATAGTCTTGGCTACACTGCTTCGACTGCAGCTAATGCGAGCTCTGTGACACCTTCTGCATCAAATGAGCTGCTGCTGGCCTTCTACAGCACCAACACCGCGAGCACGGTCTCGACTCCACCTTCGGGGCTAACCGTGATGCCACCGGGCGGTGGGGCCAATGGTTCTCCGTACGAAGTGCGCGGATACTACTTGACGAATTCTGCGACGTCCTCGCAACAACCTACACTCACGTGGTCAAGCTCGGGGAACAACAGCACAGGATACGTAGTCCTCAAACCGTCACCCACAACAGCCATAACGGTGAACGGGACGAGCTACGTATCGAACACGACGGATGCGACGACACTTGGGTTCTCTGGTCTGCCAGCGGCCGCCGGCGATGTTCAGCTCTGTCACATCATGACCCAAGGAAATCGCACCTGGACATTACCGGCAAACTTTACTGCGATCGACACGTTTTACGACTCGGCAGCTGGCAATAGCGGTACGAACGCCGAGACGGCCGTCGCGTACAGCTCGTTAGTCGCCAATCCCACGTTCACCGTTCCCAGTAACGCTCGACTCGGTGGTACGTGCGTAGAATTGGCTGGAGTTGCAAGTAGCGCCGCGATCGATGTGCACTCGATTGGGACCCAAGACGGATCGAGCACGTCGACCTCCGGTGCTGTTACCCCAACGCAATCGCAGGAAATCTTCCTAGGGTTTTGGGGTACGAACAACTCCACCGCACTCAGCGTTTCCAGTGCACCATCCGGGTTCACGGAGTTCGCACCGGCGGGTGGGGCAACGGGAAACCCGTACCAGGTGCGAGCCTACTACCTCCTCAACCCTTCACTGGCGTCGCAGCAGCCGTCGCTGACTTGGAGTTCTTCCTCCAACAACAACGCAGCTTATGTCGTGCTGAAGCCGAATACGGCACCGCCGCCGCCACCGCCACCAACATGTTGTACGAACGGCGTAGCGTGGCCCTACACGTTCCACCCGTACGCCAGTAACTCAATCTTCAACCACCAGCTTACGAATCCCGACAATCCGCAGGTCTACAGCCAAAGCAGTCAGATGATCGCCAATGCGTTCTATGGCGGTTGCAACGGCGGCATGTGCTCACACGGTTTTCGCTACATCCCTTGGGGCAGCGGAAACGAAGGCGGCCACCCGGTCGTATTCGCGAGCAGCACCGATCCGCTCGTAAACCTAGCGTGCCTCTACGATGCTGGCAACGGAAACAACGCGTGGGGCACGACACCCGCCCAGTGCTGGAATCTGCCGATCGGGACACAAATCCGTATTCCGGTTAAAGCGCGTCCCGCGTCCGGCCCCGACCACCACCTTGCGGTCGTCGAGCCAGACGGTACCGAGTACGATTTTTGGGCGGTTTCCAAGAATCAAAGCCAGAGTACTACGGCGAGTTGGTACACCACGACGCAAGCGACGACCGATTGGGTGGCCAACGACACGCTGGACTTCATGGGAGGCGGGACGTGCAATTTTTACACCGGCAACGGCATTTCGCAGGGCGGTGCGGCGACGGCGGGTGGCCTGTGCATGGGCGCAGGCTACATCACGACGAACGAGCTTCAAAATAAGACGTTCAATCACGCGCTCTACGCCACTTCAGGCTGCGCCGATCCGAATACCTTCCTGTACCCTGCGAGGACCGTAGCTTCACGCTGCGACAGCGCCCATGGCTACTCCGGCCCGCTGCCGGTGATCCCGGTCGGGGCGCTCTTGCACGTCAAGGATACCGTTGCACAGATCAATGCAATGAGTATCGGCCCGTTCGACAAGGCTGTGCTCATCGCAATGCATAACTACGGAATGTATCTGATCGACACAAACAACGGCTACGGCGCGGGTGCTGCGATCCCGAACCCCCCGGCTGATACAGGCAGCCCCGGCGCGCAGTTCGTGCCGTTCGGGACTGCCGATCCCAACCCGACCGTGATGTCCAACCTTGGCTGGGCTGCCGATAACATTCCCAACAACTGCTCGACGTGGCCCGCCTCTGGCTGTCCGGGCAACCCGGGAATCATGGCCGAATACCGCTACGCAGATTCCGGCTGGAACCCGTTCCCAGACGGCTGGCAGAATCACCTCGAGATTCTCGACCCATGTAACGCTCAGCAACCCTATTGCTGAGAAAAAGACCCCCAGCGTCCAGTTGGGGGTCTTTTATTGCCCTATTTGGACGACAAGCAGCGCGCCATGTATGTCTAGGTTTTCTGTCGTTTTGACGCTTCGCACGATCAACGCGTCAGGCTACGTTCGGATGACTGCGCGCGACCTAGACGCGACGCACGCGCTTGAGCGTCGCGGCGAACGCGCCGGCAGCGAGTCCGCCGGCAAACGCGACGTGCGTACACGGGAAGTAGACGAGGCTGGCGAGCGTGACGGCCAACGGCTCGTCTCGCTCGCGCGAACGGACGACGAGCGCCGCAAATGCGGTGCCGAGCGGGAGCAGCGCCACGCGTGCCGGCGAGAGCGCGAGCGCGAACGCGACGACGAGCGCGAGCGGCGGCGCGAGGTGGCGCGGCCGCACCGTCGATGGATGGCGCACCATTGTGTGCGCGCGCCAAAAGCCGTAGCGTGACCACTGACGCAGCGTCGCGAGCGGTCCCCGCGTGATCCGATAGTCACAGCCCGCCGGAACGTACCAGATCAGCCCGCCGGCGGCGCGAATCCGTGCCGCGAGCTCGGCGTCTTCGTTCGCCGCCCAAGCTTCGTCGAACCCGCCGACACGCTCGAGCACACCAGGGCGAAACACGCCGAGGTAGACGCTGTCGACGAGGCGCGGTGCGTTCGCGTGACGCCAGGCGGCGCCGCCGAGTCCCATCGGGTTCGTCATCAGGGCGCGCACCAGCGCGAGCCCGAAGCCGTCGTCGGCGCTGCGTGCCGGACGTTGCGGTCCACCGACCCACCACACGTCCTCGCCGAGCTGATCGAGCGCGTGCAGCAGCGTCGGAAGGTAGCCCGGCGCGTAGGTCGTGTGCGCGTCGAGCCGCACGACCGCCTCGCCGGGTGCGACGCGCGCGATCCCGGCGTTGAGCGCGCGCGGAATCCCGGGGCGATCGATGCGTACGACCTCGCCGCGAATCGCATGCCGAGCGAGCCACGCCTGCACGAGCGCCGCGCTCGCGTCGCTCGATGCGCTATCGATCCCAACGAACCGAAGCCGGCTCCAGTCGGCGTTCTGCCGCGCGAGCGAGTCGAGCACGCGATCGAGCGACGACGCTTCGTTGCGGAACGGCATCAGCAAGCAGCATCGCACGGCGTCGTCGGCCACGACCGCCAGTGTAGCGAGCGCACCGCGTGTCGCGAGCATGCGTCGGTCGCCGCTTGGACGGACTATGGTCCCGCGCCCCGGACCGGAGTCCTCGGCCCAAGGACCGCCGACTCATGTCGAGTGGGAGGGCCGCTCGCTACCGTCAACCTGCGATGGCCGTTGAGACGCTTGCGACCGACGTACTCTCGATCGCTCCCACGCAGCCAGCGCCGATCCGTTTCGGACGCGGGTGGTCAGTGACGTTGATCTTCCTCGACGTTGCGATGCTCGCGCTCGCGAACGCGGCGGCCGCATACGTCGTCCAGCGGATTACCGGGGGAGCGCTCGATCCTCCGCGGGTCGGAACGACCGCCGCGATCTGCATCGTATCGTGGATCTTGCTGTTTTACCGCTTCGGCCTGTATCGTCGCTCGTTCGCGTTCTCGATTCGCGACGAGCTCTATTGTACGGTGACCGCACTCGCCGCCGGCGCGCTTCCCTTACTCGCCGCGTTCACGATCGTCCCCGCGATCTCGTCCTCGCGCATCGTCGTGCTGCTCACGATCGCGTTCGCGTTCGTCACGCTCGGCACGACCCGCGTCGTCGCGCGACAGGCGCGCGCGCTGAGCACTGCGCACCAGCGCCGCGTCGCCGTCGTCGGGACGCAAGCCCGAGTCGCGTCGGCACTCG
>CAZABL010000018.1:0-29711 GCA_964483365.1 uncultured bacterium
ATCTCGTGCATGTTCTCGGGCGGCTTGAGCGAGATGCCGCCGGAGTCGAACGTGATGCCTTTGCCGACCAGCGCGAGAACTTCTTTCGACGACGGATCGCCCTTGTAGGTGAGAACGCTGAGCGTGGCGGGCTCATCGGAGCCGCGTGACACGCCGAGCAGCGCGCCCATCCCCTTCGCTTCCATCTGCTTCTCGTCGAGCACGTCGACCTCGAGGCCGGCGTCCTTCGCGAGCTCGCGCGCGCGCTTCGCGAGCTGCGTCGGCGTCATGTCGTTGCCCGGCGTGAGCGCCATGATGCGCGCCTGATTCACCGCTTCGCCGAGGATCGCGCCGCGCTTCGCGCCGGCTTCGATCGACTTGACGTCGTAGCCGCCGGCGAGGATCGTGACGTCGGTCGTGACGACCGGCTTGTCGGGCTCGGTGCGGTACGTCGTTGAATCGATCGTCCCCGCGAGCGCGCCTTCGGCGACCGCAGAGGCCGCGGCTGCGCCGTCGAGTCCTTCGGGAAGCGCGAAGGCGATCGTCGTCACGCCGCGCTTGCCCAAGTAGCGCACGGCGGTGCCGGCGTACGTGCTGAGCGCGCCCGGGGTGAGCTTCTCGCGGTCACCGGCGCCGACGACGAGGACGCGCTTGAAAGGAGCATCCTTGGCGTGGATCAGCGACGTCTCATTCGGCTTCCCGCTGATCTCGCCGCTGGTCAAGACGTCCGCGATCGCTCCGCCAAGGCCGGCATCGACTTGCGCGGCAACACCGTCGAGAGGCGTTGCTGCGAAGACGGGGACGACGAGCGCGCCGGTCGAGACCGACGCAGCCGCGTCGCGCGAGACGTGGACCTGCATGGAGTTCCTCCGATGGGACAGAAGCGGTCAGACGACCGTGATGGACAACCTGTTTGCGTTTACGCGCGCCCATGGCGCGGCCCTTTGGGGGCGCAAGGGACGATGAGTGACGCGTACGCGCGCGCCGGCGTCGACATCGATGCGGGCAACCTCGCCGTGCAACGCTACCGCGATGTCACGTCGGGCTGGTCGCATCCCGACCAGCTCGGCGCGCTGGGCGGTTTCAACGGTCTCTTCCGCCTACCCGGAGACCCGCACCGCGCGTTGGTCGGTTCCACGGACGGTGTGGGAACGAAGATTCTGATCGCCGCCACACTGCGTCGCTACGACACCGTCGGCGCCGACTTGGTCAATCATTGCGTCAACGACATCCTCGTGACCGGCGCCGATCCGCTGTTCTTCCTCGACTATCTTGCGGTCGGGAAGCTCGACCCGGAGGTCGCTGCGCAGGTCGTCGCGGGCGTCCACCGCGCGTGCCGCGAGAACGCGTGTGCGCTGCTCGGTGGGGAGACGGCCGAGATGCCGGGCGTCTACCGACCCGACCACTTCGACCTGGCCGGAACGATCGTCGGGATCGTCGATCTCAACGCAATGCCCGATCCCAATCGCGTTGCTCCCGGCGACGCGATCATCGGGCTGCCGGCCGTCGGTTTGCACACGAACGGTTACACGCTCGCTCGTGCGTTGATCGACGAGAGTGAGTACGGCGCACCGTTCGCGGGCGCAACGTTCGCCGACTTGCTGCTCGCGCCGCATCCGTCGTATTTGGAGCCGGTGCGTGCGATCCGCAAGGTTGCGGACGTCAAGTCGATGGCACACATCACCGGCGGCGGTTTGTTGGACAACGTCCCGCGTACGCTGCCCGTGCACGCGAAGGCCGTCTTCGAGCAGGCGCGCTGGGATGTGCCGCCGATCATGCGCGAGCTCGTGCGGCGCGGGACGCTCGGGAACGACGAGGCGTACCGCACGCTGAACATGGGCGTCGGCTACACGCTGATCGTGCCGATTACCGACATCGAGGCCGCGCTCGCGGCGGCACCCGGTGCACGCGTCATCGGCTTCGTGCAGCCGCGCGCCGAGGGCGAACCGCAGGTCGTCGTCCGTCCCGCGCGCAGCTGACAGAGGTGGCGGTCAACCTGCTCGCGGTGCTCGACGAGGAGCGTCACGGCACCGTCGCGCTTGCGCGCGCACATGCGGCCGCATCACGCGCCGGCGTGCGTCTGCGCCGCGTCGACGAGCCCGACGAGCGGCTCGCGGCGTGGATCGACTTGCATTTCGCGCCGTCGTGGTGGTCGTCGGAAGTGCGTGCGGGGAGCGCGTGGGTCGCCGAGCACGACAGCGAGATCGCGGGTTTCGCCGCATTCGGCGCACGCGACTTGCGGTTTCGCTGGCTGCGCTCGTATCGCGACCGCGACGACGTCGGAATCTTTGGCCCATACGGCGTCGCGCCCGCGTTCCGCGGCAGCGGCGTCGGCGATCCGCTCCTCGCCGCGGCGCTGTGCGGCCTGCATGAGAGCGGCTATCGCTACGCGCTGATCCCCGCGGTCTCCGGTGAGCGATTGATCGAGATGTACGAGCAGCGCACCGGCGCGGTCGTCGTCGACGAGTACGGCTACGACGTCCCGCGCGTGCGCGCGACGATCCTCGCTTCCGGCGCAGGGACGAACGCAAGGAACGTGCTCGAACGCACGCGCGCCGGCGAGTTGCCGCTCGACATTGCGGCCGTCGTCTGCAATCACGCGCAGGCCGGCGTCCTCGACGCCGCGCGCAGCTTCGGCGTCCCGGCGAAAACCGTCACGTGGGATCGCGCGAAGGAAGATCGTGGCGCGTACGACGAGCGGCTGCTCGAGGTCGTCGCGAGCACGGAGCCGGAGCTCGTGCTGCTGCTGGGCTGGATGCATCTCTTGGCGCCGGCGTTCTTGCGGCACTTTCCCGAGACGATCAACCTCCATCCCGCATTCTTGCCACTCGACCCGGCTGCCGATCAGACCGTCGCGCCGGACGGAACCGTCATCCCCGCGCTGCGCGGCGCGCACGCGCTACGCGACGCGGTGCGTGCCGGGTTGGCCTGGACCGGAGCGAGCGTCCACCACGTTACGGTCCACACCGATCGCGGGGACGTGTTGGTGCGCACGCCGCTCGCCGTCGGCGACGCGACGGACGAGGACGCATTGCGGGAAAAGGTCCGTCCTGTGGAGTTCGCGGCGGTAGCGTCCGCGATCCGCCGCTGGACGTTCGAGAGAGAGTGACGATGGACGACGATGGGCTGATTCGGCTGGCCGTGCCGGTCGATCCCGAAGCAGATCACATTCGTGGCAACGTGGACGCGCCGATCACCTTGGTCGAGTACGGTGATTTTGAGTGCCCGTACTGCGGCATGGCGTATCCGATCGTGAAAGAGATCGAGCGGAAGTACGGCGATCAACTGCGCGTCGTGTTTCGGCACTTTCCGCTCCAACAGCATCCGCACGCGGAGGCTGCCGCCGAGACGTCGGAGTTTGCCGCGGACGACGACAAGTTCTGGGAGATGCACGACATGCTGTTCGAGCACCAGAACGCGTTGGACGAGCCGGACTTGCTGCAGTATGCGGAACGCCTGGGCCTCGACTCGGCGGAACTCCTCACCGCATTGCGTGAGGGAACGTATCGTTCGATCGTCGAGGAAATGAAGGAAGGCGGCTTGGAGAGCGGGATCCCCGGCACGCCGGCGTTCTTCCTCAACGACGTGTTCTTCGAGGAGAATCCGACCGTCGAGGCCTTCTCCGAGGCGATCGACTGGCTCCTCAAGCACGGCAGCGTCGTGTAACGCCGCGCGTTACACGAACGGCAGATTCGGGTCGGCGACGAGCGCGAGCGGGTCGGCGTGCGCGCCGTCGCCGCGACGATACGCGGCGGCGGCGATCATCGCTGCGTTGTCGGTACAGAAGCGACGCTCCGGAACGAACGCGGGGACGCTCTTGCGCTGCGCGAGCGCGACGAACGCGGACTGCAGCGCGCTGTTTGCCGCGACGCCGCCGCTGAGCACGACGCCGCGGTAATCCGCAGCGTCGAGCGCGCGCGACGTGCGGTCGATCAAGACGTCGACGACCGCGGCTTGGAATGATGCCGCGACGTCGGCGGGCCGCGCGCGCTTCCCCTCGTCGGATTCCAAGAAGTACCGCACCGACGTCTTGAGTCCCGAGAAGCTCATGTCGAGCGAACCGTTCTCGGCGCGATTGCGTGGAAACGCGATCGCCTTGGGATCCCCTTCGCGTGCGAGGGCGTCGAGCGCGGGTCCGCCCGGGAACGGCAGGCCCAGCAGTCGCGCCGTCTTGTCGAACGCCTCGCCGGCTGCGTCGTCGCGCGTCTTGCCGAGCACGTGCAGATCGTGCGGCGAGCGCACCTCGACGAGCTGCGAGTGTCCCCCGCTCACCAGCAGTGCCAGGAACGGATACTCCGGCGGCACGTCGCGTTCGAGGAACGCCGCGAAGAGATGGCCGTGGAGATGGTTGACCGCGTACAGCGGGAGGTTTCGTGCGAACGCGAGCGCCTTCGCAGCGGCGACGCCGACGACGAGGCTGCCGATGAGACCGGGCCCGGCCGTCACGGCGATCCCGTCGAGCTCGTCGAGCGAGACGCCGGCGCGCGAGAGCGCGTCGTCGACCGCCGCGGAGAGGAGCGCGGCGTGGCGGCGGCTCGCGATCTCCGGGACGATCCCGCCGTACTTGGCGTGAAACTCGTCTTGGTTCGTCGACACGTTGCTGAGCACGCGCACGCCGTCACGGACGACCGCAGTCGCCGTGTCGTCGCACGAGGTCTCAATGCCGAGGAGCACGCTCACCTACGACCGGACCGGTAGCGAGGGCAGCGCGGTTGCGCTACGGTCGGGAGGTGCGCTTGGACCTGCGCTCCCTCGCCGTCGCGGCCTGCGGCTGCAGCGCCTTTCTCGACATGTACGCGACGCAGCCGCTGCTGCCGATGCTGCGCAGCGAGTTCCATGCGGGCGAGGCGGCGGTCGGGGCAACGATCTCCGCCTTGACGTTCGGGACCGCGCTCGCCGCACCGCTCGTCGGTCCGCTTGCCGACGCAGTCGGGCGCAAGCGCGTGATCGTCGCCGCGATCCTCGGCCTGGCGCTCGTGACGTTCGCGGCGGCGAGTTCGGCGACGTTGCAGCAACTCGTCGTTTGGCGCTTCGTTCAAGGCCTCTTCATGCCGGCCGTCTTCGCGGTGACGGTCGCGTATATCGCCGAGGAGTTTCCGCGCGAGATCGGCGGCCGCGTGATCGGCGCATACATCGCCGGCAACGTCTTCGGCGGCTTCTTCGGACGCTACGTTGCCGCGCTCGTCGCGAGTCGGGGGTCGTGGCAGAACGCGTTCTTCGTCCTCGGTGCACTCAACCTCGCCGGTGCCGCGTTCGTTCTGCTCGCGTTGCCGCGAGCACGCCGTTTTCGCCGGCAACGCGACGTCGGCGATGCGGTGCGCGCAATGGGAGAGTTCTTGCGCGACCCGCGACTCCTCGCCACGTGCGCCGTCGGCGGCAGCGTGCTGTTCACGCTCGTCGCGGCGTTCACGTTCGCGACGTACCATCTTGCCGCGCCGCCCTTCCATCTGGGGACGGCGGCGCTCGGCAACGTGTTCTTCGTGTATCTGCTCGGCGTCGTCGCGTCCCCCTTGGCTGGGGGGCTGATCGATCGCGCCGGTCACCGAACGACCGTTCTCGTGGCGCTCGGGACGAGCGCGCTGGGGATTCTCGTCACCTTGATCCCCGTGGTCCCCGCGATCATCGCCGGACTTGCGCTCCTGTCGACCGGTGTTTTCGCGGCGCAAGCAGCTTCGCAGGGCTACATCGGGATCATCGCGCGGGAGCGCCGCTCGACCGCAGCAGCGATCTATCTCACGGTCTATTACGCGAGCGGCGGCCTGGGGGCGATCCTTCCGGCGGCCGTGTGGAACCGCTTTGGCTGGCCAGGAACGGTAATGATTATCGTCCTGGTCGAGCTCCTGACGGCGATGATTGCGGCGCTGGGGTGGCGTACGCGGGAACCATTGTCGTTCCGGCCGGCGACCGCAACGAACGTTCAATCCCGCACGATCGATTGTCCGGAATCCCGATGTTCTTAGGGTATTCGGCGTCCACGATGTCCACATAGCATCAGAGAGGCGCGGGCGACCACCCGCCGCTGATTTCTTGCACCCTGGCGAAAGGGGAGATTGTGGTTAGCGTCGATCGTCCGCGTCGCCAGATCCGTCGCGCCGCCGCTCGTCGAGCGCGGCTCTTTGCCTGGTTGACCGAACATTTAGGCGACGACGCGCCCGATATCCCGGAAACGGTGCCGCCAATCGCGTCCCCGACCCGCTTCCTGCTCGCCGCGTACGCGCTACTCATCATTGGGCCCGCGGGCCTTTTCGCGTGGATGCACGGCACGATGGCCGCCTGGGGGATCGCCGCGTTCGTCGCTGCGACCGCGCTGGCGATCGCGGTTGTGATCGGACGCCGGCTCGATGAAGCAGTGAACGCACTCGTACTCGCGGCTGACGTCGATGCGGTGACCGGTGCGCGCAGCCGCGCCTGGGGCGAACGCCGGTTGCGGCGGACCCTCGCGCGCATCGATTTTCGCGAGCGCCGGATCGTCGCGTTGCTCGATCTCGACGATTTCAAACGCGTCAACGACAACTTCGGCCATGTGGGCGGTGATCGTGCGCTCCGTGCGGTCGCGCGGATCCTCGACGATACGCTGCGCGCGAACGATTGGGCCGCGCGCTGGGGCGGTGACGAGTTCGTCGTCGTGATCGACGCGCGCGTCGATCATGCGCTCGAAGCGCTCGAGCGGTTACGCCTCGCGATCGCGACGCAAACCTTTGCCGGCGTTCCGCGGGGGCTGACGGTCAGCATCGGCGCGACGCTGACGCGCCCGGGCGACGAAATCGAAGACGTCGTCGACCGGGCGGACCGCGCACTCTACGCGGTCAAGGACGCCGGAGGCGACGGCGTCCAGATCACGACCAGCGACTAGGAGCGTGTCGGGCTTTGCCCGACAAATATCAAAGGTGGTTTAAGCCTGACGTGAACCCCTAGCGTAGCGCAGCGACGCGCGCTGCGAGCTCGTCGGCAAACGCGTCGACGCTTTCCGTGCGCTTCTCCTCGATGCCGCGCTCGTTGACGTTGACGGTCCCCTCGGCCATCTCGCTCTTCCCGACTACCAGGATGTACGGGACCTTCTGCGTCTTCCAGTGGCGGATCTTGTAGCCGAGCTTCTCGTTCGAGCTGTCGACCTCGATGCGCAAGCCGCGTTTGCGCAGCTGGTCACGCACATCATACGCGTAGTCGAGCTGATGCTCGGAGATCGGCACGACGACGGCCTGGACCGGCGCGATCCAGGCCGGGAACGCACCGGCGAAATGCTCGATCAGCACGCCGAAGAAGCGCTCCATCGAACCGGCGAGCGCACGGTGGATCATCACCGGCGTATGATCCTGACCGTCGGCGCCGCGATACTTGAGATCGAAGCGCTGCGGCAGCACGAAGTCGACCTGCACGGTCCCGAGCTGCCATTTACGGCCGATCGCGTCGTGCAAGTTGATGTCGAGCTTCGGTCCGTAGAACGCGCCGCCGCCCTCGTCGATCTGGTATGGGAGTCCACGGGACTCGAGCGCGTTTCGAATCGCGGTCTCCGCGATCTCGTCGGTTGGACCGCGCTGCTCGCGCGTGCTCAGGAAGTACTCGAAGTCGTTGAACTGAAACGCCTGCATCAGCCGCAGCGCCTCGTCGACCGTCTGCTCGAACTCCGACTGCAGCTGTTCGGGCGTGCAGAAGAGGTGCGCGTCGTCCTGCGTAAAGCCGCGCACGCGGGTGAGGCCGTGCAGGGTCCCGCTGCGTTCGAAGCGGTAGACCGTTCCGAACTCGCTATACCGCAGCGGAAGATCGCGATACGAATGCGACTCGCTGCGATAGATCAAGATGTGACCAGGGCAGTTCATCGGCTTGAGCCGGAACCGCTGGCCCTCGACCTCGATCGGTCCGAACATACTCTCGGCGAAGTTCTCGAGGTGGCCGGAGATCGCGTACAGGTTTTCGTGCACGACGTGCGGCGTGACGACCGGGAGATAGCCGCGTTCGCGCAGCCCGTCGCGGATGAACTGCTCGACGATCCCGCGCATGAGCGCGCCCTTGGGATGCCAGAAGATCAGCCCACCGCCGGCGAGCTCGTCCACGTGATAGAGGTCGAGCTCCTGGCCGAGCTTGCGGTGATCGCGCTTTGCCGCCTCCTCGAGGAACGCGAGGTAGTCGTCGAGCTCTTGTTGCGTCGCGAACGCGGTGCCGTAGATGCGCTGCAGCATCGGCTTGTGCTCGTCGCCGCGCCAATACGCGCCGGCAACCGAGTTCAGCTTGAGCGCGCCGATCGCGCCGGTCGAGTCGGCGTGGCCGCCACGGCACAAATCGGTGAAGTTTCCGATCGTGTAGAGCGTGATCGGTTCGCCTTCGGGAATTTCGCTCGCGATCTCGACCTTGTACGGGTTGTCACGGAACGCCTCGATCGCTTCTTCGCGCGAGACGCGGCGTCCGGTCATCGGATAGTCCGCCGCGACGATCTCGCGCATCCGCGCTTCAAGCTTGTCGAGGTCCTCCGGCGTGAACGGGACGCTGCGGTCGAAATCGTAGTAGAACCCGTTCTCGATCGCCGGTCCGATCGTGGGCTTCGCCTCGGGGAACAGGTCTTGCACGGCATAGGCGAGCACGTGCGCGGCGGTATGGCGGAGGTGCGCGATGTCAACAGCAGCAGCGGAGGTCGTCACCCGGCTCTCTTCGCCGCGTCCCTTCGGTGCGCCTCACACCGGTTCGTAGCCGTGACGAACGGGCGCCGTCCCGGTATCGTGAGCTGATGGCAACAAGGGCAAAGGCAGCGCCGCACGCCGAGGGTCACGGCGGCTCGCTCCAGACGCTCCGCGATCTCGTCCTCGGGATGGCTGACGGTCTGACGGTCCCGTTCGCGCTCGCGGCCGGCGTCACGGGAGCGGTCGCTGCGAGCGGCGTGGTGCTGACCGCCGGCTTGGCCGAGATCGTCGCGGGCGCGATCTCGATGGGTCTGGGCGGGTATCTCGCTGCACGCACCGAGTCGCAGAACTATGCCAAAGAGTGGCAGCGCGAGGTCACCGAGACCGAGGAGATCCCGCACGAAGAGCGCGCCGAGGTCGCGGCGATCCTTCACGGCTACGGCGTGCGCGAGCCGGTGCTGAGCGAAGCGGTCGACCAGATCGCACGCAATCAACGCCACTGGGTCGAGTTCATGATGCGCAACGAGCTCGGACTCGAACGCCCCGATGAGCGAGCGGCACCGCGCAGCGCGCTGCTCGTCGGCGGCGGCTATGTGCTCGGCGGGATCTTCCCGCTCGCGCCCTACGTGTTCGTCCCCGACGCGCACACGGCGCTGCTGTGGTCCGTCGGCTGCACGTCGGTTGCGCTGCTCGTGTTCGGCGCGGTCCGCGCGCGCGTGCTCAACACGCCGATCGTCAACGGCGCCGTGCAGGCGTGGTTCATCGGAGCGCTCGCGGCGGGGGCGGCCTACGGCCTGGCACGGCTCGTCATGCACCCCTGAGAAAAGAAGAAGCGCCGCGGTGAACGCGGCGCTTCCGGTCGTGGTGGGCGGCAGAAGGATTGAACTTCTGACCTCCACAGTGTCAATGTGGCGCTCTCCCACTGAGCTAGCCGCCCACGACTCAAGCCGAGAGTCTACTCGATCCGAGACGCCGGCGTCAAACCCCTCTCGACGCGGCGAAACATGGAGCGCTTGCTCCTCTAAGGGAGTTCCCAGGAAAAGGCGGAATCCTCGTCCGCCCTATCACTCTCGGAGCGGAGGATATTTCTCTGACGATGCACCGTCGCACGTTCCTGGGCGGCGCCGCTGCCGCGCTTTCTCTTGCAGCTTGCTCCAACGGGGGCAGCAATGCTACGTCCGCCGTCCCCTCAGGCGCGACGACCGGCGTCACGGGTGGAGTCTCGGTGAGCGACCTGCGCTATGGCAAAGTCGCGGTCCCCGCAAGCTCGACCGCGACCGGTTACGATCCTAAGGGCGACGCCGCCGCACTGATCATCGCCGGGACACCGTCGCCGGCGACGAGCGCTATCCCCGGTATTCAACTGATCGGCTCGTACGCGGCCGGCGAGCAGTATGTGCTGCGTCTGCCCAAGGCCTGGAACGGCAAGCTCGTCGTTATGGGGACGCCGGCGACGCGCAGCGCGTTCGCGAACGACGCGATCTGGGGCGACTTCATGCTCGCCAACGGCTACGCGACCGCATCGAGCAACAAGGGCATCCCGTACAACGCCGTCTTCGAGCAGCTCGCGGCCAGCCCGGATCTCACCAAGCAATATCCGCTCGCGTTCGACTTGGCGGGCTTCGAGACGAACAAATTCGGTTTTCGGCTCGGTGCGCTGCAGCCCAACAAGATCACGATCGACACGTGGAACAACGACTTCGTGTCGCTCGTGCAGACCGCGAAGCAGTGGCTGCTGAACACGACGGGTCAGCTGCCCTCACGCACGTACGCGGTCGGACTCTCGAACGGCGGTGCGCAGGTTCGCGCGCTCCTCGAGCAACGCCCCGACCTCGTTGACGGCGGTGTCGAGTGGTCCGCTGTGCTGTGGACGCCGCAACGCAGCCTGCTCGACTATATGCCGGTGTTTCTCGCCAACATGCCGCAGTACGTCGCGAGCGGCTTCACCGACGCGACGGCAAGAGCGAACATCGTCGCAGCGGGTTACCCGACCGACATCCTCGGAACGTCATCGACAAATCCCTCGCTATGGTACGAGTACTATGCGGGACAATCGTCGTTCTACGCCGACCTCACGGTCTTCGAGTACGCGATGCTGATCGATCCCAACGCGACGTCGTCGGTCACGCTCAACGGTTGCACGCCCAACGCGACGAATCCGCGCCAGCTTCCCGGCACGTGCGACGCGACCGGGCTCGCCGTCCCGACGAACCGCGCGAGCTACGTGCCATCGGCCGCGACCCGCAGCTCGATCGCGAAGTTCGCGCACACCGGAAAGATCGGCAAACCGCTGGTCTCGATCGCCGGCGCGGCCGACATGTTCATCACGCCGGGCAACAATGCGACGCCGTACTTGAACATGGTCAACGCGGCCGGCGCCGGGGCGAACTATTGGCAGTATCTCGTCACCGGCGGGACGCACGTCGACACGTTCGCGGCGTTCCCGGGATACGGGCTGCAGCCGCAGCTCCCGTTCGCGTGGGCGGCGTTCAACGAGCTCGTCTCGATCGTCGAGCGCGGTGTCAAGCCCGCCGGCGCCGGAACGCAGCAGACGGTCTCGACGCCCAGCCAGATCCAGTAAACGAGACGGCGCCTACTGCGGCGTAACGCGGTAGGCGCCGATCTTCTGATCGGGATCGATGCGCATCTGCACGAGCATCGTCCCTTTGTCGAACGCGGCTTGAAAGTCGTAGCGTCCCTTGTCGGGATCGCTCGCGAGCGGCTTGAGGCCGTGATACGTTCCGAGCGCGTGCATACGATCGGCGATCTCGCCGATCGATGCGCGTGTGACTTGGTGCTTGAGGGCGTCGTCGAAGTGCGCCGTCGTGCCGTCGAGGTCGACCTGATAGACGGCGCGGGTCGCGTCGTCGGCGAGCGCCTGAGGATCGTCGTGACGCGCGCAGGCACTCACCGCGAGGGCGAGCGCCAGCGCGTAGACGACCGGCCGGCCGCGCATCGGCTTAGAGCGATCCCCAGCCCAGCGAGTTCGCTGACGCGATCTGCGTCGGGCGCGTTTCGCCGACGCGCGCAGCAGCGACGAGCGGCTGCGGGTTCGACGGCCTAGCGGCGACGTGCGTCGTGTTGCGGCGCGTCATCGCGAGCTGGTGCCGCAGCGAGACGACCTCCTGGTGTTGGATCGCGACCTCGTGCTGCAGCGAAGAGACCAGTGCTGCTTCGTGCCCGTACGCCTGACGCTCGGACGCGTAGGCCGCCTCGGCGTTGTTGGCCTCGGCCTGCGTCTGCGCTTGACGCCGGTCGTACTCCGCGTACTTCTGGTGGACTTTCTTATTGTGGTTGATGATGAGCAGTGCTGCTGCGGCGCCGCCGATGAGAATGTTGCGCGTGCTGGCAGCGCCGTCGGCGAGCGCAGGCGCCGCCGGAACAGCGGTCGCTGCGAGCGTCGCCGCAAGGGTGAGGCAGGCAAGACGTCGGTTGGTCATCTGGTTGCTCCCATGTACGTTCTTGTACCCGAACGTACGAAAAAGCGCGCTGGTTTCCAGCTCAGTCCGCTAAGCGAGCAACGATCCCGAGAACGTGATCCACGTCCGCTGGCGACACCCGTTCGCGCAGCGCATGTTGTGCCGCGCGCCAATACGGTTTCGCGCGTTCGAGCGTCGCGCTGCCGTCCGCGGTGAGCCGTGCGGTGCTTGCCCTTCCGCGGCCTGACGGGATAATTGCAACCAACCCCTCGTCGACGAGCGGGCGAAGATTGCGCAACAACGTCGTGCGCTCCATCGACAAGTCGCGCCCGTACAGAGCAAGCGTCGGCTCGCCAAGGCGCTGCAAGGTCGAGAGCAGCGAGTAACGTGCGATCGTGAGCCCGACGGGGGCGAGGTGCTCGTCGTAGCTGCGCGTGATCGCTCGACTGGCTCGCCGCAGAGCGCCGGCGACGCAGCGGCCGTCAACGAGCGAAGAGGACCTCGGCACAACTGTGTAGATACACGCCCCATGCGCCTGCGTCCTGGTCTTGGCGTGCTGATCGCCGCGTGCATCGCGCTCTCGGTCGGCTACGGGGTGCGACAGTGTCTGGGGCTGTTCATCACGCCCCTCGAGGCGACACGCGGCTGGTCTGCGGGAACGTTCGCGCTCGCCTTTGCGCTGCAGAATCTCGTTTGGGGGATCGCGCAGCCGTTCGCCGGTGCCGTCGCCGACCGGTTCGGGGCGCGCGCGACCGTCGCGTTCGGCGGCGTCGCGTTTGCGCTCGGTCTCGGGGTCATGGCGACCGCGCCGAGTGCCGCGCTCTTCGTCTGGGTCGGCGGCACCTTGGTCGGGATCGCGCTCGCGACAACGGCGTTCGGCGTACTGATCGGCCCCGTCTCGACACTCGTTCCGCCCGAGCAGCGCAGCCTCGCCTTCGGGATCCTCGGCGCGGGCGGATCGCTCGGCCAGCTTTTCTATCCGCCGTTCGCGCAGATCGCGATCCACGCCGTCGGTTGGTTTCCGACGCTCGCCGCGCTTGCCACGATCGGGGTCCTGATCGTCCCGATCGCGTTCCTGTTGCGCGACGGACCGCGCGGCACCGCGCACTTGTCGCTCGGCGGCGCGCTACGCGAAGCGTTCGCAGTGCCGAGCTATGCGTTGCTCAGCGCCGGCTTCTTCGTGTGCGGCTTCCACATCGCGTTCTTCCAGACGCATCTCCCTGCGATCGTCGCGCGTGCCGGGCTCTCGCCGGGGATCGGCGCGGCGGCGCTGGCGATCGTCGGCGCGTTCAACGTGATCGGCAGCTACGCCAGCGGCAAACTCGCGGATCGCTTCCCCAAGCGCTACGTGCTTTCGGCGATCTACGGTCTGCGCTTCATAGCGATCCTCGTCTTCGCGCTCGTCCCGATCAGCGCGGTGAGCGTGATTGCGTTCTCGTCGGCGATGGGGCTGCTCTGGCTTTCGACGGTCGCGCCGACGAGCGGGATCATCGCCGAGAAGTTCGGCCTGCAGTGGGTCTCGACGCTGTTCGGCGTCACGTTCCTGGTGCACCAGATCGGTGCGTTCTTCGGCGCATGGCTCGGCGGCGTGATCCTCGACCGAACGGGGAGCTACGATCTCATGTGGGTGATCTCGCTGGCGGTCGCCGCGTTCGGCTTCGTGATCCAGTTTCCGATCGACGAACGTCCGCTCGAACGCGTTTACGTCGGCGCGGCGCCGTAAAGCGCGAGTCGCGGCTCGAGCGGGTCTCGTTGTTGGCGCGGACCGAGCAGCGACTCCGCGCGGCGACGTTGGCCGAGCGCGAGGAGTGCGAGTCCGGCGTCGACATTGTCATTCATGATCGCGCCGTCGACGTCGTCGGATGGGTGGAGGGCGATGCGAAGCAAGGCGAGCGCCTCGCGGCGACGGCCGGTGCGCGCGTACGCTTCGGCCAGCAGCGCTGCCGCGTCCGCTTCGTTCCCTCGAATGCTGCCATAACGGTGGAATGCAGCGATCGCATCGGCGAATGCGCCGCGTTGCTCGCTCGCGACGCCGAGCAGGCGCAGCGCGTCAGCGCGCCCCGGATCGACTTGCAGCGCCTGTCGCGCATAGCGAATCGCTTCGTCGTAGTTGCGAATGCCGTAGGCCGCCGAGCCGAGCCAGCTGCTCGCCGACGGCGAGACCGGATCGAGCGCGACAGCGGTGCGCAACTCGTGCATCGCAGCGGTGACGCGGCCCTCTCCCAAGAGGAGCGTTCCGTACCAATGATGCGCCAGCGGATACGTCGGATCGAGCGCCAGCGCGTGGCGGAACTCCGCCTCCGCTTCATCCATCTTCTGGTCATCCAACTCCAGCAGCATCGCGTGGGTCGTGTGCGCGGCGGCGGAGTCGGGATCGATGCGCAACGCGCGCAGGAGTGCCTTGCGCGCACGGCTCCCGTGCTGCTCGGCGACGCGTTTCGAGTGCCCGTAGTCGGCGAGCATGAGCTCCGCGTCCGCCAAGCCGATGGCCCCGAGCGGGCTACGCGGATCGCTGCGCTCAACGTCGGTGAAGAGCGCAACGCTGCGCGTGAGCGCGGACGGGGTGCGCAAGTTCCAGAAGTAGCGCGCGAGGCGGTAGTGCTCGATGCCCGATGCGGAGAGCTCGGGCATGCGCACCGTCATGTGCGCGCCGGGGACGACGAGCAGCAGCGCGGCGGCGAGCGCCGCGACGACGGAGGCGATCGTGCGGCGGCGCGGTGCCGCGGCCTCGGGCCGGGTCGGCGCTTCGAAGGCGACAGGATCGACCTGCGCGACGAGACGGTAGCCGCGCCGCGGGACGGTCGCGATCGCGACCGCTTCGCCGTGGTCGCGGAACGCCTTGCGTAAGACGTAGACGCTCTGCGCGACGTTGCTCTCGCTCACGTCCTCGCCCGGCCACACGCGGTCGAGCAGCTCGTCCTTCGTGACCACCTCGCCCGGACGCGCGGCGAGTGCCGCTAGCGTCGCGACGACGCGCGGCCCGAGCGCGAGCGGTTCGCCTGCGAACAGGAGCACATCGCGTGCGGCATCGAGCACGAACGGCCCCACTTTGAGAACTTCTTGAAGATTTGAGGCGGGCCCAGGCGGCATGATCGGCGCGATGCGTGCCATCGCCCTCTGTTTCGCCGCGCTCCTGGTCGTCTGCTGCGCCGCCCCGGCTTCCGCCACGCTGGGAGCGACCGGGACCGTGCCCGCTGTGCGCGCCCCGCACCCGCTTCCGCTCGATCCGACGCTCAGCGATCCGGCCTGGGAGACCGGGAAGCTCGCCGTCGCGCCTTCCTATATGGACCTGACGACGCGGCGTCCCGCACCGGTCGAGACGACGACGTACCTGCTCTACGACGACCGCAACATCTACGTCGCGTTTCATGCCGAGCAGCGCGGGATCCCGATCGTCGCCGGCCAGCCGACGAACAACGTCGGGTTCGGGATCGACGACTTCGTCGGCGTCGGCCTCGACCCGGGCGGAAGCGGCTCGCAGGTCTACTGGTTCGAAACCACGCCGCGCGGGACGCGCTACCAGCAGGCCAGCGCGAACGCGCGCTTTGCACCGCAGTGGGGCGCGGCCGCGCGTACGCGTCCCGACGGTTGGGACGCCGTCATGATCATCCCACTCGACGCGCTACGCGTTGGCGGCGGCAAGCAGCGCTGGCGGATCGACTTCGCGCGACAGCTCGCGACGACCGGCGAGCACCTGGTCTGGGGCTATGACGGTCTCATGAACGACGCCGCGGTCGGCAACGGCTGGCCGAGCTTCAACGACGTGCGCTTTTGGCCGTGGCTCGACGGCGTCGCGCTTGCCGGCCGCTCCGCCGCGGCGCACCGTCCGCGTGCCGACGTGTACGGGCTGCTCAGCGGCGGGAAGGATCGGCAGCAATTCGCGCAAGCCGACGGCGCGTTCTCCGCGCAGAGCGTACGCAACACCGGGCTCGACGTGGTCGCGCCGCTGACCGACACGATCGACTTCGTCGGCACGCTCGCGCCGGACTTCTCGAATGTCGAAGTCGACCAGCAGACGATCGCACCGCAAGAGTTCCGTCGTCAGCTTGCGGAGTACCGGCCGTTCTTCGCGCAAGGCGCGGCGTTCCTCAGCCCCAACCAGTACCCGATCGGCGGCCAAGTCGCGCCGCAGAACCTCATCTTTTACTCGCCGGGGATCGGGCCGTTCGATCGCGGTGCGAAGGTCGAAGGAACGCACGGGAACGACGCCTTCGGCGTGCTGAGTGTGCGTGGGACGGGCGCGCCGGGGATCGGGACGTTCGACGACATCGCGTACGGCTTCAAGCACGCGCTCCCCAACCGCACGTTCCAGTACTGGGCCGACGGCGTGCTCGCGCACCACGAGCTACAGGGCAGCGACGAAACGACTGAGGCCGGGATGCTCGGACGCAATCTCAAGTCGGGCTTCGTCTGGCTCGCGAACACGTCCGTGGAGCACGGCTCGGCGCCCAACGGCGCGTCGCATTCGAGCAATGCGTTCGTCGACGTGCACAAGCCCAACTACGAGGTCAACCTCGGCTACGACGACATCGGCCCGCACTACGGACCGCTCGACGGCTTTACCGCGAGCTCCGATATCCGTGGACCGCAAGCGACCCTCTACCTCATGGGCAACGGGTCGCGCGTGAAGAACTGGTTCTTCACGCTCTACGGCGACCGCTTTCGCGACGGCTCGGGCGCGGTGCACCAAGCCGACACGCTCGTCTCGCTCAACGCGACGTTCAAGAACGGGCTGAGCATCAACGGCCTCGGCCCGCAGACGGGCGTCTTGCGCAGCTACGAGCTCCCGTCGGGACCGAACTGCTCGGGACCGTCGCTCGGGCGCAGCGCGTACACCGGCGCGCCGTGCTATCGCAACGGGCGAACCGACCGCTTCGATCTGTTCGCCGCGAACTTCGGCTATCGCGACGGAACGCCGGCACCGCTCGATTGGGGCTACAGCGTCGGCCCGTTCGGCGGCACATATCTGCACCAGTTCACCAGCTCGACGTCGCGGCCGCTCGGCGGACGGTGGTCGATCGCGCTCGAGTACGACGGCACATGGGAACGCAGCTTCGCCGACGGGTCGCTGGATTCGCAGTTCTTGCGGAAGATCGCGCTGAGCGCGTCGCTCGACGCGAACACGAACGTCGCCCTCGCGTTACGCACGATCAACGGCGACGGCGGCTTCGCGCTCCCGGGTACCAATCTGTCGGCGACGTTCCATCGCCATTTCCCGCGCGGCGACGAGCTCTACTTGGACTTCGGGACCCCGGCGTCGACGACGACGCTCGACCGCATCATCCTCAAGTACGTGCTGCACCTGGGACCGCTCGCCGGGACGTAGAACAGGCGCGCATGCACTTGCGCTACGAGTCGCTCGCGCCGGTCCTGATCGTCGAGCTGGTCGAGCCGACCCGCGATTTCTTCCGCGATCGACTCGGCTTCGTGCAGACGGCCGCGGTGATGCACGGCGACGAGCTGGGCTTCGCGATCGTGCACAAGGACGGGGTCGAGATCATGATCCAGTCGCATGCGAGCGTCATCGAGGACGTGGGGCACGACGCCGCGCGCGCGATGAACCAGTCGCTCTCAGGACGCGGCGCGGCGACGCTCCACATCACGGTCAACGACGTCGAGCTCGTCATCCCGCAACTCGCCGACGCGGATGTCATCGTCGCCCCGCGCAAGACGTTCTACGGAAGTCACGAGATCACGGTACGCGAGCCGGGCGGCCACGCGGTCACGTTCGCGTCGCGCCTGCCCGGCTGACGCGCACCGGAAGGGACGGTTTTAGCCCTTCATCCGGGCGACGGGTTTCTCGCCGGGTGCGAGCATGACGATGTGGTCGGCGTGACGCGCGCCCAGCGCCTTTTGGTCGTAGTAGACTTTGACCAGCGTGCCGGGCTTGAGCTTCGACATCTGGACCGTCGTCTTACCGTCGGACGAGAAGATCCGGTTGAAGTGCGGGAGCAGCAGGAAGCTGAGCGTCTGCGAGCTGTTCTTGACCTTGATGTTGTCGGTCGAGACGTGCACGACGTTGCCTTCGAAGACACCGAGCTTCACCGCGGGCGCAGCAGTCGGCATGACCGCCAGTGCGACCGCAAGGAGGAGAGCCGCGACGCGCGCGGCCGCGAGAAGAGTACGCATGTTGGCCTTCTACCCCGATACTGCCTTGAGTGATTTTCTGAGCAGGTTGCCGAGGGGCTGGCTTTCGCGCTCGACGATCCTCTCGATGAGCGCGATGACGGCCGCCTCGTGGCGGCTGAGCGCATGCGGCGAAGTGCTGCGGACGCGGCTTTCGACCAGCTCGAGCGCGCCGTTGCGGAGAAACTCCTCGAGCACGCCGGGGTGGATGTAGGACTTCTTGCAGACAGCCGGCGTGTTGCCGAGTTTCTCTGCGACGTGCTTGATCGCTTCGACGACGAAGCGCTTGCGCTCGCTGTGCGTCTCGGCGTGCAGCGCCCCGAGCTCGAGGGCGCAGTACATCGTCGCTTCCCACGTGCGGAAGTCTTTGGCGGTGAAGTCGCCGCCGCTGACCTCGCGCAGGTAGTTGTTCACGTCCTCTGAGTGCACGGGGCGGGGCGTCCCGTCCGCATCGACGTACTCGAAGAGGTGCTCGCCCTCGAGCCCTTGGCTCATCTTTACGATCCGCGCGATGCGCTTGTCATGGACCGCGACGTCGTGGACCTTCCCGCTCTTGCCGCGAAAATGGAAACGAATCGTCTCGCCGCGTATCTTCGCGTGCTCTTCGTGCAGCGTGGTGAGCCCGAATGAGTCGTTCTCGCGCTCGTATTCCTCGTTGCCGACGCGAATCGCCGTCGCTTCGAGGAGGGAGACGAGCGTCGCCAGGATCTTCTCGCGCGGCAGCCCCGGCAGGGTGAGGTCGCGCGCGACGGCCTTGCGGACCGTCGGGAGCACCTTCGCGAACTCGACCATGCGGTGGAACTTGGTCTCGTCGCGGACCTCGCGCCAGTGTTTGTGGTAGCGGTATTGCTTGCGGCCGCGCGCGTCGCGTGCGGTCGCCTGGATGTGCCCGTTGGCATACGGGCTGATCCAGACGTCGGTGTACGCAGGCGGGATCGCGAGCGCGCGAATGCGCGTAAGCTCGTGCTCGTCGGTGATCCGCTTCCCATCGGACGCGACATAGATGAAGCCGCCGCGTTGCTTGACTCGACGGATTCCCGGCATCGCGTCGGTCGTGTAGCGTAGTCCTGCCGCTTTGGCCGCGTCAGGAGCGCCGGTGACGAGCATTACGGGCCTTCTTCCCTGACGGTGGGGTCCGTAGACAGCCCGCCTCGCCCCGCAAGAGGGCGGAGAGCGTCATCAGGTGTTGACAGGTACGCACCCCGTCCGGGAGAATAACTCGGTTCGCCCGTCGAGGGCGTGGGCGCGTAGCTCAGTGGGAGAGCATCCGCTTCACACGCGGGGGGTCGTTGGTTCAATCCCAACCGTGCCCACCATCTAGGTAAGTCCGAGGTAATGGCGCCGCATGGCGCTGTAGCTCAGTTGGTTAGAGCGCCGCCCTGTCACGGCGGAGGTCGTGGGTTCGAGCCCCATCAACGTCGCCAGTCACGAACGCCGGACCTCGGGAAACGAGGTCCGGCGTTCGCCTTTCCGAACGAGCGAGCACGTGGCGTCGATCGCGATCGAACACCTCACCAAACGCTATGCAACCGGGACCCTCGCGCTCGAGGACGTGAACCTCGACATCGCCGACGGCGAGTTCGTCGCCGTCGTCGGACCGAGCGGGTGCGGGAAGAGCACGATGCTGCGAATCATGGCCGGCTTGGACGCCGCGACCGGCGGACGCGTGCGGTTCGAAGGCGCGCAGATGAAGAATGGGGAGCTGCCGAGCGCCGTCGTCTTCCAGGAACAGTCGCTCTTTCCGTGGCTGCGCGTCGAAGAGAACGTTGCGATCGGGTTCGACGCGCTGCACGTTCCGCGCGCCGAGGTGCGACGGCGCGTGCGGAGCACGCTCGCGTTGGTCGGCCTCGACGACGACGCGCGCGCATGGCCGCACGAGCTCTCCGGCGGGATGAAGCAGCGGGTCGCCGTCGCGCGCGCGTTCGCCGTCGATGCGCCGATCCTGTTCATGGACGAGCCGTTCGGTGCGCTCGACGAGCAGACGCGCGTCGGTCTCGCCAACGAGCTGATGCGCTTGTGGGAGCGCTCGCGCCAAACCGTCGTCTTCGTCACGCACGGGATCGAAGAGGCGGTGACGCTCGCCGATCGCGTGGTCGTGCTGAGCGCGCGTCCGGGCCGGGTGAAGGAGATCGTTCCGATCGCGTTCCCCCGCCCGCGAGATGCGGTGACGATTCGCGGCGAGCCCACGTTCGGCGAGCTCGTCGTGAAGATCTGGGATCTGCTGCGGTGAAGAACGCCGAACGCTTGGTGCGGATCCTCGCGCCGATTTCGGTCGTCGCGCTGTGGCAGATCGCGGTGTCGACGCAGCTTCTCAACCCGGGCCTCTTCCCGGCGCCGGCCGCGATCGTGAAAAACTTCGCACAGTTCGCCGCAAGCGGGGATTTGGCGACCAACACCGCGTGGACGCTCAGCCGGATCGTGATCGGGTTTCTTCTCGGCGCGATCCCGGGGACGCTCGTCGGTTTGGCGATGGGGATGAACCGCTGGGCACGCGCGTACTTCGAGCCGATCATCGCGTTCCTGTATCCGATCCCGAAGATCGCGCTCTTGCCGCTGCTGTACTTCTTGTTCGGCACCGGCGAAGCGACGAAGTGGGTCGCCGGTGCGATCGCCGTCTTTTTCCTGATGGCGATCAACACCGAAGCCGGCGTGCGGCAGATCGAGCTGATCTACCTCGACGTCGCGAAAGCGTATCGCTTGCGTCCCGCCACACTGTTCTTCCGCGTCCTGCTCCCGGGTGCGCTGCCGAACATTTGGGCCGGCATCAAGCTCAGCGTCGGGATCGCGATCGTGCTCGTCGTCGCGGCTGAATATCAGCTGACGAAATCGGGGCTGGGCTTTGCGATCAGCAACGCGCAGCAGCTGCTCGACGTCGAACGATTGTACGCTTCGCTCGTCGCCGTCTCGTTGCTCGGAGCGGCGCTGACCGTCCTGGTCGACGGTCTCGAACGGGTCGTGATCCCATGGCGCGCCGGTCGGCGCGCGTGAGCAGGTCCTCTACCGGCCTCGCCGAACCGGGGTTGGTCGCGCCGAGATAGCTCAGTTGGTAGAGCACAGGTCTGAAAAACCTGGTGTCCCCAGTTCGATTCTGGGTCTCGGCACCTCTAGGAAGCCCGTCAGAGATTCTGGCGGGCTTCCCGTTTTCTGCAACTCGTTACGGAGTCGTTGTCGACCAGCGGGTCGTCGCCGGACGAGTTGCGCGATTTCGGGCGCGATCGAGGACCGTAACGAGAAGACAGTAGCGCTCGCGCAGATCGTCGTATCGATGCGACGGACGTCCGCGCTTGTTAACCGAACTGCTTTCCGAGCGGCTCAAAGAGAGGCAGACCAAGCTGGACGAGTGCGGACGTGTCGATCGCGCGTTCATCTAGAATTCATTTATAGTCCTGGGAAGTGCGCATCATATCCCGGGCTACGAATGCGACCTTGGTCCATTTCGGAAGCCCTTTTCAATATTCACACTGACACCACACCGGGCGTGCTCCGACGTTTCGTACGAGAGGGGTATTGGTGTCAGCCGTTCGCGCGATAATGACCTTGCTTGTGTTCGTCGCGTTCGTTTGCGGATGTGCGCGCAGCGGCGAACGCATAACACGTGCTGTTGAGCTGCGCGACATTGCACCGCAGCGGGGAAGCGGCGTCGTGTTCGTCGACGCGATGAAGCAGGCAACTCGCTGGTCGAGCAAGGGTCCTCTCCTCTTCGATCATGTGGGCAACGTGCGGCTCCTCGCGCCGGGCCAAGTCGCCGAGACCGTCATGTACCGCGGCGAATCCTATCCCGCCGGTGTGTACACGCTGCTGTACGACGGGAAGGGCGCGTTCGATTTCAGCCACACCGGAGGCACGGTTGTCGCGCGCGCGCCGGGGCGCGTTCTGCTGCGGATCGTGCCGTGTTCGGCGGGGATTCGGCTGCGGCTGACCGCGACCGACCTGGACCAACCGCCGCGCAACATCCGGCTCATCTTACCGGGGTTCGAAAAGACCTATGCGAGCGCGCCGTTTCATCCGCTCTTCATAGAGCGTTTGCGCTCGTTCAACGTCTTGGACTTCAAGGACTGGATGCACGCCGACACGTTCGTGTCGAGCGCGATTTGGCCTGAGCGCCCACAGATGACACAGGCGACGCAGGTCGCGCCGGCCGGAGTTGCGCCGGAGTACATGGTGGGACTCGCCAACGCGACCGGAGCCGATCCCTGGTTCACGCTGCCTGTCGGCGCGACCGACATGTACATCTACCAGTTCGCGGCGCTCGTGCACCACACACTCGACCCGCGCCTCCATGCCACATTCGAGTACGGGCACGACGCTTGGAAGCCGCGCACGCCAAGCAACGCGTACGCGGCGATGGCCGGGCGAAACTTTCATCTGGCAGCCGACCCGGCCGCCGCCGCTCGTGATTGGTACGCGCTGCGCTCGAAGCAGATGTTCGCAATCGTACAACGTGCCTTCGGGTCCGACGCCGAACGCGTGCACTTGGCGGACGGTCCCCTCACCGGCGCACGATTGCGTGAGCTTTCACGCGCGGCGCTCGAGGGATCGCATGTCGCTTCCGTGTCACCCGTAAGCTACATGCCACCTGCGCCGACCCTGCCCACCGCAGCGCCCCGGCCGCCGATACCGCTTGCTCCGGAGTGCCTTCGCTCGCCGCAGTGCGTGCGCGTGTCGCGGCTTGATCGGAACTCGCAACGGATCTCGCCCGGCTTGCAGCGACGACGTCGGATGACGTCCGACACGGAACAGAGGCCACTGGACTATCGGATCTAGACACCGCGCTCACGCCTCGAGGCTTTCATCATGCATGGGAGAGACTGCTCACCGTTTCGCTCGATCCTGTTCGCCCTCGCGCTGCTGACGTTCGCGGCAGGTTGTCAACATCGCGTCGGTTCCTCAACGCTACCGGCGACCGCGGAGCGTCAACCCGCCGCAGCGGTAGCGGCGGTCGCAGGTGTACCGTTGTACATCTCGGCGGGCGGACCCGATGCCCCGGGTCCACCGCATTACGTCGCCGACATCGACTTCAGCGGGGGAACCGTCTCGCGCGGAACCACCAATACGATCGATACCAGCAAGGTGACGAATCCGGCGCCGGAAAGCGTGTACCAGCACGGCCGCTTCTTCAACTTCAGCTACATCCTGCCCAACTTGACGGTCGGCGGTGCCTACACGGTGCGCTTGCACTTCGCCGAATACGTGTACGCGAAGGCGGGCGCCCGCACGTTCAACGTGAGCATCAACGGGGTCCAGGTCCTGACGAACTTCGACATCTTCGTCGCGGCCGGTGGCAAAAACATCGCGTACGCGACCCAGGCGTTCCCCGCCACCGCCGACCCGAGTGGGAAGATCACGATCGCCTTCACCAGCGTCGTCGACCATGCGATCGTGGAAGGCATCGAGCTGCAAGCCGCCGGACCGACGCCGCCTCCGACTCCACCGCCAACGCCACCGCCGGCCGGTACCGACTATCTCACCTATCACAGCGATAACATGCGGACGGGCTGGAACCGGAACGAAACCATCCTGACGCTCGCCAACGTCAAGACCATGACGCAGAAGGCGCAGCTGTCGGTCGACGGCGACGTGCTGGCGCAGCCGCTGTACGTCTCGCAGTACCCCGTCAACAGCGTGCTGCACAACATCGTCATCGTCGCCACTGAGGGCGCTAGCGTCTACGCATTCGATGCCGACACGTACACGCAGCTTTGGCACAGAAAGATCGGCTCGCCGCAAACCAGCAGCGAGATCGGCTGTTTCGACATCCAGCCGCAGTACGGGATCACGGGGACCCCGGTAATCGTCCGCTCGAGCAGCACCAGCGCGACGATCTACGTCGTCGCGGGGACGATGCCGGTCGCCGGTACGATCCACACCGAGTTGCACGCGCTCGACCTGGGGACAGGGAACGATCAGGCGTCGGTCTTCATCAAGCCCGCGACGTGGACGTTGAGCAACGGGACGCAGGCCACGTTTTCGGACCACAATCAGATGAACCGCGCGGGGCTGCTGTGGGCGAACAACAGCCTGTACGTCGCATTCGGATCGCACTGCGATCATAACCAGGGGTCGACGTTCGGGTGGCTCTTCCAGTACACCAGCTCACTGTCGCGGACGGCCACGTTCGTCACGTCGGAGGACGTGACGACCAACTACCTCTCGTCGATCTGGATGGGCGGCTTTGCTCCTGCGGCCGACGCCAACGGAAACATCTACGCGGTGACGGGCAACGGCGCGTCCGACACCAATACGAGCGGCAGAAACTACGGCGAGAGCATCATCAAGCTTCCGCCGAACCTCTCCAGCGTCACGAGCTTTTTCACACCCGACGATTTTCAGACGCTGAACAACGGTGACATCGACTTCGGATCGGGCGGCGTGATGCTCATTCCGAATACCGATCTGGCCGTCGCCATGGGGAAGGCTTCGAAGGTCTTCCTCGTCCATCAGAGCAGCCTTGGGGGCGAGGGGACGGGGAACCCCGGCGCGGCACAGGTCTTCCAGGACAGCGGGAACGGTATCTGGGGTGGGCCCGCGTACTACGGCGGTTCCGGCACCGGCGGGCCTTGGGTGTACTACCAGACCGACAACGACGTCATGCGTGCGTTCCAGGTGAACGCGTCCTCGCTGAGCCAGACGTCGGCGGGGACCACGACCGGCGGTTACGGCGGTTCCTCTCCGATCGTGACATCGAACGGCACCACTGCCGGAACCGGGATTCTTTGGGTCATCGAGCGCTCTAACCCGCTCGTGCTGGAAGCGTACGACGCAACGCACCTCGGGGCGCCGCTGAAGAGCCTCACCGCCGGGCCCTGGAACAACCCGGGCCACAACCCCTTCATCTCGCCGCTCGTCGCCAACGGCAAGGCCTACGTTGGCGCTTCGTCGGTCGTAACCGTCTTTGGGCTTTAGGGGAACCTGATCATGCAAGTCAACACTCGGATCGCACCGGCGCTCGTCATCGCGACACTCGTCGCCGGTGCCTCGCTCATCGCGTTGCGGGCGCAACCCGCAGTCGCGCAGACGGCCCCGGAGTCGCAAATCAAACGGATCTACGGAAAGATCGTCAGCGTCGACCTCGTCCAACAGACAATCGGGTTCCAAGGGCGCAACAAGAAGACGATCATCCTCGACATCTCGCAGGCGCTGGCGCTCGGACAGGTGGGTGTCTTACCGCTCAACAGAGGGCTGTCGCTCTGGGGAATACGCGGTCCGGACAAGCTCTTCCACGTGCAGAGCATCGGGCACGCGGCGCCGACGGAGAGCGAGTGGGGCAGCGACACCGACACCGGAGACCCGGGCGGCTAGGGAACTACAGCGTCACCAGCGTGATGCCGCCCGGTGAGTTCAAGCCCGTTAGCGCGCCGGCAATTGTGCGGATGGGGACGGCGTTACCGACTGCCGTCGAGGCGAAGACGGTGACGCTGTTCCCGGCGGTGTTCGCGACATAGATCGATCCCGCGGAGTCGACCGCGACACCCGCGGGCCGAAGCAGATGCGTCGCGATCCCGCTGATCGTGGTCAACGGCGTGCTGCTGTCTTTCGCACCGGGCGAAAACTCCACGACCTGACCGAGCGGCGATCCGACGTCGCTCACGACGAGACCGCCGGCAGCGCCGAACGCCAGGCCGCTCGGACTCATCAGTCGGGGCGCACCGCGCAGGACATGCAACGGCTTCGTGCAGTCGGTCGCACCCGGCGCATACATTGCAACCTCACCTGGCGCCGAGCCCGGATTCGAGGCGACGAACAGATCGCCCGCGGCGTCGAGCGCGAGTGGTCCGGGGAAGAAGCAGTGCAGCCCGGTGGTCGGGTCTTGGAATGCCAGCGCCCGGATCGGAGCAACGTTCCCGTTCGCGCCGGCCGCGTACTCGGTGATCGTCGAGAACGGGCCACCACGCCCCGCGTTGCTCACATAGAGGATGCCGTTCGCATCGACGCGCGCGTAGATCGGGAACTGGAGCCCCGTAGCCGCGCCGGAGATGGTCCGGATAGGCGCTACGTCTCCCGTTACGCCTGCACCGTAGACGGTGACGCTGAACGAACTCGCGCCGTTGTTGACCACGTACAGGTTGCCCGCGGTATCCGCCGCGATGTCGGTCGGATTTGCGAGACCCGTATGCGGTCCGGCGATCGTTCGCAGCGGAGCAACGTTACCGTTCGCGGCGATCGGAAAGACGGTGATGCTGTTGTTCGTCGCGTTGGCGACGGCCAGTAGCGTGGGTGCGAGCGTCGCTGCAGCTTTCGCCGACATGCCCGCGCGTGATTGCGGGGTGACTGCGTTCGATCCGCCGCCGCACGCTGCAAAACCGGCGGCGAGAAAGCATGCAAGCAGTAGCCGAAGATGCAGGGTCACAACACCCTCCGGTCGCGCAGCTTCATGTTCGGCCGCGCCGCACTACTCATCGTACCGCAAGAGCAAACGAGCTAGATGTCGCGAGGGCCGAAAGTCCCTTTGCCTTTAACGGCCGGCTGTTCCCCGCCGCACCCGTTCCTTCGTACTGTCGGGTGACGGATCGCTCCCGAACCTTGCTTGCATGTTATCCGTACGCATGCGTACTGACGGAGGCGCGTTGCGGCGTTACGCTGCAGCCCATGGCAATAGTGTCGCACGAATCGCACGGGTGTGAGTGCGGGCATTCGAAAGTGCTCCACGATGCCTACGGATGTGCCGCCTTTCTTGGCGGCTTTCCGGATACCAAGGACAGCAAGACGTACTGTCCGTGCCGCCGTCCGCGGGACGAGAACGACCAACACACGCGCGAAAGCTCGCGCGGCGAGGAAGTCGTCGCGGTCGTTCGCGTACGAGAGCGGCGCGGCTCAGCGATCGGGGTGTGCGAGTTCCCGCCGACGCTCGAGCTCGACGCCTCCGCCGAGCGCGTCGTCTCGCGGATGAAGGACCGGCTGCGCGAGATCATTACGCCCAAGCCGGAGCCGCAGTGGGTGCTCGTTATTCGCGAGGACCTCGACGAGTTGCGCGTCGAGGCGTTGCGTTGAACCCGCCGTCCGAGGCAGAGGCCAGCATGTGGCTTGGACGCGGTGTCGTCGTCGAGTGCAGCGACCCGGCACGGAGCTGCACCGGCCGGGTCGCGCACGTCTCGTCAACGCGGTTGTTCATTGTCGTCAACGATGAGAAGCACGCGACCAAGGCGGTCCCGCTCAGCGAGATCGTCCGGATCGCGTCACCGCAGGCGTACTAGGAGTTCGTGACCTTCGTCGACTCGAACGTGTAGACGTCCGGGCCGGGTATCTGCGCCGTCGCAGCGATCGTCCCCGCATCGAACGTCCCGTAGAGGCGGAGCGGACGCGCCATCCCGATGTCGAGCCACAAGCGATGGTTCGTGTCGACCGAACCGGTCACGGCGTGGAATCCCCCGGCCGACGCGTCGCGATAGGTGCCTTGCACGATGCCGGCCGGGGAGACCGAGATCGAGAGAACGCCGTCGAACTCGCCGGCGTTGAAACGATCGAAGAGACGGGTCTCGATCGTGTAGTGTTGGGATTGCGCAGCGCCCGTCGTCGTCGCGCTTGCGCCGAGTGGGAGGGCGAGCGTCGCCAGGAGCGCGGCCGCTGCCGTCGCGGCGCGGAGCTTCGTCTTCATTGCACTCCGTACAACCGTGCCGCGCGACGCGGCGTTGCATGCCTGGTGCTTCACCGAGCGAGAAACGGGTACTCCCTCCGTAAAGGAGGGACTGCCGATGGCTGCTCGTTCAACCACGCGCAAAAAGTCGACGACACGCAAGAAGAGCACAACGGGCCGCAAGAAGGCCAGCACGACGCGTAAGAAGAGCACGACCACCCGCAAGAAGACCAGCGCGAGCCGCAAGAAGAGCACGACCGCGCGTAAGAAGAGCAGTTCGGGACGCAAGTACAGTCGCGGCTCCGGCAACTACGTCCGCGAAGAGATGGAGGAGTACAAAGCCGGGCGTGCGCGCAGCGGCCGCAAAGGCGGTAAGGTGAAGAGCCGTAAGCAGGCGATCGCAATCGGGCTTTCGGAAGCGCGCAGCGCAGGCCAAAAAGTACCGCCGAATCCGCGCCGCGGACGGAAGAAGAAGAGTTAAAGATCGTAGTCGATCGTCACCGGCGCGTGGTCCGAGAAGCGCTGTTCGCGGTAGATCGAGGCAGCGCGGACGGTCGGCACGAGATCCGGCGTGATCAGCTCGTAGTCGATGCGCCAACCCAAGTTGTTCTCCCAGGCGCCTTTCCAACCGGACCACCAGGTGAATTGCTTAGGTTGATCGTTCACAACCCGAAACGCGTCGACCCAGCCGACCCGCTCGACGACGTCGTCGAACCACGCGCGTTCCTGCGGGAGAAAACCCGTCGTGCGCTCGCACGACTTGGGGTTGAAGACGTCGATCTCGCGGTGCGCGATGTTGTAGTCTCCGCAGATGATGAACGGATGCCCCTCGTTCTTGAGCTGGACCAAGACCGCGATGAAGCGGTCGAGGAACTGTTCCTTGACCGCCTGACGCGCGGGCCCGGTCGTCCCCGACGGAACGTAGAGCGACGCGACGGACAGGCCGCCTTCGAAGTCCATGCGCACGAAGCGGCCCTCGGCGTCGATCTCGTCCATCCCCAGGCCACGGACGATCCGCAGCGGCTCGCGCCGGCTGTAGATCGCGACCCCGCTGTAGCCTTTCCGCTGCGCGTCGACGAATGCCGTGTAGTACTGGGTGAGGTCGAGCGCCTCGGGGGGAAGTTGGTGCTCCTGCGCCTTCGTCTCTTGCAAACACACCACGTCAGGGTTCTGCGCGTCCATCCAGCGGAAGAACCCCTTACGTGCCGCCGAGCGGATCCCGTTGAGATTGCAGGTGATGACTCTCAGACTCAACGGCGGCTACTACGTGGTGAGAAGCGGTCGGATTCGGCGAAGCGCTGCCTGATCGGCGGCCGCGCGCGCCTCATAGAGATCGGTCATCAGCTGCAGGTTGAGCCAGAACTGGGCCTCCATCCCGAGTGCACGCTCGAGACGCAGAGCCGTGTCGGGAGTCACCCGGCGACGCCCATGGATCACTTCGCTCAACCGCGCACGCGGCAACCCGAGGCGGTGTGCGAAGTCGCTGAGCGTCACGTTCAGTGGCTTGAGGAACTCCTCGAGGAGCATTTCGCCCGGCGGCGTCGGCGGTTTGTGAGTTGGGATCGCGAGCGGCATGGTGTCGTCCTCAGTGGTAGTCGACGATCTCGACGTCGACCGCTTCTCCGTCGGCCCAGCGAAAGCAGATGCGATACTGGTCGTTGATACGGATGGAGTGCTGTCCCGCGCGGTCGCCCCGCAGCGCTTCCAGTCGATTCCCGGGCGGCAGCCGCAGGCTATCGAGCGACACGGCGGCGGCAAGCATTGTGAGCTTTCGGCGGGCGAGCGGAACGAGCGCCGCCGGTAGCAGAGAGCGCGCCTGGCGGGTGGAGCGTCCGTTGTAGACGTCACGGGTCCCCGCGTCCGCAAACTCCACCCGTCGATTGTAACGCGTATCGAGACGCGATACAAGTCCCCGAACCGGCGAGCGAATCCTCCCCGCGCGCATGCCCGGCAGATGTGTACGCGTGAAGCTTGGGGAACGAACGCGCTATGGGCGCGGTAACG
>CAZABL010000018.1:29811-51208 GCA_964483365.1 uncultured bacterium
GGCAGATGTGTACGCGTGAAGCTTGGGGAACGAACGCGCTATGGGCGCGGTAACGCCGAAGATTGAGCCCGGATCGTTCCCGATCCCCCGCGATCGGGACGCTGCCGTCGTCCGTCCGAACGGCCGGGACGTCGCGCTCACCAACCTGCGCAAGGTCTTTTGGCCCGAGCTCGGGATCACCAAGGGCGACCTGCTGCAGTACTATGCCGACGTCGCGCCGATTCTCGTCCCGTATCTACAAGACCGTGCAGAGGTGATGAAGCGCTACCCCAACGGCGCGAGCGGCGAGTACTTCTACATGAAGCGCACGCCGTCCAACGCGCCGCCATGGCTGCGCACGTGTTCGATCGAGCACGGGTCGGGAAGCGTCATCGCGTTTCCGATCATCGACGACTTGGCCTCGTTGCTGTGGGTCATCAACCTGGGCTGTATCGATCTCAACGAGTGGTACTCTCGCTGCGACGATATCGATCGTCCGGACTACCTGCACTTCGATCTCGATCCGGTCGACGGGACGCCGTTCGCGACCGTCCGCGCGGTCGCGCTCCATGTGAACGAGGCGCTCTCCGCGCTGGGGATTCCGGCCTACGCGAAGACGTCGGGATCGTCGGGGATGCACATCTACGTCCCGATCGAGCGTGGGCCGCGGCAAAAAGAAGTGTGGACGTTCGCAAAGGCGTTCGCGCAAACAATGGAGCGGCTGCACCCGGACGTCGTCACCGCGGAGTACCGCATCGCGAAACGTCCGGCGGGGCGCGTGCTCGTCGACTACAACCAGAACGCCTGGGGCAAGACCCTCGCCTCGGTGTACTCGGTCCGGCCTACGCCGTATGCGAGCGTCTCGACGCCGGTGACGTGGGAAGAGATCGCGGCCGGGATCGAGATCGAGGACTTTCGTCTCGACAACGTCCGCGAACGGATCGCACGCGTCGGCGACCTGTGGGCGCCGATGAAGCGCAAGACGGGACGCGTGCGACTCGAGCAGTTCTTGGCGGCTACGCCTGCACGAGAGCGGGCTGCTCCTTCGCGGCGAGCGACGCGTGCGCCGTCTCGCGATCGAGCCGGAAGCGACTGACCAGCTCGCGCAGGCGCGCTGCCGTGTCCTCCAGCGTTTCCGCTTCGAGGCGCACGCGCGCGACGTGTTCCTCCATCTCGACGGCGGAGGACGACACGGCGGCCGTGCCGCGCGCATTTTCGTCGGCGGTCGCAGCGATCGCGGAGATTGCCCGCGCGAGCTGGCGGGTTTGGGCGGCCATCTCTTCGGTCGCGGACGAGTTCTCTTCGACCACGGCGTTGATCGACGACATCGCGTCGCCGACGGTGCTCGCCCCGTCGGCCATCTCGCGCATCGCCTCGGCGATGTCGGCGACGCCCTCGACGGTGCGCGAGACGGCACCGATGATGTCGGCGAGCGAAGCGCTTGCGGCACCGGCCTTCGCGCTTCCGCGCGACACGATCGCGGCGCCCGCATCGGCGGCCTCGACCGCTTCGCGAGTCCGTCGCTGGACTTCGACGATCAGCGCGCCGATTTGCTTCGTCTGCTGCATCGACGACTCGGCGAGCTTGCGGACCTCATCGGCGACGACCGCGAAGCCGCGGCCGTGCTCGCCGGCGCGTGCCGCTTCGATCGCGGCGTTGAGGGCGAGCAAGTTCGTCTGGTCGGTTAGCGTCCCGATCGTCTCGACGACGACGCCGATCTGCGTCGAGAGCTCGCCGAGCTCGCGGATCTTCGCGGCGGCGAGCGAGACCCCGCGCTCGATCTCGTGCATGTCGTCGATCGTCTCGCCGACGGAGCGTGCGCCGGCCTGCGCCGTGACGCGCGCTTGCTGTCCCGTCGAGGCGAGGTCGGTCGAGATCGTCGCGACGCGTTCGACGTCGGCTGCCATACGGGAGGCGTCGGTGGAGGCCTTGCGGACTTGGAGCGCCTGATCGAGCGCGCCGCGCGCGATTTGCTCGACCGCGCCCTCGAACTGCGTGACGATCGTATTCGAGGTGTCCGTCGTGGCGGAGAGCTCCGAGGAACCGTTGGCGAGTTCGCGGACCGACATCCCGACCGCGCCGACGATCTCGGCCGAACGCGAGGCGGCGACGTCGAGCGCGTGCGCGTGGTCGGCCAGTTCGCCTGCCGCCTCCTGCAGCAGCACGATCACCTCGCGCAGCGTCTCGGTCATCGAGGCGACGGCGAAGCCGAGCCGGTCGTCGTCGCTTGCTGGGACGACGGTGCGGGAGAGATCGCCGTTGGCAATCGACGAGGCGACCTCGGCGATCGCGCGTTGATACGCCACGATCTTCTCGAACGACGCGGCTACGCGGCCGAGTTCGTCCTCCCCGGGCTGCGAGCGCACGTCGTCGGCGCGCCCTTCTGCGAGCGCCTCCGCGTCGCGCGCGAGGGTCGTCGACGCGATGCCGAGCGGTCGGACGATGAACCACAGCGCGATCAGCACGGCGCCCATCGCGAGGACCCCCACGCCGAGGATCGCGCGGAACGCGTCGCCGATCGCGGCATCCATCGCATCGAGCGAGATGCCGACGTACAGGATCCCCAGTGTGTCGCCGCTACTATGGTCGCGCAACACGGCGTAGTCATTGACGTACAACTTTCCGAGGATCGGGGAGATGCCGTCGAAGTCTTGTCCCTTGTCGAACGCCGCGCGGGCGGGACCGACGAGCTCAGTCCCGATGATCCGCTCCTCGCCCTTCATCAGCGTCGTCGTGACGCGGATCGGCTTACCGTCGATGACCTGGAAGATCGTCGCGTCGGCCCCGGTCGTCTGCTTGACTTTGTCGATCAGCTCGAGGTTGTCGTTGGCAATGACCTCGCCGAACACGAGCTTCCCGTTGACGACGTGCGGGGGGCCGTAGCCGTCGGTCAGTGTGCGCAGGACGTTCTGCGCGGTGAGGACCCGCGAGTGCGTCTGGTCCATCAGCGTGCGTGCGATGTCGCGTTGAACGACCCAGAACAAGATCGCCGCGAAGGCCACGAAAAGGCCGGCAGTGACGATCAGGATCCGTACGGCGCGCGATCGGCGCCACCAAGCAGGGAGCCTCACGTAACCTCCTCGGGTAACCCCTCGGACCTACGACTTAAGTAAGGTAGCGGTTAGATGATCCCCTTCGGTTATCCGCCCATGGAAATGAGAAGCGTTGGTCAAGTACCGGACGGTCCGCAGTGGCTGTACGAGCCGAAGTGGGACGGTTTCCGCTGTTTGGCGTTCCGCGACGGACGCGACATCGCGCTTCAATCGAAAGCCGGCCAGCCGCTTGCTCGCTACTTCCCGGAGATCGTCGCGGCGCTCGCGGGGATGAAGAGCCGTCGCTTCGTCCTCGACGGCGAGCTCGTCGTCCCGCTCGCCGGTGCGCTGTCGTTCGACGCGCTCCAACAACGCATCCACCCCGCCGCCTCACGTGTGGCGATGCTCGCCAAACGGACCCCCGCGTGGTACCTCGTCTTCGATCTGCTCGACGAGGACGGGGACGATCTCGTCGAGCTCACGCTCGAGGAGCGACGCGCACGGCTCGAACGCTTCGCGCACAGCTTCGACGGCGTCACCCTCCGTCTCTCACCCGCGACGCGCGAGCGCCGCGTCGTCGACGAATGGTTTGCCCGGGTCGGCGGTGCGCTCGACGGCGTCATCGCCAAGCGCGTCGATCTCCCGTACGCGAGCGGCACCCGCGATGCCGCCGTCAAGGTCAAGCAACTGCGCACGGCCGACTGCGTCGTCGGCGGCTATCGTTTCGCCAAGGGGTCGACGTCGCAAATCGGCAGTCTGCTGCTCGGCCTGTACGACGACGATGGGTTGCTGGATTACATCGGGTTCTGCAGCGCTTTTCCGGCCGCCGAACGAACGGCGTTGCGCGAGACGCTGCGCGCACATGAAGGCGAACCGGGATTTACCGGTGGTGCGCCCGGCGACGCACCGTCACGCTGGAGCCGCGATCCCGAACGCGACCGCAGCTACGTCAAATTGCGGCACGATCTCGTCCTCGAAGTTGCCTTCGACCAAGTCACCGGCGGCCGCATCCGGCACGGCACCAAGCCGATCCGCTGGCGTCCCGATAAAGCCGCACGGCAGTGCACGCTCGAGCAGCTCTCGACGCCGGACCGCGCGATCGCGCTGCTGGAATGACGCGCAAGGCGGCGACAGCATTGCTGCCGGTCGCCGGGATCACGCTGATCGCGCTCGCGGTCCGCGTCCCGCTGCTCTCGATCGGCATGTGGCGCGACGAAGCCTACACGTACTTCGACATCCTCCCCGCGACGATACACGGCGTCCTCGCGCGCATCGCCGTGTCCGAGTCGAACCCGCCGGTGTTTTTCGTCGTCATGCACGCGTGGTCGTCGCTTTTTGGTTTCGACGAGCTCGCGCTCAAGACGCCGCCGCTGCTCTTCGGGATCCTGACCGTTCCGGCAGTCTACGCACTGGGCCGGGCGAGCGGCGGTCGTTTCGTGGCGCTGTGGTCGGCGGGTTTCGCGGCGCTCGCACCGGAGCTCGCGTATTATTCGCAGGAGGTGCGGCCGTATAGTCTGGCGGTGCTCCTCACCGTGCTGACGGTCGTGACCTATTGGCGTGCGCTCACGACCCGTCGCTGGGATGCGTTCGCGACGTGGGTCGTCGCAGCGACCTTGCTGATCTACGTCCAGTACACGGGGCTCTTCGTGCTCGCCGGACTCGCGCTCGCGACGGCGTATCTCGCCGCGATGCGCGTCGCGATTCCGTGGCGGCGGCTCGTACTCGCGTTCGCTGCCGTCGCACTGCTCTTTTCGCCGTGGTTTCCCAACTTCGTCCATCACGTGCATGCGGGTTTACCGTGGATGCACAGCGAGCCGCTCGATCAACGCGCGGTGGTGGCGCTGAGCGCGCTCGCCTATGGCGTGCCGATCCAGTTCGGCTTCGACGCCCACTCGTCGACGCTCAAGCTGGCCGAAGGGATCGTCGTGGCCGCAGCCCTGTGCGCACTTGCATGGGGCGTGCACACCCGGCTGCGGATGAAAAGCGGAGAGCCGGCGTCACGTGACATCACACTCGCGCTCGTCGGCTTCTCGATGATCGCCGGCATCGCGGGAGAAGCGTGGTTTTCCTACGGCCCCGGCCGCTACTCACTCCCCTTCGCGGCACTCGCGTGCATCGTGTTCGCTACGCTTCTGCGAAGTGCGACGCGCAGCGAATCGTTGGTCCGCAGCGCCGCACTGCTCGTCCTCACGGGCATCGCCTGCGTCGTCTTCAATCTTGCGACGATTCGCTTCGTGTACACGGCACTCCCCAAGTCCGGGATCCGCGAACTCGCTAGCGACGTTGCGACGCTCCGTGACCCGCGCACCGTGTACCTCGTCGCTCCGGACTACGTCGCCGCGACCTTTGCATACTACACCCGCGCGCAACAGCGACGACTCTACGGTTTCGCGCGCTGGGACCACCCGGAAATTTTCGAGGTGGAACACTACGCCGAGCGATGGGGTGTCACCGATCTCGTCCCCGCCACGCTCGAGCGCATCGACCGCCTTCATCGCGACGGATATCGCCTTCTGGTCGTCATCCGCGGCGAACGTGCCGGGAATCACATCCACGATCAAGCCGCAATGCATTACAGCCGCACCGACGATCTCGTCGACGCGCTCAGCCACACGTACACCTTGCTGCGCCGGCACGATGCACCGGGCCGCGCCGAGAGCGCCGAGCTGAAGCTCTTCACGCTGTAACGCGTCCGTAGGAAAGATCGGCCATGGCGCTTTTGCCGCCAACGCTGTAGGCTGATGGAGTACGAGGAGGCAGGTATGATTTCGCGTGGCTTTGTCGGCCGCCGGCGACCGCCCGAGGTGGAAAAGCGCCTCCCACCCGGCCAATATCTCGTCACCGATTTCCCCGTGCTGTCGGCCGGTCCGACGCCGCACACGCCGCTCGAGCGCTGGTCGTTCAGTCTCCAGGGATTGGTACGGTCACCAGTCGTCTGGACGTGGGACGAATTTCGCGCGCTGCCGAGTGACACGTTCACCGTCGATATCAGCTGCGTCACCAAGTGGACCAAGCTCGACATGACCTGGCGCGGTGTCTCCGTCGATACGCTGCTCCAACACGCCGAACTCGATCCGACCGCGCATCACGTCATGGCGTTCAGCGACGGCGGTTACACGGCCAACGTTCCGCTGCCCGAGATGGTGAACGGACAGGCCTTCGTCGCGTATGAGTTCGATCACGAGCCGCTCGCGCCCGAGCACGGCGGGCCGGCCCGGCTCGTCGTCCCGCATCTCTACTTTTGGAAGAGCGCAAAATGGGTGCGCGGCCTGCGCTTCATCGAGCGAGAGGAGCCAGGCTTCTGGGAGTCGCTCGGGTACCACATCCACGGCGATCCCTGGAAGGAAGAGCGCTACAGCGGTGACTGAGCTGCAGCCCGTCCTGCAGTGGCAGAGCGCCGGAGTCGTCAAGATCACGACGGAGACTCCGCAGACCAAGACGCTCACGCTCACGCTTCCGCAGTGGATGCCCCACCGGCCCGGTCAGCATTACGACGTCCGCCTCACCGCACCCGACGGTTATCAGACCGAACGCAGCTACTCCGCCGCCTCGGAACCAGAACGGATCGGCGAGCTCGACCTGACCGTCGAGCGCATCGAGGACGGCGAAGTCTCGCCCTACCTCGATGACGTTCTGATGCCCGGCGATCGCCTCGAGGTGCGCGGCCCGATCGGCGGCTACTTCGTGTGGGACGTCTCGCTCGGCGGGCCATTGTTGCTCGTCGGCGGCGGCTCCGGCGTCGTCCCGCTGATGGCGATGCTGCGACACCGCGCCGCGCAACGCTCGCGCGTCCCGGCGCGACTGCTCTACAGCACCCGTACTGAAGAAGACGTGATCTACAAAGCCGAGCTCGCGCGGCTCGCGCAGGCCGCAGATGGGCTCGACGTCGTCTTCACCTTCACACGACGCGCGCCACCGAATTGGACCGGTTACCAGCGACGGATCGACGGCGCGATGTTGAGCGACGTCGTACCGCGCGAAAACGGCGTGCGCGCGTACGTCTGCGGCCCGACCCTCTTGGTGGAGGCAGTGTCCAGCGCACTGATCGCACTCGGGCTCCCCGCCGAGCGCATCTACACGGAACGCTTTGGCCCAACCGGACCGTGAGGAGAAGCCCTACGTGAACGACGACGCGGACATGAATACCATGCTGATGCTCGACGGCAACGCCGTCGCCGGCACACTCGAACAGATCTTCGGACGCGACATGACAACAGCGGTCGCGCGCTGCGGCGGCTGCACAAGCGACGCAGCGATGGGCGCACTGCTGGCCTTCACGCAAGCCCCCGGTATCGTACTCCGCTGCCCCAGGTGCGAAGCAGTCATCATGCGCGTCGTCCAAACACCGTTCGCCGTCTACCTGGACGCACGCGGCGCCGCATACCTACGAATCGGGTAACGCTCTTCTACTTGAATACCGCCTCATCGCGGTTGAGCGCTAGCGCCAACCCTCGCATCGACGTTCGTCCACGGAGATTGGTGAAAACCGCCTGAGCGATATCGGCCTTCGAGAAGTTGGCGTTCGTGACGTCCGATCCATCGAAGTTCGCGCGCCTCAGGTCGGATTCTTCGAAGTTCGTTCCGCGAAGCTTGGCGTGCTGCAGCTTCGCGGAACGAAGGTTCGCGTGGCTCAGGTCGCTCCCGGCAAGGTTCGCGTAGCTCAAGTCCGCGTCGGAGAGGATCGTGTGGAGGAGGCCCATTGGCTGATTGCTCATCTCCGGCCCCAACATTGCGTTGGTTATATTCGCGCGGACGAACCGGCCGCCGGGCGCAACGAGATAGCCGCTCGTGTGTGAAAGGTCGGCGCCGGTGAAATTCGCGTTCTCGGCCGTCGTGAGAAACGTAACGCCTTCGAGACGAGCCCCTTGGAAGTTTGCATCCCTGAGCCGCACGCCCGAAAGATAGGCGTCGACCAACGAGGCGTGGCTGAAGTTCGCACCGACGAAGGTGCTTTCGAAGAGATTACAACGGTCGAAGTTCGCGCCGGAGAAATCCAGGCCGTCGAGACGTACGTTGATGAGGCGTCTCCCCGAGAAGTTCGCGTGACCGCGAGCAGCCTTCAGCATCGCGCGGACCTGAGTCGACGTGAGCGACTGGCCTTCGTCGAGTTCTGAGGCGCCGGCGGATCGCGTGCGCTCGAGCGCGATCGCTGGGACGCTCGCCACGATCGTCCAGATGAAATGAGGCCGAGTCATACCGACCCCCCATCTTTTGGGGTCCGTGGTCGGTCCCGAACTCTCCTTGCGCCTACGCTGCTTGGGCGTGCGCGATTGGGATCGCGGCGAGTTCGGCGGCGAGGTCGGACTCGATTTGGCAATCGAGACAGCGGACGGCGATTCCGAGGAGCGCCTCTCCCGGCTCGTCGTGAGCGTCACCGCAGTCGGGGCAGATGAACGGCGTTTCCATGGCGTGACGATACGGGTCCGCAGTGACGACAGGGTGGCACTCTCACGGCGGAAAAAGGGCTTCGTTCCAGGGAGGGTGGCCAAGCGGGTATGCAACTCTACGCACTGGATGCGGACGTCGCGGCGATTGAGGGTCTGCTTCCGACCGTGCGGGGCACGGCGCGCACGGGTGTCCTCGTACCTTTGGCCTGGCATCTTCGCCAACGCGATAGCAGGCGAGCGCTCGCCCTCGTCGATGAGACCGAGGCGCTGCTCGAATACGTCGACGAGCCCGAACGCTCGGCGCTGCACGCGCGGCTCTTGCTGGTGCGCGCCGAGACCGCGGCTCTGTTCGCGATGCCCGACGACGCCGAGCCGCTCGTCGCGGAAGCAAAGCACACGTTCAGCCGTCTTGGCAATGTGGCGGGCGACGTCGATGCGGGCATCGTTGCGGCGATCGTGGCGCACGCGCAAGGCGACATGGATCGCGTGATCGCGCTGCTCGGGACGGCGCACGAAAATGCGCTGCGGATCGACGACGCCGCGCGGTCCGCCGCGGTCGAGGCGTGGCTGATGTTCTACCTCGCCTTTCGCGATCCGGCGATGGTGCGCGCACGGTTGACGGTGTTGCTCGCGCAAACGCCGGCGCACCCCGCCGTCGAGGCGCTCCTCGCGGCCGCCGAGGGCGTCGTCGCGTCTCGTCACGGTGACATCGCGCGATCCGCCGCCTGCCATCTGCGTGCAGCGGAAGCGGCGCGGCGCGGCGGTCTCCTCCGTCACGCGATCATTTCGTCCGTGAACGCGGCCGGCTGGCTGCAAGAGCTCGGCGATTACGACGGCGCGTCGGAGCTCGTCGACGAAGCGCTCCGCGTCGCCAAGGCTGCCGAGTGGCCCGCGGTCGTCGGCCTGTGCCTGTTGCGGCTCGGCGAGCTGCTGCGGTTCCTCGGTCAACTCGAACGAAGCCACGAAGTGCTCTTCGAAGCCGTCGAGTTCTTCGAGACGATCGCCGGCGGAGCGAACAAAGGCGCCACGTACTCCGCGTTCGCCGAGACGCTGCTCGCCGAAGGCAAAGCGAGTGAGGCGCTGAGCGCCGTGCGTGCGGCGATCGCGCTCTTCGAGGAGGCCGGCTATCTCGAGGCGCTGACCGCAGCGCTGGTCACCGAGGCACGCGCCCTCTCGCTGCTCGATCGTCCGCACGAAGCGCTCGCGCGCGTCGCCGCGGCGCAGCGCATCGCCGACGAGCATCAGGTTTCCGCGCAGATCACCGCGGTCCCGCATGCGCTCGCGCAGATCCACCAGCGCCACGATCTCACGCCGCCGGTCGAGATGACCGCGCCGAGCGCGCATATCCACTTTCTCGAAGAGACGTTGTCCTTGGGTGCGTCGATCGAGAAATGGCACGCGCCCGTGGCACTGCTCGTCGAGCTTTCCGAAGCCTGGGAGAAGGTCGGCGACACGCGTCGCGCGCTCGCGTACCTGCGGCGCGCCCTCGCCGCGCAGGAACAGGCGAGTAATCGAACCGCGGCGGCTCGTACGATCACGCTCGAGAGCCGCCACGAGATGGTGCGCTCGCGCCTGGAGGCGACCGAACTGCTGCGTTCGCAGCAAGCGCTGGCGCATTTCCGTCTCCTCTCCGAGGTCACGCGCGACATCATCTTGTTCATCGATCGTGAGTCGATGACGATTTTGCGCGCCAATGCCGCGGCCGGTGAGGCGTACGGATACACGCAAGAGGAGCTCGTCGGGATGCCGCTCGACGCGATCGGACAGCTGGTGCGGCAGTTCGACGACGACGCGCTGCGCAAAGGCGTCTTGGTCGAAGGTGAGCATCGCCGGCGCAGCGGCGAAACGTTCCCGGTCGAGATGGTCGCGCGGCTCAGCGAGGTCGAGGGCCGTCTCGTCATCGTCGAGACGATCCGCGACATCACCGAGCGGATTCGTGCGCGCGAAGAAGTCGCGCGCGCGCTCGATCAAGCGATCGAGGCGTCGCGTCTCAAGAGCGAGTTCGTCGCGACGATGAGTCACGAGATCAGAACGCCGATGAACGGCGTCATCGGGATGAGCGAGCTCCTCCTCAAAACTCCGCTCGAGCCGCGCCAGCGTGAGTTCGCCGAGACGATCAAGGAGTCGGCGCACGCGTTGCTGCGCGTCATCGACGAGATTCTCGACTTCTCGAAGATGGAGGCCGGAAAGCTGCAGGTCGAGACAATCTCGTTCGATCCGGTGAACGTCGTGCAAGGTGTGGGAGCGCTGCTCGGCGCAGCCGCGCGCGACAAAGGCTTGGCGTTTGACGTCTCGGTCTCTCCGAGCACACCGCGCGCCGTGCTGGGCGATCCCGGGCGCATCCGCCAGATCCTGATGAACCTCATCAGCAACGCCGTCAAATTCACGTCGAAGGGATCGATTTCGGTTTCCGTGACCGTTGCATCGCAGGTCGCGCGCAGCGTCGCGCTCGAGTTCGTCGTCGCCGATAGCGGGATCGGGATCCCCGACGAGGTGCAGCGCCGGCTCTTCCAGCCGTTCGTGCAGGCAGACGGGTCGACGACGCGCCGGTACGGCGGGACCGGTCTGGGCTTGTCGATCTCGCGGCGGCTCGTCGAACTGATGGGCGGAACGATCTCGGTGCGCAGCGTCCCCGAAGTCGGCTCGACGTTCACGTTCCGGATCCCGTTCGCGATCCCCGAGCAGGCCGCGTCCGAGCCGTCGACGCGCAACCTCGGCCGTAAGCGCGCGCTCGTCGTCGAAGACGATCCATCGGCGCAGATGGTGATGCTCCAGCATCTCGGTTCGTGGGGGATCGAGACGTTGATCGCCGACGACGCCGAGAGCGCGCTCGAACTCGTCGCGACGGCGGAGGCGAGCGGCAAGCCGTTCGACCTGGCGATTCTCGATTACGTGCTGCCGAAATCGAACGGGTTCACCGTCGCGGAGCGGATGCGCAAGCGTGTCGGCGTCCTTCCCGCGTTGATCCTCGTCACGGCGTTTGACGCGGAGGGAAGGCGTGAGGAAGCCAGAGCGCGGGGCTTTTCCGGTTTCCTGACCAAGCCGCTCAACCCGTCACGGTTCTACGAACAGGTCTCCACGGCGCTCGACGCACGAGTAGCGGTTCCCGAGCCGCTCGAGCCGTCGAACGTCGCGGCGCCGGCGCGCCGGGCGAAGATCTTGCTCGTCGATGATCAGAACGTCAATCGGCGGGTCGCAACGCTGCAGCTCGAGCAGCTGGGATACCGCGCCGACGCGGTGACGAGCGGTCGAGAAGCCGTCGCGGCGGTCCTGAGCGGCGAGTACGACGCCGTGCTGATGGACGTGCACATGCCGGATATGGACGGCTTTTCAGCGACCCGCGCGATTCGGCTCTCCGAGGAACGCTCCGGCAAACACGCGATCATCATCGCGCTGACTGCGAACGCGCTCGAGCGCGATCGGCGTGCCTGCATCGAAGCGGGGATGGACGACTACCTGGCAAAACCGCTGCAGCTCGACGCGATGCGCTCCGCGCTCGCGCGCTGGATCCCCGACATGACGACGGAGGGTGTGTCGGAATGACGGTGTTGCTGATCGACGACGCGGAGGTGAACCTGCGCGTGTACGAGCGGATCATCGCGAACGTTCCCTCTGCCTCGGCGCGTTCGTTCACCTCGTCGGCCGCGGCGCTCGCGTGGTGCGGTCACGAGGAGCCCGACCTGATCGTGCTCGACTACCGGATGCCGCCGCCGGACGGGATCGAGTTCATCGCGCGCTACAACGATCTTCGTCCGGACTCCGGAACCCCGATCGTCATGATCACCAGCGCAAAGGACAAGTCCGTTCGCCACAGAGCGCTCGAGCTCGGCGCGAGCGATTTCATCGAAAAGCCGGCCGATCCGGTCGAGTTCTTGGCGCGGGTTCGCAACTTGCTCGCGCTGCGCGAAAGCCGCCTCGCGCTGCGCAAGCGTGCCGATACGCTCGCCCAAGAAGTCGCGCGAGCGACGCGCGAGGTCGTCGAGCGTGAGGAGGAGACGATCGACCGTCTCATGCGCGCCGCCGAGTTCCGCGACAACGACACCGGGATGCACATCGTCCGCATGGGCGAGTTTGCCGCGGCGCTGGGAACGCAGGTCGGCCTCTCGGAGTCCGCCTGCCGGCTGCTGCGGCTCGCGACGCCGATGCACGATATCGGCAAAGTCGCCACGCCGGACCGAATTCTTCTCAAGCCGGGACCGCTGACCGCCGACGAGTGGAAGGTCATGCGCGAGCACACGACCGCCGGCTACGAGATCCTCAAGGGCAGTTCGTCGACCGTGATCCAATTGGCGGCAGAGATCGCGTACGGGCACCACGAGCACTATGACGGCTCCGGCTACCCGCGCGGCCTCTCGGGGACCGCGATCCCGTTGTCGGCGCGCATCTGCGCCGTCGCCGACGTCTTCGACGCGCTCACGTCGGAGCGGCCCTACAAGCCGGCCTGGGACCCCGAGCGCGCGTTCGGGGAACTCGAACGGATCGGCGGAACGCACCTCGACCCGCAGCTGACGACCGCGTTCGTCGGGATGAAGGAGCGCGTGCTCGCGCTGCGGACGCGCTTCTCGGACGCCCCCGCGACGCTCGCGTAGGATGGAAACGATCCTGGATCTCGAGCGCTTGCGCCAAATTTTCGGCACGGCGCTCCTCGGTGCCCGAGACGTCGTCTCGCTCGCCGTCACCGACGCCGCGCACGGCCTGGACGAGATTCGCGGCGCGCTGCCGGGCGGCGATACGGCCGAGATCGGCGAGGTCGCGCACGCGATCAAAGGGATGTCGGCCAACATCGGAGCGCTCCAGCTTTCCGGCGTCGCCGCCGAGATCGAGCGCGCCGCCGCCGCCCGCGACGTCGCGGCCTGCGCGGCCCTCGTCCAGACGATCGCGGCGTCGATCGACGCGCTGGGCGCCGCGGTCGAGGACCTTCCGGTGGCCCATGCCCGCTGACTCGGGTACGCCACAAGGACAACCGAGCGGACGAAGGGGCTCTCTCCCCAGGGACCGGCCGGTCGTTCGCCGCATGTTCGAAGCAATGCGGGTCGAGCGCCGCTTCGAGCGCGTCTTGGAGATCACGCGCGATATCCTTCGATTGCGTGAGCTCGATCTTGCGCTCGAGTCGATTGCGCGCGGGGTTTCGGACCTTTTCGGGTTCCGTTACGTCACGATCGTTCTCGCGGACGGCGGCAACGAGCGCGGCGAGATGATTCGGCGCGTGCTGCTCGGGTGGCCGCCCGAAGTGACGCGTGAACGCAAGAACGAGCGGGTCAGCCGCGAGGACATCCTTGCCGCGCTCACCCCGCAATACGAAGTCTTCGAGAACGCGTACTACATCCCGGCGGAGCGCGAGTTCCACTGGGAACGCGCGATCTACTCGGGGCTCACCGAGCGCGAAGCGCCGCGTCAGGCGCCCGACGTGTGGCACGAACGCGACTCGATCTGCTTGGTGCTGCGCGACGGCGAAGGCGAGATGATCGGCTATCTCAGCCCGGACGGCCCGGCCGACGGGAAGATTCCGACGCGCGAGACACTGCGCAGCCTGCAGCTCTTCGTCAACTTGATGGGGCTCGCGGTCGCGAACGCGCAGGCGCATCGCGCCGAAGTCGAACGGCGACAACTGCTCGAAGCGAACCAGGCGCGTCTGCGGCACGAAGCAACGCACGATCCGCTGACCGAGCTGCCGAACCGCACGAACTTCCAAGAACGTCTCGCGATGACGCTGGAACTTGCGCGCGAGCAGCCCGACCGCGTCTTCGCGGTGCTCTTCGTCGATCTCGACGAGTTCAAGTCGATCAACGACTCACTCGGCCACATCGCGGGGGACGCGCTGCTGATCGCCGTCGCGGACCGCATGCGGGCGACGGTCGGGAGCGACGATTTCATCGCGCGAATCGGCGGCGACGAGTTCGCGCTGCTCCTCGCGCACCGCCAAGATCTCGGGCATGTGCAGGATGCGGTCGACGCGATCCAAGCCGCGCTGCTCGCGCCGATGATCATCGAGGGCCGCGCCGTCTACAACACGGCGTCGATCGGGATCGCCGTGATCGATCCCGGCGAGACGCGGATCGAGGAAGTGCTGCGCAACGCCGACACGGCGATGTATCACGCGAAGGGGATCGGGCGTGGCCGCCACGCCTTCTTCGATCACCACATGCACTATGAGGCGACGCGTCGCCTCGCGCTCACCAGCGATCTGCGCGCAGCGATCGAAACCGAGCAGTTCAACGTCGAGTACCAGCCGATCGTGCGTCTGAACGACGGCCGCATCTTCGGGTTCGAGGCGCTCGTGCGCTGGCGCAATCCGTCGACGGGGAACGTCCTGCCCGGCGAGTTCATCCCGCTCGCCGAGGACGTCGGCCTGGTCGTTCCGATCGGCCGCTACGTCTTCGTCGACGCGTGCCGTCAGCTCGCCGAGTGGCGGCGGCGCGCACCGCTCCTCGATCTGCGTATGCACATCAACCTCTCCGTGCAGGAAGTTCTCGAGCCCGACCTCGACGCGTTCGTCGCGCGCAACCTGCGCCGCTTCGGGCTCTCCTCCGACGACATCGTCCTGGAAATCACCGAAAGCGCGGTCATTCGCTCGAATACGCTCTCACTGGGTTCGCTCGCGCGTCTGCGCGCGACCGGCGTTCATCTGTGCATCGACGACTTCGGCACCGGCTACTCGTCGCTGCGCTACCTGCACCAACTCCCGTTCGACGCGCTCAAGATCGACCGTTCGTTCGTCGAGAGCACCGACGGAAGTTTGGGGAGCGCGCCGATCGTGCGGATGCTCATCCAGCTCGCGCGCAGCTACGGGATCGACGTCGTCGCCGAAGGCGTCGAGACGCCGCGCCAAGTCGAAGAGCTGATGGCGCTCGACTGTGAGTTCGCGCAAGGGTTCTATTTCCACCGCCCGATGAGCCCCGAAGCGGTCGGCGCGCTGCTCGACGCGAGCGCGCCGATCGCCGCCGGCTAGCGCACCCGCAGCACGATCGTCCCGGTTCGCCCCGGGCGCGCGAGCGCTTCGTGCGCCTGTCGCACGTGCGCGAGCGGAAACCTCGCGGCGATCGGGAGGCGGAAACGATGCGCCTCTATTTGCGGATTCATCGCGTCCCACAGCGCGCGACGCGGAACACCGTTGAACTCGGTCCCCGCGACGCCGGACGGCAACGGGACGCCGCCCGGGTGGGCGATGATGAGCTCGTGCAAGAGCTCCGCGAGCTCGTCGGGCCACGGCGCGGTGAGCAGCACCTTCGTCACCTCGTCGAACGCGACGCGCAGCGCGGCGCGGCCCGACTCCGAGCGCACGTCGAACACGTCCGCGGCGCCGAGCTCGCGCAACAGCTCGGCGTCGTGAGATGCGGTCGCGAACACGCGCGCATGCGTCCACGCCGCGAACTGCAGCGCGCACAGCCCGACGCTTCCCGTCGCACCATGGACGACGACGACGTCCGTCTGCTCGACTTCCAACCCGTCGTGCACACCGGTCCATCCCGTCACCGCCCCGACCGGCACACCGCCGAGCTCGTCGTCGGAGAGCCGCGGCGGGGCGTGTGCGACGCCTTCCTCGGGAATGCAGGCGTACTCGGCGTAGAAGCCGCCCTTCTTCCCGCCGTAGTTGTACGCCCACACGCGCTCGCCGACCGGAAACGTCGCCTCCGGCCCGACCGCTTCGACGAGGCCGTACCCCTCGGCGCCGAGCACGAGCGGGAATCTGTCTCCCCCACCAAAGACGCCGGTGCGCGCCTTTGCGTCCCACACGCCGACCCCGGCCGTCTCGACGCGAATCAGCACCTCGTCACGTTCCGGCGTCGGAACGGGGACTTCCGCGATCTCGAGCACCTCGGGTCCGCCGAAGCGTCGAATAACCGCGGCGTTCATCATGCGGCTCGCCATCGTGCGAAAACGGTACCCTGTCGCGGTACGCTGCACGCATGAAGTTCGCCGACACCACCCTTGCCGTCATCGAAGCTCTGGGCACCACGACCTGGACCGGCGCTGCGATCGGCTTCGTCGCGACGTCCGCTCCCACCGCGGCGCGCACGATCAACGACCCGGATACGATCGCGAAGCTGACCGGAGGGACGCTGACCAAGATCGGTCGCCTCGCCTATACCGCCGGCGCGGCCGCGGTCGCCGCTGCGGCGCTTCGCGCCGTGCTCGACGACAAGGCTCGGCCGAGCGACATCGCCCGTGCCCTCGCCGGCGCGGCGGCGATCGCCCTGATCGCCTACCACAACGAGACGATCATGACGGCGATGCAGGCGGTCCAGTCCGAGCTGGGCGGCTCGTTCCGTTCGATCGCCGAAGACGACCCGCGTCGCCGCGCCTACCGTGCGCTCCACAAGCGCTCGCGCTCGGTCTACGGCGCCGCGCTCCTCGCCGGCGTCCTCGAGATCACCCTCGCCGCCGCGCGCTAAGCGTTCGCGTCGCTTCCGCGCGACCGCTCACCGTCGTCGAACTCGACGCGCGACTCCGCGGGGAAAACGCACGGTTTCGAGCGCAGGTCGCGATACAGCTCGATCCCCGCGCTGCCGCTGACGCCGAGCACGCCGTAGTACACGCATCCCGACGGGCCAATCAGTCGTACGTGGTCTCCTGGCCGCGGACGATTGTGCATCTCGCCAACGAGTATAATCGCTGCAGCGTTTTCGGATGCCAAGAATACGCGTTCATGACGCGATCTTTAACGAGGCCTAACGAACGCGGCCCCGCATGCAATGTGCGGGGCCGCGCTTTCGGCGACTCGCGTCGCGTTGCGTCAGTGCACGAGAAAACCGACGAGCAAGAGCGCAACGATGTTGAGCACCTTGATCATCGGGTTGATCGCGGGTCCCGCCGTATCTTTGTACGGATCGCCGACGGTGTCGCCGGTGACGGCCGCAGCGTGCGCCGGCGAACCTTTGCCGCCGTAGTTGCCGTCCTCGATGTACTTCTTGGCGTTGTCCCACGCGCCGCCGCCGGCGGTCATCGCGATCGCCATGAAGAGCCCGACGACGATCGCGCCGACGAGGATCCCGCCCATGATCTGCGCGCCCTGCGTTCCTTTGAAGAGCCCGACGACCGAGAGAAGAACCACGACGATCGGAACGCCGACCGGAATGAGCGCCGGCACGATCATCTCCTTGAGCGCTGCCCGCGTGACGATGTCGACCGTCGTCGCGTAGTTCGGCTTTTGCGTCCCGTCCATGATGCCGGGCATCTCACGGAACTGGCGCCGCACCTCCTCGACGACCGCGCCGCCGGCGCGTCCGACCGACTGCATCGAGAGTGACGCGAAGAGCATCACGCAGATTCCGCCGATGAACAAGCCGGAGAGCACGTACGGGTCGCCGACGTTGAACGTGACGCCGTTCGCGCACGCGACGCCCACGGCGGCGTGGCACCGGTCGCTGAGCTCTTGCAAGAACGATGCGAAGAGCACGAGCGCGGCGAGTGCGGCAGAGCCGATCGCGTAGCCTTTCGTCACCGCCTTGGTCGTGTTCCCGACGGCGTCGAGCGGATCCGTGACGGCGCGGACGGATTCCGGGAGCTCGGCCATCTCGGCGATTCCGCCGGCGTTGTCGGTGATCGGCCCGAACGAGTCGATCGCGACGACGATCCCCGCCATCGAGAGCATCGCCATGACGGCGATCCCGACGCCGTACAGGCCGGCGAGCGAGAACGAGAACAGGATCGCGAAGATGATCACGAGCGCGGGCAGGGCCGTCGCTTGCATCGAGACCGCGAGTCCGGAAATGATATTTGTTGCGTGGCCGGTGATCGACGCGCGCGCGATCCCTTTCACGGCCGGGAACGTCGTCCCGGTGTAGATCTCGGTGATGTACGTGATGAGACCGGTCACCGCAAGCCCGATCAACGCGCACAAGAAGACCTCGACTCCCGTGATCGTCCGGTCACCGACGGCCACGCCGGCGCCGAACTCGGAGTTCGAGACGAACCAAAAGCCGATTGCGGAGAGGACGCCGGCGGCGATCATCCCGCTGTAGAGCGAGTTCATGATCCCGCTCTTGCGGACCGTGCCGCGTCCGACGAACAGCGTCCCGATGATCGAGGTGACGATCGAGAGCGCGCCGAGCACCAGCGGGAACGTCGTCGCGCCGGTGACCTTCCCGAGCACGAGGTGACCGAGCAGCATCGCCGCCGTCGTCGTCACCACGTACGTCTCGAACAGGTCGGCCGCCATCCCGGCGCAGTCGCCGACGTTGTCGCCGACGTTGTCGGCGATGACGGCCGGGTTGCGCGGATCGTCTTCGGGAATTCCCGCTTCGACTTTGCCGACGAGGTCGGCGCCGACGTCGGCGGCCTTGGTGAAGATCCCGCCGCCCAGACGTGCGAACACCGAGATCAGCGAACACCCGAAGGCCAGACCGATGAGTCCGCCCAGCGAGCGCGCTTCGTCGCCGCCGTTGACGGCGAGCAAGATCCAGTAGTAGCCGCTCACCGCGAACAGACCCAGACCGACGACGAGCAGTCCGGTGACCGTGCCGCCGCGGAACGCGAGATTCAGCGCCGGTCCCAGACCCAGGCGTGCCGCTTCGGCGGTGCGCACGTTCGCGCGCACCGAGACGATCATCCCGATGAAGCCGGCCGCTCCGGAGAGAATCGAGCCGATCAGAAAACCGACCGCGGCTTCCCAGCCCAGCGGTTCAGGAGCGATCGCGATGAGGATCGCGAGGACGACCGCGACGATCGCGACCGTCGTGTACTGACGGCGCAAGAACGCCATCGCGCCTTCTTGGATTGCGCCGGCGATCGATTGCATCGTCGCGTTGCCCGCCGGCTGGCGGAGTACCCATGAAATGAGGTAGAGGCCATAAAGAATGGCCAGGATCCCGGCACCCAGGCCGAGATCGATCCCGAGCTGTTGGGTCAAATACGGAGTCCTTTATACGCAAAGAAAGGCCTGACGGCGTCAAGCACTTTAGAAGTAGGGGCCGCGTTACGCGTGCCCTGCTCGCCCTCCTCCGCCGAAGGAACGGGCTCGGGGCGTTCGCGCGCGAAGCGTCCGCTCGCGATGGAGTCGACCGAGTTCCTGATCGTCGGCTGCGGTCCGGCCGGCGGAACCGCGGCGCGCGAGGCCGCGCGGCGCGGCGTTGCGACCGTGGTGCTCGAGCGCGACGCGGTCGTCGGCGCCAAGCGCGTGTGTGCAGCAGGGCTGCGGCCGGGCTTTTGCGAGGAGTTCGATCTCCCGCGCGCGATCGTGCACCTCGATCCGCCGACGATCTCGCTGACGACCGCGAAACGGACGTACGCGTTCACGGTCGGGCCGGCGCACACGACGACGCGTGAAGAGCTCGACGGAACGATCGGTGCGCTCGCGCGCAGCGAAGGCGCCGAGATCCGCACGAACACGCTGTTTCGTTCGCTCGCGCGCGAACGCGACGGCGTCGTCGTCGAGTACGCCGATACGGCGGCGGGGACGCGCAAGCGTATCAAAGCGCGCACCGTGTTTCTCGCGCAGGGTTCGAGCGCGCGGCTCGACGACGTCGATCCGCGTTTTCGTTACGCGCAGTGGAACGCCGGGCTGATCACCTGCTACCAATATCGCGTCTATCCGGAGCGTCCTGCGACGCCCGAGACCTATGCGACATTGGAGATGCACTATTACGTCAGTCCGCTCTCGGGGCACAACGTCATTGCCTGGATGTTCCCCAAGCGCGACCATCTTTCGATCGGCCTGGGCATCCAAGCGAAGGTCCCCGGCATCGCGCTCCGCGCCGAGCTCGACGCGTTCCTGACGACGGTCGAGCGGCGGCTCTTCGCCGGGATCCCGTACCACGTCCGCGAGGAGGGGAATTTGCTCTATGGCGGGCTGCCGCGCGCGACGATCGGCGCGGACGGCGTCCTCGTCGGCGGGACCGCCGCCGGACTCGTCGACGCGACGACCGGTGAAGGGATCCATGAGGCGGCGAGCAGCGGTCGGTTCGCCGCCGACGCAGTCGCCGAGCTGCGTGCCGGGCACACCCACGACGCGGCGGCGCGGTACCAGCGCGCGGTGCAGCGCGCATTCTACGGCCGGCTGCGGCATCGTCAGCGCCTGATGACGTTCCTCGAAAAGCGTCCCGCGCGGTTCGACGTACTGTTCCGCCAGCTCGAAGGCACGCCGCGCTTCGCCCAGCTCCTGCAACGTGACCGCAACGACTTCGGTCCGAATGAATGGCTCTTTCTCTACGCGCAAGCGGCCCGCTTCGCACTCACGGCCGCACGCGCGTAGCTCCCGTCCCAGTTGAGTTGCGAGCCCGCGCATCCGATATAGCTATGGATGGCAGTCGGCGACCCGTCCGAGCTGGAGTTTGCCGCGCTGCGGGATCTCATCAAGGAGCGCTTCGGGCTTTGGTACGATGATCAGAAGAGGTTCCTGCTCCTGAGCCGTCTCTCGACCCGGCTCGCAAAACGCGGGTTCGAGACATACGGCGCGTACGTGCACTTCCTGCGCAGCGATCCGCGGCGTGAGGAAGAGTGGAGCGACCTCGCCTCGGTCTTGTCCAACAACGAGACGTACTTCTTTCGCGAGCGCGCGCAGCTCAAGGCGCTGGCCGGGACGATCCTCGACGAGCTGCTCGCGCGCGAGCAGCGGATACGACTATGGTCGGCGGCGAGCTCGTCGGGTGAAGAAGCCTATTCGCTCGCGATGACGCTGCTCGAGAGCGGAAAGCTCAGCGATGCGCAGATCGCGATTCGCGCGACCGACATCTCCTCACGCGTGCTGGATCTGGCGGCGAAAGGCTTCTATCGCGCGCTGTCATTTCGCGCCACCGAGCCCGCGATGATCCAAAAGTGGTTTCAGCCGCAGGGCGACGGCTTCCTCATCGACGAGCGGGTGAAACGTTTGGTGCAGTTCGGGCACCTGAATCTGCTCGACGGCACACGAGTCGCGGCGGAAGGCCCGTTCGACGCGATCTTCTGCCGCAACGTTCTCATCTACTTCGAAAAGGCGACGCAGAAGCAAGTCGTCGAGTCGTTCGCGAAAGCGCTTCGCCCGGGAGGGTATTTGTTTTTGGGTCACGCGGAGTCGCTCTTCCA
>CAZABL010000019.1:0-5650 GCA_964483365.1 uncultured bacterium
CATGACACGGGGTCAGCATGACAAGAGGGAGTCGGCGTAGCGGGCGGCGTCGACGTTCCCTCCGCTGAGGGTGATGCCGACGCGCGCACCGCGTATGTCGTCGACCTTGCCGGAGAGGAGGGCGGCGAGGGCGGATGCGCCGCTGGGTTCGAGGACGAGCTTGAGGCGTTCGAATGCGAAGCGCATTGCGCTGCGGATCTCGTCGTCGGTGACGGTGACGATGCCGGCTGCGAGCGAACGGACGATCGGCCACGTCAACTCGCCGGGGGCTTGCGTCTGTTGACCGTCGGCGATCGTCTTGGGAACCGGGATCGAGACGATACGGTTCTCGCGCCACGAACGAACCCAGTCGTCGCCCGCTTCCGGCTCGACGCCGTAGATGCGCACGCCCGGTGAGAGCGCGGTCGCGGCAAGACAGCAGCCGGCCATGAGTCCGCCGCCGCCGAGACACACGAGCAACACGTCGAGCGGCCCCGCGTCCTCGATCAACTCCAGCGCGACCGTGCCCTGTCCCGCGATGATCGCCGGATCGTCGTAGGGCGGGACGAGCACCGCGTTCTTCTCCGCTGCGATCGACGCTGCGAGCGCGGCACGATTCATGCGTTCGCGGTCGTACAACACGACCTCGGCGCCGTACCCGCGCGTCGCGGCGAGCTTCGCCGCCGGCGCATCGGACGGCATGACGATCGTCGCAGGAACGCCGAGCAACTGCGCGGCGTGCGCGACCCCTTGCGCGTGATTGCCGCTCGAGAACGCGACGACACCGGCGCGTTTCTGCTCGGGGTTGAGCTGCGCGATCTTGTTGTACGCGCCGCGAAACTTGAAGGCACCGATGCGCTGCAGGTTCTCGGCCTTGAGGAAGACCGTCGCGCCGGTGCGCTCGTCGAGCGTTCGCGCGGTGACGACGGGGGTGCGATGGGCGATTCCGCGCAGACGCGCGGCGGCGGCGCGCACGTCGTCGAACGAGGCCGCCAACGACGATTCGATCATCCGCTGACCTGCGGCGGGTCGTAGTGGAAGTGCACGACCTTGTTCTGCGGATCGACCTGCATGCGCTCGTGCACCGTCCCCTTGTCGAAGCTGACGTCGAACTCGTGCACGCGCGGCGGGCCCCCCTTGGGTGTCGTCTCGTGGACGCGCTTGATCTTGCCGAGCGGCGCGAGCTGATCGGCGGCGCGCGCAACGCGTGTGCGGCTCATCTCCGCGGCGGTCTCCGCGTTCTCGTATTTCTGCACCGCGGTGAGATCGTTGTTCTGCAGCGCCTGCGTCACACCGCGCGCGATCTTCTCGTACTGGTTCGCGCCCGGGAAGCACGCGCGAGCGAGCAGGGCGAGCGCGATGACGGCGAGCGCGAGGATCAGCGTTTGGTTTCGCTGCGTGCCTGGCCGCGCGGTCGAGGTGACGTTGCGCATCAGCGGACCGCTTCTCGGGCAAGATCCCGCGCGCCGAACGCTTCGAACGTAAGGCCGGGATTCCACTGTTTGGCGAGATCGACGCTCCACGGGCTCTCGAAGAGCGCGAGCGGTTCGCCGTCCCAATCCTCGACGAGACGCGCGTTCGACGGCATCGTGACCGTGGCGAAGTCCATAGCCTGTCCTGAGCTTGACGAAGGGCGCCGCGCCAGCGTGTACGGCAGCGTCTGAAAGACCGTCTTCACGTTGTACTCCGACTCCAACCGATACTTCACGACCTCGAACTGCAGCGCGCCGACGGCGGCGAGGATCGGCTCGGTCCGCGTCTGCCCGTACGGGTAGAAAACTTGGATCGCGCCCTCCTCGCGCAGCTGCGCGATGCCCTTTTGAAACGATTTATACGCTCCCGTGTCGGTACTGCGGACCAGCGCGAAATGTTCCGGCTCGAAGGCGGGGATCGGCTCGAAGCGCACGCCGTCTCCCTGTGCGAGGGTATCGCCGATCGCGAAGACACCGGGGTTCGCCAAGCCGACGACGTCACCGGCGAACGCAACGTCGACGGACTCACGGTCCGAGGCAAACAGCTTCATCGCGCGCGTCAACCGCACGTCCTTGCCGGTCCGTACGTTGCGCACCGTCATGTCGCGCTCGAACTTCCCACTGCAGACGCGCAGGAACGCGATCCGATCGCGATGGCGCGGATCCATGTTCGCCTGGATCTTGAAAACGAAGCCGCTGAACCGCTCGTCGGCAGGCTCGACGATGTTCTGCTCGGCGTCGATGCGCGGCGCGGGTGGCGGACCCATCCGCACGAACGCATCGAGGAACAGCTCGACGCCGAAGTTCGTGACCGCCGAACCGAAGAACACCGGTGTCACGTCGCCGCGCAGCATCGCGTTGCGGTCGAACGCGGCACCCGCACCTTCGAGCAGTTCGAGCTGATCGAGGAACTCGCGGTGTGTGCGCTCGTCGACGAGCTTCGCGATCGCGGGATCGTCGGGTGCCGTCGTCGTCACCGGTGCGCGCTTGGCGCCGTGCTCGGTGCGCTCGAAGACGTGGACTTCACCGGTCTCACGATCGTAGACGCCGCGAAACGTCTCGCCGTTCCCGAGCGGCCAGTTCATCGGATACGCGCCGATCCCCAGCACGTTCTCGAGCTCGTCGAGCAGCTCGAGCGGATCCCGCGACGGCCGATCCATCTTGTTCACGAACGTGAAGAGCGGGATGCGCCGCGCGCGGCAGATCGCGAACAGCTTGCGGGTCTGGGGCTCGACGCCTTTGGCGGCGTCGATCAGCATCACCGCGGCGTCGGCCGCGAGCAGCGTGCGATACGTGTCCTCGCCGAAATCTTGGTGCCCCGGCGTGTCGAGCAGGTTCATCGTGTGCCCGTCGTAGGGGAACTGCAAGACGGTCGACGTGATCGAGATCCCGCGCTCGCGCTCGAGCTCCATCCAGTCGGACGTCGCGGCACGCGCGCGCCGCCGCGCCGCGACCTGCCCCGCCGTCACGATCGCTCCGCCGTACAGCAGCAGTTTCTCGGTCAGCGTGGTCTTGCCGGCGTCGGGGTGCGAAATGATCGCGAACGTGCGCCGTTTCGCGACTTCCTCGCGGATCTCCATGACCGGGCTGAGTTCGACGCCGGCGCTGCTACTCTCTGCGCGCGGTGACGCCGTTCACGCGCAACCGCTCCCGTGCGTCGGCGAGCAGCGCCCGCTCGGCTTCGCTCTCGTAGCCCTGGCCGCGCGCGGCCTCGCGCAGGCGCACCTCGAACACCGGCGCGTCGCCGCTGAAATCGACGCCCGCGTAGCCGATCAGGACGAGATCGGCGAGCCGCACGAGCGCCATGAATCCCGCCGAGCTCGCCGCATAGCTGCGGTTCACCCGCTGCATCCAGCGCTCGATCGGCTCGGCGTCGCCGACGATCGCACGCAGCGCGTCGAGGTCAGCCGGGACGACGGGACGGATCATGAGGCGTTCGGTATCGATGACGGGCGGGGCGCTCACGATCCGGCGCTTCGCGCGTAGGTGCGAATCTCCGTGCGGCCGTACCGGCTCGTCCACACCAGGACCAAGGCATCGCCGCGGCGATAGAGGCGCGCCTGCGGCGGGACGCGCAGACGGTCGGAACCGCGCGCGATCGTCACGTCGCTCGCGCCCACGGCGATCGCGCAGTCGTTCCACACGATCCGCGTCCCCGGTGCAACGCGGTCGCGCTCCGGCGGGATCTGCGCGCGAACCAAGTCGATCGGCCCGATCGTCGACTTCTGCTGCTCGAAACAGCCCGGAAGCGCGCTCATCACCCATGGCCCGTCAGCTCCGAAGCTCTGCGCCGGCCGCGGCGCTTCGCGGGCGTTCCCGCGGGTGTTCGTGGGCGTTTGTCCCGGGCGCGGCGATCCTTCTACCGTGAAGTCACGCAGCGATGCGACACGGTGCGCGAAAACGACGCTTCCGATCGCAACGACAATCACCGTCGCGATCAGATAGAAGCGCCACATTTTAACCGCGCTCCGCCCAGGGCTCCGCGCCCCCCACGCCTTCGGCGCGGGGCCCCCAAACGCGCGGGCCCGGATACACTTCGATGACGTCGCGATTCCCCGAGGGGGCCCGCAACAACATCACCTCTTAGGCTGCGCTCTCCTCGGCTTGCGCGAACGGTTCGGCGAGCTGCAGGCGCGCGCGGCCGATCCGTGCGTCGGCCATCCCGTAATAGAACTCGTAGAGACGGTCGCCGCACACGTCGATGGCGGTCGGGAAGACGACGTTCGACACGATCCCGTGCGTCTCGTCGACACCTTCGGGAACCATCGCCGGCAGGTGCGACCGATAGCGGACGATATGCGGCTGGCGCGCATCGTGCACGACGAATCCCGCGCTGTAGCGCATCTTGTAGAGTCCGTCACCTGACTCGACCGCGTCGACGCCGTGGAACAGCGAGAACCAGCCCTCCTCAATGCGCACCGGCGGCGTGCCGCCGCCCGTCTTGATGCGACACCACGGCGCGTCGGGGGGAAGCACGAGTGCGCTTTCCTCGACGTTGAGCAAGTTGTCGATATCGTGCAACACGGGCTCGAGCGGGATGTACGCGATGCGCGTGCTTTCGCGCTCATCGGGCTCGAGATCGAGCAGCGTCGGAATCGCGCCGCGGCCGTCGATCGTCGAGAGCTTGAGCATCGGGCGATGGTACATCGCGAGCGATCGCACCCCGCTCGGCGAGACGACCGGCTCGGGGAAGAACGCCCCGTCTTTGTCGTCGCCCTGCGGCAGGCCCGGCGCGAAGCGCACCTGGCCGAGGCGCGACCAGCTATAGCCATCGTCGGAGAGCGCGATCGTGATGCGCGGTCCGGCCGGGCCGAACGCCGTGTACGCCATGACGTATTTGTCGAGGACCGGGACGAACGTGACCCGGGGATCCTCGCAGCCCCACCCGCCGGGGACGGTGCGGATCTCATACGGCGCCTCGGGCTCTAGGGCAAAGCCCAAGCGCTCCAACTCCACCGCGGGTCCGTCGCGATGGACCCGGCAGAGCCCGACCCGCGAGACGTTCCCCTCCGCGACCGTGCGCGGGTACAGCAACAGCGACCCGTCGCGAGCCGTCGCGCTCGCGGGATTGAGAACACCTTCTACCTCTTGCGGTGACCCATCGGGACTCAGGACGATCCCCAGCCGAGTGATCGTTCCGTCGAATCGCGCGAGCGCGTCGAGGATCATGAGCGTGCTAACCCTACCACCAGTTCGTGCGGACTGATACCCGCTTGCGCCGCCAACGCGTCGACGTCGTCATCAGCCCCGATAAAAAGGCATGGCGAGCTCCCGTCGGTGATGACGCGGGTCGTGTACTGCATGCCAACCGCGAGGATATTGCCTCGGCCAGCCAGACCCTTCGGGAACCCGTCACCGTAACCACAACGTAACACCACGCACGTTTCGTGCGTTGCGATCGCGCGCTCGCCGTAGCCGGCCCAGGCCTGCTCGCCTGGTGCGAGGACGCGCACGACGGGAGCCGTCACCCGTAGGGCACACCGCAACGCGAGCTCGTTCCCCAGCCGCGCGCCGAACAGCCCCGCTCCGATGCGGAGCCGGTCGTACGCCGTCGCTGCCGAGGCGGACGCGGTGCTCGCCACGTCGATCCCCGCCAGCGGGACGCCGGCGGCGACGAACGCCTCCCGCGCCGCGGCGAAGTCGCTCAGGATCGCTGATGAGCGGGGCTCCGAGGTCACGTGGGTCCATAGCTCGACCCG
>CAZABL010000019.1:5750-49434 GCA_964483365.1 uncultured bacterium
TCAGGATCGCTGATGAGCGGGGCTCCGAGGTCACGTGGGTCCATAGCTCGACCCGCAGCCCCGTCCCCGCGACTGCCGCTGCGAACTCCGCGGCATCGCGGGGTGAGATCGCGCTCCAGCCGGTCGCATCGACGATCCCGATGCGGACGGTGAGGCCGTCGCGCCGGGCCGCGACCGCACTCGCCTCGGCAAGGGACTCGCGGCTCGAGACGTTGGGGATGCCGCGCAGCGCGAGCACCGCTTCGAGCCGTCCGGGCGGGGCGTCGGCAAGGAGACGAATGGGCTTGTTGGTGGCAGGCCGCAGGGCGGCGAGCTCCTCGTCATCGGCGACGACGTACGACTCAACGACGCCGTCGAGTTCGCGGGCCAAACGACGCGCGCCCCAGCCGTAACCGTCGCTCTTCACGACCGCGGCCACCGGGGCGCCCAGGGCCGCAAAGGTCGCGACGTTGGCCCGCAGTGTCGCGCCGTCGAGCGTGATCGTCGGGCCCACTACTTGAGGGTCGTCGCGGCAACCGCATCGCCCGAAGGCGAGACGACCTCCACTTGCGCGCCGGCGCGGTACACGATGTTCGGCACGACCCAGATCGTGTACGTGCGGTACTCCTTCGTCGGTTCGCCTCCGCCGAGCGGACCACGCTCGAAGGCGACGATCCGCACCCGGTCGCTGTTCGCGCGAATCGACTCGGTGATCTGGGTCCAGCCGGTCTCGCTATGGGGTCCCATGAGCAGCACGACGGCGAATTCGTGGCGGAAATCGACGTTGCGCGCGATCCCGAGCTCCGCGAGCGTGCGTTTGTCGCGAACGACCACGACTTCCGCATGCCCCACGATCGGGGTCGTGCCGCTGCCTTGTTGGTTGACCCGCACCTCGCGGCAGCCGGCGAGCCCGACAGCAAGCACGAGAGCGGCGAGGAAACGCCGCATCGGCTGCGTCCGTTCGACGGGCGCTGGCAAGGATACCCTGGAGGTGCGACGGAAGTCGCAATAGGCTATGCTCAGCCTGCTGCCGTTCGTCGCTGGTCTTGCGACCGCTCCGGCTCCGGCCGCGAGCCCGTCTCCGCCGCCTACGAAGCTTCAGGAGATCGGTCGTGTTCGCACGAGCGTGTGCACGTCGATCCTCGTTCACGCCAACGGCGCGATCACACAAGCGCTCGACAACGATCGCGATCTTGCGATCGTGACCGCGAATCTGCGCGCGACGAACTTCGACGGACTCAGTTCGCTCCAGCGCCGCAACAGCATCGATTCGCTCATGACGCGCACGCAAGCGGTGCGTACGAACTTCAAGGCGGCCGACAACGAGATCAAGATGCTGCGCGAGATGGCGAAAGCGTCGAACGATGCTGAACGCAAGGCCGAACTCAAGGCGTTCGCCGACGCGCTCGGCGGCGCGCTGGAACGGCAGAAGAAAGCAGCGGAAGCGTTCGACAGCGCGATCGTCATCCTACGCGGCCGTGAAGACGCGTTCGAGGCGCGCGGGATCATGAACCGCGATCGCCGCCTGGCCAGCTCCGGGATGATCCCCGAATACAAGCTCCAGCAGGCTGAGGCGATGCAAGCGGCCGTCGCGCCGTCACCGCCGCCGCGCGACGGCGAGTGGAACAAGGTGATGCACGACATCGCCCAAGGGCTGGACGAACGGGTCGGGACGATCGCCTACGATGAAGGTGTCGCGGCTGACCACAGTATTGCAGCGACGACCGGCTGTTAGGCGTCTCGGTCTGGACGAAATAAGTCGTTGCCCGGCGTTCGACGCAAGGGTACGCTTCACGATGATGTTCCGCGCCCTCACGATCGCGGCGGCCGTCGGTGCTTTCCTGCTCGCCGTTCTGGGGAGCTGGGTGCGTATCAACGGCGCTGGTATGACCTGTCCGGACTGGCCGCTCTGCCACGGCCAGCTGGTCCCCTCGCTCGCCGGGGGCGTCGTCTTCGAGTGGTCGCATCGCCTGGTTGCCTTCATCGAGGGCTTCCTGGTCCTGGGCGCGCTTGGCGCAGCCTGGCGCGAACGTAAGCGGGTCGCCGGCGTCACGGCCGTGATGGCGTTCATCGGCGGCGTGTTCGTGGTGCAAGTGGCGCTCGGCGGACTGACCGTCGCGCTCTCCAACAGCCCCTGGTCGGTCGTGGTCCACTGGGCGACCGCGATGCTGCTCCTGGGCGGGCTCTTCGCGCTGGCGATGCTTGCCTTGCTGCGTCCCCGGACGATCGTGATCCGGCACTCGCTGCTCGGCGCGGTCTTGACGATCGCGGCGACGTTCGCGTTCGTGGCGATGTGTGCCGGCGCGTTCGTGAGCTCGAGCGGTGACGGACTTGCCTGCACGACGCTGCCTGCCTGCGACGGCGGCTCCTGGCTCGGGTTGGTTCCCGCCCAGAGCGCGCAGATGACGCACCGGATCCTGGCCGGCGCGTTCTTCGTGTTCGCGACGATCGCGGCGTACATGGCGGCGCTCGGCACCACCGCGCGCGTGCGCGTCGCGGTACTCTTCGGCTACGCACTCATCGTGCTGCAGATCATGCTCGGCTTTGCGAACGTTGCCTGGTTGTTGCCGACCGTGCTGCGCGAAGCGCACGCGGCGAACGCGTGCGCGACGTTCCTGGCGTTCGTCGCCGCGCTTTTGTTCGCAGCGGTGGACGGAACGCAGCCGGTGTTCGCGAGCGCTGCGAGCGCAGGACAAACGCTGCGCCAAGCACGGGACACCGCCTCGTGAGCTCGACGCTCTCGCGTGTCGACGGCGCAGCCTTTCCCGCCGACAAGGTGGGCTGGCGCAGCGTCGTCGACGACTACTACGAGCTCTCCAAGCCGCGCATCATTTATCTGCTGCTCGTGACGACGTACGCCGCGATGCTGATGGCTGCGCGCGGCATCCCCAACCTCACGCTCACGCTGTGGACGCTGCTGGGCGGTGCGCTTTCCGCGGCTTCCGCGGGCGCGCTGAACTGCGTCTGGGATCGCGACATCGACCGGTTGATGAACCGCACGAAGTTCAGGCCGGTCGCGCGCGGCGCGATCTCGCCGCGCGACGCGTTGCTGTTTGCGGCGGTCGCGCAAATCGTCGGCTTCGGGCTGCTCTACCTGCTCGTCAACCCGCTCGCGGCGTGGCTCTCGCTCGCCGGCAACGTCTACTACGTCGTGATCTACACGATGTGGCTCAAGCGGATAACGCCGCTCAACATCGTGATCGGCGGCGCCGCGGGTGCGATTCCGCCGCTCGTCGGCTGGGCGGCCGTCACGGGCCATCTCGGCTCGCCGGCGTTCGCGCTCTTCGCGGTGATCTTCTTGTGGACGCCGCCCCACTTCTGGGCGCTCTCGCTCATGACGAACACCGATTACGACAAGGCCGGGATCCCGATGCTCCCCAACGTGAAGGGGATCGCGCGCACCAAGCGCGAGATCGTGATCTACTCGCTCGTGCTCGTCGGCGTCTCACTGGCCTTCTTTCCGATGCACGTGCTCGGCCCGTGCTACGGCGGCTGCGCGCTGATCTTAGGGGCGGTCTTCGTCTGGGACGCGCTCAAGGTCGCCGGCGATCCCACCAAGCGCTACGCACGTGTGCTCTTCAAATACTCGCTGCTGTACCTCGCCTTGATGTGCGTCGCGATGGTGGCTGACCGCGTGATCTGATGGCGTCGGCGCCTACGACCGACGTCTCGGCGACGACGGTCGCCGGTCACAAACTCGATCGCAGCACGGTCCCGCTGCTCGTCACGCTCGGGCTCGGCGTGTTCGCCGGCGCGCTCGACTTGGGCGTCCTCTCGCCTGCGCTCCCGGCGCTCGGCGCGCAGTTCGGCGTCGGCCCGCGCGAGCTCGCCTGGGTCTTCACGTTGTATCTGCTGGCGAACGTCGTCGCGATTCCGGTGATGACGAAGCTCGCCGACCGCAACGGACGCCGCCCGATCTACATCCTCTGCGTCTCGATCTTCGCCGCCGGCAGCGTGCTGGCGATCGCGGCGCCGTCGTTCCCGGTGTTTCTCGTCGCGCGCGCGATCCAAGCGATCGGCGCAGGCGGGATCTTCCCGGTCGCAACCGCAGCGATCGCCGACCGTGTCCCGCTCGAACGACGCGGCGCGGCGCTCGGGCTCGTCGCTGCGACCTGGGGTTTAGCGGCCGTGATCGGCCCCGTCGTCGGCGGGCTCATCACGCACTACGTCTCGTGGCACTGGGTCTTCGCGATCAACATCCCGCTCGCGCTGGTCGTCATCTGGCTCGCGCGCACCCACGTCCCGGCGACTGCCGCACATGCGCGCGGGCCGCTCGACGTCGCGGGGATCGTCTCGCTCGCGCTGGGGCTGCTCGCGCTGATGGCGCTGCTGACGCGCCTGTACGTCGTCGACGACGTGATCGACAACGCGCTCGCGTGGAGCTACGTCGTCGTCATGGTGCTCGGCCTAGGGCTCTTCGTGCCGATCGAACGGCGTGCCGCGCAGCCGGTCATCGCTCCGACGCTCTTCACCGACCGGCAACTGGTCGTGACGTACGCGCTCGAAGTGCTCATCGGCGTCCTCGAGGGTTCGCTCTTCTTCATCCCGGCGGCGCTGGTCGCCGCCGAGCACCTCTCGTACGCAGCCGCTGGGGGCGTCGCCGCGCTCGGCGCGTTCTGTTTCGTCGCGGTCATCCCACTCGCGGGCCGTGCGCTCGACGCCCTCGGGAGCCGCGCGGTCCTGGCGGTTGGGACGACGCTCACGGCGGCGGGCCTGCTCATCTTCGCGCTCGGTTTCGCGAATCTGTGGGTGGCGCTGCTTGCGATGCTCGTCGCCGGCACGGGCTTTGGCGCGCTGCTCGGCGCGCCGACCCGCTACATCGTCACCAGTCGTGTCAACGCAAGCCAGCGTGCCAGCGCCGTCGGTTTGCTCTCGATCATGCTGATCATCGGTCAGATCATCGGCGGCTCGCTCGGCGGCGGCGTCGCCAGCTCGCACGGCACCGATCCGGTCGTCGGGTATCGTTTCGCCTATCTGGTCTTCGCCGGCGTCGCGCTCGTCACGACGCTGCTCACCGCCGCACTCGCATCACGTGACGCGGAACGCAGCAGCGCGAAGGCGACGGCCGCGCACTAGGACTTCGCTCGATCGTTCGACCGATGTCACCGCACCTGCCGTGGGCTATACTGGCTGGCACCAACTTGGAGGTGCCGCATGGCGCAGACCGCCGCTCTCGACGAGCAGAAGCTCAACGCGTTCCTGGGTAAAATTTTGGGGGACCTGGGCGCGACGTTCAGCGCCGCGCTCGTCCGTATCGGCGATCGCACCGGATTGTACCGCGCGCTCGACGGCGGCGGACCGGCAACCCCCGAGGTGCTCGCCGAACGGACATCGACCGATCCGCGCTACGTCCGTGAATGGTGTGCGAATCAGGCCGCGAGCGGCTACCTCGAGTACGATGCGCAGAGCGGCCGTTACACGCTTCCGCCCGAGCACGCGATGCTCTTGGCGCGCGAAGACAGTCCATACAACATGCACGGTGCGTATGAGCTCGCCCAGACGATGCTCCACGACGAGCCACGCGTCAGTCAGGCGTTCATCGACGGCAGCGGTTTCGGCTGGCACGAACACGACGAGCAGCTATTCGGCGCCACTGCGCGCTTCTTCCGGCCGACCTATCTCGCGTACCTCGCCTCGAGTTGGATTCCCGCGCTCGACGGCGTCGAGGCGCGCTTGAACGCCGGAATCGACGTTGCGGACGTCGGCTGCGGACAAGGCGTCTCGACGGTCATCATGGCGAAGACCTACCCGGCGTCACGCTTTACCGGCTTCGATTATCACAACGGATCGATCGAAGCGGCGCGTGCGCTCGCACGACAAGAAGGCGTCTCGGAAGACGTTGCACACTTCGAAGTCTCCGGCGCCGCCGACTTCCCCGGACGGTATGACTTCATTACGCTCTTCGACTGCCTGCACGATATGGGCAATCCGCGCGGCGCGCTTGAGCATATCCGCTCAGCGCTCAACGACGACGGTGTCCTGATGCTCGTCGAACCGTTCGCCAACGACCGCTTCGAGGACAATCTCAACCCGATCGGCCGGTTGTACTTCGGTGCCTCGACGCTGCTCTGCACGCCGTCCGCGAAGTCGCAGCCCGGCGGCTACGCGCTGGGCGCGCAGGCCGGCGAAGCGCCGATGCGCGAGCTCGCCCGCGACGCCGGCTTCACCCGCTTCCGCCGCGCCGCAGAAACGCCGTTCAACATCGTCTACGAGCTACGCGCGTAGCCGTCTGTCACCCTGAGCCTGTCGAAGGGTCGTGCGGCGACGCCGCCGGCTGAGCTCGTCGAAGCCGTCGTGCCACGCGCGCTTCGACAGGCTCAGCGGGGACGCGCGCTTCGACAAGCTCAGCGTGACGCTAAGCGTTTTCGATGAAGAGTTTGCGGGCTAAGCGGTAGACGAGGTACGCGAGCGCGGCGAAGATCACCAGGACGACGAAGAGATCGGTTAGGCCGCTGAATCCGGCGACGCTGTTTCCGCACAGCGCGACGGCGGTCGACGAGAGCCAGAGATTGAGGCGGGCAATCGGGTTCGAGGCGCGGCCTTCGTTGGCGTCGATCTGCGCGAGGATCTCTTGGGGGAGCCACGCCGTCTCGGTGATCATCTTCGTGATCCGGCCGTCGGGCGCGATCAGCACCGTGTTCTCGGCGTGGATGATGCCGATGTTCGGGTCGGGGAACGCCGTGATTCCGAAGCGTGCAGCGAAGTTGAGCACGGGCTCGGCGTCGCCGGTGAGCAGCGTCCAGCGCTTCGGCTCGGCGCCGAACGTCGCCGCATAGCGGCGCAGCACCGGCGGACGATCGTAGGTTGGATCGAGGGTCACCTCGACGAGGCGAACGTTGCGTCCCGCGAGCCGCTCTTGCAGTTGGCGGAACTTCGCGCTGATCAGCGGGCACATGCGCGCATCTTGGCAGCGCGTGTAGATGAACGCGAGCACCACGTCGTGACCGCGCAGGTCGGCGAAGGTGAACGGTTTGCCATCCTCGTCGACGAACGACGTGGCGGGGACGGTGTCGCCGAGGTGGAGCGGTTTGACCCGCCGCAACGGGCTTGCGTCGTTCGTGAGCGATTGAGTGCTCGCGCTGGTGACGTGGGTCAGCGTCCAGGGGTCGGAGTTCGTGTTAACGTCCGCTTCTATCAGCGATCCAGGTTGCAGCTGACGGGCCCGTTCCCGTGGTAGGATACGGAACGGCATCGTCATCGCCGGCATCGAACCAAAGGGATCGTGGTGCACGATGACCTCGCCGGTCTTCGGGGTCACCGCGAGGACGACGCCCCGCAGGCGCTGCGCGGCTCCCGCGCCACTCGGAAACAGCAGCATGATCGAGACCAGCAAGATCATCCACGGCGTACGGCCGAGCCGACTCACCGCCGACGACCGTGCCAACACGCTGATCCGGCGTCCGTGGACGCGCGCCGAGCGCGCCGTCGTGCTGACGGGCTTTTGGGGCCGGCTGAGCATCGCGATCGAACCGCTCATCTGCGGGATCGTCTTCGCTGCGATCACCGTCGGCGTCTTCATGGCGCCCCGGCTCTCGCCGAGATGGGTCAATGCGGACATCGTGATCGTGGCCCCCGTCTTCGCGCTCGGGGTGCTGGCGTGCGCGGTGTGGCTGTTCGGTGTCATGCAAGCGCCGGTGCGCGCACTCGCGCACACGATTCGACCGATCTACGTCGTTGACGGTTACATCCGCTACCGCGGACGTGACGAGCGTTCCGACGAGGGGAGCAACGGCTACGTCGCCGTGCTGACCGAGGACGGGACGATCGCCTGCGAATGGGTGACGCTCGGCCACGTCGAGCTGCCGGCGCACACGCGCTCAGCCCTGTGCGAGTTCTCGGAATACGGCGGCGTGCACAAGATCGACGGCCGCCGCACCGGCGTGCTGCCGGAGCGGATCCCGGCGCTCGGCGTCGGGATCCACGGCCGCAAAGAAGAGATCGCCTAGACTTCGGCTTCTAGAGCTTCAGGTTCAGCGTATTCGACGCCGGCCAGAGGTGGCCGTACGCTGCGTTCGAGAGCACCAGTCCGGCGACGATGAAGATCAGGATCACGCCTGCCGTCGCCGCCCAGATCACCAAGGGTGGGATACCGCCCGAGATGGGGACACCGCGGTCGTCTTTCACGTCATACATTCCGTTATCCAGCTCCCGGATGCACGGCAACGCCGTACGGCAGCACGTTGAGAGAGGCGAGGATCACGAGCACGCAGCCGAACGCCATCAGGCCGAGCAGCAAACGCGTGACTTGATCGTCCAGCCCCGTCTTGTGCCACTCACCGCGCAAAGCAACAAGCGCAAAGAAGCCCACGACTAGCGCCCCGATTAGCGCCACGATCTTTTCTGTAGTTGCGAGATCCATCGTTCTTTACGCCTACCAGAGATAGAAGAGGAAGAAGAGCGCAACCCAGATGACGTCGACGAAGTGCCAGTACAGGGTGCCGGCAGTGAGGCCGAAGTAGCGGTCGGTGCTGTAGACGTTGCGCTGGGTTTGGAACCACAGGACGAGCAGGAAGATCACGCCGCAGAAGACGTGGAAGCCGTGCATCCCGGTCAGCGTGAAGAACGAGGCGCCGAAGATCGAGCCGCTCCAGCCGCCGATCTCCGCGTGACGATATTCGTAGGCCTGGCCCGCGAGGAACCCCGCGCCCAGGAAGATCGTCAGCCACATGAACAGGTTGAACGCGCCGCGCTTGGCGTGCTTCCAGTTCTCCATCGCGAAGTGCATCGTGACGCCGGAACCGAACAGCACGACCGAGTTGAACGCGGCGAACGCGACGTCGAGCCGCGGCAGCTGCGTGTTCGTCCCCGGCATGATGGGCGGCCACACCGGCGAGACCGTCGTGCGCAGGTAGATGTAGGCGAAGATGAACGCCGAGAAGAGGACGACGTCAGAGCACAGGAAGAGGACGAAGCCCAGGAGACGCATGTCGCGCGTCTCCTGGTAGATCACCGCTTCGTGGTGATCGTGCCCCTCGTGCTCGAGGTGGTAGCCCTGTTTTGCGACCGAGACCGACATCGTGTGTCGTCGACTCCTTAGTGCGTCGGCACCGGGTGCGAAGCAGCGGTCGGCGTCGCCTCGACGGCACCCTCCGCCGCGTCGAGCCCGATATACGGGAGCGGGTTACCGAAGTCGTACGGCGTCGCGAGGACTGCCGGGATCTTCTTGAAGTTGTAGTACGGCGGCGGCGAGGAGATCATCCACTCGAGGGTGCGCGCGCCCCACGGGTTGGGGCCGGCCTTCTTGCCGCGCCGGAAGCTGTCGACGAGGAGGTAGAGGAACAGCAGCATCGACCCGGCGAGGATGAACGAGCTGATCGACGCGAACTGGTTCCAGAACGTGTACTGCGGATCGTAGACGGCGACGCGGCGCGGCATCCCCATCAAACCCAGCCAGTGCATCGGCATGAACGTGCCGTTGAACGCGATGAACGTCAGCCAGAAGTGGAGCTGGCCCAGGCGCTCGTTGTACATGCGCCCGGTCATCTTCGGCCACCAGTAGTAGAGGCCGGCGAACAGGCCCATCACCGAGCCGCCGTAGAGCACGTAGTGGAAGTGGGCGACGACGAAGTAGCTGCCGTGCTCGTGATAGTCGAGCGGGACGGCGGCCAGGAAGAACCCGGTCAACCCGCCGAGCGTGAACGTGATCACGAAGCCGGTCGCAAACAGCATCGGCGTCTTCCAGCTGATCGCGCCGCCCCAGAGCGTCGCGACCCAGGAGAAGATCTTCACGCCGGTCGGGATCGCGATGATCATCGTGATGATCATGAACGGGAGCTGCAGCCACGGCACCATCCCGGAGGTGAACATGTGGTGCGCCCACACCGAGAAGCCGAGCAGCGCGATCGCGACCGAGCTGAACGCGATCATCTTGTAGCCGAAGATCGGCTTGCGCGAGAACGTCGGCATCACTTCCGAGATGACCCCGAACGCCGGCAGGATCATGATGTAGACGGCCGGGTGCGAGTAGAACCAGAACATGTGCTGCCACAGCACCGGTGAGCCGCCGCGCGACGGGTCGTAGAACGGCACCCCGAAGACGCGCTCCAGGAAGAGTGCGAGCAGCGCGCCGGCGAGCGCGGTCGTCGCGATGAACGACAGGCCGGCGGTCGAGAGCTGCGCCCACGTGAACAGCGTCATGCGGGTGAAGGTCATCCCCGGCGCGCGCATCTTGAGGATCGTGACGATGAAGTTGATCCCGGTCAGCGTCGAGCTCACGCCGATGAGAAAGATCGCGACGCACCACATCGTGGTGCCCGGCGGTCCCTGCAGCGAGATCGGCGGATATTCGGTCCAGCCGGCGTCCGGTGCGCCGACCAGGAACGAGCTGAACAAGATGACCCCAGCGACCGGGAACATCCAGAACGCCGCCAAGTTCAGCCACGGGAACGCGACGTCGCGCGCACCGATCTGCAGCGGCATCACGAAGTTGCCGAACGCGCCGGTGACGAGCGGGATGATGACCATCCACACCATCGCCGAGCCGTGCATCGAGTAGACTTGGTTGTAGGTCGCGGGCGTCACGACGGCGCCGTTGGGCGACATGAGCTGCGCGCGGATGATCTCGGCGAGCATCCCGGCGATCAGGAAGAAGAGCCCGCCCGTGATCAGGTACTGGATCCCGATGACCTTGTGGTCGATCGAGAAGATGTACTTCCGGATGAAGCTCGTGGGTTCGGGGTGGATGTGATCGAGGACCGCGTGATACGGCCCTGTCTTCACTCCCGGTGCGAGCGTTGCCATGATCGGGTGGTCTCCGTTACTTCTTCGAGAGGCTGACGAGGTAGGCGACGAGATTCGCGATGTCGGTGTTCGAGAGCTGGTTCACCTGCGCGCTCGGCATCACGCCGATGTCGCCCTGGAACCCGTTCTTGATGATCGCCGCGACGTTTTGCGGCGTCGGATCGGTATTGTTGACCAGCTTGGGATGCTGCGGGTCGTTGAAGATCTGCCCCAGTCCGGGCCCGACGAGCTTCTGCGTGAACGGGCCAGTCGAGTGGCACGCGCTGCACTTCTGACCGAAGAGCTTCTGGCCGGCCTCCGCGGAGCCTGAGTTGAGCGCAACCGCCGCGCCACCGCCGCTGCTGGCAGCCGCCGCGCCGCCCTGCTGCGAGAACCACTTGGCAAAATCTTGCTGGCTCTGCACGACGACGCTGGCCTTCATCGTGCCGTGCGCGACGCCGCAGAACTCGGAGCAAACGATACGGAACGTACCCGTCTGCGTCGGCGTGATCCGCATCGTGTTGATCAGCCCCGGCACCATGTCGACCTTCATACGAAACTCGGGGAGCCAGAAGCCGTGGATCACGTCGCGCGAGGTCGTATGGATCGTCGTCGGCGTGTTGACCGGGAGGTGGAGCTCACCGGTGACCGGCTGCGCAAGCTTCGGATAGCGGAACTGGAAGCCGAACTGGTATCCGATCGCCTCGACCGTCAGCACGTCGCCCGACGTGTTCTGGATATCAGCCCAGATCTTCACCGAGAAGATCGCCAGGATGATGACGAGCAGCGTCGGGATCGCCGTCCACCAGAACTCGAGGACCGGCGCATCGTGGATCTGGACGCCGATTGTGTTCGGCGGCGCGTTCTTCGGCTTCGCGAACACGATCCCGAAGTAGACCGTGTAGATGACGACGATGTTGAAGATCGTGCCGCCGACGATGCCGAGGAACTTGAACAGGGTATCGGCGGAACCGGCCGGATCGCCGGCCTGGACCAGACCGATCGGCAGCGGGCTGATGGCGACGAAGTAGCTCATGATCGCCGAAACAATCACGATGAAGGCGGTGACGGGCCAGAATCCGGGGCCGAGATTGGTCTTCGGCTTGACGACCTGCTGTGCCAACTGATCCTCTCTACAACGTGCCGCGCGCCCCTATGCGGGAGGGCCGTTCGGCGGTTTCGCCGTCGGCCTGGCGACGACTTCCAATGATGAAGAACCGCTTGCTGTGCCGTCGAGGACTTCTCTCGGAATGCGCCTGCTTGTCGTCCAAGACTGCTCCTCTCGGCGCGTACCTATCCTACGGTACCGCACCGCTGAATCGACGCACCAAAACATCGATGTTGGTGAGCGCAGTCCCGACGACGACGGCGTCGGCGCCGGAGGTAAAGGCTTCCTGCAGGTCCGTCGGCGTGGCGACCCCACCCTCGCAAATTGCGAAGGCGCCACTCACCTTACAGGCTCGGACCAACGTGAGCGCCGGGAGCGGGATCCCGCGCGTCTCGTCGGTGTAGCCGCACAACGTCGTCGCGACGACGTCGGCACCGGCGGCTGCGGCACGCCGGACATCGCCCTCCGTCGCACAATCGGCCATCGCGAGGGCGCCACGACCCTGGATCGCAGCGACGACGTCCGCGACGTCACGCCCGTCAGGGCGCGGGCGGGCGGTCGCGTCGAACGCGACGATCTCCGCGCCCGCCGCCACGACCTCCGCGATCTCGCGATCGCTCGCGGTGATGTACGGCGCGAAGCCCGCGTAGGCGCGTTTGACGATTCCGATGATCGGGACGTCAACAGCTCGACGGACGGCGCCGATGCGCACGCCGCCTTCGATCCGCACCGCCGCGGCGCCGTTGGCGACCGCAACACGTGCGAGCAGCGCGATCGTCTCGGGGGTGTTGAGCAGGGAACCTGCTTCCGCTTGCACCGAAACAACCAGCCGCCCGCGCAGACGCTCGAGCAGCGCGCTCACTCGAGGATTTTCTCAGGAACCGGCATATCCGCGTCTGCGAACGCAAGCAGCGCCGCGCCGATCGCCGGTTCGTACCGCGCGCGCACCGCAAGCGCGTTGGGGACGAGAGCGCTCAGGCGCTCGCGTGTGCGCTCGGCGAAGGCGGTGTTCGCGAACATCCCGCCGGCGAGCGCGACCGGCACGGCGCTTTCCTCCAGATGCAGACGCGCGAGCGCCGCCGCGGCGAGCGCGGCGAGCGCCGATGCCGCAATGTCGACGATGCGCGCCGCTTCGGGATCGTCAAGCCGCGCGGCGTCGTGGACGACCCGCGAGAACGACGCGAGCTCGTCGCGGCGAATGCGGCCGAGCATCGCAAGCGTCGCGACCTCGCGCAGCGACGGACGGTCGAAGAACGCACAGGCCGCTTCCCCAAGCGCGCTGCTCTCGCCGCGATCTTCTTCACCCATCGCGTAGGAGAGCGCGTCGCGCGCGATCGCGAACGCGCTGCCCTCGTCGCCGAACAGATAGCCCCACCCGCCGACGCGCACGACGTGGCCTTCGCCGTCCTCGCCGTACGCGACGGATCCGGTGCCGGCGATGACGACGACCGCCGGCCGTGTCTGCACCGCACCGGCAAGCGCGATCGGTGCGTCGTGCTGCATGCGCACGACCCGCGCCTCGAACGTCGGCATCACGCCGTCGAACTCGGTGTCGTAACCGGAAAGCCCGACGTGCACCGCCTCGAGACTCGTCTTCTTCGAGAGGTGGGCCGCCTCGAACGCGTGCGCGAGCGCGAGCTTACAGGCATCGGCGCACTTGCTCGATCCCACCGGCTCGTCGACGTGATCGGCTGGTCCTGCCGCCCCACGTCCAAGCACGCGGCCGCGCTCGTCGACCACAACGGCGGTCGTCGAAGACTGACCGCCGTCGATTCCAGCAACCAGCTTCACGACGTTGCGCGACTCCCCGTGCGTTCAACGTCTCCGGTCTCGGACACCAGCATCTCCGCGAAGGCGTCGGCGGCGTGTTCGCGTTTGGCGCGCGTTGCCAGACGCGGCACTTCGCCGATCGCTTCGCGGTGATGGTAGAGCTCGTGCGCGATCGCACGATCGATGTGTTCGCGCGCGACGCACGACGAACCGGTCGGGACGCGACGCTCATTGATGCGGATCACGGGTCCGTCCGGATCGTACTCGGCGATGAGGTTCGTCGCGCCCCAGTCGCCCAAGTCGGCGAGCTCGATGGCGACGCCGTACGACGACGCCAGGCCACGCACGTCAACCACGGACGGCCCCCTCGGCGTGTCGTAAGTCGACACCGTCATGGATCAAGCGCGCGCGCAAGGCCGCCGGGTCGAGCCGCCGCGGCGAGACGCCGGCTTGAACCGACAGAGCCGCCGCGGTCCCCGCGGCTTGACCGAGCGTCATCACGGTCGGCGTGAGCCGCGTCGAGGCGAGCGCCTCATGCGTGGTCGAGATGCAGCGCCCGGCAACGAGCAGATCGTCGACGCGCGTCGGGACCAGGCATCGGTACGGGATCTCGTACGCCGCGCCCGGTGCGAGGCGATGCGTCGTCGTTCCGCTCCCGCTCGGGTTGTGAATGTCGATGGGGTACGCGCTGCGCGCGACCGCGTCGTCGAAGGCGCGTCCTTGCAGCACGTCCTCGGCGGTGAGCGTGTACTCGCCAACGATGCGGCGCGACTCGCGGATCCCGATCTGCGTCGCGGTTGCGGCGATCCGTGCGTTCGCAAAGCCCGGGACGTTGTGCTTGAAGAACGCGAGCAGCTGCGTGACTTGCGCGCGCGCTTCGACCTCGGCCCGGGTGAGGTCGTCGGGATCGAGCGGATCGATGCCGATGACCCGCGTCATGTTGACCGTCACTTCATCGGGGTAGGGCGTCGCGAAGAACGAGACGAGCTCGCGTGGGATCGTCACCTCACCGCGTGCGCGCGCCGCCTCCCACAGCTCGTATAAGCCCGCAACGGCGGTAAGGCGATCGGGCGTTCGTTCGTGGCCTTTGAGTGAGCTGCGCATCTGCTCGGGATGCTGGCGCACGTACGCCGAGAGCGCCGCGAGATCGACATGGCTGAGCCGGAACATCAAACTCGCCGGCTGGACGCGGCCGCGCGCGTCGCCTTGCTGTGTCGGGACGCCGGCGCTTGCCGCGACGTAGGCGTCAGCCGTCGCGTCGATCGTGCACGCACCGCGCAGCTCGCGAATTCCGCCGACCGTCGCGACCCGCACGCCTGCGACACGCGTGCCGTCGACGATCGCCTCGAGAAACCACGCGTGGAGCAACAGCGCGACGCCGCTCTCGGCCATCATCTCGAAGAGCAGCGCCTTGTGGATCTCCGGATCGAACGGCGTGATCGTCGCGACGTAGTCGGACGCGTCGTGCACGTGACCGGAGGAGCCGCCGCGGAGCACGAGCCGATCGACGATCTCTTGCGCGATCCCGCCGACGATACGGTCGTCGCCGGAGTGGAACGTCATCCACGGTCCGACCATCGATGCGGTCGCCGTTCCGCCGAGGAAACCATAGCGCTCGACGAGCAGCGTGCGCGCGCCGCTGCGAGCAGCAGCCAAAGCGGCAGCGCAGCCTGCGTTACCGCCTCCAACGACCAAAACGTCGACCTCGCGACCCTCGCGCATCCCGCCGCCCGATTCGCGGCGCTTCCCGGACCTCCGCTCGTTGCGACAATCCGTTTTTTGAGGGCCGCTGTCCCTGGGGGAGAGCCCCGGCTGGGCCGACGTACTCCTAGGCGCGTCGCGGGACCGTCAGGACGACGACGCGCTCCGCGGGATCGACACCGGCGAGTTCGTCGCGCGCGAGCGCCGCGATCTGCGCGGCCTCGGCAAGTCCGGAGAACTCGGCGATGCGCGTCCCGCGCAACAGGAAGACGTCGGGCAACGCGCGCCCGACGTCGCCGAACGTCGTCGCGGCATCGACGATCCCGGGCAACGCCGCGTCGATGGTGCCGGCGGGCAGCAAGCGCGCGCTCGCGGCGGGGAGGACGAGCCGTACGACACCGCGCTCGTCGACGACCGCGCTCTCCTGCGTGGCGGCGACGACGGCAAGCGCGCTCGTGCGCGCAACGACGCGAACCGCGCCAGGTGTGGTTTGCAGGTGGGCCGCCGCAGCGGCGAGCCGCGCTTCTTCGTCGAGCGGCGTGGCGGACTGCGCGCCTTCGACGAGCGCGGTCGCGCCCGAGGCGGTCGCGCGCACGCGGTTGCGGGCGGTGTCCACCTCGACCACGACTTCGACACGGTCGGGAGCGGCGCCGGACGCAACAGCGGCGTCGATCGCCTCGCGACGGATCCGCGCGAGATCCTCCGCGGTCGGATCGACGATCGTGCGCTCGACGACGTCGCGGACGAGCGCGAGCGCGACGCCGAGCGGCGAGATCACCTGCGCGTCGTGCGCGATGCGGTGCGCGAAGCCGAGCTTCTGCGCAGCGTACGGAATGAGTGCGGCTGCGCCGCCGCCGCCACCGACGAGCACGGTCGTCGCGCGCTCCAAGCCGTAGTCGCCGACGAGCTCGTCGATCGTCGCACGGAGCCGTTCGGAGGCACGATCGAGGATCGCGCGCGCCAACGTCTCCGCGTCGAGTCCCAGTGCGGCACCCACGCGCGCGCACGCCTCGCGTGCGGCCTCGGCGTCGCCGCGTGCGAACGCATCGGCGGGAACCGCGCCGACGACGTTCGCAGCGCAGGTCGGTGTGATCGCGATCCGCGTTCCGTCCGGCGCGCGCAGCGCCGCGATCCCTTCGCCGAGTTCGGGGACGGCGTTCGCGATGAGCGCAGGGTCGTAGAACGCAGCGTAACGATACCCGGCGATGTGCGCCGAGCGCGGGCCGACCGCGGTGACGCGCGCGCCGTCGAGATGGGCAAGCGAGCCACCTGCGACAGCGATCGTCCGCACATCAAGCGTGCGTAGCAGCGTGCGGTGACCGCCGATCCGCGCGGGGCGCATTTGCGGTTGTCCGCGGCGGATCACCGAGCAGTCGGCGCTCGTCCCGCCGACCTCGATGAAGATGCCGTCGGTGACGTTCTCATGGAAGAGCGCGCCGGCGATCCCGGCCGCCGGGCCCGAGAGCATGGTCAGGATCGGACGTCGCTCGACTTCCGCGACGTCCATCACGCCGCCGTCGCTGCGCATGATCATCAACGGTGCCGGGATGCGCGCATCGGCAACGGCACGCGCCGTCACGCGCGAGGTGCGCAGCATGCGCGGGAGAATCGCGGCGTTGAGCGCCGCGGTGCGCGTGCGCGCACGCAATCCGTACTGCGTCGAGACCTCGGCGCCGCTCGTCGCCGCGAGCCCACGCGCTCGCGCAGCGGCAACGAGCGCAGCCTCGCCGCGCGGACGGTCGACGGAGAACGGTTCGCTGACGGCGACGGCTTCGACGCCGTCGGCGGCGAGCGCGTCGAGCACCGCGCCGTCGCGGCCGTCGAACCAGCGCGGCGCGAAGCGCACGCCTTCGGCCAGCGCGAACGGCGCAAAGCGCGCGAACGCGCGCGCGAACCGGCCGCCGAGCGTCACGACGCCGACGCGCGCGACGTCGCCTTCGAGCAGCGCGTTCGTCGCTTGCGTCGTCGAGTGCGCGATGAACGCGATCGCGGACGGTTCGATCCGGTGGTCGTTGAGCAGCCGCTCGAGTCCGGCGACGATCCCCGCCGCGACACCGTCAGGATGGTCGTGCGTCGTCGGAACCTTCACCGCCGCGACCATCTTGCGCGTCGCGGTGTCGACCGCGACGACATCGGTGAACGTGCCGCCGACGTCGATCCCGATGCGCAGCGACGCGCGATCAGGCACCGTCGGCGCCGGCCTCACCCGTCACGACGATCGTTTGCATGCGCATCGTCACGCGACCGTCGACGAGGTACGCCGCTGCGAGCGCTCGCAGTGCAGCGTGCAACTCGTCGGCGACCGCTCCCGTCTGCGGCAGATACGAGCTGCTGCGGGCGCGCGCGACGACGCCTTCGACGTCGAGGAACTGCTCGTTGGGGACCTCGCTGCGCCGTATGCGGTGCCAACCGCGGAACCTCGCGAAGACGTCGAGCGCGTGCGCACGCCGTTCTTCGGTCTCGTCGAGCGCGTAGCGGCGCACGAGCTCACCGTACGCTGCGGTGAACGGATCGGCTTCGTCCCGCTCGTTGTAGACGACCGCTCCGCGCCCGCCCGGACGCAGGATGCGCAGCATCTCGCGCAACGCGTCGGCGTGGTCGAACCAGTGGAACGCTTGAAACACGGTCACGAGATCGACGGACGCCTCGTCGAGTCCGGTCGCTTCCGCTGTTCCCGCGCACCACGTGACGTTCGGGTGCGGCTGCGCCGCTTCGCGCATCTTCGCATTCGGCTCGACGGCGATCACCTGCGCGCCGCGTGCGGCGAGTAAGCGCGATGAGATCCCGGTTCCGGCGCCGAGGTCGGCGACGGTCAGGTCGCGCGGATCACCGAGGCCGCCGAAGAGCGCATCGAGCGCGCCGTCGGGATACGAGGGCCGCGCGGCGACATAGTCTTGGGCGCGCTGCGAGAAGCGTTCGGTCGGGTTCACGCGAGTGCGCGGGCGAGCTCGTCGTACAGATACGTCATCGTTTCGATCCCGCCGAAGAACTGCCCGAGGTCGAACTTCTCGTTCGGCGCGTGGATCGCGTCGTCGGGGAGGCCGACGCCGATGAGCACCTGCGGTAAGTGCAGGATGCGATCGAACGACGAGACGGGTCCGATCGTGCCGCCGGTTCCGATGAACACCGGTGGTTTCCCGAAGCCGAGCTCCATCGCGCGAGCCGCAGCTGCGACCGCCGGATGATCGCGCGACGTCTCGACCGCGCGCACGTCGTCGAACGACTCGACCTCGACGCGCACGCCCTTCGGCGCGACGCGCTGCACGAAGGTCGTTACCGCATGCTTCACCGCTTCGGGATCTTGATGCGGCACGAGACGCGCCGAGAGTTTCGCTTTGGCGAACGACGGAATGATCGTCTTTGCTCCGGCACCTTGATAGCCGCCGTACATCCCGTTGATCTCGAGCGTCGGGCGCATCCACATCCGTTCCAAAGGAAGACGCGCGCTCTCACCCCCGGCAAGCTCCGGCACGCCGAGCGCGTTCGCCTCTTTGGCGGGATCGAACGGCAGCGCCGCGATCTCGGCGCGCTCTTGCGGCGAGAGCTCGCGCACACCGTCGTAGAAGCCCGGGACGACGATCCGTCCGTGTGCGTCCTTGAACGCCGCGAGGATCTGCGCGAGCGCCTCGAGTGGGTTCTTGATGACCCCTCCGAAGTAGCCCGAGTGCAGGTCGCTCGTCGGACCGTGCACCGTGATCTCCCACTTCACCATCCCGCGCAGCGAGGTCGTCAGCGACGGCACGTCCTCGGCGAAGACCGCGGTGTCGGAGACGACGACGACGTCGCACGCCAGCCGCTCCTTCTCGCGTGCGAGGAAAGCCTCGAAGTTCGGCGAGCCGATCTCTTCTTCGCCCTCGATCACGACTTTGACGTTGATCGGGAGTTTTTTGGTCACGCGCAGATGCGCTTCGATCGCCGCGAGGTGCATCAGGCATTGGCCCTTGTCGTCGACTGCGCCGCGCCCGAAGATCTTGTTGTCGCGCACCTGCGCGTCGAACGGAGGCGACGTCCACAGCTCGAGCGGGTCGACCGGCTGCACGTCGTGGTGGCCGTAGATCAGGATCGTCGGCGCGCCGGGCGCATGGAGCCACGAACCGAACGCAACGGGATGGCCGCCGGTCTCGAGGACCTCGGCTTGCGTCAGCCCCGCCGCGCGCATGCGCGCGACCGCGTGTTCGGCCGAACGCCGAACCTCGGCAGCGTGCGCGGGATCGGCCGAGATCGACGGAACGGCGATCCACTCTTTGAGCTCGCGCAGAAATCGGTCGCGGTTGTCGCGGACGAATCCGACCAAGGCGTCAGCATGCGGGGCGATCATCCCCGGTCCTTCGCCGATCCCTGTTGAAACTTTTTGTTAAGTACGCCGCGCCCGCTCGGAAAAGTGCTACGCTCCCCTGAACCACCGGGCAAGGGGTCGGGTCCCGCGTCCTTCCGGAGATGTATCATGCGACAGGACCCGACCGCGCTCGCTGAGCTGCGGGTGCGCGCCTCGCACGTGTTTTCCGTTGTCCTGATTGCGCACGTGCCGATCGTCGCGCTGATTGCGGCCTCGAACCACAACGACATCGTGTCGAACACGCTCGTCGCAGCACTGCTGGCGATCGGTGGCGTCGCGGCGGCGCGAATCTCTCCGGGCGGCTTGGCCGGGCGACTGGGGGTGGCGACCTCGCTCATAGGGATGCCGATGTTGTTCGTGCACGCCGGCGGCGGCGTCTGGCAGATCGACTACCACATGTACTTCTTCGCCGTCTTCGCGATGCTCGCGGCGTACGTCGACTGGCGTCCCATCGCGCTTGCCGCGACGCTCACGGCGCTCCATCACATCGCGCTCGACTTCCTCGCTGCCGGCGCGGTCTTCCCCGAACAGTCCGGGCTCGAAGGTTTGCCCCGCGTCGTCCTCCATGCGGCCGTCGTGATCGCCGAATGCTCCGTTCTGTTCTGGATGACGATTCGGGTGCGATCCCTGTTCCTGACAGCGAACACGGAAGCCCAGCGCACGAGCGCTGCACTCGCCGAAAGTCGGGAGCTACGCGACGCGCTGGCCGGTGAGTCTGAGGCGCGAGCGGTCGCACTCAGGGACGTGCAACGCGCACTCGAGGAGGCACACGACGCCGCGGAAGCAGCAAGGAAAGAACAAGAGCTCCGGCTCGAGGCGGAGTATCGCACGGCCGAACAGCGCGAGAGCTTCGTGCGGGACGTGCTCGCCCGCTTGGAGCGCGCGATCGGTGTCGTCGTGCGCGACGTCACCGATGCGGCCGGTGCCATGCTCGACTCGGCAAAGCACGCCGAACGCCTCGCGGCCGAGACGAGCGGCGAGGTGACGCACGTCGCGAGCGTCGCCGAGACGTCCCAACGGCGAATCGGGGAAGCGCACGCTGCGACGGAGCAACTCGCGCAGGGGAGCGCCGAGATCCGAGAACGGATGGCAAAGGCGCTCGACGTCGCGCGCGTTGCGGTGGACGAGACGCGCGAAGGAACGAGCGTCGCGACAACGCTGCACGATGCTGCGGAACGCATCGATTCGGTGACATCGCTCATCGAAGCCGTCGCAGACCAAAGCCGCCTCCTCGCGCTCAACGCCGCGATCGAGGCGGCCCGCGCCGGTGAGAGCGGGCGCGGCTTCGCGGTCGTTGCTGAAGAGGTCCGCAAGCTGGCGGAGAGGACGTCCGGAGCGACAGCAGAGATCGCGCAGGTCGTCGGCTCCATGCGTTCGGCGACGGCTGCGGTCGGACGATCCCTGGCCGCGATCCAGACCTCGGTCTCGGCGCTGAGCGACGCAGCGAGTGAGGTCGCGGTTGCCGTCGAGGGGCAGTCGTCAGCCACGCTCACGATCGTAGAAACGGTTCGCGACGTGTCCGAGGGGACACGCGACATCCGCGACGCCGTGGCGCGCGTCGCGGGCAGCAATACGCGCGCTGCCCAGTCGGCGGGTGCAGTCCTCGTTTCGGCAGCGGCCGTCGCCGAGCGCAACGCGGAGCTGCGTTCAAATATCGCGGCAGTTACGACGGAGTTGCTTGGAGGCATGCCGGAGCGAGCCCTCGCGCGTGTCCACTGATGCACCGGTTGTTCGCGGCCGTTCTCACCGCATTGCTTCTAGGCGGCGTCGCGACAGCCGCACCGCTCGTTCGTGTCGGAGAGCGCATCGACGTTCCGGGTCTGATTGACGACCGCGGCGCACCGTTCCGGTTTGCCGATGATCGGTACACCGCACTGCGCTTTTTCGCCGTGAGCGAGCCTCCACCGCAGTTGCCGCGCGTCGACACGCGTCGCGCCCGTCTGGTCCTCGTCGCGCTCACGGCTGCAACGCAGAGTGCTTTGCGCGCCTACCGAGCAGAGCGGGCCGTTGATCCGACGATCCAGCTCGTGGGCGGGAGCGCCGCCTCGGTGCATGGCCTCATCACGATGATCGGCGGCCCGACCACGCTCGCGGTCCTTGGCCCAGAAGGCTCGATCGAGGGAATCGGCGACGACGCCGCGCGGAATCTTTGTGGGCTTCCGTTTCTCGACCCGTCACACCCCGTGCACCATACGCTCGTCGCGGCGACCATGCTGCTGCCGCTTGCCGGATTCATCATCCTCGCCCTCCGCGAGCGCCGCGCAAGGCCAAACGCGTTCTAGTTGCTCGACGGGACAGCGAGCACTGCACGCGAGGTCTCTCGTCCCTCGGAAGCGTTCTGCGCATGCCGTTCACGCGCAGCATCGTCACGTGGCTCATCGATGTCGATGCGCACGCGGAGACGCCATGCGCCGAGCACCAGCGAGAAATGCGTTGCAAGGATGGTCATCTCAGGCCTCCGATGTTCATCATGACGACACCTCGCGCCGCGACCACAGGATGGTGCCGGCGGCGTACGCGGCCAACCCGATCGCCCACGCCAGCGCCGCGCGCGCTTCGGACGAAAACCCCAGCGGTGAGCGATTCCCCGCCGGACCGATCTCGCCGACGTACGCGAGTGGATCGAGATACTGGAGCGCGCCAAAGACTGCGTGCAGCACCTCGGGACGCTGAAAACCTTGCGCGATTCCAGGGACGATCAAGGTGAACGCCCAGCTGAGCCCGACGATCAATTGCCCGCGCCCGGGAAAGAGCGCCGCGACGAGCACGACCAAGCCGTACCACATCACGGCCGCGCCAAAGATCGTCGCGACGTATGCGAGATCGGTCACATGCGTGAAGGTCACGTAGGGCAGCGCGTTCGCCGCGGCGAGACCGACGAACAGCGCCAACGCCGTGATCGCCGTCGCGGCGACGGCGGTCAGCGCCGCGACGGCGGCGTAGCGGTGCGCGATCTGCAGGCGCGGCAACGGCCGCGTGAACGTGATCGCCGCAGTTTTGTACTCGGCATCGAGACCACCGGCGAGGAAACTCGCGACGACGACCGATGCGAACGCAGCACCCGCGATCAGGTCGGCGAGCGGGACGTTGGGGTGGTGGCCGTCAACCTTCACGACGGTCGAGCCACTGTGTGTGGCGATGCCGTAGAGGATGAGCAGCAGCACGGCCGCGACGATCCCACCGTACCACACGAGAACGCGTCGCGCGCGCAGTAGGGCAACGTATTCCATCAGACGTGCTCCGTTTCGGAGACCGCATCGAGGAAGAGGTCCTCGAGCGTGCGATCAAGCACGCGTACCCCGCGTCCACCGAGCGCGCCGAGCTGGGTTGCAATGCGATCGGCGGTGCCGTCGGCGAAGACGCGCACCGTGTGACCTGCGCGTTCAACGCGCGTGACGCCGTCGAGAACGCCCAGCGTGGGAATGCCTTCCTCGAACGTCGCCTCGACGATCTTCGCCGCGGCGCGCAGGTCGTCGAGCTCACCGGAGACGACGAGCTTGCCGTCCCGCATGATCGCGACGTGGTCTGCGGCGCGTTCGATCTGGCCGATCTGATGCGAGGAAAGCAGCACCGTCGCGCCGCTCGTCGCGCGCTCGATGATGATGTCGAGCACCGCGCGCTGCATGACGGGATCCAAACCGCTCGCCGGTTCGTCGAGGATGAGCAGCGACGGTCGCGTCGCAAGCGCGATCGTCAGCGCGAGCGCCGTCTGCTGACCTTTGGAGAGCCGCTTGGCTTTCTTGCCTCCGTCGAGACGAAACGTCGCGAGCAGCTCACGCGCGAATGCGTCGTCGTAGAGCGGCTGCGTGCGGCGCACGAGCTCGACGTGTTGTGCGACGCTGAGCCAGGGATAGAGCTGTGGCCGTTCCGGCACATACGCCAGCTTGACGAACGTCCGCGGCGTGAGCTGCTCGCCGTCGAAGCGAACCTCGCCGGTTTCCGGTCGCGCGAAGCCGAGCAGACATTTGAACGTCGTCGTCTTGCCCGCACCGTTGCGGCCCAGCAACCCGCAGACCGAACCGCTCGGGACGTCGAGCGTGACGTCGTCGACGGCGAGAACATCCTTGTACTGTTTGGTCAGACCGCGGATCGCGATCATCGAGACTCCTCCTGTGGGTACCAGCGGTCGATGGCGGCGTCGGCGATCGCGCGCACTTCGTCGCGCGTTACGCCCAGCGAGCGCGCCTCGCGCACCGCGTCGGTCAGCGCCCGTTCACTAACATCGGTGGCAGCGCGTCGCGTCTCGACGACCGCGCCATTCTCACGCACGAACGATCCGCGGCCCGGAGCGGTGTCGATCACTCCGTCGCGCTCGAGCTCACGATAGACGCGCGCGACGGTGTTGGGATTGAGCTTGAGGTCGAGCGCCATCGCCTTCACCGTCGGCAGCCGCTCCCCGGGAGCGAGCGCTCCGACGGCGACTGCCCGCTTGATCTGCTCGATGAGCTGGAGATAGAGCGGCGCACCACCGTGCGGGTCGACCGAAAAGAAGGCGGGCGGCAAGTTAGAGCGTGACGCCCCAGCCGCGGAAGAGCGAGCCGTCGCGCGGCGTGCGAATCAGGGTGGGGACAGGGACGGTCGCCGGCTGCGGGCGGACGGGGCGGACAGTCTTGGCATCCATGGCGGTACTCCTTCCGTTTGAACTAGTTCAACTAGCTCCGTACTAGTTGTACTAGTAAAGTTGCCCGCCGTCAATACCCTCGTTCACGATGGCGACGCGAACGGAGCACCGAGCTGGACGTGGACCGCCGGACCGCCGACCCGGCCGCGTTGAACATCGAAGCTGTGCGGCTGCCCGTCGTAGGCGCGGAGCTGCGTTTGGTAGGTCCCGTACTCCCACCAAAAGCGGCCGTCGAGCTTGTCGATCACGTCGCCGGTCCGCAGTCCCGCCTCGTAGGCGGGACCGCCGGGGCGGACCAGAGCGCGCATGTATCCGTCGGCGGGCTTGTAGAGAACGTAGAAGTACGTCGGCTTCCCGTGCGCCGGATCGAAGTTCAGTCCGCGGTCGAACACCTCGCGAGCGAGCTCGGGATGGTCGAGCGCCCAGGTGTGCTCGCGAAACAGCGCGGCGAGCGCGTCCTTCCGGATGTCACTTCCCTGCTCGTGCCATTCGTCGACCGTCCACCCCGCGCAGTCGGCGAGCTGCAGCCCGACATCGCGCTCGGCGCCCGAACCGCTCGGCGTGACGGTCACGCGCATCACCGCCGCATAGGGCTTCGCGCGACAATCGCTCGCGGCGGGATCGCCGGCGACCTCAACGATCGAAAAGCCCGACCAGCCGCGCGCAATCTGCGCGCCGACCTCGTGCGCTGCGAGCTTTCCGTCGGCCGTGCCATCGTCGAGGAGTCCGATGACGCCGGCGGAGGCGTACGGCGCGAACAAGCCTGGCGGCGTCGTCGTCGCGGCGTCGGCGACGCGCGGTGGAAACGGGGCGGTGCCGAACAGCGCGCGTCCTGCGACGACCGCGATGAGCGCGCCGGCGGTCGCGACGCCGACCTGCCACGGCAACACGAAGCGCGTGATGCGCTCGACCGAGACGCCGGTGAAATTCGCGACCCACACGTTCTGCGTGTTGGTCGGGTCGCAGACGTTCTGCACTTGCACGACCGCCATCACGGCGGCGACGAGCGCGACCGACGGCAACGCGTGCAGCGAAGCGAGCACGGTGTAGACGCCGATCCCGACGCCGAACGGATTGAGCGGGCCGCGGTACAGCGCGAGTGGTGAAAGCAAGCCGAAGAGGACGACGTAACCGAGCGCGGAGTGCGGTGCCACGCTCGCCACGACCGGCTCCATCGCAGTGCGCACCTCGGGGGTCTGCGAGGCGACGAACAACATCCCGATCCCGATCATCAAGATCGTCGCCGGTGCGACGTCCTCGATCCCGCGAATCCAGGCGGCGATGAGCGTTTGCACTGCGCTGCGCGGCTTCGTGACCAGGACGCCGTAGATTGCGGCGATCGCGAACGCGACGATCGCGTCGAGTCCGGCGACGGTCAGCAGCACGATCGGCAGCACCGGCGTAATCAGCGCGAGCGGGCCGACGCGTTTGCGCGGCGGCTCGCCGGCCTCGACGAGCGTCGCGTAATCGCGCGTCGAGCGCGCGCGCACCAGCGCGAACGCGAGCAGCACGAGCGCTTGGACCGCGAACAGCGCGAAGCCGTAGCTCTGGAACGTCGCGCGATCGACGCCGAACAGCGTGCTGTAGAACTTCCACTGCGCGATGTTGAGGATGTAGCCCAAGCCGAACGCGAGCAGGAAGAGCGTCGCCGAGGTCGCGCGCGAGACGCCGACCGTCATCATCACCGGCAGCACGATCGTCCCGACCATGATGATCGCGCCCAGCCCGGTGAGCGTTACGAAGAGCGCGGCGACGACCGCGCACAGCACGAGCGAGAGCACGACCGGACGATCGCCACCGAACTCCGCGGCATACGTAACCAGCGTCTCGGCGATCCCCGTCGAAAGCACGACGCGGCTCAGCAACGCGCCGAAGAACAAGGTCGCATAGACCGGTGCGAGCTTGACGGCGCCGCCGCTGACGATCCCCGCGATGTCGTGAACGCCGGCGAGCGCGGCGGTCAGCACCGCCATGAGCGGGACGGCAAGGAGCGCGGGAAGCTTGCGCGCGATCATCAACCCCGCGAGGACGAGGAAGACGACGACGATCGCGACACCGCTCAGCGCGCCGATGACATTGCCTCCTCCCACGACGGAACCGTCGCTCGCCGCAGGTAGTCTTCGCGCTCCACCGCATCGATCCGATTGGCGCACCGCTGCGCGTCGGATTCCGCGCCGCGGTAGCGTACCAGCACGCGCTCGAGACCGGGCTCGGTGCTCTCGTAGCGCCACGCGCTCGCGTAGAGCGGCGCGATCGCGGTGAGCGCGTCACGCATCTCCCAGCACAAGTACTTCGCGATGTTGAGGCTGCGGTAGACCTGATTGACCTCGGGCTTCGTCGCGTGCGCACGTCCGTCGTCGTAGTACGCGCGCGCCTCCTTCCCGATCTGCAGGCGGCGCGCGAGCTGGTCGTAGCGCAACGCACCCAGCCGCATCACGGCGGCGGCTTGCTGGTGCAGCGGAGGACGCGCGCCCCATAAGTCCGTCATGACTCGCTCCGCGCGATCGCGCACGCCGGCGAGGTCAAGCGTCTGAGCGCGCTGCTGGAGCGACGGCGTGAACGGGTCTTGCCAAAAGAGGTAGTCCGGCGGATCGGACTCCGGCTTCGAATAGAGCAAGGGACGGATCGCGGCGAGCTCGTCGAGATCGCGCGCATAACGCGGGTCGTCGCTGCCGAAGAACGCCTGCGCGAAGGTGCGATGCCACGACGCGTCGTCGACCGGCGCGCTCTGCCACGCAGTCGCGGCGGCATACGCCACGGGCGCCGACGTCGCTTCGTAGAGAGATTCGCCGTCGTCGTGCCAGACTGTCATGAACATCCCGAGCATCCCGCGCGCGCCCTTCGCCTCGCCGACGAAGCGCGCGACGTTGGTGTACGCGGTCGTCAGGTCGGGATAGATCTCGTTCCAGTTCGCCGCGCCCGGGGCGACCATTTGGTCGAAGCCAGCGTTCGCGACGAGATCAACGTACTTCCGATACGACGCCTCGACGCCGTAGTGGAACGGCACGATCACCGTGTCGCGCGGAATCAACCCCAGGATCGAGGGATCGCGCTCGATCGCGTCGTCCCAGATCATCGGACGTGCGCCGCTCCCGGCGAGAAACGATGCGACGCGCTTGACGTGATCGGCGAAGACCTGCGGCGTGCGTGGTGTGCGGCCTTGGCCCAGATCGATCGGCTCGTCGGCGCCAATATTGATGAACGGCGTCGGCGTCGTCGCGGCCAGCGCCTCGGCGACGACGCCGCGCAGATAGTCGTACGTCCGCGGATCGCTCTCGCTGATGAGATAGCCGTGCGGAAGTTCTGCGAGCGGCGCGAGCTGCTCCCACTTGAGCGTCTCGTGCATATGCGCGAACGTCTGCTGCTCGGGGATCAACGTGACATGGTAACGCCGCGCGTAGACGGCAAGCTCGTGGAGCTGCGCTTGCGTCCAGCCGTTTGGCCACGCGACGAACGGGTAGCGGGGGTCGACGAGAACCTGCTCCATGTACGGCGACCAGCCATTGATCTTCAACGACGCGAGCGTGCGGATACGTTCCTTGGCGTACGTCATCGTGGGGAACGGCCCGCGCGAGACGTCGTCCGAGACGATCCGCCAGCGCATCGCCGGCGCGTCCTCGATCCGCACGCACGGCAGATGCCATCCGCCGGCATCGCGCGCAGGAAGCTGCGCAAGCGTCATGAGCGCATCGAACGCTCCGTCGCCGTTAGACGCACTGAGCGTCACTGCCGCCCGCACCTCGAGTGCATAATGCTCGGCGCTCGCGTTCGCGTCGCGTGTCAGCGCGACGTCGCCGCCGCGCGCAACGCGTACCGGCGGCGGGATCCCGAGCGCGCGCCAACGCTCGCGCAGCAGCTCGAAGCCACCAGGATCAACCCCCGCGGGAACCCGCAGCGGCCGATTCAAGGCGATCGGTTTTTCGCATGCGAGCGCGGCGACGTGCTGGGGCTGCGGAACGAGTGCGGGTGCGGCCGAGGCGAGCGCGGTAGTGGCACAGACGAAAACAGCGACGAGCAGCAACCGCACGGGGCCGCGCTACACCGGCACGCGCACCGTCTCCTCGCCCGTCAGGACGTGAGGCCCTCGAACGCGATGTCGTAGCGATGCGCCGCAGCGTTGTGGCGGACGCTCCAGCGGGTCGGATGCGCGCCGCGGATCACCTGACGAGCGGGTTGCGGAAGGGCGGCGCCGTACTGCACATACCCGCGCAGCGCGGTCAGCGTCACCATCGATTCTAAGAAGATGGGTTGTCCACCGTAGTAGCCGTAGATCGGCGTCGCCGTAAACCGCCCGCCGTGAAACTCCGGCGCGCTGGCGGGGATGTAGTGCTTGCCCATCATCGGAACCGTCGCGCCGTCGGTAATGAAGCCGGCGGGTACGTCGGCGGCAGCCGGCGTGGCCTTCGCGCGCGAGCCGACCGGTGCGATCGCAATGCGTGTCGCCTCGTCAATTGTGTAGAAATGGAAGTCGAGGTGCGGGACGTCGTAGACGTGCGCCGGCGGGTGACCGTGCGCGTTCCAGTTGATTACTGCCGTCCGGTACGCCAAACCGATGCCGCTCGGAAGAGGCAGGACGATCTCCTGGTCCTTCTCTCCGAGTCCGCGGAGGGCGTCTTCGTCGAACGAGAGCCCGAAGGCGACGGGAGCGTTCTGGGCGTTGCGGCGGACCCAGGACCAGGCGTGACCCGCACCCAGAGGATGCTTCGCGCCCACGTCGATCGCGGAGGATGCGGCGTCGACCGGGGTGGACGGGACGATGGTCGCGGCGAGAAGCGCCGCGACAAGGAAGCACTTCGTCAAGATCATCTCCTTCGAAAGACGCGACGGCAGTCGTACGTCACGTCATAAGTAACGTAGACGCCGGTTACGCAGCCTCCTGCTATGGTGAGCGACGCAATCGTTGTGGACGTACGCTACGCCCGAGGGAGTGAGGCATCGAGCCCGAATCGGGGCCATTCCTCACCGGGAAGGAGTTCTCTCGCGTGCAGCTGAGCGGTATCGACATCGCTGTCATCATCGCGTTCTTCGCGGTGAACCTCGGCATCGGTCTGTGGTTCGCGCGCGGCAGCGGCAAGAGCGTCGGCGAGTACTTCGTCTCGAGCGGCAAGGCGCCGTGGTGGCTGACCGGGACGTCGATGGTCGCGACGACGTTCGCCGTCGACACGCCGCTCGCGGTCACGGGGTTCGTCGCTGCCAACGGGATCGCCGGGAACTGGCTGTGGTGGAACATGGCGGCGAGCGGGATTCTGACGGTATTCTTCTTCGCGGCGCTCTGGCGCCGGTCGGGCGTGCTGACGGACGTCGAGTTCATCGAACTGCGCTACGCCGGAAAAGCCGCGTCGTGGCTGCGCGGTGTGCGCGCGATCTACCAAGGCGTCCTCGTCAACACGATCATCATGGGCTGGGTAAACCTGGCGATGGTGAAAGTGCTCTCGCTAACGCTCCACGTCCCGACGTACGTCGCGCTCTACACGTGCCTGCTGCTGACGGCGATCTATGTGACGATCGGCGGTTTTTGGTCGGTGCTCGTCACCGATCTCTTGCAGTTCATCGTGAAGATGGGGATGGCGATCGTGCTCGCCATCTCCGCGGTCGCGGCGGTCGGCGGGATCGCCGCACTCAAGACTGGTCTCGCAAGCGTCGACGCACAGCACCACGCGGCGGGAACGGGCTCGATCCTCTCCTTCATCCCGTCCGGTGACGCGAGCTGGATGCCGCTGACGACCTTTTTGGTCTTCATCGGCGTCAGCTGGTGGGCGTCGTCGTATCCCGGCGCCGAGCCTGGTGGCGGGTCGTACATCGCGCAACGCATCTTTGCGTCACGCAGCGAGAAGGACGCGATCTACGCGACGCTGTTCTTCAACGTCGCGCACTACGCGCTGCGTCCGTGGCCGTGGATCCTCGTCGCGCTCGCCGCGCTCGTCCTCTATCCGCACGGCGTCGCGGGCGCAAACGGCGTGGTCGATCCCGAGCTCGGCTACGTGCAGACCCTCGTCGATCACCTCCCCATCGCGCTGCGCGGACTGATGATGGCCGGTTTTCTCGCCGCCTACATGTCGACGATCGGCACGCAGCTCAACCTGGGCGCGTCATACCTCACCAACGATCTGTGGCGACGCTTCATCCGTCCCAACGCCGACGAGCGCCACTACGTAATGGTCTCGCGTTGGATGACGATCGTCGCGCTGCTGCTCGCGGCGGCGATCACGCCGCTGATGACGTCGGTCGGCGACGCGTGGAAATACATGTTGACGCTCACCGCAGGGGTCGGACTCGTGATGATCCTGCGCTGGTACTGGTGGCGGATCAACGCCTGGAGCGAGATCGCCGCGCTCGCTGCGTCGGCGGTTGTCGGGACCGTATGCTATGGCATTGTCGCGGGCGGCGATCCCAACGCGACGGCAAAGCGTCTGCTGATCACGGTCGCCGCGACGACGCTCGTCTGGCTCGTCGTCACGTTCGTCACCAAACCGGAGACGAACGAGACGCTCGATCGCTTCTACGCGCGCGTACGTCCCGACGCCGCCGGGTGGGGACCCGTCGCGCGCCGCGTCGGCCGCGCGAGCGAAGATCAGCTCGGAATCGCGCTGCTCGACTGGTTCGCAGGCCTCGGCCTGGTGTACGGAACGCTGTTCGGCATCGGCAAGCTGGTGCTCGGGGAGCCCGCCGCCGGTGTCGTATGGATCGCGCTCGCGCTCGTCTGCGGCGCCGTGATCGCGCGAACGCTGCGCACGTCGAGCAGCGCCAAGCCTGGACCCGCGCTCACGATCCCGCGCACGCCCTAGCGGCCGTCACGAGACGGGGCGTCCTCGATCGCGCCGAAGCGCTCGTCGAGCGTGCGGGAAGCATCGCGCAGCACGGGAGGGAGATCGGCGGCGCGTGTGACCGCGCGCACGCGGTCCACAATCTCGACGAGCTCGCGATCGAGCGCGTGAATTCGGTCGACGAGCGGCGCGTCGAAACGGCCGGTGTCCGCCGCGTGGATGACGTGCTGATCGGAGAACTCGCAGCGTAGGATCAGCCGCTCGAGCTGGTCGGCGATCGGTCCGCTCGGTTTGAGCCGTATGCGCGCGTCGGCGAGCGCCTCGCCGAGTAAGGCGCGCATCTGTTGGTCGACCTGATGGCGATGCTCGGGATCGGCGTAGTCCGCGTACCCCGGGACCCGCTCCTGCAAGAACTCGAGATCGCTCATCCTCGCGGGTTACGCCAGCTTCCGGCCGAACACCCGGTTATGACCCTTGTGGTCGTCCTCGTCGTCCTCATCGCGCTCGGAAGTACTACGGGCGGGTGTGTCGCGGCGTGGCGTCGCTGGACCGCGGCGCGAGCAGAGCTCTCGCGCGTACGCAACGTCTTCTCGCGGTACGTCGCGCCGTCGGTCGTCGAGGTGCTGCTCGCACGCAACGACGAGCGTCTCTTCACCGGCCGCGCCGTCCGCGCGACGGTGCTGGTGTGCCGGATCCGCAACTTCGCGCAGTTCATCGAAGAGCTCTCGCCCGAAGAGACGCTGCGCTATCTCAACGAGTTCTACGGATTGACCGGCGCGGCGATCCACCGTCATCGCGGGATCATCGACACGTTCTTGGGGGACGGGATTGTCGGCGTCTTCGGCGTCCCGCTCGAAAACCCGACGCAGGAAGACGACGCGCTGCAAGCCGCGCTCGACATCGTGCGTCACGTCGTCGCGATGCGCGAACGGTGGGCGCGCCAGAATCGCAAACCGTTCACCGTCGGGATCGGCGTGAACAGCGGCGAGGTGATCGCCGGCGACGCGGGTTTTCGCGACCGCCGGGAGTTCACCGTCGTCGGACCGGAAGCGACCTTCGCGCATCGCCTGCAAGATGCGGCGTTCGCGCTCAACGCCTACATCGTCGCGTCCCGCGCGACGTGCACGCCGCTCACCGACGAGTATCAGCTCGTTCCCATCAGCGGCGTCCCGCTGCCCGGCGTGCGCCGACTCCTCGACGCGTTCGTCGTGCGCGGGCGGCGCCGCGGCAACGAGCGCTTCACCGTCCCGCTCGACGCGATGGTCGAAACGACGATCGAACCGCACGAGACTGCGCCGCACGAACCGATCCCGCCCGTTGCTCCGGTGCTCCCCGCAACGCTCGCCGTGCCCTCACCGTCACCGTTACCGTCGCCGCCCGAGCCGCCCGTCGCGCGAGCGCGCCCGCGTTCGGAAACAGCGCTGCGTGCGGCAGCGCCGGACTTCGGGATGCCGGAGCTGCGCCATGGGTGGAGCTTCCCCGACGTCGACGAAGGGCCGATCCTTCCCGAACCCCCGCCGCCCGCGGCGACCTACGAAGATGGTTCCGGTCCGCCGATCCGCCTCTGACCCGGGCCGTACAACCGGCGCACGAGCGGCGCGAGCGGGAGACCCTGCACGACCAGGGTGACGAACACGATCGCGAACACCGCGTCGATGATCTCGGCGCGGTAGGGCAGCGTATCCGGAAGCGAGATCGCGAGCGCCAGTGGGAGCGCGCCGCGCATCCCGGCGACGAAGATGGTGAGTCCCGCGCGCCATTCGCGTACGATCGCCCAGACGAGCGCCGCGCGCGACACGAAGACGACGACCAGCGACGCCACGATCAGCAGCGGCTCGTTGAGCATCCGCTGGAAGTCGATCAGCAGCCCCGTCGACAGAAAGACCAGCGCGTTGACGATGAAGGCGCCCGCGTTCCAGAAACGATCGGCATCCTCGACGTTGGCAAGGACGTTGCTGCGCGTGTGCGCCAAGAAACGCAAGAGCACGCCCGATGCGGCGGTCGCGAAAATCCCCGAGAGCTGCAAGCGGTCGGCGACCAAGTAGGCGATATACGCCATCGCGACCGTCACCGTCACCTCGTACTCCGCGGCTTCCGTCAAGCGCAGCAGTCGCCAGACGACGACACCGATCAGCACGCCGATGACCGTTCCGCCGATCACCGCGAGAACGCCGTGCGCGGCCACGCGGACCCACTCGACCTGCCCACCCTGCGCGAGCGTGAGCGCGATTCCGTACAGGACGACGGCGACGCCGTCGTTCGCCAGCGACTCGCCCTCGACGATCGTGCGCACGCCGACCGGCGCGCCGACCTTGCGGAACACCGCGACGACGGCGACCGGATCGGTCGCAGCGACCATCGCGCCCAGCAGCAACGCGCCACCGAACGGCAGCGCGCCGGTGCCCGCAACACTGCTGCCGATCGCAAACGCGGTGAACAACGTTCCCGGAAAGGCGAGCAGGGCGATGTATCCCGCGTAGCGGCGTAGCTCGCGCAGATCGAGGTTCCACGCCGCCTCGAAGATCAGCGGCGGAAGAAACACGAACAGCAACCCCGGTCCGAACGCGAACGGCGGATGTACGTTCCAGAAGGTCCGCGCGATGACGCCCGAGCCGACGAGCAAGACCGGCGCCGGGATGCGCAGTCGCTCCGCGAGGATCGAGATCAACACCGCCGCTGCGAGCAGCGTGACGAACGCGTTGACGCCCAGCGCGATTCCGCCGCTGCTCACGTCAGCTGCGGAAGCACGTCGGAGGCACGCGCGCGCAACGACGCGTCGACGTGAGGCGTGAGCTGTGTCTCCTCCGGATTGACCTCGACGACGTATGCGTCGGTCATCCGTTTGGTCGCGAGCGACGCCGCCGGCTGCACCAAGCCTGACGTGCCGACGACGAGCATCAGGTCGGCGCGGCGCGCCGCGTCGAACGCACGCGCGAGCACGTCCTGCGGCAGCGCCTCGCCGAACCACACGATGTCGGGACGCCACATCCCGCCGCACGCGTGCTCGAGCGCGTCGAGGTCGAACGCATCATCGAACGGTCGGCGCGCGTCGCAGGTGGTGCACCTCGCCTCGCGCAGCTTCCCGTGCAGCTCGAGCACGTTGCGCGAACCGGCGCGTACGTGGAGCGAGTCGACGTTTTGCGTCACGAGGGTGAAGTCGGCGACGACCTCCTCGAGCTGCGCAAGCGCACGATGCGCCGCCGACGGCTCGACGCCCTTATGCGCGAGGCGCCGTTCGTTGTACCATGTCCACACCAGGCGCGGGTCGCGCGCGAAGCCTTCCGGCGAGGCAAGTTCTTCGACCCGGTGCGTGCGCCAGAGCCCGCCGACGCCGCGAAAAGTCGGCAGTCCGCTCTCAGCGCTGATCCCCGAACCCGTGAGCACGCAGACCGAGCGCGCGACGGCGATCCGCGCACGCAACGCGTCGATCGTGCTCATGGCCAATGCGTTCGCGCCTGCTCTGCATCTCGCCCCTCCCGAGGTGCCGCCGACGGCGACGCGAAGGCCGCGAGATGGACCCGGGGACCCGGTTGATGGAGCGCGTGCGAGCGCGCGACGTCGCGGCCTTCGAAGCGCTGTACGACGGGTATCACCGCCTCGTCTTCGGGATCGGACTTCGCATGCTCGGCAACGCGGCGTTCGCCGAGGATTTCACACAAGCGGTGTTCTTGAAGGCCTGGAGCTTGCCGGAGACGTTTCGCGGCGGCTCGTTCGTCGCGTGGATCGCGCGGGTTGCGCGAAACCACGCGCTCGACGTGCTTGGCGCCCGCGGCGCTCGTCCCGAGACGGAGCTGCCTGACGCGAGGCTCCCGCTCGACGGCGCTGCCGACGACGAGCTCGCGGCACGGTCGGACGCGGCCCGTGTCCGTGACGCGCTCGCCGCGCTCCCGGCCGAACAACGAACGCTCATCGAGACGGGCTACTTCGACGGAGTGACCCATCAGGAGCTTGCGCGCCGCAGCGGAGCGACGTTGGAAACACTCACGACGCGCATCGCCGGCGGCTTGCATGCAATGCGCAAAACGTTGGCGTACAGCGTCGCCGTGAACGCCGGGCAGGACGCGAGCCGCGCGCACGTCGCGCTCTACGCGCTCGGCGTGATGAGCGCGGCGGAGTCGCAGCAAACCGCCGGCGTGATCCGCCGAGATCCCGCGGCGCGCGCCGAATACGACCAACTGCGCGAAGTCGTCGACGCCATCGCGCTCGTCGCGGAGGAGCCGGTCGACTCAGCCCGCTCCGCGCGCATGCGCGAACGTCTGCTCGCACGCATACGGCCGACGCGCGGACGCGCCTCGCTTGTCGCGGTGTTCTGGGGCGTTGGACTCGCCGCCGCGGCCTCGATCGCCTTCGGCGTCGTAACCGTGATCCAAGATCTCACGATTCGCAGCGACCTCGCCGCGGCGCAGCGCCGCGTCGCGAACCTGCAGGGCCTGCTCCGGCAGAGCGAACGGGTCACGACGACCGACCGTCAGATGCTGGCGGATATGCTGGCCCCGGACGCCAAGCGCTATCCGGTTCCACCGGGAACGATCATCGTGCGAGGCCGGCGCATCCTGCTCGCGCTCTCGCACGTACCACCACCGCCGCGCGGTCACGTCTATCAAGTGTGGACGGCCGCCAAGGGAAGCACGACGATGACGCCCAGCGTGACCTTCGTCCCCAACGCTGACGGCGTCGCCGTCGTCCCTCTCCCGGTCGACGCCACGACGGTCGGGACCGTCGCGCTCAGCGTCGAACCCGAGGGTGGAAGCAAAACTCCGACCACCACGCCCACTTTCGTCCGCGCACTGACCTGACCGCCCTGCTCGAACCCGTCTCTCGCGCGACCCGCCGTGACGCTCTTGCGTATGTGGCGCGCCGCCCCTACGAAAATGTTTTTTTGCAATGGGTGCTCGAGGGCGGCCATCGCTCCAGCGCGTCCGACGACGTCGTGATGAACCGTGATTTTCGCGGCCGCGTCACCGGCGTCGCGTATTTCGGCGCGCAGATGGTTTTGGCGGCCGACGACGCAAGCGCGCTCGACGCGTTCAGCGTCGAAACACGCAAGCACCGCGGCTTACGCAGCTTCGTCGGGCCAAAGGACGTCGTCGACGGGCTGTGGGAGCGGGTGCGCAGTTGGTACGAGCCGCCGTCGATCGTGCGCGCGGTGCAGCCGCTCTATCTGCTCACACCCGACGCGTTGCGAACGCTTCCCACTGTCGACGTGAGGCTTGCCGTGCCCGAGGAAGCTGAGCTCGTCGCGGAGCACAGCGGTGAGATGATCTTGGGAGAGCTCGGCTACGATCCGCGCGTCAACCGCGGGAGCTTCGTGGCGAGCGTGCGCCGTGCGATCATGGCGGGCGCGTGGTGGGTGTGGATCGTCGACGGCGAGTTGCGCTTTCAGTGCAACGTCGGCCCGCGCACCGCGGCCACTGCCCAGATTCAAGGCGTGTGGACGCCGGAGGCCCAACGCGGGCATGGGTACGCTTCGCTCGCGCTCGCTGCGATCGCGCGCCAGCTCCTGGCGACCGTTGCGACGCTGTCGCTCTACGTCAACGACTTCAACGCGCCGGCGATCGCGCTCTACGAAGGCCTGGGCTTTCGCCGCGTCGGCACGTTCACGACGTACCTGTTCCCGTGACACGCGTACGCGCTTTCGCGCTCGATGCGGTCGCGCTCGTGCTTGCCTGGGCGGCGGCGACCGCACCGCTCCCACCGGCATTTGTCGAGCAGATCTACGCCAACGGGTTCTTCGCCGCGCTCAACACCGCGCTGGTCCCGCTCACCAACGCGATCCCGTTCGCCTTCGGCGATCTCGAAGCGATCGTCGTGATCGCTGCGTTGCTGACATGGTGGATTGTGCGTTTGCGCCGCGCCAAACGCAGCGAGCGCCTCGCCACCGCCGCAGCGCTGTTCGCGCACACGCTCGGCTTTGCGGCGATCGTGCTGATTTTGTTCGAAGTGCTTTGGGGTTGGAACTACCGTCGTGCGACGGTCGTGCAACGCATCGCGTACGATCCGGCGCGTGTGAACGCGGTGACGGTCGCCGCGTTCAGCGAGCGCATCGTGCGGATCCTCAACGAAGACGTCGCGGCGGCGCATCGCGAGCGACTCGATCTGGCCACGCTGCGCACAGCCTACGAACCGGTCGTACGGCGGTTGGGCGATCGCTGGGACGTCGCGACGACGATTCCCAAGACCTCGATCGTGCAGCCGTACTACGACGCTGCGGGGATCGGTGGCCAATACTCGCCGTTCGCATTCGAGACGCTGCTCAACGCGTCGTTTCTCCCGTTCGAGGTACCGCGCGCGCTCGCGCACGAGTGGGCGCACGTCGGCGGCTTCACCGATGAGGGCGACGCCAACTACATCGGAACCCTTGCATGCCTGCGTTCGAGTGATCCGCTGATCCGGTACTCCGGCGCCTTTTGGACGTACGCCGACTTGCCCGAAAGCGAACGGCAGCGGCTGCATCTCGACCCGCGCGTCGTCGCCGATTTCCAAGCAAGCCGCGAGCGTTTCTTGCGCCACTACATGCCGCAGATCTTCGCGCTGCAGTGGTCGTTCTACGACCGCTATCTGCGCGCAAACAACGTCGCGGGCGGCGTCGCCTCATACGGATACTTCTTGCGCCTGTTGGTGGGGTCGTCTCTAGACGAACAGGGGCTGCCCAAAGTACGATCTACTCCCGGCTGAGCCGGACCGACGGAGGTCATCGTGCTCGAACGTCTCGTCGCCAACTGGTGGCTGATCCTGATTCGCGGACTCCTCGCCCTCGCGTTCGGGATTGCCTGTCTGGCCTTCCCGATCGCCGCCCTATGGGTGATCGCCGTGCTGTTCGGCGTCTATGCGCTCGTCGACGGCATCGTCGCGCTGGTCGCCGCGATGCGCATGCGCCATAGCGACGAACGGTGGGGATGGTTGATCGTCGAGGGCATCCTGGGAATCATCGCCGGTGTCCTCGCGTTGGTCTATCCGTGGTCGGCCGCGTTCGCTCTCGCGCTTCTGCTCGGTGCCTGGGCCATCGTCACCGGGATCCTCGCCCTCGTGACCGCGTTCAGCGCCCGCCGGCACGTCGCCAACGACTGGCTGTGGGCGCTCACCGGGATCATCTCGATCATCTTCGGGATCGCGGTCCTGTGGTCACCGAGCTACGGGCTGTTCGCGCTGGTGTGGATCGTGAGCTTCTACGCGATCCTGGCGGGAATCGTGCTCATCGGTCTTGCGTTCCGGTTACGCGGCCTGCGTGCCCGAACCGGGCTCGCAACCTAAAGGGGGAGGCCTTCCGGGCGCACGTCGAAACGGCCCACTTCGCCGGAGGAGCGTGACTGCGTGATCGCCGGGTCCGGAAATACGACGAGCGCCGATGACCCCGACCGCTCGCTCATCGGCGAAGTGGCTCTGCTGCTTGCCGCCGACCGTACGCCGCGCGAGACGTTCTCGGCGCTCTGCGAGCTGCTCGTCCGGACGATCGACGTCTCCGTCTGCTTCGTCGCACTCCGCAGCGGCTCCACGCTGACGATCGAGCACGTTCACGACCACGGCGTCACCCGTCCGAATCCCGCGATCGTCATCGATCGCGGAAGCCGGTCATGGGACGTCCTGCAGACCGGGAAGTCACAGCTGTTCCGGACGATCGCCGATTGGGATCAGTATCAGCGCTTCCCGCTCAACCTCGATCGGCCGTGGACCGACGACACCGTCTCGGCGATCTTCGTCCCGCTACAGACCGGCGGCGAACGGATCGGCATCCTTTCGGTGCAGAGCGCGCGCGAGCACGCGTATAACGAGGCAGACGTCGCCTTGCTCGAGGCGATCGGCCGCTACCTCGCGATCGCGGTTCGGAATCAGCGGCTGTTCGCACGCTTGCAGCGCGTCGCCGAAGTCGATCCGCTGACCGGACTCGCAAACCACTCCTCGGTGCTGCGCGCGATCGACGACGCCCTGACGGCCGGCGGCGGCACGCTCGGTGTCGTCCTGCTCGACGTCACCAACTTCGGCCGGATCAACGACGTCTACGGCGCGCGCGTCGGCGACCGCGTCCTCGACGTCCTCGCCGAGCGGATCGCGACGCTTGCCGATCGCGAGACGGTCGTCGGTCGATTCGGCGGCGACGATTTCGTCATCGTCGCCCGTCGCAAGAACCGCGACGCTGTCGTCGCCCTCGTCAACGAAACGGTCGCGCGCACCGCCGACCTCTCGTTCCGCGGTGAGGACGACGTGATACCAATTTCGGTGAACGTCGGATATGTCACGGCGCCCGATGAGGGCACGACACGCAACGCGTTGATCGCGCTCGCGGACCTGCGGCTGCGCCTGAGCATGGAACAGGGCGGCGAGCCCGTCGGCGCCGAGCCGACACCGCTGGTGCGTTTCGGTGATTTTGGTCCAGTCGAGCCGCTCGTCGAGTGCGTCCTGGTCCGCGACCCGTACACGCGGATCCACTTGGTGCACGTCAACCATCTCGCCGAACGCTGGGCCAACCGGCTCGGCCTGGACGACATCACGCACGAAACGTTCGTGCAGGCCGCATTACTCCACGATCTGGGGAAAGTGCTCATCCCCGAAGCGATCTTGCTCAAGCCCGCGCGACTGGACGCCGGCGAATACGCCATTATGCAGCGCCACGCCGACTACGGCCGCGCGCTCATCGCCGACTACGACGGCTTTGCCGACGTCGCACGCATCGTCGGGCAGCATCACGAGCGGTGGGACGGTGCCGGGTATCCGCTGGGGCTCGCCGGCGAGGAGATCGACCCGCTCGCGCGTGCCGTCAGCGTCATCGATGCGTACTCCGCGATGACGCTCGATCGGCCGTATCACCGCGCAATCAACGAGGAAGCCGCGCTTCGCGAGCTCGAGCGCTGCGCGGGAACGCAGTTCGATGCGGCGCTCGTCGTCTCGTTCGTCGCGATGCTGCGCGAGGCTAACGAAACGCCGGACTGAGCCGGCGCGCGTTCTCGCTGGTGATCCGGCGGATCATCGGTTCGGGGACTCCGCGGTCGCGCAATCCGCGCAGATCGCCGTCGTACGCGTACGGGATGTTGGGATAGTCGGTGCCCAGGACGATCTGCGCGATTCCGCGCGCGACATCGTAGCGATCGATCTGCGCGGCCATCGGTGACTCACGCGCAAACGCCATCGTCGTGTCCAGGAACAAGCGTGGTTGTCGCGCGGCGAGGTCGAGATAACGAGACGAGTCGGGGACGCCGAAGTGTGCGACGACGACGCGCAGCGCGGGATGGCGCTCGAGAACGCGTTCGATACGCGCCGGGCCGTCGTTGGTCTGGTCGGACCACGGAATGTGTCCGACGTGCGCGAGCACGAAGCCATCGTGCCGCGCCACCGCGTCGAGCACCGCATCGAGCCGTTGGTCGTCGAGCCCGAAACGCTGCACGTCTTCGTGGACCTTGAGCCCCGCGCAGCCGTCACGCAGTGCGTCACGCACGTCACCGAGCGGGTCGCGATCGTCGACGTGCACCGTCGCGAGCGGGACCGCGCCGCGACCGAGGCTACGTGCCGTCTCGGTAAGCCATCCGTTGAGATCGCGCGCGATCCCCGGCTTGTGCGCGTACGAGCAAAACGCGAACTGCTCGACGCCGTGCTCGCGCAGCACTCGCGCGACCTCGTCGGGTTCCGTCGGGTGCGAAAGCTGCCACGTACTGCGTTCCGCGAACCAACGCCGGATCGCAGAGAAGAGCTTGGGCGGGTGAAGATGCGTGTGGACGTCGATCACGGACAGGCGAACGTACGAACGGTCGTCATCTTCTTCCCACGAGTCGTCGCCGCGGCGCACGGTTGCAGCGCAACCGGGCGCGGTTGTGGGTCGTCGCAGGCGGTATGCAGACTACGAGCGACATCCAACGTACGGCCCGCGTCCACTGGGAAGGCGACATCGCAAAGGGCCGCGGGCAGATAGACACCGAGAGTGGACTCGTCTCCGCCAACTACTCGTTCGGTACGCGCTTCGCGTCTGAGCCGGGTACGAATCCGGAGGAGCTGCTCGCTGCGTCCCACGCCGCGTGCTTCTCGATGGCGCTGAGCGCAAATCTGACCCGTGCGGGGCATGCACCGACCGCGATTGACACCACCGCGCGTGTAACTTTGCACAAGGAAGAGAACGGCTTCAAGATCACTGGGATCCGCCTAGAAACGCGTGCGACCGTCCCGGGCGTCGATCAGCAAGCGTTCGATGCGGCCGCCAAAGCCGCGGAGACCGGCTGCCCGATCAGCCAGGCGCTCAAGGCCGTCCCCATCGAACTGGACGCGCGGCTGAATCCTTAACGGTCCGGGCGGGTCGAACGCGGGGATTCCGTCGTTGAGAGAGCGCACAGGAGAGCAGTCATGAAGAAAGCGGCAATACGCCGGGTCCCGTCGGGCTGGGTTACCGGCCTTGGTCTGGGCGTCGTCCATCTGGGAGCACTGTGTGCGCTCATCCCAGGCACGTTCAGTTGGTCCGGCGTCGCGCTCGCGATCGGACTGTATTACATCTGTGGCGCGTGGGGGATTACGCTCGGCTTTCACCGGCTGCTGACGCACCGTAGCCTGAAGGTTCCCAAGCCGATCGAATACGCGACCGCGATCCTCGGCGTGTTGGCGCTCCAGGGCGGCCCGATCGAGTGGATCTCGACGCATCGCGCGCATCACGCGCACACCGATACGGACGGCGATCCGCACAGCGTTCGCAAGGGACTGCTGTGGAGCCACATGGAGTGGCTCTATCGTCATAACGAGGACCGCCTGACGAAGGAAGAGCAGATTCGTCTCGCCCCGGATCTCGCGGGCGATCCGTTCTACCGCTTCCTCGAGAACACGGCGGTTCTGTGGCAGATCGCACTCGGGTTTCTGCTGCTCGCGCTCGGCGGCTGGTCGTGGCTGGTGTGGGGGATCTTCGTACGCTGCACGATCACCTATCACATCACGTGGCTAGTCAACAGCGCGGCGCATTGGAGCGGCTATCAGAGCTTCCGCACCGGCGACAAATCGACGAACAACTGGATCGTCGGCATCCTCGCCTGGGGCGAAGGCTGGCACAACAACCACCACGCCTTCCCGTTCTCGGCCCGCCACGGTCTGCGTTGGTTCGAGATCGACTTCACGTGGTGGACGATCAAGGTGCTCGCCTGGATGCGCCTGGCCCGCGACGTCAAACTTCCGACCCCACAGATGCTCGAACGCCTCGCCCTCAAGCCAAGACGCTTCAGCCGCGAGAGCTAAGAAACTCGGCCTGACAAACACCGAAGCCCCGGCGGTCGCGCCGGGGCTTCGTCATATGGCGGGGACGTGTAGGAATCGAACCGACCAGCCGCCTCGCGACGGCCTCCGCGGTTTTGAAGACCGGGCGGGCCACCAGACCCGTACGTCCCCATGAGAGCGAACAGCGTTGGAACGCGTTCTCGCCGTTACCTCCTTCTGCCCCCACCCCCCGTCACCCTGAGCTTGTCGAAGGGCGTCGCGCGCGCAGCGCGCCGTCTGAGCTTGTCGAAGACGTCAGCGCGCGACCGCTTCGACAGGCTCAGCGGGGACGGACCCTTCGACGAGCTCAGGGTGACGGGAAGACGCACGCATCGCGACACCAAAAATTTGGCTCAAATCTTGCCGGAGCTGCCGCAGGCTGAACGCTCGCGGCCGAAGATGACGGCGATGCCGCACTCCGAGGGGAACATGCCGCGGTTGTCGTGTGGGACGCCGGTGACGAACGCGTAGTCTTGTGCGGTTCCTTGGGGCGCGAGGCGCTTGAGATAGGCGATGTACGCTTTTCCGCGTGCGAAGCGGTATGGGCCCTGGGCTTCGCCCGCGCAGGTCTTGTCGAGGTCCCATTCGCGCGGGTCGGTGTCGGCGGTGCCGAGCATGTAGGTGACGTCGCGCGCGAGATAGCGCCGCTGGAGTTCCGGTGTGGTTCCCTTGACGTAGTTCGGCGCGCCGGTAATCCCGTAGCGCCAACGATTGAAATTGCCGCAGTTCACCTGTGGGTACGGGCGCCAGTCGTCGAAGTAGAGATACGACGACGGGTTGGCGACGACCAGGTGCACGCGGATCCCCGAGCTTGCGACGTCGCTCGGGCCGTGTCCGACGACCGCGTAGCGCTGGACGATCTGACCGCCGGCGGAGTGTCCCACGATGTCGACTTCGCGCATCTTCGGAAAGCGCGATTTGTCCGCGAAGCGCGCGAGCATCGCGTCGAAGACCGCGTACGAGCTCACCGGCGCAGGCGCCAGCGCGTTCGATCCGCCCGGCCAGTTCTGGTCCCACCGGAGCGCATTCGTCGGGACGTCGTGGCCTTGCAGGTCCTCTGGCTCGACGAACTGCGGCGCAACGAGAAGGGTGTTCGTCGCGCGAGCACGTTCGAGTAAGAGTTGTCCGGTCTCGAAGTACGTGTCCGCGTTGCGCAGGACGCCGTGCACAATGATGACCGCGCGCGTCGCTTCCTGGGATCCGTCGAGCGAACCGTTCCCGTAGTACAACGCGACGCCGGTGCCAGCGCGGCTTTGGACGACGAACTGCCGGTTCGCGAGGACGCCTGACGTCAGCCCGGGCGGCCGCGTCTCTTGGGCGACCGGCGCAAGTGCGAGGAGCAGCGCCATGACGAAACGCAGCATGGCGGCCGCTCTTTCGCTCAGCCCTCAGGCGCGCCTTTCGCGGAAGTTTTAGGGCTTCGCGACGGGATTGGGCTTCGCGGGCTGCTCTACCCGATGGTCGACGATTGC
>CAZABL010000020.1:0-38518 GCA_964483365.1 uncultured bacterium
GCGTCCGGAACGGGAACGTTAAGGGTTTCGTACGTGAGAATCTTTCCTGACTCCGGCTCGCGCAGCTGGCGCCATTGGAATCGCGTCGGCGACAGGACGGCTTCTTCGCGCCACATCGTGGCGAACTCCATGCTCGCGTCCGAGAGCAAGCCGATGAGCTCGTCGAACTGGAGATTCCCCACGTAGCTCGCGTAGTGGGACCGCAGCACGGCGACCATCTGCGTCGCACTCGCCGCCCACTCGGGAAACGCGCGCCGCGCGCCGTCGCGGACGAACATGATCCAGAGCGCGTTCCGTTCCAGCGATTGGTCGACAGCGCCGAGTTCGAGCAATCTGCCGAACTGCGGATTCGAGGCGAGGACGTCCCAGCGCGGTGTGATCGCGCATGCGGGGGCGACCGTGTAGCCTTCGACGAGTCCGCGGATCGGGGCGGAGGCAGCGGTGGCCCAGCCGTCCTCACTCTGCTCGCACCGCGCGAGTCGTCGCAGATAATCGTTCTCCGAGTCGTCGAGACCCAGGACACGCGCGATCCGGTCGAGCGTCTTGGCCGCAATCTTGATCGGACGCCCCTGTTCGAGCCACGTATACCAGGTGATGCCGATCTCGGCTGCCCACGCGACCTCTTCGCGGCGCAGACCGGCGACACGCCGGTGCTCGGCGCGGCGAATACCAACTTGTTCCGGCGTGATGCGTCGCCTTCGGGATTGTAGGAACGAGGCGAGCGCTGATTTGCGGCTGGCCACTGAAACTTCGTGATCGCTTTACCCGCGTGCGGCGTGAGTTTGGTTCTCGACGCTCGCCGACTCGGTCCGCGTGAAGACGATCGGTTTCACGCGCGAACCGACGGCGACAGCGGGAGCGAGCAACTCCGTGAGAGCAATTCCCAACTCGGCGTCGGCTTGATGCGCTTCGTAGACCGTCCGGCCTTCTTGACTGTAGATGTCTTTGTACGTGATTCGCACTTCCAGGCGGTACGGAGCGAGCAGTGCGGTGGTTTCCGCGCGCGTCGGTGCGCCGTCGAGCGCAAGATTGCGGCCTTGCCAAGGCTTGGCGAGCATGATCCCACGCGCGTCGATCGCGATGACGCTGCTTTTGCTGGCCTTGTTGATGACGCCGAGAGACGCGTGCGCAGTCGTCCCCGTGTCGTTTAGCGCTGCGCCTGCGCCGTTCTCCGTCTTCAGCCGATAGTCGAGGCTGATGTTGATGTCGAACGCCGGCCCGTTTCCCTCATTGCTGATCTGGATGCTGTAGCTGGGACGCGGGTCATGGGTGAGCGGCTCGATCTCGGCGACGACGATTGGGAGCTGCGAGACCCGGTGGATGCGCTCGTTCTGCTCCGTCACGCGGGTCGCGGACTGGAAGAGATTGTACGTTAGGACCACGAGGAAAAAGTTGAGGGTCACGTAGACGGCTTCGAATCCGTTGCCGACCCAGGCCAACCAGTCCCCGCTGCGACCCGGGAGTACGCCGGCGACGAGCAACGCGGTCAAGATGATGCACACCGCCGCTGCGACGTACCACCAGCTGCGGTACTCCCGTAAACGGGTCAGCTCGGGCGGCGGCTCGTCGCCAAACTCGGCGCGCAACAGCGGATTGTGCCATGTTCGGTGAGCCATGGTCCCTCCATGGTCTGGGTACCCGCCCGCCATCAGATGATCGAGATCGTCTCCTTCGGCTTTGCCGGCAGCGCGGTCAGCGCGTCGTCGAGCCGCTGCGCGAGCTCGTCGAGCATCGGCGAGTCGATCTCTTCGACGCGCCCTGCATCCGCGAGCGCAACGAGTGACGGGTCGATCGGCAGGCGCGCGAGCAGCGGTGCTCCCGCGAGCTCGGCGACGCTGTCCGCGTACGACGGGCCGAAAATATCATAGCGCGTGCCGGTGTCCGGCGCGATGAAGTACGACATGTTTTCGATCACACCGGCGATCGGCTTCTTGAGCTGATGCACGAGGTTCGCCGCCTTGCGCACGATCATCGTCGCGAGCTGCTGCGGCATCGTGACGAGCACGATCCCGTCGACGGCGAGCGACTGCAGCACGGTCAGCGGCGCGTCTGAGGTTCCGGGCGGCAGATCGATCAGCAGGTAGTCGAGATCGGTCCACAACGCTTGTTCGTAGAACTGGCGGATGACGCCGGAGAGGATCGGCCCGCGCCAGATCATCGCCGTGTCTTCCTTGTCGGTGAGGAGGTTCGAGCTGACGACCTGGATCGCCGAACGCGTCATCGCCGGGACCATCAGCGGACGCGGCGGCGCACCTTTCGGCGAGCTCGGATCTTCCTCGAGTCCGAGCGGCTGGGTGAGACCGAACAAGCGAGGGATCGACGGCCCGGTGATGTCGGCGTCGAGGATGCCGACCCGCTTCCCGGCGCGACGGAGGCCGACCGCGAGCATTGCGGTCGTCAGCGACTTCCCGACACCGCCCTTCCCCGACATGATCGGGACGACGCGACCGAAGCGCGCGCGGCGCGTGAACTCACCGGGGGCGCGCCGCTGCGGGGTCCGGTCCTCGTTCATAACCGTCGGGACCCGGCCGGAGAGCCGGGCCTGCGTCAACGCGGCAACGATCGGCTCGACCCGCAGGCCGTGGGCCTTCGCGCCCTGCTCGATCGTCTCGTACTTGTTGACACCGCAGCCCGCGCAATGCAGGCCGAAGACCGTGAGGACCTCTTCGGCGATGGGAAGCTCGGCGACGAGCTCGCGGATGTTTGTGTTCGGGGCGATCGTAGGCGCGGGCATGACCTGGGTGGATTCGGGAGAGAACTCGTCCCTTCCGTCACCGCTCGGCACCCGCGCTGCCTTCGTCACGCTAATTAGGTGTGCGAGACGGCGCAGGGCCGCTCCCCCACCCTGCCCAACCAAAAACGATGAACCTGCTGCGTCGCTTTCTAGCAGTCGCGTTTGTCGTTGGGTCGACCGCGCTCCACGCCGACCCGCTGCAGGCCGGGACGACCGGCGTCCTCTCGGGTACCGTGACGGACGCGCGCACTCAAAAGCCCGTCGCAGGCGTCAAGATCGACGCGGTCTCCCCGTCGATCAGCGTCCATGCGATCACGGACGGCGCGGGTTTCTACAACCTGCCGAACCTGCCGCCCGACACCTACACGGTGTCGTTCAGCGCCCAAGGCTACGACCAGTTCGTCATGGGCGGCGTCACGGTAAACCAGGACCAGACGACGCAGGTCGGCGCAGCGCTCGCGACGTCGCTGAAGACGATCGGCTCGGTTCAGACACGCAGCCAGCAAAATCTCGTTAAGCGCAACGAGACCGCCGACGTCTACAACGTCTCGGGACGGCAGCTCGAAGCGGCGCAAGGCGGCGACGGCGTCCACAAGACGCTGTATGACTTTACGCAATCGGTCCCGGGCGTCACCGGCGGCGGCGCGAATGCACAACCGCGCATCCGCGGGGGGACGTCGACCGACCCCAACTTCTTGTACGACGACGTCCCGATCAACGATCGCCTGACCGGCTTTTTCTCGACGAACAACGGCTACTTCCAAACGACGACGATCTCGAGCGTCGGCGTCTCAAACGTGCAGGTGTATACGGGCGGCTTCGACGCCAAGTACGGGGAGGCGGCGCAGGGCGTCTTCAACAGCATCGTCAAGCGCGGCACCTATCCGTCGTTCGGTTCGATCTCGACGGCGATTCGCGGGCCGTTGTTTGGCCACTATCTGCAATTCGAGTACGGGACGGCGACGAAGGATCGCAAACTCTCCGCGTACGTTGCGTACGACCGTGCCAACGTGATGAACCAGTTCGGCGACGGCACCTACAACTTTCCGCTTGCGAATCAGGTGTTTCCCGGCAACGGACCAGGCCCGCAGACGACGCTCGACACGGTAGCCAACTTCCACTGGCGTCCCAACGATCAGAACGACCTCCAGCTGCTGATTCAGAACGGGAACGGTCGCTTCAACGGTAACTACGATCTCGTCGGGAACAATCCGATGCAAGTCATCCCGTGCAGCGGCGTGCAAGGACATTGGATTCCCGCGCCGCCGCTCGGTGTGAATCCGCCCGCGTCGGGCACCGGCTTTCAGGTGACAAACCCGGGCGTTTCGAGTACCGGCCAGCCGTGCGTCGTGACGATCAACGGCAAGCAGTACAATACCGGGTTGCAGTACGCGGCGGTCGATCCGAACGCGGCCAACAACACCTATCACTATTCAGCGATCGGGAAGCTGCAGCTCAATCACACGTTCAGCGATAAGCTGTTCGGGTTCGTCCGGATCGCGGAAAACTTCAACCAGTACATTCTCAATCAACCGCTGGACTCGCCCAACTACGGAAACCTGTTGCAGCCGGGACAGCCGGCGCCGTCGGGCGGACCGGGGATTCCGGCGGTTTCGACGACGCGCGATTTCTACGGCGATCGCCGTCAGCAATCGTACACGGGAACAGCGGAGATCACGTGGACGCCCAATGCGCGGGCGCAGTACTACGCAGGCTTTGCCGACGAGCGCGACAACTTGCTGCAGGCGTACTATGACCGGTCTGGGACGGTCGGCCTGTCGAATCCGTCGTCGCCGTTCGATGCGCTCGGCAACTGGCCCAACGAGTACACGTTGGCGAACTTCCCGATCGTCGTGACGTCAGCGTACGCCGGTACCGTGCAGCGGTCCGGCAAGTTCGTCTTCGCGCCGTCGTTGCGGTACGACATCGAGCACTACGACATCCCCAAGGAAGCGGGCGGCGCGTACGCCGTCTCCATTTGGAGCCCACGGCTCGCGCTCGCGTGGTCGCCGCGCCCGGACGTGGTGGTGCGCGGTTCGTACACGGTCACGTCCAACTTCGCCCCGGCGACCTACGTGTACAACGGCTCGATCGACGGCGTCCAGGCCGCTGGGCAGTATCGGAGTCCCTACTTGCCGGGAGCGTCGATCACGCCGTCGATGGATCACAATGTCGATCTCTCGTTCGAGAAAGCGTTTCCGGACAACCGCACCTCGCTTCGCATCACGCCGTACTACCACTACTCGAGCAATCGGTTGGAGATCATCAGCAATCTGGCGACGAACCCGGACGGCACGCCGATCATCAACCCGATCACCGGGCTCCCGACGTTCACACAGGGGTCGGTCGCAAAGTCCGGCGCGCTCGCGAAGGACCTCGGCGTCGAAGTCGGCTTGAATCACGAAGTCCCCGGAGACGGCCTCTCGTGGTATCTCGCCGCGACGTACCAGTCGTACTTTTCGACGTCGTCGGTCCTCAACGCGGCTGCGATCAGCCCGACCAACCGCAACACCTACGTCATCGGCCAGCAGACGTACCGGGTCCCCGACCAGCCGCCGATCTCCGTCTCGTTCACCACGAGCTACAACCGTGGCCGTGTTCAGGTGTTGCCCTTCGTGCTGTGGCAGTGCTGCGCGTACTACAACGTGCAAGGGACCGGGACCGCGTTCGCTCCCGATCCCAAGGTGCATACCTCGCCGGGATACTGGTTCGCAAACATGACCGTTTCGTACGCGGTCGCGAAGCACGACAATCACGTCACCCGAATCGGCGTGCGGGGCACCAACATCTTCGACAATCAGAAGAACAACGTCTATCCGTCCGTCAACACGTGCTACGGACGGCCGAACGACAACACGCTACCCGCCGCGTGCCGTCCTTACGGGACGGTATACGACGGCGGATACTTCGCCTTTGCGCCGGGACAGGTGCCCAACACGCTCTATTTCTTCCCGCCGGTGAGCCGCAATCCGCGCACCGTCGAGCTCTTTTTCACCCAGCAGTTCTAGGACTGCATCAACTCGCGGGCAGGCTGTGGCTTTTGGAGTGAGTGGTACTTCGTGCCGGCGTCGAGCAGCGGCTGCGCGAGCGAGGTGTCGAAGCTCTCACCGTACGTCGCGCGCGTCATGCGCGGGAGGAGCGTCGGATCGATCTTCGTGTGCTTGGCGAGGATCTCGGCGGAACGCGTGTGGTTGGCGCGATTGTTGGCCCACACCGCTGCCTCGTGGATGCCCTCAGCGAACGCCTTCGCGGCAGCCGGATTCTTTTTGACCCAATCCTCGGTCGCAAACCATGCGGCAAGCTGGAAGCGCGGCGCGATGGCGGTGTAGACGTCACCGAGCACTTGCGTCTTTTCCCGCGCGAGGGTGAGCATCGGTTCAGGCACCGTTGCCGCAGCGATCGTCCCGCGAGCGACGGCCTCCCCCATCTGGGGGGCCGGCATCTCGATGAAATGCACGTTCGCCGACGATCCGCCGTTGTGGTCGATCCACTCCGCAGTTCCGACTTTTGACGGACCTTCGAGTGAGAGAACCGCGACCGTCTTGCCGTCGAGATCCTTCGCGCTCTTGATCGAGCCGCCGCGCTGCACGATGAGCTGCGTCGTCGGCGCCTGTCCGTTATACATTCCGGACGGTGCGAGGATGACGACCGGGATTCCGTGCTGGCGTGCCGCCGCGATCGCGATCAAGTCGGCTTCGCCGATATCGGCGCCGCCACCGACCACAGCTGCCGTGATCCCGGCGCCGCTGCCGCGCATGATCTGCACGTCCGCGTCGAGTCCCACCTTACGGAAAAATCCTTGATCTTGCGCGTACCACGCCCCGGCATTGGCGTCACCGCCCGGCGTTGCGACACGGAGTTTCGTAAGCGGCGACTCCGCACCGACCGGCGCGACGAGCGAGGCGGCGAGGGCCGCGCAGACGAGGGCGCGTGAGGTGCGGCGGAAGAGCGTCGCAGGCGACATCGTGGACCTCCATGAACGTGTTCATTATGGCGTTGACCCACGAGCAGCAAGAAACCTTGGTACGCGTCGGACCCGGCACGCCGATGGGGACGATGTTGCGCCGCTACTGGATCCCCGTCTTGCTGAGTGAGGAGCTCGTCGAACGGGACGGCCCTCAGGTGCGCGTGCGCATCATGGGTGAGGATCTGCTGGCGTTCCGCGACACGGACGGACGCATCGGTCTGATCGACGAGTTCTGTCCGCATCGCGGCGTCTCGCTGTTCTTCGGGCGCAACGAAGAGTGCGGTGTGCGCTGCTCGTACCACGGCTGGAAGTTCGACGTCGAGGGTCGCTGCGTTGACATGCCGTCGGAGCCCGAAGAGTCGAGCTTCAAGAACAAGGTTCGCGTTACGTCATATCCGTGCGAAGAGATCGGCGGGATGATTTGGGCGTACATGGGTACGCCCGAACTGCGTCCGCCGCTCCCCGCGCTCGACTGGATCGTCGCGCCGCCGTCGCACGTCTTCCTGACGAAGCGCCTCCAAGAGTCGAATTGGCTGCAGGCGCTCGAAGGCGCGATCGACTCGAGCCACGTCGGCGTGTTGCACCGGTACGAGCTCGATCACGATCGGCTCCATCAGGACGCCGAAGGCCCCAAGTACATCAAGGCCGATACGCGCCCGCGCTTCGAGGTCGCCGAGGCGCCGTTCGGCGTCGCGGTCGGCGCGCGCCGCAACGCGAACGAGACGCAGTACTACTGGCGCATCACGCCGTTCATCATGCCGTTCCATCAGATGGTGCCGCCGTACGGCAACAATCCGACCGGTGGACACTCGTTCGTCCCGATCGACGACGAGAACGTGTGGGTGTACAGCTTCTATTATCACCCCGCGAATCCGATCAGCCCCGAGCTGCGCGAGAGCATGGAACACGGGAGCGGGATCCACTCCGTCAACATCCCGGGGACCTACAAGCCCGTCGCAAACCGCAGCAACGACTACCTGATCGATCGTGCCGCGCAGAAGGCGAAGCTCACGTTCAGCGGCGTGAAGGGTATCGCGCAGCAAGACATGGCGCTCCAAGAGTCGATGGGTCGCATTCAGAACCGCGAACGCGAGCGCCTCGGCACGAGCGACGCGGGGATCATCGCCGCTCGGCGACGGCTGCTTGACGCGGCGATCGCGCTGCGCGACCGCGGCGAAGCGCCGCCTGCGCTCGATCCCGAAGATCAGCGCGTCCGTTCAGCCTCGCTATTGCTGGCGAAGGACGTCCCGTTTCTGGAAGGCGCGCGCGAAGCGATTCACGCTACGCCAGGGACCTCGCTCGTCTCAATTTAGCGCTACCGCGCGGGCTCTTCGGGGCGTGTCGCTTCTTCGCGCTCGACCGGCGGCGCTTCGCTTCGCCAGTAACTGAACACGAAGATCAGCAGCAACACGATCCCGAGCCAGCCAATCGCGCCTTCGGGGACCGGGCCGCTCGTGCGGAACGGCGGCGGCTCGGGCGCATCGAGATTCGTTTGCAACGCGTTCACGTGCGTGGCGATGTCGTTGAGGTCAGTTTGCGTGATCTGATGATCGCCGAAGCGTGGCATGTCGCCGGGACCGATGCGAATCGCCTCGGCGACTTGCGTGATCGACGCCAAATGCAGGCTCGGGATGAACTCGAGCCCGCCGAATGCACCGCCGTTGCCCTGCACGCCATGGCAGTGCTCGCAGTTGAGGGCGTAGAGCTGTCGGCCGCGTTCGCGGTTCCCGCCGGTGGTAACGATCGGGATTTGCGGGTCACCGGCGACCGGCGCTAGATACGCCTCGATCGCGCGGATGTCGCCCGAGGGGAGCTGCTGTCCGCGATGGCCGACTTCGAGCCACGGGACGGCGGCCGGCATGCGGCCGGTGACGAGGTAGAAGTCGACTGCAGCCATCCCGACGCCGCGCAGCGGTGGGCCCTTCGCGGTGCCGTTGAAATTCGACCCGTGGCAGGTCGCGCAAGACGTGATGTAGAGTTGCTTGCCGTACGACGGGGGCGGGTTGGGCTCTTCCGCTGGGATCGCGCCGAGCACCAGCGTGAGCGCGAGCGCGAATGCGTGCACGCTCAGCGCTCCGTCGTCTGCGCGTCGTAGGCCGCGCCGAGCCGGCGTTCACGCGCCCCCCAGTCCGCGACACACCACAGCAGCACGATGATGACCGGTGTCCCCGCCGCCAGCCACATCACCGCGCCTGCGTTCATCTGGTCGGCGAGCGCGTCGGGGTGCCTTGCGTAGTGCGGGTAGAGCACGCGATTCGTGACGTAGAACGCGAAGCCGAGGAACGCGCTCATCGGCAGACTCAAGAAGAGCGAGAGAATGCGCACGGGATGCGGCGGCGCGTGCGGTGCCGGCGCGACGGCCAAGATCGGCGACCAGTAGATGAGCGCCGTCGCGACGTAGAGCAGGTGCTCGAGCGCGTGCACGTTCTCGTTCTCGAGTGCGCGTTCGTAGAGCGGCGAGAAGTGCGTTCCGTAGAGGACCGCGGTGAGCAGCAGATAGCCGAACGCTGGATGATCGACGACGCGCATCGGCGTGCTGTTGAGCGCGCGAGCTAGCGTTGTCGCGGCACGCGGCGGAAGCGCGGCGAGGGCGAGCCGTAGCGGCGCGCCGAGCAAGAGAAGCGGCGCCGCGACGGAGATCAGCGTGAGATGCTGGACCATGTGCCATGACAGCGAGCTGTCGGCGAGCGCGTCGATCGGACCGGCCAGCACCCCGAGCACGACGAGCAGCCCGAGTGCAAACGCAACGATCGCGAGCGGCGGGAAGGAGCGCCGCGCGCGACGGACGCGTTGCAGCCCCCATGCATACAACGCGGCGCTCAGCGCGACGAGCACGACCGGCGTCATGCGGGCTGCGGCTCCTCTTCCTCGTAGCCGCCGTCCTCGTTGCGGACCAGCGTCGTCGCGTACTGCGGGTAGACGACGCTCTCGCGGATCCGCTCGCGGATCTCGCGCGCGGTGACTGCGGCGATGGTTCCCGCGACGAACGGTCCGACGAGCAGTAAGACGCGATACACCCAGACGAGGACGTCGAGGTTGATGTGCAGCGCCGCCGCGGTTTGGTCGTCAGCGGCGGCGAGCGTCAAGAGGATCCCCTCGAAGATGAACGCGGTGCCGACACCAACCCGCAGCGGGACCTGCGTGGGAAGATCGAGCACGTCGTGATAGGCGGTGTCCTTGGTGATCAGCGGTTCGATGAACGGCCAGAAGAAGAGGATGCCGAACGCGACGAGCGGCAGCACCATCCCCGGCCAGAACACCGGCGGGATCGGATGACCAAAGATCAGGATCTCGGTCGACGGCCCCAGCCGCAGCGCGCCTTCGAGAAACGCAGCGTACCAGTCGGGGACGGCCGGGTTGGTGACGATCCAGGGATGGTACGGTCCGTAGTCCTCGACCGGGTTGATCTCGACGAGCGACGCCATGAGGACGAGCAGACCGGTCGTCGCCCCGAGCACGGCGATCGTGCGCAGGGCATAGTCGGGCCAGAACCGGCGGCCGACGACGTGGCGCGGATCGCGCTCGAACTGCGTGTGCTTCTGGTAGACGAGTATCGCGAGATGCACGGAGATCAGCGCACCGATGATCACCGGCAAGTAATAGACGTGCCACGTGTACAGGTGCGAGAGCAGCAGCGGTCCTGGATAGTAATCACCGCCGTTGAAGACGGACGACATCCACTGTCCGAACAACGGAACCGAGAGCGCGACGGAAACGGCGATGCGCAGCCCCGTCCCGGAGAGATCGTCGTTCGGGAGCGAGTAGCCGGTGAAGCCCGTGAACGACGCGAGCAACAGCATCGTCAGCCCGATCATCCAGTTGAGCTCGCGCGGCTTGCGAAACGCGCCGGTGAAGAAGATGCGTCCCATGTGCACCAAGATCGCGGCGACGAACGTGACCGCGGCCCAGTGGTGCGTCTGGCGAATGATGTAGCCGATCGGATGCGCGCGGTCGGCAAGCTGCAGCACCGAGGGGTACGCGCCTTGCACGGAGTCGTCGAACGCGAAGGTCAGCCACACGCCCGTCCCGACCAGCACGAGAAAGCAGTACAGCGCGAACTCGCCCAAGTAGAACGACCAGTGGTCGGGATAGATCTTCTTGAGCAGATAATGAACGAGCGCGTTCGAGCCCAGTCGCTCGTCGAGCCAGCGCACGAAGCGCGACGTGATCATCGTAGCCGACGTCCCCAGTCGTCCGGGCCGACGGGGTCGACGAAATCGCCGCGCGCGATCAGATAGCCGTCACGGTCGACGTCGAGACCGAGCTGTGGGAGCGGACGCGGCGCCGGTCCGGCGATGTTCTTCGCGCCCTGTAACACGTCGAACATCGACTGATGGCACGGACAGTACAGCTGATTGGTCTCGCGCCGGAAGAGCGCGACCGGACAGCCCGCGTGCGTGCAGATCTTCGAGTACGCAACGTAGCCGCTGGGCATCCAGGTTTCGCGTCCCGGCAGCGGCCGTGCGAAACCGGACGGTAGACGGATCAGTGCAACCGGCGCATCCGGGATCTCGACACCGTTCTGCGGGAACGCCGTATCGATGCCGCCGACCTCGAGATGATCGAGGTGGATCGGGACGTTCTCCTCGTTGACGAGACGAATGCCGGGCTTCCAACCGGTGCGTACGGTGCGGCCCGGCTTGCGCGCGAGCGAGACGAGCGGGACGACCCCGAGGACCACGAACGCGCCCAACGCGGCGTACCAGAGACGTCCGAACGCACGGCGCGTAAGACGAAGGTCCTCGTCGAGCGGCGGGTTCGTCGGGCCGCGCGGCTCACGCGGCTCGCGCAACTCATCGGACGCGCCCAAATCGATCGCGGCGCTCGCCGCGGCGCCGGCGAGCCCGAAGAGCGCGACGACGAGCAGACTGCCGAGAAGTGCGGGCGTCGCCCCGACGCTCGCCGCGACGGTAGCGCCGAGCGCGCCTGCAATTGTGAGCGCGAGGAACAGCGTCGTCCTCATCGCACCAAGAAGATCGTCGCGTACAACGCGAGCCAGATGACGAAGACGAAGTGCCAGTAGTAGGCGACCGCTTCGACGCCGGCATGGTGCTCGCGTGTGAACGCGGGCGCGCGTAAGAAGATCGCAACCGCCGCCAGCAAGATCACCCCGGCGCACACATGCGCGAAATGCGTCCCGGTCAGCGCGTAATAGATCGTTCCGTAGGCGCTGCTGTTGATCCAGAAGTTGGCGCCGTTCCAGTCGCTCAATTCCAGATACAAAAACCCTAGCGCGAAGAGGATCGTCAGTGCAAGCATCGCGCGCGCCGTGAGGCGGCCGCCGCGCATCGCCGCGCCTTGCGCGACGCCCATCGTCACGCTCCCCAGTCCCAACAGCAACGTCCCGACGGCCATCCCGGACCCGTCGAGCTCGGTACCGGTCGGCGGCCACGGTGCACTCGAGCCGCGCAAATAGTAATACGCCGCAAGCAAACCGGCGAAGAGCATCGACTCGGATGCTAAGAAAATCACCGTCCCGAGCACCAGCGGATGCGCCCGGATTGCGACCGACGATCGCATGCTGTCACACTACCCGATAGGGCGACGCACAAACCGGGTATCGATGCAGCGTGCACGCTCAGAGCTGGCCTGCGATCGGCACGGCACAGGCTGCTGCGCTTGCCGATGACTGGCGAGTCTACGGCTATGCAGCCCTCGGCGTCATGCTCTTGGTGTGGGGACTCATCGCGTACGCGGCGATTCGCTTTCGGCGCCGTCGCGGCAACGAACGTCCGCGCTCGCAGAAAGCCACCAACACGCCGCTGGAGATCACGTGGACCGTCCTCCCGCTCGTGCTCGTCATCGGCTTGTTCGTCGTGACGTTCGACACCGAGAAGAGCGTCGAAGCGCTGCAGCCGAATCCGCCGGTGCAGATCGCGATCAACGGCTTTCGCTGGGGCTGGACGTTCAACTATCGGGGCGGTCCGACGATCAACGGGACATCGAACGATCCGCCCGAGCTCGTCCTTCCGCGGGGCGAGACGGTTGCGATGCAAGTGACCTCATCCGACGTCGTCCACTCGTTCTGGGTTCCCGACATGCTCTTCAAGCGTGACGCCGTTCCGGGCCGCGTGACGGCGTTCGATTTCACGCCGACCAAGACCGGAACGTTCATCGGTCGCTGCGGCGAGTTTTGCGGATTCGACCATGCCCTGATGACGTTCACCGTACGCGTCGTCGAGCCGACGGAGTTCCAGCGATGGCTACAGAGACCGCGCTGAGCGGCGAGCGCGTCACCGCGCCGGAGCGCCACGATCTGCTCGCGTGGCTCACCACGACCGATCACAAGCGGATCGGCGTGCTGTACATGGCAACGACGCTGCTCTACTTCCTGGCGGCCGGCATCCTGGCGATGATGATCCGCGCGCAGCTCGCACGGCCCGGCAATACCGTGCTCGACGCGCAATCGTACAACCAAGTGTTCACGCTGCACGGAACCGCGATGATCTTCCTGGTCATCGCGCCGTTCGCACTCGGTCTGGCAAACTTCTTGATCCCGCTGCAGATCGGCGCCCCCGACATGGCGTTTCCGCGGCTCAACGCGACCTCGTATTGGATGTTCTTATTCGGCGGGTTGGTCGTTTTCGCGGGGGTGATGACCAACGAAGGCGCGGCGGGGAACGGGTGGACGTCGTATGCGCCGCTCTCGGAGATCGCGATCTCGACGGGACTCGGTCAGGACTTCTGGATCGTCGGGATCGCGATGGTCTCGGTCGCGACGATCCTCACCGCGGTCAACTTCACGACGACGGCATTCGTCTACCGCGCGCCGGGGATGACGATGTGGCGACTCCCGATCTTCACCTGGGAGATGATCGCGACGTCGCTGCTCATCTTCATGGCGTTCCCCTCGTTGACGGCGGCGCTCTTGCTGCTCTTCATCGACCGTCATTGGGGCGGGCACGCGTTTGATCCCACGTACGGCGGAAGCCCGATCCTGTACCAGCACCTGTTCTGGTTCTTCGGGCACCCGGAAGTCTACGTGCTGATCCTGCCCTACTTCGGCGTGATCAGCGAGGTCATCGCGACGTTCTCCTCGCGTCCGATGTTCGGCTACACGGGGATGGTCTTAGCGGCGTTCGCCATCGCGGGGCTCTCGATGGGCGTGTGGGCGCACCACATGTTCACCACGGGTGCGGTCAACAACCCGTTCTTCAGCTTCGTGTCGTTCCTGATCGCAGTCCCGACCGGGATCAAGTTCTTCAACTGGATCTGTACGATGTGGGGCGGGTCGATTCGCTACACAACCGCGATGCTCTTCGCGGTCGGGTTCCTCGTCAATTTTCTCGTCGGCGGGGTGACCGGCGTGATGGTCGCCTCACCGCCGGTCGACTTTCAGGCGCAAGACTCGTACTTCGTCGTCGCGCACTTCCACTACACGATCGGCGGCGGCAGCATGTTCGCGCTGTTCGCGGCGATCTTCTATTGGTGGCCGAAGGTCTATGGCTGGAAGCTGCGCGAGGATCTCGGCAAGTGGTTCTTCTGGCTCACGTTCGTCGGATTCAACGCGACGTTCTTCCCGATGTTCCTGATGGGCGTGATGGGCTTGCCGCGCCGCATCTACACGTATCCCAACGTCGGCGACGTCCCCGCCCTCAACCTCGTTGCGACGGTCGGCGCGTATCTCATGGCGCTCGGGATGCTGGTCTTCGTCGTCGACCTGATCGTCTCTGCGCGCGAACGCCAGCCGGCCGGAGACAACCCGTGGGACGCGCAGACGCTCGAGTGGGCGACCTCGTCACCCCCGCCCGAGCACAACTTCCACGCCCTCCCACCGATTCACTCATCGCGTCCGGTGTGGGACCGTAACCATCCTGAGATGGCGAGCGAGTCGTGACGGTCTCGCGCGGGCTGTTCATCTCGTCGGCGATCTTCTCGATCACGATCGCAATCGTGTATTGGCTCCTCTCGCGGGAGCCGGCCGGCGCGACCCTGCTCGGGTTCATGGCGGCCGCACTCACGATCGTCGCACTCTACATGTTCTTCGCCGAACGCGACGCGAATCTGTGGGGCGACAAACCGGACGCGACAATGCGCGACGCCGTCGGCGAGCACGTCACGACGATCATCGCCAGCTCCCCGATCCCGTTCGGGATCGGGCTCGCGCTCACGATGATCGTCCTGGGATTCGTGGTCTCGCCGGCCGCCGCCGGCTTGGGTATCGTCGTGTTGCTGGTGTTGATCGGGCTGATGATCGTGCGCAGCCGCTAACGACGCGCCTGAACGACCTGACGGTAGAAGATCGTCACATTCGGATTTGCCTTATCATCCGGCGGTGTTCGGAACGTCACGCCGATGACGTCCTTCGGATCGATTCCCTGATGCTGGACGTACTCAGCGACGGTTACCTGATCTTCGGAGACGCCGTTGGGGCGATCGAGCGTCGCCACCGTCGCCTTGTTCATCGCATCCTCGAGCCGTGCGTGCGCGCCCGAACGGATCGACTGTGCAATATGCTGTCTCAGCGACGGTGTGAGGCTGCTGCTGGGGACGGGGACCAGCGAGATGACGCTCTGCGCGATCGCAGCCATGCCCGCGAGGCGGTGGGCGCTTTGCGGGATGGTCGAGACCGCGGAGTTCAACGTCGAGTATGTTATGTCGGTCGTTGCGGTCGCGTTCGAGTTCTGCCGAACCTGCTGCGCGGGGGACTGCTGCGCCAGGGCAGGGGTCCCGAGTCCGAGGGTGGCGACGAAGAGCGCCGTACCGACGATCCTTGCCTGTGTCATAGCAGACTCTTGCCGCTCATTCGCTGATTGGAAACCCGGGCGGGCAGGCGCCGTTACTGCGTCTCCAGGCCTCCCTGCCGGTAGTAGATCGTCACATTCGGATTTGCGCGGTCATCGGGCGGGGTTCGGAACGTCACGCCGATGACGCTCTTGGGATCGATCCCCTGTTCCTCGACGTACGCGGCGACGGTCACCTGGTCTTCCGAGACGCCGTTGGGACGATCGAGGGTCGCGACCGTCGCCCTGCTCATCGCGTCCTGAAGCTGTGCCTGCGCGCCGGAACGGATCGATCGGGCGAGATGCAGTCGCTGCATCGGCGTGAGGCTTTCGCTCGATACGGGGATCAGCCCGATCACGGTTTGTGCGATCGCCGTCATCCGGTTGAGTCGTTGCGCGCTTTGCGGAACGGTGGCGAGCGCCGACGTCAGGGTCGAGAAGGTGACGTCGTTCGTAGCGGTCGCAGTGGTATTCTGGCGGACTTGCTGCACGGGGGTCTCTTGGGCGAGAGCCACCGTGCCGAGACCGAGGGTCGCAATGAACGCCCCCGTAGCCATAATGCTAGCGTGTTTCATAGCGTTCTCTTGCCGCGCATTCGTCACGCGAAAACGCGCGCGGCACACTCTGCGCTAAATAGGCCTTCGCGCGCGCGAGATAACCATGAAATTCCCGTTGCCGACTTTTGCGGCACTGCGGTTTGTTGCTATCGACGTGTCCGCTCACGCCGGTCGCAACCTAAGCGTTGCAGGTCCTCACTTGACGGTGCACGTCCCCAGCTGCGAATTCGTCGGGTGCGCTCCGGGAAGCGGTTGGATCGGGATCTTCGCGAACGACGGATCGTCGTTTTGCGGGAACGGTTTGCTCCCGGGCGGATAGCAGTTCGCAGCGAGCAGGAATGCCATCACCTGGGCGTACTGCGTTGGCGACAGCGAGCCGGGATTGTTCGCCGGCATGTTCTGGACAACGAGCGTACGCACGTCTTCGAGCGTCCACTTGTTGCCCTTTGCCGCCGTAACGAACGCCTTCCCGGCGACGGCCGGTGCGGCGGTGCCCTGGAGATTTGCTCCGTGGCACTGCACGCACGACGCCTGGTAGACCTTCGCGCCGGCGCGTGCCTGCGCCGTCGTGTACGGCGGGTTCGCGCTGCTCGCTGCGGCCACGACGACTGCGCGCGTCTGCTGCCGAAGGCTCGTCCGAGCGACCGGTGCGCATGCACGCGCCGGCGCAATCACGGGCGTATACAAGACGATGGTGCCGTGATCGACGACGACACGGCTGACGCTCAAGTTGTCGGGTACTGCCGTCGCTCCGGCCTTGAGCGGGAGCGCGACGTAGACGAGACGTCCGTCGGCCACACCGTACGACGGAGCCCGGCCGGCGCTCGCGCAACCGGAGACTTGCGCGACGTGCGCGGGGACACCGAGCGACGTCGTCCCGAGCGCTCCCGCGATCCCGCCCAACACGCCTTCGCGATCGGGACGACCGACTGCGAGGCTCAGGTTCGAGAGCGCCAACGTGAGGTCTCCCTGGTAGTTCTCCATCTCTTTCTCGTGCAGCGCGTCGTGGACGTTCTGCGCGGCGGCGAGGAGGTTCGCTTTGGCGCCCTCGATCGTCGTCGTCCAGCGCGACGTTTCGCGTCGGTCGAGGAGACGGTCGACGTACCCGACCGCGCCGATCCCGTCACCCGGATCGCCCGCCGCCTTGTCGTATTCGCGATCACCGCGGCCGACGATCGCGTTGAGCGTGCGGTGCGCGGCGCGCAAGTACGCCTGATGTCCGGTCGCGTAGCCGTCTTCGATCTGGACGATCTCAGCGACTGCCGCGCGCACGTTGGCGAGCGCGTGGAGCGCGAGTTGGCGGTCGTCACCGACGCTGCTCGGTGTCGAGACGCCGCTGCACGCGAGGACTACAATTGCCGCGAGGGCGAGGCTCTTTGCGCGCATCATCACGGTGATCCCAACGAGAACGCGGTAATCATCGATCCGGCGTTGGTTTTCGGAAGTTCGGGCACCAATTGATTGCCCGGTTGCCCCGATCCGACGACGATGTATTGTTTGCCGTCCAGCTCGTACGATGTTGGAGGCGCGATAATTGAGGAGCCGGTGGGATAGTGCCAGAGCACCGACCCCGTCTTCGCATCGAAGGCGTCGAAGTTTCCGTTCAGTTCGCCGGAGAACACGATTCCCGGGCTGGTCGAGAGCGCGCCGCCCACACCGGGAAGCGAGAGATGCTTACGCCACGCGAACTTCCCGGTGTTGACGTCGATCGCGCTCATCCAGCCGGTGTTCGGCCCGACCAGCTTCGGGAACTGACCGGCGAGATAGAACAAACCCGCGATGTACGTCGCGTGCCCGGTCGTCTTGTAGATCCCGCACTCGTCGATACTCGGGACATAGAACGTGTTCGTCTCGGGCATATAGCTGCCGCCGTTGAACTCGACGCCGCCGTTCGTATTCGGACACGACAAGGTCCCCGCACGGGTCGGCTCGGCGTTGATGTTCTTCTGTGTGCTGACGACGGCTTTGTGGACCAAGTTCCCGTTGGTCGCATCGAGGATCCACACATTCCCTGCCTTGTCGCCGGCTGCGACCAGATGACGGCTCGTGCCGTTCACGGTTCCGGTGAAGAGAACCGGCGGCATCGCGGGGTCCCAGTCGTGCGTGTCGTGCGGGATGAATTGGTGGTACCACTTCATCTTCGGCTTCGCGCCGCTGAGGTCGAGTGCGACCATGGAGTCGGTGTAGAGGTTTGCGCCCTTGCGGATGGTCCCGAGAAAGAGTGGCTGCGGATTGCCGAGGTCCGCGTACAGGGTGTCCGTTGCGGGATCGATCGCGATACCGCTCCAGATCGTGCCGCCGCCGCGCTTCCAGGAGTCCCCGCTCCAGGTGTTGTGGCCTGGCTCGCCCGGCCCCGGAATCGTCTGCCAATCCCACATCCGCTTGCCCGTCTCGCGATCGAATGCGCTGATGTAGCCGAGCCCGCCCCAGTCTCCGTTCGAGGCGCCCAGGAGCAGCATGTTCTTGTACGGGACTGGCGCCATCGAGTAGAAGGTGTTCGTCGGGTCATGCACGCCGACGACGCTCCACACGGTCTTCCCCGTCTGCGCGTCGAGCGCGACCACATGTCCGTCGAGCGTCCCCACGTACACGCGTCCGTCGGCGAGCGCGACACCACGGTTCGCCGCAAATGCAATCACGTGCGGATTCGGCGCGTACCGCCACTTCTGCGCTCCGGTTTTCGCGTCCAGGGCGTAGACGTGGCTGTGACCCGATGTGACGTACACCATCCCGTTGTAGACAATCGGTGCCGTCTCGATCGGGCTGTTGTCGTCAGCGATGTGGAAGACCCACGCACGCTTGAGCGTCGAGACGTTCGCGTGCGTGATTTGGGATTTCGCGAGATAGCGATTGGCGCTGTAGTCGTGTGCCGGAAGGATCCAGTTCGTCGTGTCGCTCGCGGCGTTGGCGAAGTCCGTGGCGGCGGGACCGGGGCTTTGTGCGGCGACGCGCAGTCCGAGTGCGAACCCCAGGATAAGAAGCGTAGCGACGCCGGCGGATCCGAGGAGTGATCTCTTCAAGGAAGCCTCCGAATCGAAAGAAGCTGTCCTCCCTGACAGAGTCGTTTTTCTCCGAATCTTCTCTGTTTTCGTCAGCGAGAGCCCGACTAGCCGTTGGGAAAGCGAGCTTTTTTATCGATGCGCGAGAATGTTCACCAGCTTGCCAAACGGGTCGCGCACATAAAATCGCCGCACCCCCCACGGCTCATCCGCCGGTCCGTATTCGATCGGGAAACCGGCTGCTTTCATCGCGTCGAGCGCTTCGTCGACGTCGTCGACTTCGATCGAGAGATCAGGTGTCGGCGTGTCCGAGCCGCCTTGTGACGCGAAGCTGATCTGAATCGTCATCTGCTCGTCGGAGCCGTATGTTGCGATCCAGCCGTGGTCCATCAGGAGATCCAAGCCGAGGACGTCGTGATAGAACCGCTCGGCGAGCGCGACATCCGCCGTTGCGACGTCGGCAACGATTCGTTTGACCTTCACCGGGATGCCAGGCTCCTAAAGAGTCGATGCGCCCGCGGAGCGAATACGGTCATTTCTCCCCCGCTGAAAGGTTGATATCGTGATCCCCGTTGACGTTCGCTTGGACGACATCCTGGCCGGAGGTGCCAGCTCGCCGGTGCGCGCCGGACGGCGCGTCGGCGGCGAGCCGTTCGTCTGTGTGCGCGCTGACGGCCCGTACGTCTACGACGCGACCGGTCGTCGTTACGTCGACTACGTCATGGCATACGGCCCGTTGCTGTTCGGCCACACGCCGCCGTTTCTCACCGGGCTCGGCACGCTCGCCGCGCGTGGCGTCGTCTACGGATCGACGACGCCCGACGAGCTCGCGCTCGCGGCGCGCATCCGCGGCCACCTGCCGTCGATGGAGCGGCTGCGCTTCAGCACGACCGGGAGCGAAGCGGTGCAAAGCGCGGTGCGTGTCGCGCGCGCCTTCACCGGGCGCGACGCGATCCTCAAATTCTCGGGGAACTATCACGGGCATTTCGATCTCGCGCTCCAGGACGCCGGCGCGTCGGCCGAGACGCCGGAAGCGACGCGCTCGGGGATCCCGCGCGCGGTCGTCGATGATCTCGCCGTTGCTCGCTACAACGACCTCGACGACGTCGATCGTCATCTCCAGCGCTGCGGCGACCGCTTGGCGGCGATCCTCGTCGAACCGATCTGCGGGAACATGGGCTTGGTCCCAACCGCATCTGGCTTTCTCGAGGGCCTGCGCGAACGCGCGGACCGCACCGGCGCGCTCCTGATCTTCGATGAGATCATCACGTGGCTGCGTCTAGGACTCGGCGGCGCGCAAGCGCGCAGCGCCGTGCGGCCTGATCTCACCACGGTCGGAAAGATCATCGGCGGCGGCTTCCCGCTCGCCGCGTTCGGTGGCCGCGCCGATGTGATGGCCGTGCTTGCGCCCGACGGTCCGTGCTTCACCGGGGGCACGCATGCGGGGATGCCGTTCGCCGTCGCGATGGGGCTGCGCGTCCTCGACCATCTTGAAGGCGATCCGACGCTGTTCACCGAGATGGAGCGGCGCGCAAGCGTGCTCGCCGACGGGATTCGCGCGACGCTGCGTGCGCTCGACTTGCCGTACGCCGTCGTTCAGATGGAGTCGATCGTCGACTTCAAGTTCCGCCCGGGACCGCCGACCCGATCGTACGACGATCAGCAGCGTGACGACCAGCACGCCTATGCGGCGTTCTATCACGCCATGCGAGCGCGCGGCGTCCTGTTGCCTCCGTCGCACAACGAGGTCATGTTCGTTTCCACCGCGCACGGCGACGACGACATCGCGTTCACGATCGAGGCCATCGACACGTCGCTGCGCGAGCTGCGCGAAGGGGGGATCGTATGAACATCGAGGTACCTGACGGCTGGACCCGCGATGGCGAGGTGATCGTCAAGACGTTCGATGGTCGTGACTTCGACGGCGCGATCGCGTTCGTAAACCGCGTCGCCGAAGTCGCGAGTCGTCAGAATCACCATCCCGACATCATGATCTCCTGGAATCGCGTGACGATCCGAACCTGGTCGCATGACGCGAAGGCGGTCACGGAGCGCGATGTCGCGCTCGCGAACGCGATTGACGCGCTCCTAGAGTAGCCGTCCTCGCGGTCGGGCGCGTCGAGCTCGCTCAGTGAAGCGGCGGCGGAAGGGCACCCGCGGGCACAAAAACCGGAACTGCGGACGGCCCGGACGGAATCGCAGGAACCAGTGGGCCCGTATCGATGCGCATAGCTTGCAGTCCCAATCCGTCGCTCGAACCCGTCGCGCGGACCCTCATCCCTTTGGCCAAGGCCGGCCGCGGGCCGGTAACTGCGATTTGATGCAGAAAGCCCTGGTCGTCACGAACGGTTACGCTCGCGGCGTTGGCGGAGACGACCGTTCCGGTGATCGCGCTCGTGTTCCACGGCACGGTTTGCGCACGGACGACGCTCGGGCCGAGCGCGAGTGCCGCACCGGCGAGCAGCGAGAGCAACCAACGACGTGTCATGTGAGCAGTACCTTCGTTGCCATCAACACGTCGGGGTGTCGGATTCGTTGCTCAGCGCAGAGGCGTCGGAAAGGCTGCGACCGAGCGATGCCCTTGCGCATCGACGCTACGCACGCCGAACTGCCAGTCGTCCTTCGAAAACGGCACGGTGACGGTGGTGACGTTGCCGACGTCGTCGACGTGCGTCCACGACGGCTCGGTTGAAAGCCGGCGCACGACTTCGTACCGCGCGGCGCGCGCCACCGGCTTCCATTGCAGGGTCGACGTGTTCGTCAGCTCCTTGGTCAGGATTGCGACCTGCGGTGCGGCCGGCGCCATCGCGAGCGACGCCAACGTTGCGACGTTGTAGCGCGTGACCTTGGCGAGATAGTCGAAGTCCATGTATCGCTGCAGGTCGCCGTACTGCACGCCGTTCTCGACGCGCACGTTCTGATGCTGGTGCGCGAAGCTCTCGCGCGGCTCGACGAAGCGGATCGCGGGGAAGCCCTCCGCGTTGAACGACTCGTGGTCCCCGCCGCGCAGGAAGCGGTCGGCGCGAAAAACCAGCATCCCGTGCAGCCCCGTTGCATAGGCATCGCCGGTCCACGCCGCGTAGCGCGCCAGCTCGCGCGAGGGCGAGTCGTTCTCGGTGCCGATCGCGTTGACGCGCGCAACGTTCGCGCCGGCCGGAATCGCCTCGGAGAAAATCCGCACGTAGTCATCGCGCTTGACCCCATCGTCACCGACCGAGGCGCCGACGATGTCGTTGTTGAGGTCGCCGCCGACGTCGACGTGACGATCTTTCAACGTTTGCGCGAAGTGTGCGCTCCCGTAGAGTCCTTGCTCTTCGGCGTCGAAGCACGCGAGGATCACCGTCGCGTGAAGCGGGACGGCCGCGAGCACGCGCGCCGTCTCGAGCACCGCCGCGACGGCGGAGCCGTTGTCGTCGGCGCCGGGCGCGTCATGCTCGCCGTCATAATTGTCCGTATTGCGCGAGTCGTAGTGGCTCGACATCACGAACACCGGCGCGCTCGGATCGTCGCCTTTGATCGTCGCGATCACCGACGAGATCTCGACGTCGCGCGGAACTCGTTTGGCGGGGTCGGCTCGTTGCAGATAGCTGTCGAGCGTGACGGTCATCCGCCCACCGCTCGCGCGCGCGTAACGACCGAACTCCGACACCAGCCATGCGCGCGCCGCGAAGACGCCGCGTCCCACCGGCGCCTTCTCGGAGAACGTCGAGCGCGTTCCGAACGCGACCAAGCGGGTGTTGTCGGCTTGGAGCCGCTCCGGGGCGATCTTCGCGAGAGCGGCAAGGATCGCGGGGTCGAGCGGCGGCGGCGCCGGCGCGGCGTCCTGTGCGGCGACCGGGGAGAGGGCACCCAAAAGGAGCGCGGTAGCAAAAGCAAACGTGCGGCGCATCGAGCCTGCGTACCGCACGCTTGGGCGCGGTTCCCGCCGGGCTCGGCGTCAGCCCGCGATCGCCTGCGAGGAGTCGCCTGAGAGCTTGCGACCGCGCAGATGGCGGCTCAGCACGACTGCGGTCCCCTTGCCCGGCACGCTGCGGACCGCGACGTCGTCGGTGAACCGACGCATCAGCGGCAGGCCGCGCCCGCGCTCGGCCAGCGGGTCGGGAAGGGACGGTCTCCCGTGCGGATCGGCCGCGAAGCCGACGCCGTGGTCGACAACAGTCGCAACGAGGCATTCATCGTCGACGAGCGCGCACGACACCTCGATGTCTTTCGACTGGGAATGTTCGATCGCGTTCGCCAGCGCTTCGGAGAGGGCGGCCACGAAATCGGCCGCGTCGCCTTTGGGGACGCCGTGCGCGGCGGCAAACGCCATCACCCGTTCCCGAACGAACCCCCCGTACCGCGTGTCCGGCGGTACCCGCAGCCGCAGCGACACATCTGTCGCGCGCGCAACTTCCTGTCGAACATCCATTTCGAACCCGTCGCCCTTTACCCCAAAAAACGCTCCCAACGTACTCTTCTCGGCGGTGTGTGATAAGGGAAATCCGCGCCCCGCGGGTCCCTGCTGCTCCGGTGCCGTAAGCACCGGCGCGATGACCAACACGAAACCGACAGGGCAAGAGCTCACCTCCTTGAGCGAGGAGGCGAAGACGGCGCAGGCGCGGATCCACACCGCCAAAGGCGATATCGTGTTCCGCTTCTATCCCGACGAGGCGCCGCAGCACGCTGCCGCGTTCATCAAGCTCGCGCGCGGCGGGTTCTACGACGGGCTGACGTTCCACCGCGTCGAGCCGGGCTTCGTCATCCAAGGCGGCGACCCGAACGGAAACGGCACGGGCGGCCCCGGCTACACGCTCGACGCCGAATTCAACGACCATCCGCACCTCAAAGGAACCGTCGCGATGGCACGCGCGGCGTCCCCGAACTCGGCCGGAAGCCAGTTCTACATCTGCCTGGACGACGCGCCGTTCCTGAACCGGCAGTACACGGTGTTCGGTCACGTCGTCGAGGGACAGAACGTCGTCGACGGCATTCGACCGGGTGACGTGATGGAGTCGGTGACGATCGAGAACGCGGCCTAACGGTCGCAGCGATGCTGCGGCTCGACGAGGCGGAGGTCGAAGCGCTGTTGCCGCGCCTCGACCTCGTCGCGCTACTGGCGCAGACGCTCGCCGCTGCGGCGCGTGGAGAAGGCGGCGGTCCCGTGCGCACCGTTCTCGGGACACGCGAAGAGCTGTGGTTCGGCGCGATGCCGGCCTGGACGGACGTCCCGCGACCGGCGCTCGGCGCAAAGCTGGTTGTCTTCGCGCCACGCAACGCGGCGCGCGCGTTGCCGACGCACCGCGCCGTCGTCATCCTGTTCGACGTGCAGACCGGCGCCGCGCAGGCATGGATCGAAGCGGAGGCGATCACACGCGATCGCACCGCGGCGGTCTCGGTCGCGGCGACGCAGGCGCTCGCCCACAGAGCGCGCGGGCGGCACGCGATCCTCGGCGCCGGCGTGCAAGGCCGCGCGCACGCGAACGCATTCATGCGAGCCGGATTGGCGACGTCGTTCGCGATCTGGTCGCGCACCGCGGAGCACGCGCAAGCACTCGCAGCCGATCTACGGGCGAACGGTCACGACGCGCAGGCCACGGCGCAGCCGGAAGAGGCGGTGCACGGCGCGGACGTGATCTCGACCTGTACCGGGTCGCGCACGCCGTTGTTCGCTGCAGACGTCGTCGCGGACGGCGCGCACATCAACGCCGTGGGGGCGTGTCTCCCCGACCGGCGCGAGCTTCCCGGGCCGCTCGTGGCGAGCTCGGCGCTCGTCGTCGACGATCTGGACGCCGCCTACAAAGAGGCGGGGGACATCATTCTCGCCGCCGCCGAGGGCAGCGAACGCTGGGACGGGGTCGTCACGCTGGGGGCAGTTCTTGCCGGCTTGGCCGCCCCGCGCAAAGGCCGCGTCTCGACCTTCGTCTCACTCGGTCTGGGCGTCGAGGATGTCGCGGTCGCGGCAGCGGTTGGCGACCTCAATAATACGAAGGTATACGTTGCGAAACCGAGCGCTTGAACGGGGTGTTGACGCCATATGGACACAACGACTGTCTCGAAATTCCAGGCGCGCCTAGGGACGCCATCTGACCTCGCCGAGGACGATCGTAAGAAGATCGGCGAGGCGCTGCTGCCGCTCACAGCCGATACGATCGCGCTGTTCCTGAAGACGAAGAACTATCACTGGCACGTCTCGGGAAGTCATTACAAAGAGTACCACGAGATGCTCGACGAGCAGGCCACGCAGATCTTCGCGATGGTCGACGTCCTCGCGGAGCGGTCGCGCAAGCTGGGTCAGTCGACGCTGCGCAGCGTCGGTCAGGTCGCACGGATCACCCGTGTCGACAACGACGACCGCGAGTTCGTCGAACCGCACGCGATGTTGCGCCAACTCGTTGAAGATAACAAGGACCTCGTCGCCCGCATGCGCGAGACGCATAGCCTGGTCGACGAAGCCGGTGACGTCGCGACGGCCTCGCTGCTCGAGAACTTCATCGACGAGACCGAACGGCGGATTTGGTTCCTCTACGAAACCACCGTCGGCGGCGAGTACACGAACTAGCTAGCTGTTCGAGGACGCGCGCAGCACGCCGTCGATACGGTGTGCGATGCGCGCGATTCCGGCGTTGCCGGCGCTCTGGTCCTCGAGCTCCTTGGTGAGCGCGACGAGGATGTAGGGCGTGTCACCGAACGGATCGACGATCGCCGCGTCGTTGCGCACCCCGGTGATCTCACCGGTCTTGTGGGCACAGGGCGTTCCCTTCGGAAGCCCGCGCACGATCTTCGATCCGTCGTCGTTGCCCAGCATGACATTGATCATCGCGCGACAGCTCTGCGGGGTCGCGATCGTCGGGATCGCTTCGCGCGCGCCCCGCTCGATCTCGAACAAGAGCGTCGCGACGTCGGCGGGGGTGACGATGTTCTCGCTCACCCGCCAGGCGGGGACGACGTCGGCGAAGTGACGCCCCAGCCGCGAGTTCCTCATCCCGGCCAGGCGCATCGTCGCGTTGATCTCGTCCATCCCGAAATGGGTGATCAGCGTATTGGACGCAGCGTTGTCGCTGACGTGGATCATCGCTTTGACGAGCGCGTCGAGGGTCCACGCTTTTCCCGCCGGGCTTCCGGCGAGGACATCGGAGCCGCCGATCAGGTCCGACGCGCGCGTACGCACGCGCTGCGACGGGTGCGCACTGCCTGCGTCGTAGGCGCGAAAGACGGTCGTCATGATCGCGACTTTGATCACCGACGCCGACGGGAAGCGCTCGTTGGCGTGAATCGCGACCTCCGGGGGGCCGCCGTCCATCGTCCGCACGACAACACCGGCCGTCCCTGGGATCGCCGCGACGATGTCGTCAACGTCGACGGCGGGCTGCGCGCTCGCACGCGCCGGCACCGCGAGCGCCGCGAGCGCGGCGCCTAGGAAGGCCGCGCGCCTCACGGCAGCGGCGGGAGCGCGCTGCGCACGTACTGCGCGAGACGGTCGCCGATCTCGCGCAAGCGCGGCGACATCCAGGTGAACTGCTCCGGACAGGTCATCTCACCGAGTTCGACGAGCATCTTCGCCGGCGCATCGACCTTGCGAAAACCGTAATATTGATGCTCGTTTTCCGTGAAATTGTCCGGCATGAAGCGATAGGGGAACCAACGCGCGTAGACGCGTCGCCAGCTGGTCGCAAACGTGCGCGAACCGTCGTCGTCCGGAAAACCGATCGACGCACCGCTCCCGCAGGCGACCTCGTTCCCATCGAAATGGATGAAGACCGCGGCACGCGCCGTATCGTGACCCGCATAGTCCGCCGGTCGCCGGATGACGGTGAGCCCGGCCTCGCGCAGAACGCGCGCGGCCTCGTTGGCGACGATCGGCGTCCACTCGCGCTCTGTCGCGCCGCCGCCGCTCGTCCCGAGGTTGCACGCCTTGACGTGGAGCGGCGCGCAGCTTTCCGGCCGGCCCTCGTGGCCGGCTTGGATCACCACGTCGGCCTCGTCGGCGCGCGCGGTCGCAGTCGTGGCGAGAACGGCGGTCAGCACGAGTGCTGCGGGAAGGCGCATCACGGGACGATAATGCCCGACGCCGATGGCCACTCCTTTCGTACCGAGCGACCTTGCCCGTTTCGTCCTCGTCACCGATCCCCAGATCGTACCCGACGGAACCGCAATCTACTATCGTCGCTCGTGGTTCGACGCGCAGGCCGACGAGATCCGGGGCGCGATCCGGCGCGTCGACGCACAGGGTGCGGAACGGACGTTTACGAGCGGCACCAACGATCGTTTGCCCCGCGTCGCGCCCGACGGCTCGGCGCTGGCGTACGTCGCCGACCGCGACGGCAAGACGCGCTTGTTGCTGCTGCGCCTCGACGGCGGTGAAGCCGAGCCACTCGCGGAGCCGTATGCGCGGATCAGCGCGCTCGCGTGGTCGCCCGACGCGCGACAGCTCACCTTCGTCGCAACCGCGCCGCACGATCCGGCGCTCGCGCGCGCCTTTCACGACGAGCGCAGCGGTGCGCGCCATATTCGCATGCTCCCGTTCAAAAGCGATCAGGACGGACTGCTCGACGGGACCCGCAGGCATCTGTACGTGTACGATCTCGCCGGCGGTTGGACGCGCCGTCTGACCGACGGCGACTTCGACGTCGCCGCGCCCTGCTGGTCGCCGGACGGCGCGCGTATCGCCTTTTCCGCGCGGATCGAACCGTCCGAGACGCAAACGGCGATCGCGGACATCTGCACCGTCGACGTCACGAGCGGAGCGATAACGCGCCTGACCGACGGCAGCGGACCGATGACATTCCCTGCGTACTCACGCGATGGCCGCGAGCTGGCGTTTTTCGGCCACCACAATGGCGACGACGCCGGCGGCCGCTTCGACACCGAGCTGCTCGTCATGCCGGCCGCCGGCGGTGCGACGCGCTCGCTCTCCGCGGGTCTCGGACGCACCGTCGGCGACGCGCTTGCCGGGGATCTGCGTAGCGGCGCATCGGCACCGCCGGTGTGGAGCGTCGACGATCGCGAGATCCTCGCGCAAGTCTGCGACGAGGGGACGACGACGATCCGTGCCTTTGCGCGCGACGGTTCCGGGACGCACGTCGTTGCGGGCGGCGAACGACAGATCTTCGGGTTCACGCTCGCGAATAACGGCGCGCTCGCGATCGCGTACTCGACACCGACGGTTCCGAACGAGATCGCGCTCGTCGAGCCCTACGGCGCAGAGCGCACGCTCACGCAGAGCAACGCGTGGCTGGCCGAGAAGCAGGTCGTCGCGCCCAAGCGCTATCGCCCGCGCGCCGACGACCGGACGTCGCTCGACGCCTGGCTGATGCTCCCCGCGCAGTCGCGGGAGAAGACGCCGCCGCTCGTGCTCGAAGTGCACGGCGGACCGCACGGTGCCTACGGCTACACGTTCTTCTTCGAGTTCCAGGTGCTCGCGAGCGCCGGCATCGCGGTCGCGTACGGCAATCCGCGCGGCTCGCAGTCGTACGGACATCGCTACGCCGACGCGATCCTCGGCGACTGGGGCGGCCTCGACGTCGCCGACGTGTTGCGCATCCTCGACGGCGCATTGCAGCAGGGTACGTTCGACATGAAGCGCGTCGGCGTCGCGGGCGGCTCCTACGGGGGATTCATGACCTCGTGGCTCCTCGGCCACAGCGATCGTTTCGCGGCTGGTGTCTCGATGCGCGCGGTGAACGACTTCGTGAGCGAGATCGGCGCGTCGGATATCGGCTGGTTCCTCGAACGCGAGCTCAAGACGTCGTACGAAGACGATGCGGGGAAAGCGCTGTTCGATGGGTCGCCGATGCGCGCCGCGGCGCGCATCGATGCGCCGCTGCTCGTCGAACACAGCGAGCGCGACTTTCGCTGTCCGATCGACCAGGGCGAGCAGCTCTTCACCGCGCTCCGCCGCTTGGGCAAGCCGAACGTCGAGTTCGTGCGCTTCACCGACACGGGACACGAGATGTCGCGGGCCGGGAAGCCGCGCAGCCGGGTGTTGCGCTTACGCGCGATCGCGCACTGGTTCGTCCGCTGGCTGCGCCCCGCCGGCGTCGAGCCTGCAGCCGATGCAGCCGGTTCGCTCTTCGCGCCGCTTCCGGGCGAAACGAAACTCGATGAGGCCGGTGTCCTCTAACGTGGAGGAACGCCCATGCTGCGATTACGCGTGCTCGCGACGCTTTTTTCGATCACGGCGGTAACGACCGTTGCCCTAGCACAAACGAACCAGACGTTCGAGACGCACGCCGCGTTTTTCTCACGGGAGACGAATCAGGCACAGCCGATCGACCCGCAAGTCTTCGTTCCGGAATCCACTGCTGCGGCGGCGGTAGGGCCGCAGAACATCGCGCACGCGGCAGGTCTGCGTAACGCGTTGCCCTCCGACGCAGGCACGCTCGAGGCGCACAATGCGCAGGGCAAGGATCTCGGGTTCACGCTGGCGGCGTGGTTCGGCGCGACGGGAACGGCGGAAATGACGCCTGCGGTGAACGGACATCAGCGCGTCGTGCTGCACTTCGCGCACCTGGTGCCCAGCGGCGTTTACAGCATGTTCGAGAACCACTTCGCGCCCAGCGGCGTCACCTTCACGCCGCTCGACGGAAGCGGACGTGGCAACTCGTTCACGGCCGACGCGCAAGGCGCGGCGACGGCAACGATCGACGCTCCGGCTCCGTTCACCCACGCGAACGCATTGCTGCTCGTCTACCACAGCGACGGCCAGACGCACGGAACCGAGCGCGGCACCCTCGGGGTGAACGCGCACCATCAGCTTATCGTGCGTTTCCCTTAGGCGTGACGATCGACTCGGTCGAGTGGACCGAGCGGTAGGAGCGCTCGTGGAGCTCGGCCGCACGCGTCGCGCGGCTGCGCGAGCCGGAGGCGATCGCTTCGGCGACCTCTTGGTGGACCTCGCAATTACGTTCGCGTCCGATCCCCGTCCCGTCGGGGAGACCGCGCTGCAGCTCGCGCACTTCCATGAGCGCGGTGTAGAGGTTGGCGAGAACGCGATTGTTTACGCAGTCGGCGAGCTTACGGTGGAAGCGGCGGTTCTCGATCGAGTACGCCTCGTCGTCGTCGATCGCTGCCTCCATCGCTGCGACGATCGCGCGTAAGTCTTCGACGTCACGCTCGGTGCGCGCGCCTGCGGCCTCGACGATTACGCGTTTTCCGAGCGCGCGGCGCACGGCGGCGCAGTCGGCGAACGTCGCCTCGTCGCTGAAGCCGAGCAGCAGCCGTCCGATGCGATCGGAGACCGCCGGCGCGCTTGCGAACAACCCGCCGCCGGGACCGCTGCGTGAGACGACGTAGCCGCGCTGCTGCAGCATGCGAAGCGCTTCGTTGAGCGTTCCGTACGCGCAGTCGAAGCCGTGGCGAAGCTGCTCTTTCGTTCCCAGCCGCGAGCCGACCGGGATCTTCCCGCGCAAGATCGCAGTCTCGATCTGGTCTGCGAGCTGTACCGACCGGCTCTCCCCGAGTTCCGTCGCCACCTCGCTTGGTCAGTTTGCAAAACGGAAGCGTCGACCCTTCCCGCGTACAAGCAGCGGATGAACCGTCGTTTCGCCGCGTTCGCGCTTGTCGTGTGCTTTCTCGCCCCGTTTGCCGCAGTCGCCGCGCCGGCGCCGTCCCTGGAGGGGATGCTGCACTGGCGTTCGATCGGGCCGTTTCGCGGTGGACGCAGCCTCGATGTGAGCGGGATCCCAGGTGAGGGTCGCACGTTCGTGTTCGGCGCGGTCGGCGGCGGCGTCTGGAAGACCGAAGATGCCGGGCGCACGTGGAAGCCGGTGACCGACGGGCTACCGGTCGCGTCGATCGGTGCGGTCGCGTTCGCGCCGAGCGATCCGCGCACCGTCTATGCCGGGAGCGGCGAGGCCGACATGCGCGAGGACATCACGCACGGCAACGGGATGTATCGCTCGGGCGACGGCGGCACGACGTGGACGCACATCGGACTCGACGACTCGCGGCAGATCGGACGGATCCTCGTCGATCCGCACGACCCCGAGACGTTGCTCGTCGCGGCGCTCGGCCACGCGTATGCGCCCAACGAGACGCGCGGCGTCTACCGTTCGACCGACGGCGGCGCGAGCTGGACGCGTGTGCTGTTTCGCGATGCACATACCGGCGCGATCGACATCGCCGCAGCGCCCGACTTTCACACGATCTACGCGTCTCTGTGGCAGACGCAGCGTCCACCGTGGACGGTCTATCCGCCCTCGAACGGGCCCGGGACGAGCTTGTGGAAGTCCACCGACGGCGGTGTGACGTGGTCGCAGCTGCACGGCAACGGCTTCCCCGACGCGGGGCTCGGCAAAATCGGGCTCGCCGTCGCGCCGAGCAACCCGGACCGCGTCTACGCGATCGTCGACGCGACGCAAGGCGGCCTCTATCGCAGCGACGACGCCGGCGCGAGTTGGAAGCGCGTCGACGGTGACGTGCGGCTTTGGCAGCGCGGCTGGTATTTCTGCCATGTCGCCGTCGACCCGAAGAACGCCGATCACGTCTACATCTCCGACACCGCGGTCTACGAGTCGACCAACGGCGGCACGACGTTCACCGCGGTCAAAGGCTCGCCGGACGGCGACGACTTTCACCAGATGTGGATCGATCCGCTCGATCCCGCGCACATGGCGCTGGCGAGCGATCAGGGCACGACGATCAGCGTCGACGGCGGCAAGACGTGGAGCTCGTGGTTCAACCAGCCGACGGGGCAGTTCTACCACGTCGCGACGGACACCGGATTTCCGTATCGCCTCTACGGCGCGCAGCAGGACAGCGGCGCGGGGATGATCGTCTCACGCAGCGACCATCGCGGGATTCAGGCGCGCGACTGGCGCCCGATCAGCGCGGGCGGCGAGAGCGGGATGATCGCGCCCGATCCGCACGACGTCAACATCGTCTACGGCGGGACGGTCGACCGCGAAGATCTGCGCACGTCGCAGACGCGTTCGGTCTCGCCGACGACCGGCAAGCCCGGCGTGTGGCGGCCGGCGTGGACGCTGCCGCTCGTGTTCTCACCGCTCGACCACGCGCTGTACGTCGCGCATCAGATGATCTTCCGTTCACGTGACGGCGGCGCGAGCTGGCAGCAGATCTCCCGAGACCTCACGCGGCCCGAGACACCGCGTCGCGGCGTCGTGTACGCGCTCGCGCCGTCACCGCTGCGCGCGCAAACGCTGTGGGCCGGGACCGACGACGGGCTCGTGTACGTCACGCGCGACGGCGGCCGTCGCTGGGAAAACGTTACGCCGCCGCAGCTCACGGCGTGGAGCAAAGTCGGGATCATCGACGCGTCGTACGCCGACGCGGCGAGCGCGTACGTCGCGGTCGACCGCCATCGGCTCGACGACGACCGGCCCTATATCTACGTTACGCACGACTACGGACACACATGGCGCCTCGCGGTTCACGGAATCCCCGACGGGAGTTTCGTGAACGCGGTACGCGAGGATCCCGTGCGGCGCGGCTTGTTGTACGCGGGAACGGAGAGCGGCGTCTACGTCTCCGAGGACGACGGGAACAGCTGGGAGTCGTTGCGGCTCAACATGCCGGTCGTCTCCGTGCGCGACATCAGCGTACGCGACGGCGACCTCGCGATCGCGACGCACGGTCGCGGCTTCTGGATCCTCGACGATATTGTGCCGCTGCGCGAGCTCGCCGCGAGCAGTACCGGCAGCGCGCGATTGTTCCGTCCGCGCGATGCGGTACGGCTGCGGCCCGGGAACGACGAGGCCGAAGCGTCGCCGCCCGAAGTGCCGGTCGGCGAGAATCCGTCGCCGGGCGCATATCTCGACTATGCCATCCCCGCCGACGCGCGCGGACCGCTCGAGCTCGCCGTCGTCGACGCGCGCGGACGCGTCGTACGCCGCTGGCGCAGCGACGACCGCGTCGAGCCGGCCGACCCGCAGAAGGTCGACTATCCGGCGTATTGGCTCGTGACCCCGCAGCCGCCGTCGGCGCAGCCCGGTTTCCACCGCTTCGTGTGGGATCTTCAAGCCGCGCGAGGCCTCGGCCGACGCCGGCGCGCGGGGGGACCGTACGTTCCGCCGGGCCGTTACACCGTGCGCATGACGCTCGACGGGCACACGTACAGCAAGCCGCTCGTTGTCGTCGCCGATCCGCGCGTTCACGCAACCACCGCCGATCTCGTCTCGCAATACGCTCTTGCGAACGAGGTACAGAACCTCGGCGAACGCGTGAACGCGGCGATCGCGCAGGCCGACGCGGCACGCAAGCAGCCGGGCGAAAACGTCGCGCGCATCGACGCGATCGCCGGCGCGCCGCCGGTGAACGATCCGCGTAACTCGGTCGGCTCGCCGGCGACGACGTTCACGACGCTGCGCTGGTACGCGAGCGCGCTCGGCGATCTCGAATCGTCGATCGAGAGTGCCGACGCGGCGCCGACGCCCGCCGAGCGCGCCACATGGTCACAGCTGCGTTCGGCTGCCGAGGCGCGGCTGAGCCAGTGGGCGGCGCTTACGGGTCGGTGACGGAGACGATGTGCAAGCGCAGGTCGCCGGCCGGGCGACGCCAGACGGTGTTCTGGCCGGCGCGCTTGCCAAGGAGGGCCTGAGCGAGCGGCGCGTCGATTGCAATACGGCCGTGCACGGGGTCGCTCTCGTCTTCCGCGACGATCGTGAAGCTGCGCGGCTCGGGGCCTGCTCCCTCGACCACAACGGTCGCACCGAAGCTGACCTCGCCCTTGCGACGGGGGGCTTCCGTGATCGTCGTCTTGTGACGTTGCGGGAGCGCTGGCGCCGGTTCCGGCACGTCGTCGCGCTCCTTCGTGAAGGCGCGGCTCATCGTACGAATTCCGTACCCATTCCGGTCGAGCGCGGAACGTTCAGCTGCCGGTGCCCTGATAACGATCGATCCCCGTCCGCCAGAACGCATAGGCGAGCGCCAGGGTGAACAGCCCGACGAGCGGGGTGAGCAGTCCGACGGCCGGATTCAGATGGAGCCCTGTCTCGCTCTTGTGGAGCAGAAACGTCGCCGGGAAGTAGTTCATGAAGGCAAACGGCAGCACGAACGCGAGCACGACGCGGACGCCGCGCTGATAGATCGAGATCGGGTAGCGCGAAAACTCCTGTTCGAGCGACATCACGACCCAGCGCAGCGCGTCGATGCGGATGAACCAGAACGACGCGGTTGCGATCGCGAGGTTGATCCCGAAGTCGATCAGCGCGCCGCCGATCGCGACGAGCGGAACGTAGAAGATGAACAGCGCGTCGACATGAACGCCCGCAAATGCTGTCACCACGCAGAAGTAGATGATCGCCAGGATGAGCTCGTCCGGCCAGATCTGCTGCGGCACGGTGAGCGCCTGGAACAGCGGGTCGAGCGGACGGATCAGAAAGCGGTCGAAGCGCCCTTCACGGATGAACTCCGGGACGCTGCCGACGGTGAAGAAGACCGTGTTGTGGAGGCCGTGCCCGAGCATCCACAGGCCGTACATGAACGCCGTTTCGCGGAAGTCCCAACCGTTGATCGACGGGAAGTTGCGCAGCGTGACCCAGAGCGCAACGACGGCCGTGCCATGGTAGATGACGGTGAACGCGCCCCACATGAGGAAGTTTGCCCGGTACTCGAGCATGGTGAGCAGGTTGATCCGCCAGTAACGTGCGTACGTCGCGAGGTACACGCGTGAGCGCTTCCGTCCGTGAAGCGCTCGTCCCCGTCGCCGTGCCCTATCGGCTCGATCTCACCGCGATCGTGCTCCGGCGGCTGTCGAGCAACGTCGTCGACGTGTTCGACGGGACGGCGTATCGCCGTCTGCTCGGTGATCCGAACGATCCGACGCTCTTCGAGGTTCGGCAGATCGCGCCCGATGCGCTCGTCGTGCGGCTGGAGGGCTCCGAGGCCGAGACGCTCGATCCCGCGGGCGTCGTCGAGCGGATGCTCGGGACGCAGTATAGTCTCGACCCGTTCCTGCACGGTGCCGAGCAGATCGCGTGGCTGGCGCCGATCGCGCGCGCTGCACTCGGCGTGCGGCCGCCGCGTTATCCGAATCTGTGGGAGACCGTCGTCAACGCCGTCGTCTATCAACAAGTCTCGATCCACGCGGCGGGCGCGATTCTGCGCCGCGTCATCGAGCGCTATGGCTTCCCGGTCGAGCTCGGCGCTCAGCGGCTGTATCCGTTTCCGCGTGCCCGCACGCTGTTCAATGCCGATCCCGTCGAGTTGCGCGATCTGGGGCTTTCGGTCCAGAAGGTGAACGCCCTCAAGCTCGTCGCGCGCGCGCTCGAGGACGGCGAACTGGACGAGGCCGCGCTCGATACGCTCCCGACGCCCGAGCTCGTCGAGGCGCTCGTCGCGCACCGCGGCATCGGACCGTGGACCGCGGCCGTCATCGCGCTGCGCGGCTTCGGGCGGCTCGATATCTTTCCGATGAACGATTCCGGGGCGGCGAAGGCGCTGTTGGCGCTCTCAGGAGGGGAGGAGGTCGACGTTCACGCGGTCCTCGAGCAACTGGAACCCCAGCAAGGTATGCTTTACTACCACCTGCTGATCTCGCGGTTGGTGACCCGGGGAGAGATCCTCCTAGAACAGGCGGAACCAGCGCCGCCGTGACCGGGTCGTTAACCGCAGATGGAAACCCGGACGGCACCAGAGTTTGCCATCCAGCGATCGGACGAGCGCGCGTTCTTCGATTTCGGCTGGCTCAAGACGCACCACAACTTCAGCTTTGCGGACTACTACGATCCCAACAATCTGAAGTGGAGCGTGCTGCGGGTCCTCAACGACGACACGGTTGCGCCGGGGAAGGGCTTCGGCACGCATCCGCACCGTGACATGGAGATCGTCACGTACGTGCTGCAGGGCGAGCTCGAGCACAAGGACTCGATGGGTCATCAGGGCGTCGTGCCGGCCGGCGGCGTGCAGTACATGAGCGCCGGGACCGGCGTGCTGCACAGCGAGTTCAACCACTCGGACACGCGCGACGTCCACTTCGTACAGATGTGGGTGATCCCGGAGAGCTACGGCGGGAAGCCGGCGTACGGGCAGCACACGTTCGACGAGCGCGAACGCCGCAACCGTTGGCTCGTCGTCGCGAGCGGCGAGAAGGCAATCACGGCGCCGGTACGGTTGCGCCAGTCTGCGACGCTGCGCGTAGCGCAGTTGCAGAACGCTTCACTGAGCTACACGTTCGAAGCGGAACGCGCGGGCTTTTTGTTCGTCGCCGAGGGGAACGTCGTTGCCAACGGCGAGCGCCTTGCCGCCGGTGACGCGGTACGGATGCGCGGGCTGCACGACCTCGCGATCGAGGGCAGCGGCGAGATCGTCTTCTGGGATCTCCCGCAGTGCGATCCCGCGACGTACGGCGACGACTAACGGCTCAGGCGCGCACAGGCCTGCTCGAACTCCGCCGTCTGCGTCGCGTTGCGCACGTCGAGCAGGTAGTTTCCTGAGTTCAGATCGGTGAGCGGAAGGTTCACGATCGTCTCGGACGGCTGCGAGTTGGCCACCGGGTTGAGCGCGATCGCCGATGCGGCGCTCGCATAACGCGGATCGCTGCAGTCGCTGCCGCGGTGGAGCGTGACGACCGTGTGGGGTGCCGTGAGGTGCAAACTCACCCGCGTCTGGGTCCTGCCGATCGGCTGCAGTCGTATGCTGCCGATGTTCGTTCCGCCGTGCATCATATCGCGCAGCTGGAGCGTGACGGCTTCGGCCTTTTGCGTCGCTTTCTGAGCGGCGTAGTCTTTCGTTGCTTGCGACTCTTGTGCCGCGGCCGCGGAGGCGACCAAGAGAAGTCCGGCTAGCGTAAACGTTGCGGCGGCGAGGGGGCGCATGATGCTCTTCTTGTTCCCGTCGTGACCACTTTCAGTCTGCCGGCCACGCGCGTGCGACGATCTCGCGCGTATTGGCTACCTCCGGCAATGTTCCGTAGGCATGGCCGCCGTCGTCACCCAGCCGGCTAGCGCAGAAGGCGTCCGCGACCGCGGGCGGAGCGTGCCGGACGAGCAGTGAGGCCTGCAGGACGAGTGTCATCCGTTCGACGAGACGGCGTGCGTCGCGTTCGGGGACCGCGGCCCGGTTTGCAAATGGACCGCGCAGCGCATCCGACGCGCGATCGAGCCGCGCATCGGCGCCGCGTGCAAGCGCGACCTCGTCGAGGTACGCGTCGAGCGCAGCCGGTTGTTTCGCGACTGCGCGCAGCAGATCGAGCGCGTTGACGTTTCCCGAGCCTTCCCAGATCGAGTTCACCGGCGCCTCGCGATAGAGCCGAGGCAGGATGCTCTCCTCGACGTAGCCGTTGCCGCCAAGGCACTCCATCGCCTCGGCGATCATCCCCGGCGCACGCTTGCAGACCCAATACTTGCCGAGTGCTACCGCGAGCCGACCGAAGGCGGACTCGCGCTCGTCCTGCTGGCGGTCGATCGCGCCGGCGAGACGCAGCAGCAGCGTCGTCGCCGCTTCGCTTTCCAGCGCGAGGTCGGCGAGGACGTTTGTCATCAACGGTTGATCGGCGAGCAGTGCGCCGAACGCACGACGGTGATGCGCGTGGTGCGCGGCTTGCGCGAATGCCTGGCGCATCAAGGCCGCGCTGCCGGCGACGCAGTCCAGACGCGTGTGGTTCACCATCGCGATGATCGTCGCGACGCCGCGCCCTTCCTCGCCGATCCGCCAGCCGAACGCGCGGTCGAACTCGACTTCGCTGGAGGCGTTGGAACGGTTGCCGAGCTTGTCTTTGAGGCGCTGGATGAAGAAGCCGTTCCGCGTCCCGTCGTCCAGCACGCGCGGCACGAGATAGCAGGTCAAGCCGTCCGGCGCTTGCGCCAGGACGATGAACGCGTCGCACATCGGTGCGGAGCAAAACCACTTGTGGCCGGTCAGCAGTGCGGCATCACCCTCGATACGCTCGCCACGCGTCGTGTTGGCGCGCACGTCGGAGCCGCCTTGCTTTTCGGTCATCCCCATCCCGCACAGCGCACCGCGCTTCTCCCCGAGCGGAAGCAGCGCGGGCTCGTAGACACGTGACGTGAGCGCAGGCTCGATCCGCGACGCAAGATCGGGACGTTTGCGGATGACCGGGACCGCCGCGTACGTCATCGAGACCGGGCAGCCGTGACCGGCTTCGACCTGCGACCAGACGTAGAAACGCGCCGCGCGCGAGACGTGCGCGCCGGTGCGCGTCGCGGTCCACGGCGCGCCGTGCAACCCGTGCGAGACCGCGATCTCCATCAGGCGGTGCCAACTGGGATGGAAGGCGACCTCGTCGATGCGGTTGCCGAAGCGGTCGTGCGTGCGCAGTTCGGGCGGATAGCGGTTCGCCTCGAACCCCCACGCGATCGCTTCGTCGGAGCCGGCGAGTGCGCCGAGCGCGTGCAGGTCAGCCTCATCCCACGCGCCACCCTCGCGCCGCAGCCCCTCGAGCAGCGCCGTATCGGCGGCCGCAACGTCATACCCGCTCAGCGGCGGGGGCTGATTGGTGACCTCGTGCGTCGCGCGCGAGGGCCGAGCGACGGTCTCCATCTCAGCAAGCCTTCGTGAGTCGCCCGCCGCTCCCCGCGACGACCGTTAGCCGCCCTGCACGACGACGCGCCGCTGCGCAGCACGCCAGACCAGGGCCGCGA
>CAZABL010000020.1:38618-48985 GCA_964483365.1 uncultured bacterium
TAGCCGCCCTGCACGACGACGCGCCGCTGCGCAGCACGCCAGACCAGGGCCGCGAGCGCCGCAAACGCCGCGAACCAAGCGAGCTGCACGGCGAACGCGAGCGCGTACCCGGACGGCGGAATCGTTCCGAGGTAGATGAGCAGCGGCGTCGAGTAGATCGCCGCAAACGGCAGCGCGAGCACGATCTGCTGCAGCAGCCCCGGAAAGAAGATGAGCGGGACGATCTGTCCGCTGAGCAAGTCGCTCACCCAGCGCACCATGAGCTGGATCGCGAACGTCTCGAGCGTCCAGAACGCGACCGCGTTCATCAAGAAGTTCAGCGTGAAGTTGACGAGGTAGCCGAGCAGAAAGCTCAGCGCGAACGCGGCCAGGACGTGCGGCGGCGGGACGTCGATGTGCACGATCAGCAGCGACATCGCGAGCGCCGGCACAATCAACACCGCGTGGAGCAGTGTCATCCCGACCCCGTCGCTGAAGAAGTAGAGCGGGAGCGAGATCGGCTTCATGAGATCGGTCGCGATCGTCCCCTCGCGAATGCGCTCGCGAATCTGGCGCGTCCCGTCGATCTCCAGGACGAGCGACATCAGGAGCGCGACCGTCGTGTAGGTGAGGACCGCATGCAGTGGGACACCGGCCGGTGCCGCGTTTTGGGCGTAGAGCGCGGTCCACACGGCCTTCATCAAGTAGAGGCGCACGAGCAGCGAGCCGACGTTGGTGAAGACTTCCATGCGGTAGGTCGCCTCCCGCGCGAACGCCTTCGCGGCGAACGCGACGTAGGGATCCACGGTCATCCACAGCTTCTCGAACGGACCAAGGGAACGCCGCGCGGGTGTGTTACGTACTACAGACATGTTAGCCGCGCTCTTGATCGCGCTTGTGACAGCGCGTTTCGAACCGGTCACGCCGCAAACGACGGCGCACACGGAACAGGTCTTCGTTCACGACGCGAGCGCACCGGCGGCGCCCGCGGCCGACGACTCGGGCGGTCATGCTGCCGGACTGCGGCCGCCGCGCGAGACCGACGTCGATGCGGTGACGCTCTACACGGCCGCCAACGCCCCGATCAACACGACGCTGGGCGCCTGGCGCGCAGCGAGCGGAATGGTCGACCTCACGCCGACGCCCGACGGCGGGACGCGCGTCCAAGCGAAGTTCGCGCGTTTGATACCCAACGGCCGCTACAGCGTCTTCGTGCGTCAGCTCGCGGGACGGACGGGTCCGGTGTTCACCCCAATCGATCTGACCGGCGCCGCCGACGGCTTTTTCGCCGACGCCGACGGGAACGGGCAGCTCACGGTCAACGCGCCCAACGCGATCCCGTCGGGCGCGCAGATCGTCCTGGTCTATCACAGCGACAAGACCGATCACGGTTCGTCGATCGGGAATCCGGGGGTCAACGCGCACGCGCAACTGATCACGCGGGTGCCGTAGCCGGCTCGTCGGAGTAGCCTTCGAGGTAAATGCGGCGGATGATCGACTCGAGCTCGGGTTCTTCGAGGGTGAGGTCGCTGATGTCGTAGGCGTCGGCGACGCGCCGGATCAGCGTCTCGGCCGAGACGGCGCGGCGGTCGAAGCGCAGGCGCACGACGTTGCCCTCGCGCGAGGCGACTTCCGCACCCTCGACTTTGATGTCGTCGACCGGCTCGCAGAGCGTGACGACGAGCGTGCGATGCGTCCCGTAGCGGTCGCGCAGCCGGTCGATGTCGCCATCGTAGACCAGCGTCCCGTGGTCGATGAGGACGATGCGCCGGCACAGCCGCTCGACGTCGGCGAGATCGTGGGTGGTGAGGATGAACGTCGTTCCGCGCTCGCGGTTGACGCGCGCGATGAACTCGCGGATCGCTTCTTTCGCAACCACGTCCAAGCCGATCGTCGGCTCGTCGAGAAACACGACGCGCGGATCGTGCAGCATCGCGGCGGCGAAGTCGCCGCGCATCCGCTGCCCGAGCGAGAGCTGGCGTACCGGCGTGCGCAGGAACGGCTCCATCTCGAGCAGCTCGGTGAAGTGATCGAGGTTCGCCTTGTACCGGTCGGCCGGGATGCCGTAAATCGCGCGCAGCAGCTCGAACGACTCGATCAGCGGAAGATCCCAATACAGCTGCGAGCGCTGGCCGAAGACGACGCCGATGTTGCGCGCGTTCTCCTTGCGCTTTTCGTAGGGGACGAGCCCGGCGACGCGCACGACGCCCGAGGTCGGGACGAGGATCCCGGTGAGCATCTTGATCGTCGTCGACTTGCCGGCGCCGTTGGGGCCGATGTAGCCGACGAGCTCGCCCTCGTCGAGCGCCATCGTGACGCCCTCGACCGCGACCTTGTCTTCATAGTCGCGGGAGAAGAGCGTGCGGAGCGCCCCGCCGACGCCCGGCCGACGGACGAGCGTGCGGAACACCTTGCGCAGGTCGCGCGTCTCGATGATCGGCGGCACCTATCGAGCTTCGGCGTCTGACCGACAGACGCTCTTGTCGAGAGCGAACGGACGCTCGCGCTGGTTAGTCCTTCGGCGACTGCGTGCCGTCGAGGAGTCCCTTGAGCAAGACCGCGATGAGGCGGTCGAAGCTCGCCGCGGGGTCGGGAAGGCCGAAGTCGCCCTGCGCTTCGAGCACGATGAAGCCGTGAATTGCGGAGCGGAGTGCACGTACGCAGTCCGTCGCGTCGTCGCCCTCGATCCCGAACCGCGACAACACCGTCACGAAGACATCCTTGATCGCGAGCAGCGCGTCGTTCCATTCGGGATCGCGCGGCTGCGTCGACACCGCGGTGTAGACGCCGGGCCGTTCGACGGCGTACGTGCGGATCGCGCGCGCGAGCGCCATGAGCGCCTCGGTCCCGCCGTGACCCATCGCCGCTTTGGTGAGCCGCTCGCGCAGTTCGCGCAGACCCAGCACCGCGACGCCCCGGCGCAAATCGTCAAGGCTTGCGACGTGCGCGTACAGCGACGGGGTACGGATCCCGACGCGCTTCGCGAGGTCGACGATTGCGCGTGTACGGTTGGAACGCGGTGTCGGGACGAAGTGTCCCGCACGGCACGCCGCCACCCCGCGAGGTCGGCGTGCTGTTCGTGGCGACCGCCGCAACGCAGCAGCTCGCGGCCGCGATCGCAAAGGCGTGCAACGCGACGTTCTTTCACTTCCCGCTCAAACGTTCGGCCGAGCTGCCGAGCTACGCGTTCCCGTTCTCGCCGGCCGAAATCGACCGTGGCCGCGTCTACGAGTTTCTCCTCAATCACGTTGTCGAGGTCGACGAGCCGACGGAATTGGTCCGTATCGCGTGGCCGGCCGTCGCAGCGAAAGCGTTGGCTCGCGGTGCCAAAGGTGCGCGACGTGTTCGCACGTGCGCTCGAAGAACGCCGGGCCGTTCTGGATTACGATCGACGTGTTCTTCGCCACGAGCCGACGTACCGCCGGTACCGCGACGATCCCGCGCTCGGCGCGCAAACCGTCGCGGCACTCTACGGCGTCGACGCCGCTCTGGTCAAGCGCTTCGCGGTCGACCGGCTCAACGTCGTCAAGCTCTCGTATCCACGGCCGCAGCCGCAAGGCGGCGTCGTCGAACGCGACATGCACGCGGGCCAACAGTTCGCGACCCTGCTTGACGTCGAGCTCTCCTGACCCTGCAACGATTCGCCGCGCAGGGGTGGTCGCAAAGTCCGATGGCAGTCGTGCAAGTGATCGACCACGATCCGGATGCGGCGCCCGAGTACGGCGGTGGTATGGTCAACCATCTGCCCATGGCACTCGCGGCGCTCGCGGCGATGGGCGCGCCTTCGGAGCGACAGCGCGAATTCGCGGCCCGGTATTCGCGCAGCCACGGACTCACGGGGATGAGCCTGGCGCAGCGCGAGGCGCGGGATCGGTGGGCCGCGCGGCTCGGCGCCGACGGATGCGATGCCGTCGTCGCAGCGGCGCTGCGCGATTTCGGCGAGTCGGTCGGGGCGGGCGGGTTTCACGCCGCGATCCGCGTGGCGTACGCGTTGACGTTCGGCAACGACGCTGACCTCGCCGCGGCGCTGGCGTATTGGGAAGTCTTGTCGTTTCGTATCGACGCTGTCGGTCAGCCTCAGCCTGTGGACGCGCACACCGCGCTGCGCACGCTGGCCGCGGTACCCTACGCGGGAACGGGAAGCGGACCGATCTCGGCGCGCATGCGGGACGCTGCGGCGCATCCGGCGTTCCGCGCCGTTGCCGAGATCGCGCCCGACGCCGATTCGCTCGACGCGTTGACGCTTGCGGCAGCGGCCGCGTTCGCGCGTCGCGGCGATTTCGTTGCACTGCACGTGATGATGGGGACGCATGCGGTTCGTGTGCTCACGCCGTTTGCCGGCGAGGCGGGCGCGCCGCTGCTCCATGCTTTCTGGCGCGCGTACGCGGCCGCAGCGCTGGCGTGCGGCGACGTCCCCACCCTGGACGCGAGGGTGCTCGACACGCTGCGTGCCGAGGCACCGCCGCAGTGGGAGCCGCTGCTCGCGGCGGCGGTGGCGAGCGACGACGACCACGTATCAAAGCGACGTGCACCGCCCGGACGCTCGACGGTGAGCTCAACGACCCCGTGTTCCGCGCCGCTGCAGCGCGGTATCAGGACACGGTGCAGCCGCCGGTAAGGTAGTCGTCACCGAGCACGATGCGCAGGTGAGTGCCCGCGGGCACCACGGCCTGACTTCCCGAGTGCAGGAAGTTGTAGACGCCGATGACGCCGGTGGCGATGTGGAACCCGGTGCCTTTGGCGAAACCGAGTGCGCTCAGAACGAATGGTGCGTTGCGTGTCCTTCCGTTGTACACGGCCGGCCCGTCTTTTTCCGGTGCGATCATCGCGGGAACGTGCGTCCCGCCGGGCAACTGCAGGAAGCGCAGCTCGACGGCGATCTGGCCGGGGCGGCCACCTCGTCCCGCTCCACGCACGAAGTCGACGACACCGACGCCGTCGACCGCCGGCGCACCGTCGCTCGGCGTTGCCGTGAAGTGGAAGATCTCGCCGCCGCGAGCGTCCTTGGAACTGAGCGGTGTCACGAGCGAACCGTCGACGACGCGGCACGGCGCGGTCGCAGCCGACGCCGGCGAAGCGGATGGTGCAGGCTCGTCGGCGAGCGCGGCTGCTGCTGGTAACGCGGTGAGCGTCGCGAGAACGGCAAGGGTTACGTACGAACGATGATGGACACGCATGCCCTAACGGTACAGGTGACAAGCGTACGTTCGCCGGTGGCGGCGATCATGCAGGTGCTGACAGTTGTCATGTGCGCGGCTGCGCGTTGATCTGCTGCACCGACCGCCGCACATTCGCCAAGACGCGCAGCGAACCGGCATGCGCGCGCGTCAGGTCGGCGGCGGCCGGATGCGTGCCGAGCGCGTGTGCAGCGCTCTCCAACTGCATCGTCAGCACCGTCAACTCGTGTCCGATCGCGTCGTGGATGTCGAGCGCGACACGCTCCCGCTCGCGTAGCGCCGCGATCTCGCCGACACGATCGACCTGCTCGCGCAGCTCCGCGTGTGCCTGCGCGAGCGCGGCGTAGGCACGGCGCGCGACGTTGGCGTACGCAACCGCGGCCTGCACGAAGACGAGTGCCACGGCGAAGAAGGCCGCTACCTCCATCGCCCAAGCGCGCGACGCGATGTCTCCGCTCGTCGTTCGGACGAGCACGATCACCAAGACCGCGACGTCGACCAGCACGAACATACGCCACTCGCCGAGCATCACCTGAGTCCCGACGCGAAACGAGGAGCCGACGATCAGCAGTGCCAGCGCACCGGCCGGCGTGTGGAGTGCCGCCAACACCACGATCAGGCCCACGTCGGCCATCGCGAATCCGACTGCAGTGCTGCTGTCGCTGCGGCGCCCCAGAAAGCCGAGCGCGTAGAACGACGCGATCCAGAGAAGAACGGCCAGCACCTGCAACGGCGTGCGCTGCCCGACATCTCCAATGACGCCCGCGACGCCGGCCATGACGAACACGATGGTGTCGATGACGAGCGGAAGGCGCCGGGAGAGCGCGTCGTCGGGGCGGTCACGGAGTTCGGACATCAACGGGCCAGCGCGGGGGACTCGGGTGGGACGAGCAGCGGCGCTTCGATAGCATGCTCGCGTGACGTGGCGGCGTAGACGACCGGGATCAGCACGAGCGTGAGCATCAGCGAGCTGACGAGGCCGCCGATCAAGACCGTCCCCATCGATTGGCGGAAGGCGCTCCCCTCGGCGAACCCGAGCGCCAGAGGCAACGAACCGAGGATCATCGCCGTCGTCGTCATGACGATCGGCTGGAACCGTCGCGCCGCCGCGGTGCGAATCGCCTCGACCGCGCTTGCGCCGTCACGCCGCCGACGATTCGCGTAATCGACGAGCAGAATCCCGTTCTTCGCGGCGAGGCCGAAGAGCATGATGATGCTGATCACGGAAAACACGTTGAGCGATTGGTGCGTCGCCGCCAGGGCGCCCAGTGCACCGACAAGTGCGACCGGGAGCGTGCACATCACGATGAGCGGCGTCGTGAGGGAACCGAACAGGACGACCATCAGCACGTACATCCCGACGAGCGAGAAGCCGACGACGACGACGAAAGCCTTCGCCGTGTCCTGGAACAGCTTTGAACCGCCGAAGGTGATGACGTGCGTGTCGGGCGGGAGAAAGCCCGGCTGCGCAAGGTGAGCGTCGACGACGGACAGCACCGAGCCAACCGTCGCCCCAGGCTGCAGTCCCGCGGAGATCGATGCTACACGCTGCCGATCGATGCGGTCGATCTTCGTCTGAACGCTGCCGGCGCGCAGCGTCGCGACGTCGGCGAGTCGCACGAACGAGGTGCCGTTGGTCCGGACCGGAACCCGCGCGAGGTCGGCGACCGACGTGCGCAACGCGAAATCGTCTTCGAGCAGCACGTTGACGAGCGCGGCCGGCGTGCGAACGCGGGTCGCCACAACACCGCCGGTCGCAATGCGGGCGGTGAGCGCCGCGGTCGCCGGCGAGACGTTGAGGAGCGCGCAGCGCGCGGGGTCGATCTGCACGACGATCTGCGCCATGCGGATCCCGGCCGACGACGAGACGTTTGCGGTTCCGTGCGCGCTGCGCAGCAGCGCGGTGATCCGATCGGCGGCAACACGCACGTCCGCATCGACCGCCCCGGTGACCGCGTAGGACACCGGTGTAGAAGAAGACGTCGCGTTTTGATCCGCGTTGACGACGAGGTCGGCTCCGGGCACGAGAGAGGCCAACGCTTCGATCGCGCGGACCTCCGTGTCGGCGTCCTGCCAATGCGCGCGATCCAGCCGAATCGTCAACGTCGAGACGTTCCCGCCGTCGGTCGAGCTCGGCTCGTCCGGCTTCGTGCCGGTCGTGGTGACGACGGAGGTGACGGGCACGGTCCTGCGGATCGCGTCGGCAAGACGCTCGGTGCCCGCCTCGGTCGTCCCGATCGGCGTTCCCACCGGGTACGTGAGCGAGGCGGTGAGACTGCCGTTCTCCGAGGGCGGCACGACTTCGGCGCCGATGAATCCGAGCGGAACGAGCGCGAGCGCAGCGATGAGCAGCAGGACGCAGGTGACGATCACGACCGCAGGGCGCGCCAGCGCTGCCGGGAGCGCGCGATCGACATACCATCTGGCGACCACACTCAGGTTCCCCGTCAACGCGCGCAAGCGACGCTCGAGCGCGTCGTCCCTGTCTTGCAGCGACCACCGCGCTGCGAGCAGCGGCGTGAGGGTGAACGAGACGAGCAGCGAGACCAGCGTGGCGAACGCGACGACCAGACCGAACTCACGCAACACGCGCCCGACCACGCCCGACGCGAATCCGATCGGGAGAAAGACGACGACGTCAACGAGCGTGATCGCCACCGCCGCGTTCCCGATCTGTGTGCGGCCGATGATCGCTGCCGAGCGTCGGTCGCGGCCCAGCGCGAACTGATGGTGGATGTTCTCCAACACGACGATCGAGTCGTCGACCAGGATGCCGATCGCAAGCGATAGCCCCATCGTCGACGACAAATCCAAGGTGAAGCCCAAGATCCACATCGCGCAGACGGTCGCCAGGAGCGACGTCGGGATTGCGACCAGCACGACGAGCGCGCTGCGCCACGCGTGCAGCGCGAGCATCAGCACGCACGCCGTGAGCACGATCCCTTCGAGCAAGCTCTGTCCGACGCCGACCACGGTCGCCGACGTGAGATCGGCGGAATTGTCGATTTCGCGAAACGTCAGCTCGGGGTGCGCAAGCGCGAGCTCGGCGAACGCCCCGCGCACGCGCGCCGTCGTGCGCACCTCGTCGGCGCCCTGCCCGCGGGAAACCTGGAGGACGATCGCCGCCACGCCGTCGGCATGCGTGATGATGCGCGGCTCGACGTGACCCAAGTCGGCCGTTGCGACGTCGCGTACGCGCACGAGCGATCCCGAACCGACCTGGACCGGGAGCGCGGCGAGATCGGCCGCGGTATGCACGTCGCCGTGGACCGCGACCGACGTCTCCTGGGTCGCGTCGGCGATGCGGCCGCCGGGATAGGTGACGTTGTCGCCGCTCAGCACCGTGTAGAGGTCGCTCAACGTCGCGCCAACCGCGGCCATGCGCACGGGATTCGGCTTGACGTGAAACTCCGACGCCTGGGCGCCCTGCGCGACAACGCTTTCGACGCCGGGAACACCGCGCAACGCGTCTTCGATCTGCGTCGTCACGACGTCCGAAAGCGCACCGGCCGACATCCGGGCCGACGACACGGTTTCGCTGACGATCGGAGCTCCGCCGACCGAGTGCTTCGTCACGATCGGTGGATCGAGATCCGCGGGGAGGTAGAGGCGTGCCGCGTCGACGCGATGCTGGACGTCCGTCAACGCCATGTCGACGTCGGCGCCCAACAACAGCTGCACCGTGATTTGCGCTTGGCCTTCCTGCACGGTGGCCTGCATCGTGTCCTCGTTGTGCAAACCGACGATCTGATCTTCGATCGGTTTGACGACGAGTTGCTCCATCTCAGCGGGCGACGCGCCGGGATACGCGGTGCTGACCTGGACGCTGGGAGCGGTGATGTCGGGGAGGAAGACGATGCCGAGGTTCGAGGATGCCAGGATGCCGGCCGCGATCACGACCGCGCTGAGGATGCCGACGACGACCGGGTTGTCGACGGAGAGACGCGTCAGTGACATCGCGTCCTAGGGCATCCGGGTGAGCGACCATGCTTGCTCGACGTGGATCTTGCGAAACGGAACGCTCGCGTCGAAGGTGTTCCGTGCCGAGGCGTTTTCGACGCGACCAGCGACGACCGCGGCGTGCATGTCGACCGCGACGTGCGCGCCGACGCCCCGCACTTTGGTATCGGTCTGACCCGTGAACGCGAGCGACATCGTTGCTCCGCTCTGCGTCGTCGTCAGAGCGACCGGGACCGAGACCTCCTGTTTGCCGACGACGACGGTGACGGTCGAGCGCCCGTGTCCGTCGCGTCCGTTCAGCGCGGTCTGCAGTTGGTTGTACGGCTCGACCAGCCGGCTCAGATCGCCGTCGACGTGGACGACGCCGCTCGGGTCGACGTTCCCCGCCGCCTCCTCCGCCGGCGACGCGGAGGCGACGTGCACGCCTTGCGCGGTCCTCGTAAGCGTAAGCGTCGTCTGCCCTTGTCGCGCCTCCTTCGTGCCGCTGCTCGAGAACTCCAAACGGTACGCCGCGGTCTCACCAACGGTCCGCGGACCCGACTGAACCGATTCGTCCTGCGCCCAGGCGAGGGGCACGGCAAGGGACGACGTCAGAATCGCCGTCGCAAAAACAGCTTTGGTGTAATGCACAGTGCAGTCAGCGTAGAACGCGACTGCGATCGGAAGAAGTCGCCCGCGTCAGACGCTCGATGACAACCGTCACGCCGGAACGTCGCTGCGAAGAGTCCGATTGTCGCACCGCCCGCCGGACGTCCGTGAGCATCTGAAGAACCGCGGCGTGCGCTTGCGACAAATGGACGTCCACGCCCTGATCTTGCGAACGGTCCTCTCCGGCCGCGTACGCGGCGACGAGGCAACGTGAGACGCTGATGAGCGCCAAGATCGACGTCAGATCGCGATGCAAGGCGTCGTGCACGTCGAACGCGATCCGCTCGTGCTGCTCGAGCGCGCTCACCGCTTCGGTGCGAGCGCGGCGCCGGCGCAGTTCGGCGTTCGCGGCAAAGAGCGTCTTGTACGCGGTGCGTGCCCGATTCGCGAGCCAGAGTGCTTCGAGCAACACGAATGTTCCAATCGTCGTGCACGTGACGAACGCGATGAGCGAGTCGGGCATTGCAGGAGTCCAGACGTGAGGAGGCGGGTCGTCTGTAGCGTATCAGGGGCATAGCGCCGAGCCCCGAGACGAACGTGCCGTTACGAATGACAATCGTCATGGGTAGTCCGAGGGCTGTTTTCGCCAGAAGCGAACGGACG
>CAZABL010000021.1:0-47879 GCA_964483365.1 uncultured bacterium
CCGGGGGAGCGCTCGATCCTCCGCGGGTCGGAACGACCGCCGCGATCTGCATCGTGTCGTGGATCTTGCTGTTTTACCGCTTCGGCCTCTACCGTCGCTCGTTCGCGTTCTCGATTCGCGACGAGCTCTATTGTACGGTGACCGCGCTGGCCGCCGGAGCGCTTCCCTTACTCGCCGCGTTCACGATCGTCCCCGCGATCTCGTCCTCGCGGATCGTCGTGCTGCTGACGATCGCGTTCGCGTTCGTCACGCTCGGGACGACGCGCGTCATCGCGCGGCAGGCGCGCGAACTCAGCACCGCCCACCAGCGCCGCGTCGCCGTCGTCGGGACGCAAGCCCGAGTCGCGTCGGCACTCGAACAGCTCGACGGGAGCGGGAGCGAGATCCTCGCGATCGAGGTCGAGGACCTCGAGGGCAGCTTCGACGGCGTGGACTCCCTCTCGTTCGACGAGCTCGACCGCGTCCCGTGGCTCGCCCAGGTGCGCGGCTGGGGCTGCGACGTGCTGTGCATGACCGAGATGGTCCCGCCCCGCGTCCTCCCGGCGTTGTTACGCCTCGCGGCGTTCGGCCACTTCACCGTCGCGTTCGCGCCGCCGCGCTTCTGCGCGCAGGCCTACGACCTCAAGCTCGAGACGAACGGACATCAGGCGCTGATCGTCACGCGCCAGCTCTACGCATGCACGCACGGCCCGCGCGTCATGAAGCGCGCGATCGATCTCGTGATCGCGGCCGCGATCCTGCTCGTCGCGTCGCCGATCATGATGGGCACGGCACTGGCGATCCTGATCGAGGACGGCCGGCCGATCTTCTTCCGTCAGGAACGCGTCGGTCTGTTCGGACGGCGCTTCGCCATGCTCAAATTCCGCTCGATGAGCGTCGACGCGGAAGCGAAGAGCGGGCCGATCTGGTCACCGGTCGGCGACAAACGCGTGACGCGCGTCGGACGCTTCATCCGCCGCACGAGCATCGACGAGCTGCCGCAACTCATCAACGTGCTTCGCGGCGACATGTCGATCGTCGGGCCGCGGCCCGAGCGCCCGCTCTACGTCGAGACCTTTCAACGTCGCCTCCCCCGCTACGACGAGCGGCATCTGGTCCGCCCGGGGATCACCGGCTGGGCGCAGATCAACATGCCGCGCAAGCTCGAGGTCTCCCAGGTCGGCGAGAAGCTGAGCCACGACCTGTGGTACATCGAGCACTGGGGCCTCTTCATGGATCTCTCGATCGTCTGCAAGACGGCCTTCGAGTTTCTCTTTCACCGGGCCTGAGAGCGGGTCTACCGCTCGGCTCGCCGGCAGCGACGATGGCCGTGGAATCCCAGGACGATCGGCCCTCACTCCGCTCGTTCGCACGCGTTACCGTCTGAAGGTGCTGCTCGCGAGCGCTCTGCGCCTCCCCACGAGCGTCCAGCTTCGCTCGGCGATGATCGTCTCGGCCTTCCTTGGGCTGACGACGCTGTCGACCGTCTTCCTCATTGGCCGACCCGAGGTACCGTACAGCGGTGGGAGCATCGGCGCCGCGCTTGGGATGGCACTCGCCGCGCTGCCCGTGCTCGCATACGCCGCGATCCGGCATCCGCTCGTCATGCCGTACGCGCTGTGGGTCGCCCTGGTACCGTTCGAGGACATCTTCGCGACGCGCGGCGCGTCACTCGAGAAGTATCTCGCCATCCTGTGCGGCTTGACCGCACTGGTCCACGTGCTCGTGAAACGAACTGCGATCAGGCCGCCACGTGCGACGCTCGCGTTCCTCGCGTTCATCCTTTTCGCCATCTTCAGTCTTGCTTGGACGATGGACGTCGAGTACGCCGTATTTTTGATCAAGCAGATCGTCGGGCTCTTCCTCGCCATGGTGCTCATCGCGTTGGTCCCCGCAACGCGTCGCGACCTCGCGATCATCTTTTCTGCGGCGGTCGTCGGCGGCGCAATGATGGGCATCTATACGATGCAGCACACCAGCCACTTCTCGTCGGCGAGCCTCGACCCGCGCGCGTGGGTCGGGAGCGATCCCAACTTCGCCTCGGCGACGTTCTTGGTTCCCGCCGTCATCGCGTTGGGCGGCGCGATCGCGGTGAGCAAGCCGGCGATTCGTATCGCCTGCATCATTGCGCTGCTCGCGATGATGGTCGGTCTGTTGCAGCTGGCCTCCCGCGGTGCCTTCGTCAGCCTGGGCGTCGGGCTGACGTATCTCTTTGTGCGCATGCGGCGGCGCGGTCTGCTCCTCGCAATCGCGTTGCTCGCATCGTCGAGCCTCCTCGTCTTCCCGACCGTGCTGTCGCGCTTCACCGACCCCCGCTTGGCGGGGGGATCGGGACGCGACGTGATCTGGCGGATCGCGCAAGCGGCCTTCAATCATCACCCGGTCATCGGAAACGGCTTCGGATCGTTCGTACCGGCGTATGCGACGTCGTTCCTCGAAGTGTACGCACCCGGCGCGGCGCCGATTCAGAACTCGCACAACATCTTCGTGCAGATCGGCGTCGAGCTCGGCGTCATCGGGATCGCCCTGTTGGCGTACGCCCTGTTCGAGCAAATGCGAACCTTGCGGATCATTCCTCCGTCCGACGGCAAATGGTATGACCTCCGTATCATCATGGAGGCCGTCACCCTCACCGTCTTCGTCGACTGTTTGACGCTGGACTTGCTCCCGTTCAAGGTGTTCTGGCTCTGTGTCGGGCTGACGTGGGTGATGCGCTCGGCGTACGTGGCCGAGCACCGGCAGCCGGTTGCGATAAGAGACGTCCCGCCGTGACGGGGGCAGTGCGCCGGGGACCGGCGTTGCTGCTGACCGTGCTTGTGCTGACAATCGCATTTGGGGCGGCGCTGCGCTTCGCGCATCTCGACACGAAAGTGTTCTGGACCGACGAATCGTACACGGCGCTAAGGGTCTCCGGCGCGACCGAGCGTGAGATGGTGCTGACGCTCGCCGACGGCAAGCCGCACGCAATGGCGGAGCTGCGCGCCTTCCAGCGCGTGCGCCCCGGGACGCGCGTCACCGACACGATCGACTCGCTGGCGCGCGAGGAGCCGCAGCATCCACCGCTCTTCTTCGTCGCCGAGCGCCTGTGGAGCGAACGCTTCGGGGCCAGTGCCTCCACGCTGCGCATGCTGCCGGCGCTCGCGAGCGTGCTCGCAATCGTCGCGATGTTCTGGCTGTGCCGCGAGCTCATGCCCGTGCACACCGCCCCGTGGATCGGCGCCGCGCTCGTCGCGGTCTCCCCGTTCCAACTCGCGTTCGCGCACGAAGCGCGCGAATACAGTCTGTGGGCTGCGCTGACCCTCTTGGCGAACGCGGCGTTGCTGCGCGCGGTCCGAACCCGGCGCTGGAGCGACGCCGCACTCTATGGGCTGTTCGCGTGCATGGGGCTCTACACGGACGTGCTCTTCGCGGGCGTCATGCTCGCGCACGGCCTGTTCGTCATGCTCTGCGAGCGGAGGGCGACGCGTGACTACGCGGTCGCGACCGCCGCCGCCGTCGCGGGATACGTCCCCTGGCTGGTCGCGTACGCCCAGCACCGAGGCGTCGTCGCGAGCGACATCGACTGGGCGTCGCACCCGATGCCGCTCGCGATGTACGCCGCGAAGCTCGCCTTCAACGCGAGCGCGGTCTTCTTCGACCTCGAGTTCGAGCACCGTGCCTACACGATCGTCGCGGCGCTGGTCCTCGCCCTCGTCGCGCTCTCGCTCGGCGTCGTCGTGCTGCGTGCGCCGGCTCGCCTGCGCACCTTCATCCTCGCGCTGCTCTGCGTCACGACGATTGGCTTCATCGCGAAGGACGGGATCTCGCACACGTATTACGCGACCGCAAGCCGCTATCTCGTGCCGGCGTGGCTTGCGCTCGACCTCGCGGTGACCTATGCCCTCGCGGCTGGCCTCGCGTCCCACCGGTCGCGCATGCGTCGCACCACGACGATCGCGCTCAGCGGCCTCCTCGCGTGCGGCATCGCAGCGGTCGCCGTCGGCACGTCCAAGCCCGTGTGGTGGGACAACCACACCGACGCCGCCACGCCCGCGATCGCCGGCGCGGTCACGCGCGGCGTTCGCCCACTGGTCATCGTCCCGTACGAGCACTACCCCTCGCTGCTCGTCGCGCAGCGCTATCTCGACGCCGACGATCAGTTCGCGATCGTCCCCCCCGGCGGTCGAGCGCCGCTCCCCAAGCCGGCGCAGGCGGCATTCGTGCTTTCACCGACGCGCGCGTGGCGCGGCGAGTTCCTGCGCGAGAACGCGTCGCTTCGCCTCGAGCCGATCGATCTCGGCGCGATCGCTTCCGATTCATCGCTTGCCGACGCATTTCATCGTCGGCTCTTGCAGGCGCAACGACGCGAGGACGAAGCCTCCCAATCGCTTTGGCGCGTGCTGCCACTTTCGTAGCAGCGTTCCCCGATAGAGCGACCGTCGCAGCCTGTCACACTTGCGCGCATTGAGCGCGGATGTGGGAAGCGGCGCACAGCAATTGCGCGTCGTCGCGTGCTATCAAACATGCGACGCGAGTACGGATAACGTCCTCGCTCCCGATCTATAGCGATCGGTAATCTTCGCGCGTCGTCGCCGGCGTTGTGCCGGCGGCGTGACGCCGTGCGCTCTTAGCGACCGGGCGCTTCTTTGCGGCCCGTTCCGCACCACTTTTTTGGAGTCGACCCCATCGACATGAAAGCCATCTACCGCTTGCCCGCTCTCGCGATCGTCGCCACGCAGCTCATCAGTTGCAGCGGTGGCGGCGGCGCATCGAGCCTCCCCAGTGGCCCCAGCGCCGTCAGCGGCGCGTCCGGCCCGAGCGTGACGGCCGACGCTGTAGCGACACCGCATGCGGATCCGGGAAAATCAGGCGGCGCGACGCCGGCACCCGGGTCGTCGAGCGCGCCCGCGCCGAGCGCACCGGGCTCGTTCGCGGGGATCGTCAGCGGAAAAGCCTGGCCCCAGAACGTCCAGATCTACTCCGCGAGCTCGCCCTGGAATCGTCCGATCATCCCGCTCGGTACGGACTCGTCGAACGCGCAGCTGATCCCGAACTCAGCCGCAATGGAAGCCTCGATGCAAGCCGGCGGTGCCGGCGATCCAATTCTCCGCACGCAAGAGCCCGGACAATGGGACTTCACGCACCCGGTGTTCATCGCGTCGAACAGCGATCCCAGCGTCACCGCGCACTGCTTCGGGTACTGCGCCGGCACCCCCGACGCGACGATCCACGTCCCCGCCAAAGCGCGTCCCGCCGGCGGCAGCGATCATCACATGGCGGTGGTCCAACCCAACGGCGATGAGTACGACTTCTGGGAGACGGCGCAGAACAGCCAAAGCGGCGGGAATGTCTCGCGTGACTGGCAGAGCGGCGACACGGTCGACTATGCGGGCGGAGGACTGTGTTCGAACGTCACGACCGGGAGCGGGATCGCCAACGGCGGCGGCGCGACCGCAGGCGGCGCGTGCCTCGGCGCGGGCCGTACCGACGACGCTGACCTGCAGACGGGAAACTCGATGAATCATGCGTTCTTCGTCACCTTGCAGTGCGTCGCGGCCGGCGTCAAAGTCTATCCGGCCAACGCTGCGCTCAACACGGGCGGGACGTGCAGCGGCAGCGCTTCCAGTCACGTCCCGATGGGTGCACGCCTGTGGCTCGACCTCACCGACGCGCAAATCGACGCGCTCGGTCTGACCGCGCCTGAACGCACGGTTCTCAAGACATGGCACCACTACGGCGTCTACGTCATGGACGTCACCAACGGGTGCACACAATGCAATTCGAGCGAGGGAAATCCGTTAGCGAGCCTGATGCCTGTGGGCGATCCGCCCGAGGAAGAGTGGGCGTACGGTGCACAGCCCGCAAGCGAGGTGATGGCACAAGGCCTGGGCTGGCAAGCTGTGAGCATCTCCGGTGCGCCGACGCCGCGCTTTGCCCTCGCGGACCCGTGGCGACCCGGCGTCACCCTCATCAACCACGTCCACGTCGTCGACCCGTGCTACGCGCAAGGGACTTGCGGCTAGAGCAATGATGGCGGTGAGGAGCTCGTCGTGAGACGAAGCTCCTCACCGGCAGGTTCCCCGGCGCAGCGGCGGTAACGGCGTCCGCCCATGGCGCAGCTGAGAAGAGTGGCATTGTTCCTGACCGCCATTGCGCTGCTCGCCGGCGTATCGCTCCGCAGCGCCGCTTCGGTCGGGACGTCGTTCTCGCGGATCGAAGCGGGAAAGGCGTGGCCGCAGGACGTGCGGATCTACGCTGCGAGCTCGCCGTGGAATCGACCGATCATTCCGCTCGGCGGTGCCGACACGTCAACCGCCCAGCTCATCCCACATGCTCGCGTGATGGAAGCGTCGATGCGCGCGGGCGGCACCGGCGACCCGACGCTGCGCACGCAAGAGCCCGGGAAGTGGGACTACACGCACCCCGTTTTCATCGCCTCGAGCTCCGACCCCAAGGTCATCGCGCATTGCTACGGCTATTGCGCCGGCACACCGGACGTCACGATCCGCGTGCCGGCCCAAGCGCGTCCGGCCGGCGGTGACGACCACCACCTTGCGGTGATTGAGCCCAACGGGGACGAGTACGATTTTTGGCGGGTGTCGCAAAACAGCCGCGACGCGGGCCACGTGACGCGCGATTGGCGAAACGACGACACCGTCGAGTATGGCGGCGGTGGGATGTGCTCGAACGTCATCACGGGCGGCGGTATCGCCGCGGCAGGCGGACCGACCGCCGGCGGCGCCTGCCTCGCTGCCGGGCGCACCGACGTCGCCGACCTCGAGTCGGGAAAATCGCTCAATCACGCGTTGTTCATCGCCTTGCAGTGCGTCGCCGGCGGCGTCAAGGTCTATCCCGCCAACGCCGCGCTGACCGGTGGCGGCACCTGCAGCGGCAGCCCGGGCGATCACGTTCCGATGGGCGCGCGGCTCTGGCTCGATTTGACCGACGAGCAGATCGACAAGATGGGTCTGAGTGCGCCCGAACGCACGATCCTCAAGACCTGGCACCACTACGGCGCCTACGTGATGGACGTCAGAAACGGGTGCACGCACTGCACGTCGAGCGAGGGCAACCCGCTCGCGAACCTGGAACCCGTCGGCGACCCGCCGATGGAGCAGTGGGCGTACGGACAACCGCCGGCGAGCGCGCGCATGGCGCAGAGGCTGGGCTGGCAGGAGGTACGGGTCGAGGACGCACCTCTGCCGCGATACGCGTCCGGCGATCCCTGGCGACCCGGCGTGACGCTCATCGACCACATTCACGTCGTCGACCCGTGCTACGCGAAAGGCACCTGCGGAAATCAGCGCCGCGCGCTGAACTCTCTGACGACGCCCGACCGCGCGATCCAAAAGCAGGTGCCGGCCCGCGTACAGTCGCGTTCCATCTCCGCCGCTTGTACGACGTTGACGCTGACGCGGCTGTTGGCCGTTGCGAGCTGCACTGCTTCCTGAGCCCCCGGGGTGTCGCTGCCCTTCACTTCGATCGTCTCGATCCCGGAGAGTCCGTAGATCCCGTATCGCGGCGTCAGCGTCTCTCCGGGAGGGGTCGCGAAGCGGATATGCCATGTGCCGCTCTCCCAGCGAGAGATCGGCAATTGGCTCAAGATCGAGCTCACGATCTCCCCGCACGCGATCACATGACGGTTGCGTACCGTCGTGCTCACCGCGAAGAACACGCAGAGCGCACCGATCAACGCCGCGTACACAGCCCGCCTTCGAAGGACTTGCCAGAAGAACGTCGCGACGATGATCGCGTAGAGCCCGACGGACACGTACAGATCGGTCTCGGTCGGATGGTCGCGGTGAAGAACCAGGGGCGCCAGCGAGACGAGGATCGCGAGGGCGAGCAACGCGATGAGGCGGAGGTCGACCCCCGCGAGCCGGTGCCGATAGCGAACGAGAATGCCGCACGTTACCGCCCCGAAGACAATCGCGCTTGCGGCGGGGACGATCAGGGTCGACGGGGCTAACGAACGCGACGGTAACGGTGCGCCGAAGAGCGCATTGGCGAGGATCGGGTCGACGGGCATCAGCAGCGACGCGAGGTAGGCGACGAGGTCCCGAACCGCGGTTGCGGGGCCGGCGAGCGGGACTGCTTCTTTGACGACGACGTGACGAGCCGCAAAGAAGAGCGCGAGCATCGCGGTACCCGCCGATGCGAACGAGATCCACAAGCTGCGCGGAACGGGACGCCCTTGCCATCTGCGCAACCCGAGGTACCCGAGCATCCACGCCAAGACGACGATCGTGCCTTCGTACGTGAATATCGCGATCAGGGCACACGCCATCGAAAAGGCGAACGCCGGAACCCATCGCCGCTTCGCATCAACGGCGTTGAGCGCCGCGAGAAACAAAAAAAAGGACGCAAACAGGAAGGCGCAGGCCGTCGTATTCGTCCAGACCGCGACTGCGACGGGCTGGTTCGCGAGGGGGTCGAGTCCGAACAGCAACCCGCTTGCGGCTGCGACGAGCAATGAGCCGCTCAGGAAGAACGCGATCCCGTAGATCATCGCGACGCTCACCAGGTGCATCGAGACGTTCCGGACCCGATACGCCTGGGGAGTATCGGATATGCGCCAGGTAACGTACTGCAGCCCGCTCGTCAGCGGCCGGTACATGAACGGCGTATTGTGATAGGTCGTCAGGATCCGCGTCGGGTCGCGAGCGTCGAAGAACGCTGCACGATGACGCTCGTTGAAATCGTCATAGCCACAGTAATATGCACCGAGCAAATTGTGGTAGGCACCGTACACCACGGCGACGACCAGGCCCAGCAGCAGGACGTGTGCCCGTATCCTCGTCGGGAGCATCTCATCGATACTAGCCGTGCCTGCTGATCGAGAGCACGGTCCTTGGGGTTCGCGCCCCAGGGTCGATCGGCTCCCTTGACGGGACTCGGGCCGAAGGGCGGGTGACCTTCGGCCCCTGTGCGCTTCGCGCCAGGGTCCGTACGCTCAAGTTCATGGATGGCCCGCGCGTCTCCATCGTCGTGCCGCTCTTCGAGAAGGCTGCCTACGTGGAACGTGCGATCGCGTCGATCCTCGCGCAGCGTTCACGCTCGTTTGAGGTGATCGTCGTGGACGACGGATCGACCGACGGCGGCGCGGACCTGATCGCAGGGGGGCAACGGGTCCGCGTCGTTCGCCAAGAAAACGCCGGTCCGGGCGCTGCACGGAATCGCGGCATCGCGGAAGCGCGCGGCGAGTACATCGCGTTTCTCGACGCCGACGACGTGTGGGAGCCGGACTACCTCGAGTTTGCCGTCGCGGCGCTCGACGCGCATCCCGACGTCGCCGCGGTAACCAGCGGATGGCGCCTCGATCCCGGCGGAATCGACGCACGCTCGGCATGGACGCGGCGCGGCGTGCGTGACGGGATCGTGCGCATCGACGCCCGCACACCGGCGCCGCGTGCCGTCGCGCTTCTCGCGTACATGCACCCGTGCGCGACGACGGTGCGCGCGACGGCGATCCGCGCGCTGGGCGGATTCTACGACCGCGATCGTTGCCGCTACGGTGAGGACTCATTTCTGTTCTTGCAGCTCCTGCTGCGCGAGCGCATCTTCATCTCACTCGAACCGCGTGTGCGGATCGACACCGGGGCCTCGGCGCTGAGCACGCGCCGCCGTCCGCGCGAGATCGAGCCGCTCTACGCCGGCGCGGCACAACTGGAAGCTGCGTGTCCTCGCGCACTGCTTCCGCTGCTGCGCGATGTTCTCGCGATTCGCGCGGGTAAGACCGCGTGCGTCATGACGTACTGGGGACGCAATGCCGACGCCCGGCGCTTGGTCCGGGAGTTCACCCAGCCGGAACACCTGCGCTATCACTGGGTCGCCCTCGCGCGACTCGCGGCGACGCCCCTTGGCCCCTGGGCGTCGGCAATTGCGCGCTACGCGCGCAGCGCGCAGTAGATCTCGCGATACCGCCGTTGCTGGCGATCGATCGAGAACTCGGTCTCGAACCGGGCCCGTGCGCTCGCGGCGAGTTGCGCCGCGAAGCGCGGATCGTCGGCGAGGACATCGACCGCCTCGCGGATCCCCTGCGGGTCATGCGGCGCGATGAGCAGACCATCTCGTCCGTCTTCGATCGCAACGTCGGTCGAACCGACGCGCGTCGCGATGCACGGCAATCCGCCGCGCATCGCTTCCAACAGCGCCAAGCTCAACCCCTCGGTGTGCGACGCCTGCAGATAGATGTCGATCCCCGCCAAGAACACGTCGGCGTCGTCGACGTAACCGACGAAGCGGACGTTGCGCGGAACGCTCGCGCGCATCCGTTCCGCGACCTCGCCTTCACCAGCGAACGCGAACAGGATCCCGTCACGCGCATAGCCGCACGCCGCAGCGATGACGTCGAGCGCGCCTTTCGCCGTGCTCACCCGACCGACGAGTCCAACCACGACGGCGTCGTCGGGAAAACCGAAACGCCGGCGCGCCCGCGTGCGTTCGAGCGCGCTGAACGCGGGCCGACGCTCGACGCCGTTGGCGACGAACGCGACGCTCCCGCGCCAGTGGAATTGCTCGAGGAGACGCGCGTCGGCGAGGGTGACCGCGTCGCTGAGCGGAGCCGAGATGCGATCGAGCTGGTTGTAGAGCGCGAGCGCCCGCGTCTCGTTGTTCATCCCGTGGACGGTTGCGATGAGTCCGGCCATCGGTGCGCCGGCGAGACGCGCCAGCCGGCCGACGATGTTTGCTTTGTAGCCGTGGGTGTGGACGATCGCGTTGTGCTCCTCGCGCAACAACGCACACAACCGTCGCGTGGCGACGATCGGGATCCGGTCGCGCGAACCCAGGACGTCGGCGGGGAAACCGGCCTCGCGCGCCTGCTCAACGAGCGCGTTCGGCGTGAACACGACCAGACGCGGCGACAGTCCGGCACGGCGCTGCTCGTCCATCAGCAGCGCGATCGCGCGCTCCTTCCCCCACAACCGTGTCGTGCCGAGCGCATCGACGAGATGCACCACGGAGCGCGGCGTCGTTGCAACCATCACCATCACGATCGTACGCCGAGGCAAGCGCTCCGACGCAGTGGCGGAGGTCCCGCCACCGGGACCAATCGACGGATGCGAGACATTCCGAGCGCCTGCTACGGTTGGGACTGATGCGCCATCCCGGCTCGCTCGGCATCGTCGCGCACGACCGCATCCCGCGCTGGCAGCACGACGCGATCCGGCGTTTGCGGGAGGCCGGGGTGACGATCGCAGCGCGCTTCCCAGCCGCGCCCGAGGAAACGCGTCAAGACGGACTCGAGACGGTGGCGTGGGACGCGCCGCCGATCGCACATGCCGCAGCGGCGGAACAACTCGACGCCGTTCTTGCATTTGCGACGCCGCAGTTGCCGGCGGCGCTCGCAGCGGCGCGCTTCGGTGAGTGGGAAGTCGTCTTACCGGGCGATCCGCCGGCCTTTCGCGCAGTCGAAGCACGCGAGCGCGTCGTCGCGATCCACGTCGAACGGCTGCGCGCCGACGGCGGACGCCAAGTGATCGCCCGCGCGACGATCGCGGTCGACATCGCGTCGTACCCGCGCACGCTCGCGCACGTGCTGCGTTGCGCGTCGGAGCTTCCGCTCGAAGCGCTTGCGCGCGCGCGAGCGGGCGCGGAGGCGGGTGGGACGCCGGCACCGCGTCCGCGCGCGATCGTCGTCGATCGGCGCCGTCGCACATGGCTGACGATGCGCTGCATGGGGAGGCGCCTCGCGCTGCGCCTGCGCTTCCTTCTCTTCCATGACCGCTGGCGCGTCGGCGTCCTCGAAACACCGCCCGCCCGGCTGCTCGCCGGCGCACCGCCCGCGATTCGTTGGCTGCGCCTGCCGCGCAATCGCTTTTGGGCCGACCCGTTCCCGGTCGCGGTCGGCAACGACCTCGCGGTGCTTTGTGAAGGTTACGACTATCCCGTCGAGCGCGGCTACCTCGCGATCGCACCGCTTGACGCGCGCCGCGAAGTGGGTGTGCCTCGGCCCCTGCTGCGCACCGATCACCACCTTTCCTATCCTTATGTCGTAGCGGAAGGCGCGCAGCGCTACGTGATTCCCGAGCAGCACCAAGCTCGCCGTGTCGTGCTCTACGCACTCGAGAACGGCCGGCTCGAAGAGCGTGCCGTCTTACTCGACGGGATCGCCGGCGTCGATCCGACGTTGTTCCGCCATGACGGCCGCTGGTGGCTGTTCCTCACCGATCACGATCGCGACGACAACGGCGAGCTGCTCCTGTTCCACGCGCCCGAGCTGACCGGACCGTGGTCGGCGCATCCGCTCAACCCCGTCGTGCGCGACGTGCGCTGCGCACGTCCGGCCGGAACGCCGTTCGTCGTCGACGGCACGCTCTATCGTCCCGGTCAAGACTCCTCGCGGACGTACGGCGGGCGGGTCGCGCTCGCGCGCGTCGACGCGCTGACGCCGCGGATCTATCACGAGACGGTCGTCGCACATCTCGAGCCGCCGGCGGCCGGACCGGGTCGCCACGGGCTCCACACCTTGGCGATGGGCGAGGGGATCGTGCTCGTCGACGGCAAGGACGTCGTGCTCGACGCAGGGGCAAGCTGGGCGACGCTTCGTCGCTACGTCCGCGCGCTCGGACGTCGGTCGGGGGCCACGGTGGGACCTTCGTCCCCCGCTGCTCGTCACGGAGCCTCACGTCCGGCACCGCACCCCGGTGGTACGCTGCCCCCGACATGACGGACTTCGACGTGAGCGTCGTGATCGCCGCATACGAGAGCGAGCGCTGGATCGGCGACACGCTCGAGAGCATCCGGCGACAGACGCTGCAGCCGCGTGAGGTGATCGTGGTCGACGACGGCTCGCGCGACGCAACGGCGGCTATCGCCGAGCGCGCGGGCGCGGTCGTGCTGCAGCGTCAGCACGGCGGTCCGTCGTCGGCACGCAACGCCGGGATCGTCTGTGCGCAAGGTCGTTGGATCGCGTTCTGCGATGCCGACGATCTGTGGCTTCCGCACAAGCTGGAACGCCACGCGCTCGCGTCGCGCTACTGCCCCGACGCGATGTTCACGTTCTCGGACTGGTACATCTTCGACGAGCATGGCGTGCGGCGCCAGGTCGCGATGTGCGACGATCCTGCGTACCGCGCCGTACGACGCACCATGGTCGCACCGGGGATCGCGCGCTGCGAGCGCGAGTCGCTCGCGACCGGATTGTATGCGTCGTTCTTCGTCCTCACGTCGGCGCTCGTCGCGCGGCGCTCCGCGCTGCTGCGCGCCGGGCTCTTCGCGACCGAGCTGCGGATCGCCGAAGATTACGACCTCGTCCTGCGTCTGACGAACCTGTACGGCGCAGCGGCGACGATCGAAGAGCGGCTGGTGGCGTATCGGCGCTCACCGTCGGCGCTGTGTGCCGACGAGGTCGTCAACACGAAATATCATCGCAAGCTATGGGCCCGGATCGAAGCCGAACCGGCCTGCTATCCCCGCGGTGCGGTCACCTTTCTGCGAACGGCGCGTCTCCGACGCGCGCGTATCTCCGGAGTGTACGCGCTGCGCACCGCTCGATTCGCCGAAGCACGCGCACACCTCGCGGAGGCGCTGCGGCTGCAGCCCTCCGCGATGCTTTTCGCGTCCTTCCTCGCCGCCGTCGTCTTCGATAATCCGCCCGGACGACGGTTGCACGAGCGCCTGCTCCGGCGTTGGGAACAGCGCCGTCGCGCAATCCGCTACGGCGACGCTCTTCCGAGTTGAAAGGTTTGTCTCACACGATGCACCAGCACCAGCTACCTCGCGCTTCGCACGTTCCAGCCACCGCCGGGCCTGTGCCTTCCCTGACGGTTCCTCCAGTCGCGAACACCGAGAGCGATGCGTTCGTATCGTTTCTGGAGATCCTCGCGCGCCGCTGGCGGCTCGCCGTCGGCCTCTTCGCCTTTACGCTCGGGATGGCGTTCCTGCTCACCGCGCTGACCCCCAAACAATACACGGCGAACGTCAAGTTCATCGCTGGCTCGAGCGGTGCGAGCGATGGCAGCGGACAGACCTCGCTCCCGGTCCTCAACGCGCTGCTGGTCGCATCGCGCGGACAGTCCGCGGAGACCTACGCCGAGATGCTGCGCGAGACGCCGGCCGCCGCGCTCGTCGTCAAGCAGTTGGGATTGAGCATGACACCCGACGAGCTGCTCGGCCATCTGACGGTGAGGCCGGTGAACAACACGGCGATCCTCGACGTCGGGGTACGCACGCGCGACCCCGTTGCCTCGGCGAGGATCGCGAACGCGCTCGCCGGATCGTTCGTCGACTTGCGCCGCAGTCTGATCGCAGGTCAGGCGGATTCGGCGATCGCCGAGCTCAATCGCCAACTTCCCGACGCCGAACAGCGGATGCACGCGAGCGCAGACCGGCTCACGGCGTTCCAGACGAAGACCGGGATCGCCGACGCGCAGGCACAGACTGCCAACGTGCTCGCCGCCGCGAGCGCGCTCGACACGAAGATCGCGGCCGTGCAAGTCGACGAACAGCAGGCCGGCGCGTCGTTGCGCGTCATCGAAGGGCAGCTCTCGCAGACCCCCAAGATGATCCCCAACGGCGGCTCGACGCAGCCCAACCCGATCGCGGGTCAGCTCAAGGCGCAGCTCGCGCAAGTCCAGCTGCAGCTCCAAGCAGCGCAAGAGCAGTACACCGACGAGCACCCGACGGTCAAGGCGCTCCAACAGCGCGAACGCGACCTGCAAAATCAGATCGTCAAGCAGCCCGAGACCGTCGTTGCGTCGACCAATACGGCGACAAGCCCGCTCTACACGCAGCTCGTGCAGCAAGCAGCACAACTCCGTGCGCAGCAGGCGTCGGATCATTCACAGCTCGACGTCTTGCGTCGCCAGCGTCAAGCCGCCGAGCCGAAGATTCGCAATCTCCCGCACAACATGCAGGTTCTCGCCACGCTCAAACAGCAGGCGAAGCTCAGCGAAGACGTCTACAACGCGTTGCGCCAGAAGCTGAACGAGGCGGTGATCGCGAAGAGCACGGCGCTCTCCGACGTCTCGGTGATCCAGAGCGCGCGCTCCGACGACGTCACGGTCTCGCCGAACCGGACGATCAACATCGCGCTGGGCGTGCTGCTCGGCATCATCGTCGCGCTCACCGGCTCGTTGCTGGTCGATTACCTCGACGGCAGCGTCAAGAACGAGCGCGAGGTCGAGGACCGGCTGCAGCTTCCGCTGCTCGGCACGTTCCCGGCGCTCGGTCCGGCTTCGCGGCCGCCCGCGCAGTGGATCCGCACCGTGATGGTCGAGTCCGTCTTCCATCTCGTCACCTCGCTGCGCTACGCCTCGAGCGCCGAGGTTCGCACGATCGCGTTTACCAGCTCGGTGCAGGGAGAAGGCAAGTCGCTGCTTGCCCTCAACACCGCGATCGCGTATGCGGAGCTGCGCCCGCGCGTACTGCTCGTCGACGCCGACCTGCGGCTGCCCTCGATCCACCGTAAGCTCGAGATCGAGAACGGCATCGGACTTTCGGACGTCCTGGTTGGAACAGCCCGCTTCGACGATGTCGCGCGGCCGACGCGCCACGGCGGGCTCGACGTCGTCACGAGCGGGACCTCGGCGCCGAATCCGCTCCGCCTGCTGCAGTCCGAGGCCTTCGCTTCCTTCCTGGAAACCGCCAAGGAGCGCTACAACATCGTCGTCCTCGACGCGAGCGCCTGCGCGAGCGTCGCCGACGCGGCAGTCATCTGCGCGCTCACCGAAGGCTCGGTCTTCGTGATCGCGAGCGGCAAGACCGATGTTCGCGGGGCACGTCGCGCGATCAACAAACTTCAGACCGCCGGCGTACGCAACGTCCTGGGTGCCGTCTTGAACAACGTGACACCTCGCAAGAGCGAGATCGGAGCGTACGGCGCGTTGGGTACGGACGGCGCACGCGTGTTTCCGCTGCCGCCCGCGCGACCCGCATAACGGCGCACTTCCCGACCCACACGGCCCAACGGTCACCCTGATCGTTAGGACTTTCGACGGAGCGACGCTCCGCCGAGGAGTCCCATGTCGATCCGCCGGTGGTCGAATGACAAGGGGTGTCTAGGTGGCTTAGGCTGAGAGTCCTACAGCCCCCCACCATTGCGGAGATGAACCGATGAATGCGACCACCGCCCGCCCCTGGCGCGTGATCCTCGTCGAACCTCAGCCGATCGTCGGCAAAGCACTACGACACCTTCTCAGCACCGATCGTCAGCTGGAAGTCCTCAGCGATGCGCATAGTCTGGCGGAGGCGTCGCTCGCGACGCAGATGCCGGATCTGCTCGTTCTGGACATCGACGGCCTCGAGGGTTCGCTCGACGAGACCATCACCAGCATCCGCACCAGCTCGCCGAGCACGCGCATCTTGATCCTGACGTCGCATATCGGTCCGCAGCTCATGCAGCATTCGCTGACCTGCCGCGTCGACGGGTATGTCGTCAAGGATATTACGCCCGGTGAGTTCATGCGCGCCTGCGAAGCCGTGGCGCGCGGCGAAAGCTACTTCGATCCCCGTGTCGCGGGAGGCTTGCTGCGGCGCCTCACCGCGCAGAAGCCGCCGCAGGACGAGCTGTCGCTGCGCGAGAGCGAGATCGTCCGCCTCATCGGGAGCGGTCTCTCCAACAAAGAGATCGGCGACCGGCTTTGCCTGTCGGAGAAGACGGTGAAAAACTACGTCAGCCGGATCTTCTCGAAGCTGCAGATCAACGCGCGCACGCAAGCGGCGGTCTACGCGATCCGCAACGGGATCGTCTAGCGCCGCTGCCCCGAGCGCAGTCGTCGCATCCGGTCGACGAACAGCTCGATATCGAGCGACTTGCTGATCACCTCGTCCGCGCCGGCCGACTCATAGCGCGCCGGCGCATCGAGCGTGTACACGACGATCGCCGACTGCGGAGCGGCGACGCGAGCCAACGACACGAATTCGTCGGGAAAAGGGAGACCCGGTCCCGCGTCCAGATCGAGAAAGACGATCGCGGGCGCGAGAGCCGCGACCTCGTTCGCGTCGAATCGGCTGCTGACTCGGACGACGTGAATCCCAGCCGACTGCAGCGCATCGACGAGCGCCTCCACGAAGATATGATACGGCTCGAGCACGTATGCGCTCGGCGCGGAGGCCAAATTCACGTCGTCGACCATACCATTCAGCCCATGCGCGGCCCGCGCGCGAAGGTACCCTTCGCATGACCCTTTGGACTCATCGGTGCGGGACGAGCGGCGTATCGCGTCGCCCGCCGGGCTCCTAGGGACTGCGGTCCCCGCGTTGTGGACGAAGCGCCGTTGGCCGTACAAGCACATCATTCTATCGTGGTTGTGCGCGGCGCTGCGCACCATGGTGAGCGACGGGAGGACGACGAGGATGGACGGCTGGGAGACGCTGCCGTCGCCCGGAGGGATCGCAGTTCCCGCCGGCGGCAGACGTAACGTGCGGCGTACGGTTTTTCGTGTGCTCTCACGCAACTTGTCCGTCGAAACCGATGACGATCTCGTCGCGACGTATCTCCGCGAGGCGTACGGAAGGCTGATCGCAACGCCTGAGCCGATCGTCCCGCTCGACCACGCAGCGATCCTCACCGGCGGCGATACACCGTGCGTTCGCTTTGACGGTAAGCCGATTCCGGTCGATGTCTCACTCGATCGCGCGTCGTTCGCGTTCTACGGCGCGAACTGCGTCTTCCGTCGCTGCTTCTTACGCGATCGCGCGCATAGCGCGTGGTATGCCGCCGGCGTGATGGCAGCCGGCTCGGGCGTGTTGATCAGCGCGCCGAGCGGAACGGGAAAGACGACGCTCACGCTCGAGCTGTTACGCCGCGGATACGGGTTGTACGGTGACGAGTACGTCTTCGTGCGTCGCGCCGATCGTATGCTCGTCGGGATCCGGCGCGCACTGATGGTGCGCGACGGCGAGACCGTTCGTCACGACATCGACCCCGAGGTCTTGTTCGGCCGTCCTGTCTTCGCGCCGCCCGCGCCGCTCGGCTCCGCGTTCCTGCTCGAGCGCGGTTCCCGGTCACTGGTCCTCCCGCTCTCGCCGCTCGTCTTCGCGATGAGCATCGCGCCGCGCGTCGGCCATCAGGAAGAGGGGCTCGAGCGACTCTCCGCGCTCGTCGCGATGTTGAACAACGTCGCCTGCTATCGCCTCGTGATGGCAGACACTGCGTCAGCTGCTGAAGCGCTGCTCGAGACGGTCTACGGATGATCGTGAGCGCCGCGCAGCTCGTGCCGCAACCCCTCGACACGGACGAGCGCGCCGCGCTCAAGCGCACGACACGCCACGCGGTTGCGATCAACGTGCTCGGTACGAGCGCCCACGCGCACTTCGACGATCCCGCCGCGGCAAGGCGCTTCGCGGCACGGTATCGTGCGCTGCTCGGAACGCTCACCCCCGCGGTGCGAACCTACGCCGCGCGTGATGAGGCGGGGACGCGCTTTTGGTCCGACGACGGCGAGGCGTACCTCTTTCCCGTCGCCGGCCTCGATCCGTACGGGATCGCGTTCTTGGCCGATGCGGTGACGACCGACGCGCTGTTCGCGGCGATCCCCGACACGGTCGCCTTTCATGCTGCAGCGTTGCGCTATCAGAATTGCGCGTTCGCGCTGACGGGGCTTTCGGCAGCGGGCAAGTCGACGACGGCGCTCGCGTGCGCAGCCGTTGGTTGCGGCCTGTTCTCCGACGAGCGCTGCGTCGTCACCCCGCGCGGCGTCGTTCCGTATCCCCGCGGCATCAATGTCCGCGCCGGCGGCCGCGACCTGCTCGTTCGCGAGCTCGCGGACAGCTCGACGCTCGGGCGGCGCTTGCGCGCCTGGGGCGACGGCGACTGGGACAACGCGTCCTTTGCCGACCTGCTCGGCGAGGTTCCGTTGCCCGACGCTGCGCCGCTGCGTGCGATGTTTGCGATCGTCGGATGCGCGGCGCAACCCAGCGTCCGGCGCATCACGCCGTACGCGATGCTCAGCCTCGCGCAGCCCGGCGCGAAAGCCGCGGCGCGCGGACTCGATCGCGTCGCGGCGCTGCTACGCGTTCTTGGGGACGTTCATTGTTACGAGCTGGTCCTCGGGACGCCGCTCCAGACGGCGCGAGCACTGATGGCATGCATCGATCGAGAGCTGCCATGAGCGTTGCGGCTCTGCGGTTCGCGACGGAAGCGTGCGGCCGCGTTCGTCTGGCGATGCGCGGAAACAGCATGTTGCCGCTCCTTCATGAACCGATGGTGCTCGACGTCGCGCCGCTGCGCCGCCGCGCGCGCTTCGGTGAGGTGATCGTCTTCGCCGAGGGCGAGCGGTGGGTCGTTCATCGTGTCCTCGGCTATACTGCGGACGGCTATATTACCGGCGGTGATGCACTCCCCGATTTCACCGAGTCTCCAACGCTCGCCGCGGTGCTGGGGCGGGTTCGCGCGGTATGGAGCGACGACTCCGCGGCCGCGCGGCGCGTTGACGGCCCCCTGTTCCGGATTCGTAGCGCGTGGTATGCCCGTCGGCGCATGCTGCGCGCGCTCTACGCCAGGAGGAGAGCATGACTGAGCAGCACGCCGCTCCGACGGCAATCGAAGGTCTCGAGACGCGCACCGTCGGTCACGAGGTCCTCGTCCACGATCCCGTCACCAAGCGGATCCACGTACTCAACGTGACCGCGGCCGCGGTGCTGGCGATGTGCGACGGAACCCGCCAACCGGCGAAGATCGCTGCCGCCCTTGCGGCGAGCACCGGTGCGCCCGCCGAGCTCGTCAGAGCCGACGTCGAGAAGATGGTCGCCGTCTTTCGCCGCCTCGCGCTCGTACGCTGATGTGATGCACGCGATCAAAGACACCGTCAAACGAAGTCTCCCCGAACCCGTCTACCATTTCATCCGGCGACGTGTCTCCCGCATGGCGCCGTCTCCGCTCGACCCGTATCGCCGTGTCCGCCGGACGAGCCGTCACGGGATGCGCGGTTTGCCGGTGGACCGCTACTACATCGAACGCTTTCTCGCCAGCCACGCCGACGACATCAAGGGACGCGTCCTCGAAGTCGCCGATCCGTCGTACACACGCAAGTTCGGCGGCGCACGGGTGCTGCAGAGCGACGTTCTGCACGCTGTGGAAGGCAACGAGCACGCGACCATCTGCGGCGACCTCGCCAGCGGGCGCGGCTTGCCCGACGCGGCGTTCGACTGCGTCATCCTCACCCAAGTCTATCAGTTCATCTACGACATCAAGGCCGCGGTAGAGACGACACGCCGCATCCTCAAACCCGGCGGCGTCGTGCTCGCGACGTTTCCGCTGCTGAGCCAGATCTCGCGCTACGACATGGATCGCTGGGGCGATTATTGGCGGATCTCCGATCGCTGCGCCGAGATGCTCTTCGGCGATGTCTTCGGCGCCGGCAACGTGAGCGTGACGACGTACGGCAACGTGCTTTCGGCGTGCGCCTTCCTCCACGAGCTCGCCAGTGACGAGCTGACGACGGCGGAAAAAGACGCGCACGATCCCGACATTCAACTGATCGTCGCCGTGCGTGCGGTGAACGCGTAACCGGTTAGTGAAACCGGCGCTGCGCGCGGGCCACGGCGCGGTACCCGCGCAGCTGCGGGAGGTGCGCGAGCTCACGCGCGACACGGCCGATCCGGCTCGGGAGACACATCACGCGGCGCGTCAGCGGTGCGTGCGCTTCTTGCGAGCCGGGTCGCCTCGCGACAACGGAGCGCAGGCAGAGCGCGGGCGTGAAGATTGCGCGCGTGAAGCGCGCGGGGACGCCGTTCGCGACCGTGCACTCGAGGTAGCGGAGCAGCCGCTGCGCCTCGTCGCGCTCGGCAGCGTTGAGCCGCCCCTCCAGGCGCCGCACCAACGCGCCGACCGCGTGCGACGGTGCACGCGAGACGAGCGCACCGCACATGGCGAGCAACGCCGGCGCGAGGTCGCTGCACACGGCACGTTCGACGAGTTCCTCGGCGCGCGCCGGCACGTCGCTCGCTTCCCACCAGCGGCGTAGGTCGGCGAGATCGCGCAGCGTGCTTTCGATCGCGAACGAAAGGCGCAGCGCATGGTGGACGGCGATGAGGACTGCGTCGACGGGATCGGCGACACGCACCGGGCATCCGGCGATCGACGCCCCCACGGCGCGCGCGAGCAGCCGGTTCGGGTCGAGCGCATACGGCGGCGACGGGCCAAAACGCCAGTGAAGGTCGACCTCGATCTCGCCGCGGCGCAAGGTGCGCGCGAAGTTGTGCAGCTCGACGCTGCTTGCGATCTGCGCGACGTGCCGTTCGAGCGGTTCGTCGAGATCGCGAAAACCCGCCTCGCGCAGGACGCGAAGCGCCGGCGCGACGTCACGTGCGCGCACGACGATGTCGATGTCGCTCGTCGTGCGTTCCGGTGCCGCTGCGCCGAGCAGCGCGATCGTCCCGATGCCCTTGATCGCGACCACGTCGATCTCGCCGGCGTCGAGTGAGCGCAGCACGCCGCCGGCTGCATGGCAGAGCATCAGTGTGCGCACGTGCTGCAGACGCGCGCGCGCCTGCGCGGTGGGCCACGCTGCGCCGGCACGCGCGGCGAGGTGGCCGAGAACGCCGCAACGCGCCGCGAGCGCGAGCGCCGCCGGGTCCGCACGGAGCGCGTCGACGGCGCGATCGGCACAGGTCGCGTCGCCGAGGACCGCGTCGACCAGCGCGCGACGCAACTGTTGCTCGCTGGTCGGCGCTGTCACCCTCTCTTCTCCGTTAGCTCGGAGTCGTGAGGGTGCTTCCTCCACACTGGTTGCCGAAGGCTTCGCCCATCAGCTGTTCCGTGTCGAAGGAAGCCAGGACCTCTGGGGCTTGATAAGGGTTCACGTAGACCTCCGATGGTTTTGCGCGCCGCGCGCGCACCGACGAGCGTACAGCGCGCCCAGCTTGCTCGGAAGGTGAGAAAGCCCGTGGATTCGGGACTTTCGGTACCGTTCAGAACTTCTTAACAGCCCGCGCGTATCGTCCAGGCACACAAAATTAGAACGCGCCTGGAGGTTGTCGGTGCCCAAGTTCTTGCATGCTGCGGCTGCACTCGCCGTGGCCTTCGTTGGACTCGTCCCTGCGTCGGCGCAGGCTCCGCCCGCGATCGAGATCGTCGCGAGGAACTATACGTTTTCGCCCAATCGAGTCGTCCTCCACAGCGGTGTCGCGCAGACATTGCGCTTCGTCTCGCGCGAAGGCGTGCACGGGATCTTCTCCGACGCGCTGCGCATACCGAAGACCGCGCTCGCGCCGGATGAGACGACGACGATCAGCGTCACGCCGAACGCAGTCGGAACGTATCGTGTCGGCTGCGCGATCGTCTGCGGACCCGATCACGAGGCAATGCAGCTCGTGATCGACGTCGAGCCGTGAGGGCGGCGACGGCGGCGACGGGAGTCGCCGCACTCGTTTGCGCGATCTGCAGCACGTCGAACACGCGCGTCGACGCGATGCCGGTGTTCGCACAGGCGTACGGCGTCGACTGTTCCGTCTGCCACACCAGCGTCCCGCTGCTGAACGCACACGGCCGCTACGTACAGCGCAGCGGCTACGCGGCGCTCCAAGCAAAGACGCTCAAACGCCGGCTCCCGGTGTGGCTCGACGAAACGATCACCAACGATTCGCAGAACCCGCAGTTCCCGCACCAGACGAAGTTCGGCACGCTCGCCGTGCACGCCGCCGGTGCAGTCGACTCGAGCTTCACGTATCACGTGCAACAGTTTTTGGTGAACGGCGATCAGCCAGGAGGTCTCGATACCGCGTGGGTCGCCTACAGCCACCTCTTCCGCGGATACGGACATCTGTTTGCCGGGAAGATCCAGGTCCCCGCGCCGTCGCCGTACAGCCAATCGACCGATATCAGTCCGTTCGCGACACCGGAGCTCGTCGTCGGCGAGCATACGTGGCAGCTCGACACGAACCGCTGGGGCGTCAAGCTCGGGTATCTGCGCGACCCCGTGAGTCTGGAAGTAGGATACGTCGGCAGCAGCGCCGACCTGAACGGGGCGACCGATTTTGTCCCGGGAAACGGCAAAGCATTCCAGTGGCGCGCGACGTACGCGCGCGAGGATCGGCCGTTCGAAACCGGTCTCTACGGCTCGGTCGGAACGATTCCGCTCAGCACGGGCGGCGTCGACCGGTTCTCATCGATCGCGGCGTACGTCCAGCGGGATCCCGTACGTGGCGTGCCCGGCGTCTTCGCGGTGGCGCAATACGGCCGTGATGCAAATCCGGGTGCCGGACTTGGCGCGAGTGCGAGCCGTGCGTACGCCGTCGAGCTGTTCCAACCGCTGTTCCACGGCGACGCGCTCATCGGCCTACGCCGCGAGTTGACCGATGACGGCTTAGGCACGATTCGGCACTCGGCGAACGTCGATCTGACAGTGCGGATCGCGCGCTATCTTCGCTTCTACGGTGAGGCGGCTCTCCAGCAAAATCTCGGGCCCGCATGGCGTTGGGGGTTACGCTGGACGACGCCGATCGACCGGCAGAAGTTCGGACCGGTGACCGCTAGGTGATCGCTATGCTGAGCGTTGTGCGCGCGCGTCGTAGCGCCCGCAACGGAAGACGCGATACACCGACGGCGTCATACCCGTCTCTCTGCCGAAGACGTAACTAAAGCGGCTTTGGCTCGAGAAGCCGACCGCAGCCGCGACCGCCGCCACGGTGTCGTCGCTGGAGCACAACAAGTCCTTGGACCGTTCGATACGTCGCCGCAGAATATATTGATAGGGAGCAACGTTGTACGCCGCCTTGAAGGCGTGCGCGAAATGCGGCACGCTCAAATTGGCAAGGGCTGCAAGTTCACTGAGCGTGATATCTCGGTCCAGATGCTCTTCGATGAACATCAGGAGCCAAGAAAAGCGCATGAAGCGAACGTCGCGGACACGGCGCGGAAGCGACTCGATCCGCGGACCGTCCTCCGTCGTAGGCTCCAAGCAAGCGGTCGTCATGGCATCCCCCGGCATGATGCGCGCTCTGCCAAGTCGCCGAGCGCAGGTGAGGTACGTCCAGGGTAGCATCGCAACCTGAAAGGTGTCTGCCAACCGCCGCTTGACATCGTCGCCCAGAAAACAGCGGATACGACGACCGCTTGCTTACGCCGTCTTCTTACGCTCGCGCAGGAACGTGAAGAACTCCGCGCCCTCCCGCAGGCGCCGCTTCATCACTTGCGGATCGCGCAGCATCCCGCCGAAGAGCGAGAACATCTTGCGCGGCCGGAAGTAGAACTTTCGGTAGAACTCGTCGAGCGAGTTGAAGATCAGCGTCGAGCTGATCCCCGGATAGTTGAGCGCCGCGGTTTGAATCCCGTGCGTGTCGACCAGGTCGCCGCTTTGGAGCTCGAGCCATCCCTGTTCTTGCGCCTGGCGGTAGAGTTCGGTGCCGGGATACGGCGCCGCGAGCGAGACCTGGATCGTTTCGGGTTCGATCTCGCAGGCGTAGCGAATCGTTTGCTGGATCGTCTCCGGCGTCTCGCCCGGGAGACCCAGGATGAACGTGCCGTGGATCGTGATTCCGAGCTCCCGCGCATTGCGGGAGAACTCGCGCGCGATGTCCAGGCGGATCCCCTTCTTGATGTTGTTGAGGATCTGCTGACTGCCGGACTCGTAGCCGACGAGCAAGAGGCGCAAGCCGTTGGCCTTCATCACCTCGAGCGTCTTGCGCGGGACGTTCGCCTTCGCGTTGCACGACCACGTCAAGCCCAAGCGTCCGAGCCGTCGCGCGATCTCCTCGACCCGCGGAAGGTTGTCGGTAAACGTGTCGTCGTCGAAAAAGAACTCGCGAACGTGCGGGAAGATTTGCTTTGCGTGCGCCATCTCGGCTTCGACGTTGTCCGCACTGCGCACCCGGTAGGAATGTCCGCCCAGAGTCTGCGGCCACAAGCAGAATGTGCACTTCGAGCGGCATCCGCGCCCGGTGTAGAGCGAGACGTATGGATGCTGCAGGTAGCCGATGAAGTAGTTCTCGATCGTAAGGTCGCGCTTGTAGACGTCGATCACGCTGGGGAGCGCGTCCATGTCTTCGATCGCAGGCCGAGGCGCCGTGAACTCGATGCGATCTTCGTCGCGGTACGCGATCCCGAGGACGTCGTGCAGCGGCTTGCCGCTCGCAACATCGAGACAGGTGTAGTCGAACTCGCCGACCGCGACCCAGTCGACGGCGCGCGCGCCCTTCATCGACTCCAGAGGCAGCACACCGACGTGCGCGCCGACCATCCCGACCATGACGCCGGGGCGCGCTTCTTTCAGCCGCGCCGCAAACTTCGCGTCGTTGGCGAACGACGGCGTGCTCGTGTGCAGGACGACGAGCTCGTAGTCTTTCGCGATCGCCACGACGTCCTCGACGCTCAGATTGTCGGGCGGCGCATCGACCAAGCGGCTCCCCGGCACCATCGCCGCCGGCTGCGCGAGCCACGTCGGATACCAAAACGATCGAATCTCGCGGCGCGCTTGGTACCGCGAGCCGGCGCCCCCGTCGAAGCCCTCGAAACTCGGTGGGTTGACGAACAGCGTCTTCATGACGTCAGGCACGTGCAAATCCTCGTCTTTTCGTCGCCGTGTGGAGGCGTAGCGCAAACTTCGCGAGCCTGGGCAGGACGCGTGGCTGAAGGAGGCGCGCATCGAGCGCCGCCATCTGCGCGTCGTTCTCGGCCATGCAGGCCGCGAGAAACTTCTCGATGGTGAGGTCGGAGAAAAGCCCGTCGTCGGAAAAATTGGCCGAGCCGCTCTTCGCCTCGCGACCGCTTCGTACCAGTTCGATCAGCGCGCGACCATATCCGCGTGCGCTTCCGAGGGCCTGGAACAGGGGGAACCCATATCCGCGGCGTGCCCGCTCGTACGCAACCCAGTTCACGAAAAACACGATGTGGCGCGCTTCCTCGTGCAGCACGCGCGCGAAGAGCGAAACCAACGCATCGGGGAGGAAACCGCTTTCACGCGCGAGACGGAACAGGCCGAACCCGAGGAACGAGTCGACGCATTCTTGATAGCCGAAATGCACGAACGCCGCTTCGGTGTGCGGGAGCGTGGGAGGCTCGGTCGTGGCGGTGAGCCCGTAACGGCGCAAGAGCGTGGAGACCATGCGGTAGTGACGGCTCTCCTCGGCGCCCTGCAGCGCGACGGCGGCGCGAATGAGCGGGTCGTCGAGCGTCTTGGCAAAGCCCGTCACCATGTCGCCCGCGTTGAGCTCGACCTGCAGCGCCATGTTCCAAATGGGGATCGCGCGTAACCGAGCGAGCGACACGTCGTCGAGATCGGGCCACGGCAGCTCTTCCGGATCGTACGGGATGTGCGAGGCGATGAAGGACCCGCAGAACAGCTCTTTGTGCTCCGCGGAGCCGACCGGCACGCGCGCTCCGAGTCGCCCCGCGATCGCTGCAACGCTTGCGCCACCGCCGAGAAGGTCGTACGGCACCGACGATTTCCCTCCGCTCGAATAGGACGGTTCCATCACTTCTACCATAAGGCGCGTGGCGATGACAACGCCGGAACAACCGCATCGAGGAACGTCGCCGCGTGGCGAGGTACGTTGAAAAGGATGCGCGAGAACGCCGTCAGGAAGAAGCTCGCGGCCGACCAAGCAGCCCTTGGAACGTGGCTTCTGATCGCTGACGGCTTGAGCGCTGAGGTGATGGCCGCCGTCGGCTGGGACTGGCTCCTGGTCGACATGGAACACGGGCCGATTCCGCTCGCCGCCGCCGCAACGATGGTGACGGCCGTGCGCGCAGGCGGTGCCACGCCCTTCATACGCCCCGCCTGGAATGAAAGCTCGCAGATTCAACGGGCGCTCGACTTGGGTGCACACGGCATCATCGTCCCGCTCGTGAACGACACGCACGACGCCCACGCGGCGGTCCGCGACGCGCGTTTTCCCCCGTTGGGTGAGCGCAGCCGGGGCGGCGTCCGCGCGCCGCTCGCGTTCAAGACCGACGGCAACACGTACCGCGAACGTGCGAACGACGAGATTCTCGTCTTCGTGCAGATCGAAACCGACGAAGCCGTTGCGAACGCCGCTGCGATCGCCGCTGTCGACGGCATAGACGGACTCTTCGTCGGCCCGAACGACCTCGCCGCGTCGAGCGGGAAACGTTGGCCCGACGACGTGTGGAACCGTGACGCCGGTTACATGGAGATGATCGCGTCGATCCCGCGGCTCGCGGAATCGGCCGGAAAGACGGCGGGAATCCTCGCCCGTGATCCTGCGATGGCCCTGGAAACGATCGAGATGGGCTATCGGCTGATCGGGATCACGAGCGATGTCACGTTCCTTCTCAGCGCGGCGAGTGCCGCACTCGACAACGTGCGCGGCGCGGCCCTCGCCCGCTAACCCTTCAGGACGAAAACAACGGCGCGCGCGCGGGCTTCGCGTCGAACGTCACGACTTGCCGCACGGGCTCGCCGCCGGCGAGCTCGTCGAAGGCGCCGTTGAGATCGTCGAACGCGATCCGTCCGCTGAACAACGCATCGACCGGCAACATTCCCGCACGGTAGAGCGCGATCAAACGTGGGATGTCCCGTACCGGAACGGCAGATCCCATGTAGGAGCCCATGATCGTGCGCTCCTCGGCGACGAGCGACACCGCTTGAATCTGCAGAACCTGGCTCGGATTCGGCAAGCCGATCGTCACCGTTTTCCCGCCACGGCGCGTTGCGGCGTACGCCTGCGCAAGAACGGCAGCGTTTCCGACCGCCTCGAACGCGTCGTCGACGCCGCCGCCGGTGAGATCCCGGATGATGCTGACCGCATCGTCGCCGGCCTTGACGGCGTCGGTCGCGCCGAGGCGCTTCGCCAAGTCGAGCTTCGCGTCGACCCGGTCAACCGCGATGATCGGGTGCGCGCCGGCGAGGTGCGCGCCCATGACCGCACTGAGCCCGACACCGCCGAGTCCGAACACGGCAACCGAACTTCCCGGTTGGGTCCGCGCGGTGTTGATGACCGCACCGACGCCGGTCACCATCGCGCAGCCGAACAGCGCAGCCCGATCGAGCGGCAGCTCCGGATCGATCTTCACGCACGACGCGACGGAGACGACCGTATATTCCGAGAACGCGGAGACGCCTAAGTGGTGATGGACGTTGACGCCGCGCGGCGCTTCGTGGAAACGCATCCCGCCGCCGAGCAGCGTCCCCGCCGTATTCGCGCGCGCGCCGCGCTCGCAGAGTGCCGGGCGACCCGAGAGACAAGGGACACAACGCCCGCACATCGGCACGAACGAGAAGACGACATGATCGCCCGGCGCGAGCTCCGTGACATCGCGCCCGACCTCGTCGACGACACCCGCGGCCTCGTGGCCGATCACCATCGGCAGCGGGCGCGGCCGCGACCCGTCGATCACCGAGAGATCGGAATGGCACAGCCCGGCCGCTGCGACCTTGACGCGTACCTCGCCGGGACCGGGATCGTCGAGGACGAGCTCTTCGACGACGAGCGGTTTGGTCTCGCGAAACGGGCGCGCGCGTCCGCTTTCGCGCAGGACTGCTGCTTGTGTCTTCACGACGTCCCTCAGCCCGCGACCATCTCGGGTCCGAGCTCCTCGATGATCGTGACGTCGAGCGAGTAGTCGACCGGAACGACGATGAGCGAAGGGACGTCGAGGTCGAGCGCCATGCGCAGCCGTTCCGCGTAGTCGTCGGCCGACGAGCAGCGCCAGGCCGGCATCCCGAAGGATTCCGCGAGCTTCACGAAGTCCGGGTTGCCGAAATCGGTTCCGAAGTGGCGGCCGAACTTCTTCTCTTGCTTCCACACGATCGAGCCGTACTGGTGATTCTCCCAAATCACGTTGACGAACGGCGTCCCCAACCGAACGGCGGTCTCGAGCTCCTGACAGTTCATCAAGAAACCGCCGTCGCCGCTGACCGCGACGACCTTGCGCTCGGGGTGGACGAGCTTGGCCGCGATCGCACCGGGAACCGCAAAACCCATCCCGGCAAGGCCGTTCGCGATGAGCACCGTGTTCGGTTCGTAGGCCGGGAACATCCGCGCGATCCACAACTTGTGCAGGCCGACGTCGGAGATCAGGATGTCGCGCGCGCGCAGTGCCTTGCGAATCTCGAAGAGTGCGCGCGGCGGCTGCATCGGGAACGAGTCGTCATCCTGCGCTTGCCGGAACCTGCGGCACACCGCGTCGCTCAGCGCAGGAGCCGGCTTCGTCCGCTTGGCGCCATGGCAATGCTCGGAGAGTTCGCACAGAATCGAATAGAGATCGCCGACCAGCTCGACCTCCGGCATGAAGTACTGATCGATCTCGGCGGGGACGGTGTCGATGCAGATGATCGTCTTGTCGCGCCGGCCGTTCCAGTGCTTGGGCGAGTGCTCGACCAAGTCGTAGCCGATCGCGATCACGACGTCGGCTTCGTCGAAGCCGGCCATCGTGTAGTCACGCGCGTGCAAGCCGACTGCACCGAGCGCGCTATGCGTCTCCGGCGACAGCAGGCCCTTCGCCATGAACGTCTCTGCCGCCGGAATCCCCGTCACGCGAACGAACTCGCGCAAGGCCTGCGCACCGACGCCGCGCACGACGCCGTTTCCCGCCAAGATGACCGGATTCTGCGCCTCGCTGATGATCTGCACCGCCTTGAGCAACTCGCCCGCCGGCGGCCGCGACGGGAGCGCCGTCTGGCGCGGCAACGGCTGCGCGTCAAGTGGTTGGGCCATGACGTCTTGCGGCAGCTCGATATGCGTCGCGCCGGGCTTCTCGATCTCCGCGAGCTTGAACGCCTTGCGGACGACTTCCGGGATGACGACGGGATGCGACAGACGCGCATTCCACTTCGTGATCGGATGCATCAGGCGGACGATGTCCAGATATTGATGCGACTCTTTGTGCATGCGCTCGAGATCGCCCTGACCCGTCAGCGCGACGAGCGGTGCGCGATCGAGGAACGCGTCGGCGACGGCAGTGACGAGGTTCGTCGCGCCCGGGCCCAGCGTGCCCAGGCACACGCCGGCGCGGCCGGTCAACCGGCCGTAGACGTCGGCGATGTACGCACCGCCTTGTTCGTGGCGCACCGGGACGAACGCGATCGACGACTGGGACAACGACTCGTTGAAGTCGAGCGTCTCCTCACCCGGTATACCGAAGACATACTCAACGCCCTCTGCTTCGAGGCACTCGACGAAAACATCTGATGCGCGACGTACGGTCATATGCGCTCACGGTACCATGCGGCACCGCGAACGCATCAGCACATCTTTCGAGAAATACTGCAGCGCTTTTGTTCAGCGCATGAAGTCGCGAATCGCCTCGACGCTCTCTGGATGCATGACGATTCCGAGATGATTCGCGTGAATATCCTTTGCAGTCGTGGCCGCCGTCACGCGGACAAAGCGTTCCGTGTCGAACTCCGGAAGAATGAAGCCATCCGGCGGAGAGAGCGGGATCGCGGCACGCAGAACGAGGATCGGCATCTCGAGACCGCGCCACAGCGGACGCGGATCGTGCTGCGCGCCGTACGCGATATCTTCGAACACGGCACGGGCGGACGTACGAGGACGAAAACCGTCTCCGGCAACGACGAGATCGTAGCGAAACGCGCGGTCCCAATAGTCGTTCCACGGCACGACGATTTCGAGCGCACGAACGGCCTCGATGTACTCTTCTGCCGTTTTGTACGGACGCTCGAGCCGCTCGACGCCTCGCAAGATCAGGCGAAACGCAGAATAGCGCGGAATGCCTAGGCCATCGATCAGGACCATGCGGCGAATGCGCGCCGGCGCGAGTTGCGCGGTCTGCAGCGCGACATACGCGCCCATCGAGTGTCCGATCACGTCGAACGTCGTCGCGCCGAGCGCGTTCGCCGCGGCAAGAACGTCCTGCGCGTGGTGTAGCCATCCGTACGTCCCGGGCGGCGTCACGTCGCTGAACCCGCGGCCGCGCAGATCGAGCGCGACGACGTAGTTGTCTACACCGCCCAAGCCTTCGACGATGCGGTCAAACGTGCGCGACGTCGACGAGAGACCGGGCAGACACAACGTCAACCGGGCGCCGGGATCTCCGAACGCGTGGGCCCGCAGGCGTCCGGACGGGAGCGTGAGGTCGAGCGCTTCGAGCGAGGTCGAGCGCTTTGCCGGGTCCGCACCCGTCCGGCGGAAGATTGCGCGCGCAGCGAATCCGCGTAGCATACTGAGGTACGACACCTGCCCGTCGCCGTCGGGTTCTCCCCCCGACTTAGCTATTCTGCCCGAGCAGGGCCTCGTTCACGCTGCTTGCTCGCGAAGTGCGCGACGAACGATCTTTCCGCTTGCCGTCTTGGGGAGTTCCGCGACGATCTCGAGCAGCCGCGGGTACTTGTACGCCGCCATGATCTCCCGGGCGAACGCGATGATCTCCTCAGGGTTCGCGTGCATCCCCGGCTTCAAGGTCACGAACGCCTTGACGTTCTCGCCGCGGTACGCGTCTGGAACGCCGACCACGGCCGCTTCGCGGATCGCGGGATGCTTGAGCAAGCACTCCTCGACCTCGCGCGGCCAGACTTTGTAGCCGGATGCGTTGATCATGTCTTTCGCGCGGTCGACCACGTAGAACCAGCCGTCGGCGTCCATCTTGCCGATATCACCGGTGTGGAGAAATCCGGTCGTGAACGCGTCGAGGCTCGCCTCGGGCTTGTTCCAATAGCCGCGCACGACTTGCGGGCCGCTCGTCCACAGCTCGCCGAGCTCTCCGTCGACGACGGTGTGCGGACCGTGCGCGTCGACGATCTTCACGACCGTGCTCGGAACCGGCAACCCGATCGAGAGTGCTCCGGATTCCGCGTCGACCGGCGCTCGCATTCCGAGTGGAACCGCGTGCGAAGGCGAGGTCGTCTCGGTGAGCCCGTACAGATTGTGAATATAGATCCCGGTCAGCCGCTCGAACTCATCGACCGCCGCCGGTGAGACGGGCGATCCGCCACTGAACGCTTTGCGCAAGCTCGAAAGATCGCGTTCGGCGAGATCGGGATGATCCATCAGCGCGAGAAACGCGGTCATCGCCATGACGGTGAACGTCGCGCGCCACCGTTCGGTGAGCCGCAGCGCTTCACCCGCGTCGAAGCGATAGAACAGCACGAGCGGAACGCCGGCGTTCAGCGACGCGCCGAGATGCGCGATCAAGCCAGTGATGTGGAACAGCGGCGCCGCGCCGAGCACGACGTCGCCGGGACCGAGCCGGCTCCACAGACGGTAAACCTCGGACGAAAACGCGACGTTGCCGTGCGTGTTTTCGGCGCCTTTTTGGCGACCGGTCGTCCCCGATGTGTAGACGAGCATCGCGACGTCATCCGGTCCCAACGTGACCTTCGGCGGCCGCTGACCGTCAAAGGTCTCCACGAGGGCGACGAAGTCCGTCGCTTCCTTGAGCGCAACGCGCTTGGCGGCGTGCAGACAGGTGGGGACCGGCGTGCGTCCGAGAAAATCGAGCTCGGAGGTCGCGATGATCGCACCGACCTGCGTTCCGACCGTCGCACGCAGCCCGACTTCCGCGATCAGACGATCCTGGCCGATCAGCGCGCGACAGCCGGAATCGGAGAGCTGATACTGCAGCTCGTGCACCTTGAGCATCGGGCTGAGCGCGACGACCACCGCGCCGAGCTTCCAGATCGCGAGCACCGAAATCGCGTATTGCGGGACGTTTTGTAAGAACACGCCGACGCGGTCACCGCGTCCGACTCCCCGCTGCGCAAGGCCGACCGCCAGCGCGTCGGAGGAGCGGTCGAGCTCGCGGAACGTCAGCGTGTTCTCGAAATAGTGAATCGCCGGTGCGCCGGCGTTCGTCTGCAAGATTCTCTCGAACATGGCGAGCGCGTTGCTCGCCGCGGAATCCACATTGTGGGGGAGCCATTCCGGATACAGCGCTAGCCAGGGGCGCTGCGTATAAACCTCATCCACAAGCACTACCTTTCACATATTTCTCGCTGATGGAGCCACCCGGCGATCGTCTCGGGAAGATCGCGCTGCACCTTACCGCTCACGTACATCCCGACATGTCCGACCGGGAATCCGCGCGCAGTGTAATCGCGCGTCCCGACGTGCGTTTCGAGGGCGATCGATGACGCAGGCTCGATGATGTCGTCTTGCGTCGCGAACACGTTCAGAACCGGCATCCGCAGATGGTCGAGCGAGACGGTGCGTCCGGAGATCTCGAGAGTGCCCTTGACCAGCTTGTTTTGTTGATAAAAGTCCTTGATCCACTTACGGAACGCCTCACCGGGATGATCGGGGCTATCGAACAGCCACTTCTCCATCCGAAGGAAGTTCAGCAGCTTGTCTCGATCATCGGCGATCTCGACCAGGTCGGCATATTTTCCGATGTTCTGTTGCAGCGGACTGCGCATCAAGAAGCCGTAATTGATGAGCTCCTTGGGGATGTTGCCGTACGCATCGACCAACTGGTCGACGTTCAAGCTCCGCGCAAGCCGCGCGATCAACCCCGTATCCGCGTCGAAGTCGACCGGCGTGATCATCGTGATGAGGTTGCGCACGCGCTCCGGATAGAGCGCGGCGTAGCACAGGGACAGCACACCGCCTTGGCAGATCCCGAGGATTCCGGTTTGCTCGACGCCATGGCGCTCCGCGATGACGTCACAGCAGTCCGCTAGATAGGTGGTGACGTAGTCGTCCAGCGTCGTCCAGCGGTCGGCTCGCGTCGCGTAGCCCCAATCGATGACATACAGATCGAGGCCCAACTGCAGGAGCTTGCGTACCAGTGAACGGTCAGGCTGTAAGTCGACCATGTAGTAGCGGTTGATGAGGCCGTAGACGATCACCACGGGGGTTGAAAGCGGCCGGTCAACGACCGGCCGATAACGGTAGAGCACGACGTGCCCGTCGCGATAGACTTCGTCTTTGGGCGCTGTCCCGACGTCGACATCGCTCGCGCGGACCGATGCGAACGCTGCGGTCACGGTTTCCTCGATGCGCTCCGAAGGGCGCGCACGTCTCGCCGTAGCTCTTCGAGTTGGCGGTACGCCTCATCGATCTCGGCCCGCGTCGCGACGTGGCCCACGCTTGCGAAGTCTTCGACCAGCTCGCGCTCGCGCATGCGGCAAGCGGCAACCGCTTCGAGCAGCTGGCGCTGCGTTTCGAGGAAGCGCGGGGAGCGAAACGTCTCGCTGAAGACGCGGTCGGCGAGTTCGACGGAAAGGGTGAAGAGTGCGCGGGGATGATCGGGCCGCGCCTCGCGGAGGGTTTCCTCGAACACGCGGCGCCACGCGTCCATGAGGACGGCGGTGTGGTCAGCGCGGGCCTGCGTCACCGCAAGCCACGCCGACATCGCATTGCTCCACCGCTCGCCCGCCTCCCGCGTCACGCCGAGTCCGGGAGACTCCACCGGGAGGCTCCATGTCTTCGCGAACTCCGCAACGGACCAGGTCGGCCAGGCTGCGCTTTTGCCCGCCGGATCGGCCATTCAGCCGTTACCGTTCGACGCAGCGCCCGCAGCGACGCGCTGACTTTGCTGCGACCACGTCCGCATCCACTCGGCTTCGGCGTCCAAGCTCTTTCGCGCGGCTTCGCGCCAGCTGTTCGAGACATCGACGAACGCACTCGCGTACTCGACCGGGCCGAACTTGCGCAGGCTCGAGAACCAGCTTTCCCACATCTCGATTTGAGCGTTGTTCCACGCCTTCATCATCTCGTACATCTGCCGCGCCCACTCGATGACTTCTTTCGGAGCTCTCTCGTCGTCCCCGAGTCTGCGCGCCCACAGGCCCGTCCAATCGACCTGCGCCTGCAACGACAGCTTCACCGAATTTTCCCATGCGTCGATGATGTTTTGCGACGCGCGTTCCCAGGCTTCGGCCTGTTGCATACGGATGCCGGAGTCGAGCCCCTTCATCCATTGCTCCCACATCTTCTTCTGAACTTCCGCCCAAGCCATCGCCATATCTTCGGTCTGGCGAGTTGCGTTCATGGCATCACCTTCCAATTCACTTTCATCGCGCGTTTTTTTCGGGGCGGGCTCGACTACGCTGAGGTTCGCCGCCACTCTGCGGCTTTGCGGCCGCGTCGCTTTTTGTCTCACGCTTTTCACCGTCCAGCGTCTCTCTATGGAGTTCGATTGCCGTTTCGGTAAGGTACCATACGCCTTGCGCATGGCGTAGGCCGCGCTTTCGAGACTTTCTGCAGATTTTTCGGCGCGCGTTATCGCATCGGTGCTGCAGCGGTGCACGCGTGCTTACGTCGCCACTGCCATGGCGATAGGCCACGACGCTTCGTGAAGGCACGGCCGAATGAGTTCGCGTCGATGTAGCCGACGGTCGCCGCGATGAGCGCTATCGGCTGATCGGTCTGCGAGAGCAAGTGCTCGGCGCGGCGCAGACGAAGCTCGATGATCCAAGACCCGATCGGGCGTCCGGTCTCGCGCTTCATCAGATTGGTAAGGTAGGCCGGCGAGAAGTTCACCGCGTCGGCGATTTCGCGCAAACCGATCGGTGCTACGAGATGCTCGTTGATGTATGCGAACACGTCGGCGACGACGCGACGCGCCGAGAGCGCGGACGGTATCGCCGGCTCGGCATACCGTGCCGCGTCGACGGCGCAAAGCGTGAGGAGCGCCTGCGCCGCCTCGACGCCGCGCAAGGCGTGCGCGGTGAGCTCGTGACGAAGCTGCTCGAGCCGGGTTCTCCAGCGCTGCCGATCGGCATGGGGAACGGTAACGCGCCCGACCCCCAGCGTTGGGTCCTGCGGAAACTGAGCGACGAATCGAGCGATCGACGTCTCAGCAACGTCGGTGCTGCGTCGCCCGAACGGTTTGGGATCGTGTGCCGCCGGCTTCGGTAACGACAACACGACCGTGACGTCGAAGCGCAGCAGCGCTTCGGGCTGGGCGACGCTCCCTGCCGGAAGCACGAGGCAGTCGCCGCTTCCGATCTCGAGCGAACGGCGGTTGATCACAATGCTCTCGCGGCTCGCGCGTTGTTCGCAGTAGAGCACCGTCGCATTTGACAACTCAACACCAGGTCGATCGGCGTCGCGACCAGGGGCCCACGGGGAGCTCATTTCGCGCGGGATCGATCTCATGGCCACTCCGGAGAAACCTCCGTTCCTCACCATCAACGATCGAAAGGCGAGTTCCCAAAAGAGAAACGGGTCCCTAGAGAAACGGGAAACTCGTCTCCGCTGCCTTCCCCCGTCACATCGCGCTCAAACCATTTTCCGCAATGTTGGCTGATATTTTCGTGATGCGATGACTCAGAACGAAAAATTCATCCGCGTCATATGGTACAGGTGGCCAATGACATTGACGCTTGCCGCTCCGGCGGCGCAGTCGGGCGCGTCGCGCGCGGGCGAGCACGCGCGACGCGTTTGAGATTGGGCTGCGCTCTAGGCGCCGCCCGTGCCGTCGGGCGTAAACTGGAAGAAGTTGTGGATCTCGGTGTTCCAATCCGTCTGCATCTGCTCGGGCGTGAGCGCGTTGGCGTCGTTCACCCGGAACGTGCGACCGTTGAGCGTTTCATCGTTGTTCGAGCGGGGCGGGGCGACATGCGTGACGCCGATGTTCGTGGCCGTCCTATCCGGGGCGGCCTGGGTTGCAATCGCCGACGTTGTCGTCGTCGGCGTCGTGGTTTGGGCTGATGCGACGCCGGAGAGTGCCGCGACGAGCGCTGCCGCGACAACTGACGTGCTGATGAGTTTACGCAAGTGACTTTCCTTTTGTCCTGACATTCTTTGTGACGCGCTGACGAACGTTGCGGTTGCGTCGCACGAGAACGATCGAGAAATAAGCTTTCGTGCTCGCGTTTGGCGATGGAGATTAGTTCTCGCGGGCGAGCGCCGGTGCGGGCACGGTGCGCAGCACCGGGAAGATCACGCGCAGCGCTGCTCGTGTCGTTGCGATACCGACGAGCGTCCACATCACCGCGAGCAGCGTGAGCAAGACCAGGCCGGCATCTCGGTAAAACGCGCTTCCGGTCAGTTGTTGCAGGCTGTACGTGCCCGCTGTGAGCACGCCGACAGGGAACGTGAACGCCCACCAGCCGAGCGCGAACGGAAGCTTCACGCGCGCGGTTCGCAGCGTGAGCGCAATCGCCATGAGAAGCCAGTATGCGCCAAGGCCCCACACGGCGATTCCGTAGGCAAGGCCAATGACGTCGAGCGCTGCCGCGGGCGCGGGCCACACGGCGCGCGCAGCGTTATCGAGCGATGTTATCCCGGCAATCGATTGACCGAGCGGGCCCACGACGAGCCAAACCGACGTCACGAGCGCGCCTTCAGGAACGTGATGTTGGACGAGCCGCGCATAGTGGAGCACGATGACGATGGCAGACAGCGCGATGCCGCAGCCCCACATCGCATAGCCGAACGCAAGCATCGAAGACTGCATTGCCGGCGGCCACGTCGGAATGAGCAGCGCACTTGGAACCGCAGCGACGATCAACGGAACGATCGGCAAAAGCCAAGTCGCCGAGGTCGCCTCAGACGCAAGCTGATGTCGCGTAAACATCAGGAACGGGACCAAAAACACGAGCGCAATCGCGGCGAGCGTCCCGAGCACGAAAAGAGCCTGTGCAAAGTGGATCGCGACGCCGGAACCGATCACGTGACGGCCGATGAGCGCCGCGCCAACGGCTACCGTATAGCATGCCATCGGAAACGCACCCCAGCCTTGTATCACCGAGACATCGGAGAACGTACCGAAAAGCCGCGACCGATCGTGGGCCAAGCTCGCACCGACCAGCGCGAGCAGCGTCAAGAGCACGCACGTCGCCAGCGACCATAACGCGATTGCGAGCCGGCTCTGTTCGGGCAGCGCGACCGGTGAATTGGCTATTGTCACCGCTAAAATACCCGTGCCCATCACGCTGGTGAACCAAAGGGGAGCAATTTTTTCGCGCGCGAGACGTAACACGGTGACCATGTCTCAAGCGTACAGGCTGTTACGCGCGGTGTCCAAACAGATTTTGCTTGCTCATCGCGAAGGCGATCTTATGGAGTGTCGACGATGGCGCTGACGATTACGCAGCTCGAGACGTTCACGCGGCTCGCGGAGCTCGGCAACTTCACGCGGACCGCCGAAGAGCTCCATTTAACGCAGCCGGCAGTCACGCAGCAGGTGAAAGCGCTGACTGACCACTTCGGCACGCCCCTGTTCGATATGGTGGGCAGGCGGCCGGTCCTCACCGACGCCGGCACGTTCTTGGCACAGCGCGCAGGGGAGCTCGTCGCGGCGATCGCGACGCTCGAGCGGGAGATGCGGGAGTTTGCCGACGCGCGCTTCGGGACGCTCGACCTCGGTGCCACGCTGACGATCGGCAACTACGCGATCTTGCCGACGTTGTCGCTCTTTCGCGCGGCGCACCCGGGCGTCTCGATTCGCCTCACCGTTGCGAACACCGCCGCGATGGTGGAGGCGATCAAGGATCGTCGCCTTGCGTGCGCGCTCGTTGAAGGGCAGGTACAGGATCCGGACGTCGACGTCGTCCCGTACGCCGAGGACCAGCTGGTCCTGATCGTTCCGCCGCACGGCCACGCGCTCTCGCAGGTCGAGGTGATCAAAGCGAGCGAGCTCGAGGCGGTCGAGTTCGTCTCACGTGAAGAAGGGTCAGGGACGCGCACGATGACGCAGCGGGCACTGCGCGCCGCGGGGGTCGAACCCGCGATTGCGCTGACCGTCCCGAGTGGCGAAGGCGTCACGCGAGCCGTCGAAGCGGGCCTCGGCGTCGCGATCCTTTCACGGATCGTCGTTGAACGAGCCGTTGCCGCCGGGCGCGTCCGACAGGTACGAATCGCCGACGTCGACTTGCGGCGCTGGTTTTCCGTCATCCACCTGAGCGAGCGCTCGCTCTCGCCTTTGGCGGCACGCTTCGTCGAGATGATCGGCGCAGCTCCGCATTGAGGAGAAACGAAGATCTCGAGCGCGTTCCCGGAGAGATCGGGGTAGGAGCCGAGAGGACGCGCGCTGTTCAACGCCTTGCGGCGAGATCGGGGTTCTCGCGAAGGAACGCGCGCAGCCTCATACACGCGGCGACCGCACTGAAGTTGAGTGCTTTCGCGGCGACCGGAGCGCATGAAGTGAGCAACGCCGTAACCGCACGATGGTAGGCGTGCCAGTCCTCCGGCGTAGAGAAATCCAGCGCGCACGCATATGCGCGCAGAACGGCGCGGCCGTCTTCGCCAGCGGTGGGCGGGAAGCCGGCGACACCCACGATCGTGAGAACGTCCTCGCAGAGCGCGAGATAGGACGCATGCTGGTCGTGGTCGAGGAACGCAATACGCCCGGCGGCGATCACGGCGACAATCCCCGACCGCGGAGTGAGCGCCTTGCGCGGAACGTCGGTTAGTCCAAGGCGGCGACTACGAGCGCCCATGGTCTTTTCGTTCATCATGAGGCTTTGCACAGTCTATCGAATCCAACACGCGCAAGTCTGTCTATTGCGAGTATACATTCGTACTGGCACCGATAGCCAAGACGTCCTAGGCAACCACGTGGGCGGGCATAGTCACAGAGCCTGATCGGTGCTCCGCCAGTCGACGAGAATAGCATTGAATGTACGGAGCGAATCCGCGTCACCGAAAGGGATGCCCGGGAACCGCGAACTCTCGCTCAGCGCCGCCTGCGCGGCTGACGACGCTGCCCTCGCGACAAGGCCGACGTCCCTCGTCGCGTCCGTTGCCTTCTTCAACAACGTCTCGAGACTGTCACGGAGAAACACGACGGGGAAGCTGGGATACACACGTGAGGCCGCGTCGAAATAGGTCGCGAGCTCACCGTCTTGACTCCGCTGCGCATACTTTTCGCGCAAATGGTCGACGCAGTCGAAGAACGTGACGGGGATCCCCGACACTGCCGCATAGGCAAGTTCGCACAAGGTCCCACTGCTGCCGCGAAACGCGATCACCGCGTCGGGGGTCAGCCCGTTCACCGCGTCACGCTCGATATGCGTGAGGCCTGTCTCGATCCAAAGCCAGCGAGAGTTCGGACGTATCCAACGTCGTTGCGTCGACGGAAGCACGCCGATCAAACGCACCCCAGGGCCAGAGCCTTCCGCAACATCAGCTGCACCGCGCGGAACCTCGTTCTTGACTTCCCCCGTGGGTTCCGGAACGCCGCCGGTAAGGATCGCGACGTCGTATCGCGCCAGCGCGCCGCCGAGTGCATACGCGTCTTCTGCTTGCAGTTCACCGCCGAAGACTCCGACGATCGCGCACCTGTTCGCCACGCCTCTTCCCTTCCGCAGTCCGTCAAGTATACAGGCCAGTCTACACGACGGGTTCTAGTGCCGCGTTGTGAGTCATCAACGTTCGATCGCCGTCATCGTTGCCGCCGGCGCACTCGTCCTCTCGGTCGCAATGGGAATCCGTGCCACGTTCGGGCTGTACATCGGCCCCCTCGCTGGCGAGCACCTCGTCGCGGTGGGGCTGTTGTCGTTGGCGATCGCGCTCCAAAACCTCATCTGGGGTTTGGCGCAACCATTCGCCGGCGGCCTGACGGACCGGTACGGCGCCACGCCCGTTGTCGCAGGTGGAGCAGTCCTGTACGCCGTCGGCATCATCGCGGTCGCGCTCCATCCGGGCGCGCTAGCGGTCGTGCTTGGGTTCGGCATCTTCGTCGGGGTCGGCCAGGCGTCGATGACGTTCGCCGTGGTGATTCCGGCCGTGAGCCGCGCGGCCAATGCAACGCAGCGCGCTACCGCGGTCGCACTGGTCGCAGCCGGTGGTTCGCTCGGTCAGGTCGCGCTCGTCCCGATCGCGCAAATCGCGATCAACCAAGCTGGGTTCCGCATGGCACTGCTCGTGATGGCCGCGACAGTGCTCGCCGCCGCACCGCTGGGCATCGCGCTTCGTCGTCGCGAACCCGTAGCCGTGTCCGTGTCGAGCATAGCCACGCCGACCGGTTCCGCGATTCGCATCGCATTGCGCGATCCCAACTTCTTGTTCTTGACGGCGGGCTTCTTCGCATGCGGCTATCAGCTCGCGTTCATGAGCGTGCACCTGCCGGGATTCCTGATCGCGTGCCACGTCGGTGCGAACGTCGGCGCCGCGGCGCTCGCGGTCATCGGCTTCTTCAACGTGATCGGCAGCTTTGCGTTCGGTCGTGCTGCGGATCGCATCCCGCCGCAACGGCTCCTCGCCTGGCTCTACACGACGCGCGCGACTGCAACGATAGTCTATCTGCTTGCCCCCGTCTCGGCGGCGTCAACGCTGGCCTTCGCCGTCGTCATGGGACTGACGTGGCTAGGCACCGTTCCGCTCACGAACGCGGTGATCACGCGACTGCACGGGCTTCCGAACCTCGGTGCGCTCTTCGGCGTCTGCTTCGTCGGTCACCAACTCGGCAGTTTCTTGGGCGCACTCAGCGGCGGGCTTTCGCTGCAATTGACCGGCTCGTACTGGCCGGTCTGGATCTCGACGGTGGTCGTCGGCTACGCCGCGGCGCTCTTGAACCTTCCAATCCGCGCAACTTCACGAACCGTTCCCGTCCCGGCATAATGCTCCGTGTAACCGGCGCGGCACTGATCACCATCGCGCTTGCCGCGCTCTGCTGGCTCGCTGCCAGCACCGGCGGCGACTCGGTCGCAGTACCGCTGGCGTATCGCGCAGCCGACGTGCCGCTCGTCGCCGTGAACGGCCGCTCGACACGACTTGCAAGCGGGCCGCGGCTCGTGGTGTTCGGGTACGTCGGTTGCGCAGAGCGTTGCACGATCACGCTTCGGATTCTCTCCACTGCCGTCGCAAAAGAGCGCGCTGCGCACGCGTCACGCGTTACCTTCGTGGATATCAACCCCTGGCAGGACACTCGCACGGCCATCGCGGCTTACATCGCAAACTTCCCCGGCGTCGAAGCGGTCACGGGTTCGCCTGCCGCGCTGGTCGCGAATGAAGTTGCGCTCGGGATGCAGCCGGTGATACGCCCAGCTGACGTCACGGGACACGATACGCGGATCTTCGTCGTCGACGCCGGCGGTGTGCTGGTCCGCGTGCTCAACCCGCAGGTGACCGTCGAAGGCGTACGACTGCTCTTGCGGACGTCGCCGAAAAGGACACGGGTCGGTCTCCTTTAGACCGAGAACATCCACACCATGAACCGCATACGTCGTCGTGACGGCGTGCCGCTGCCCGAGCACATCGCACGCGTCGCCGCCGCGCTCTTTTACGAACGAGGGATCAATCTCGTCGGTGTCGACCTCGTCGCCGATCGGGCTGCGGTGAGCAAGCGAACCGTCTACCGCCACTTCGCGACGAAAGACGAGCTCATCGCCGCATCGCTGCGCCACGGTCCCTTCATCGGCTTCCCGAAGGGTGGCTCGCCTCGCGAGCAGCTCCTCGGCGCGTTCGACAATCTCGTGGCGTTCGTCGGTGACCCGACGTATCGCGGCTGCCCGTATATCAACGCCACGGCGGAGATTACGAGTCCGAAACATCCCGCTCGCGTCATCATTCAAGAAGCGACGGAACGCCGCCGGCGCTGGTTCAAGCGACGACTGATCGAGATGGGTATCGAGCAGGCCGACCTGCTCGCCGAGGAGCTCGACGTGCTTTTCGATGGAGCGTTGGCGAACGCAACAAAGCGTCAGACCAGCACGCCCGCGATTGCGGCGCGGGCGGCCGCAGAAGTCCTCACCGAGCAGGCGCCCGCACGTGCAGAGCGTCCGCGTCGGTTCGTCCAGTCGCCGTTGGCGAGCTAGCCTGGAACGTCGCGCGGCAATCCCCGGCGCCGAGATACTCGAGTGAAAAGCCGCAGGTGGACAAAAAACCCATAGCGGCTCGATTCCGATATTGGCAATAAGCGACGAGGATCTCGTCGGTTCGTAGGCGACGAAGCAAATGCGCGAGCATTCGTCGTCCGATGCCATGTCGCCGGTGGCTCTTCTGAACGAAGATTCCCCACTCGACGCAGGATGCACTCCGCGCGAAGTCAAGGAGCGCAACGACCTGATCGCCGGCACGCGCTACAAGCGCCGGATGCGCGGGATCTCCGAGCTGATCAACGAGCCAACGGGCCGCGGATGTGCTGGTGCTCCCGAAGCGATCGTAGCGATCGGCGTCGATCCACGACGTCACGAACGCTTCGATTTCGCGCAAGTCCGCCCCAATCGGCCCGACATGAACGACCATGACGAGCGACTAGGGCGGCTGCGGTACACCCACCTGTGTACACAAGCGCGCGCTTATTGCTCGATTGCGATCACCGGGCAATTTACCGTGAAACCAACCGGCCCAAAGGCCTTGCCGCCGGGTCCCGTCAGGAGCTTGCGATCGACCGCGCGCTTCACGTCGGCGGAACCCGTCAGTTGCACGTTTTGCTTTCCGTCCACCGCCTCTTTCGTCCACGCTCCCACGTAGACGTCCCACAGCGGATCGTAGCTGCCGCCGGACGTAGCAACTGCTGGTAAGCCGCCGAGGACGTTGTGCGACGTCTTCAGCGTGCCGCTCGTTCCGGTGGTTGCTTCCGTGGCCAGATTTCCGTGAAGCGCTGCAAATGCCAAGCCCTGCGATTCGCCGTTGACGATCACGTAGATCGGCAGTCGTGCACTCGACGGTGAGGTTCCAATGCTTGGCGTGTACGTCGCACGCTCGATCGTCGCCGCGCCGGGATCCGACGCCTCGGTGCTGATGTAAAAGACATGCTTGCCCTCAGCGAAACCATCGGCAAGCAGTAACGTCACCGTGCCGGCAGCCGGGTCGAGCGCGAGCACGCGATCCGCGGTGTTCTTATGCGTCGTGACGTCGAAGGGGCCGTCGCCGACGGCGACGATCGGCGCGTTATAGACCAGCGACGAGCCGCTGAGCTTCACGAACGGAGAGTAGCTGGCGGGAGCAACCGCCCCGGGTGCCGCGCTCGCCGGCGGAAAACCGGTTGCGCCCGGGACGAAGCTGCGGTCCTTCGAGAAGTCGGGCTTTGCCGCGAAATCCCAGCTGCCGCCTTTTGCTTGCACGGTCATCGTTGCCCCGACGTTGGCGAGTGCCGGCGCGAACTCGAGACCTTTCGCCTTCGCTTCGCCGGGATCCGAGACGTCGGTGAGGATGTACCAGACGGTTTCGCCGTTGGCCGTTCCCTTGTGTACAGGAAAGACGACGGTATTGCGGGCGGTGTCGATCGAACGAACGCTCTTGATGAGGAGCACCGGTTCTCCGCTCGCCACGGCCGCGGAGGAGCCGACCGGGACGACGAGCGCCGCGACGACCAGGGCGGAAAAAAGCTGCTTGAACATGCCCCCGAGTGTAGGCGTTCTCCGGGGTGGCGCATGTCAGCGGCCTTACATATCCGCCGCGTTCACCGTGCCGGCTCAGCGCGTTGAAAGGATCGCGACACAGAGTTCTCCGATCCGTTCCGCTACATCGTCCGCGGCAGCAGCCTCGCTGAGCAGCGCGTCCTCGAGCAGGGCAACGAGCGCTCCGACCAGCGCGACGGCGCGAGCGCGATCGCCGAGGCGTCGCGCAAACGCGTCGACCAAGAGACGACGGGTCTGCGCACGAGCGCGGTCGACTTCTGGGACGCCGGGTCCGGCGAGCAAGGCGCGGGCGATGTTTCGGCCCTGCAGCGCGCGCCGTGCAAAGGTCACCGTCGCCGCGCGAACCGCCGACGCGTCGTCGTGCTCGCGCTGCAAGATTTCCTCGACGACGCACCGCTCGCGCTCACTCACCGCGCGGACCACGTCCGCGAACAACTCATCGCGCCCGTCGACGAACCGGTACACCGTCGATGGCGAAACACCGGCAGCGGTTGCGATGTCACTGAGGCGCGCGCCATGAAAGCCGTTGGCCGAGACGGCTTGGTAGGCAGCCCGGCGGATCCTGCGCTCGAGGCTGGCGGCGCGTTGACGTCCGGCAGGGGTGAGGCGGTACGGCATAAAGGCCTCAAAGTCGAAATTGCATTCAGGACTTCGCTCGCCTACTGCTGAGAACATGGCCGTCGTCTTGGTCACCGGCGCCACGTCGGGCATCGGGAAAGCGATCGCGCTTGCCTTCGCGGCTCGCGGCGACAATCTGGTCCTGGTCGGCCGGAGCACCGAACGCGGTCTCGAGGTTCGGCAAGCGTGTGAGAACTTAGGCGTCCGCAGCGTCTTTCTCCCGCTCGACGTAACGGCGCCCGACGCGCCGAAGACCATGGTCGACGAAGCAGAATCGCGTTTCGGGCGTCTGGACGTCGCATGTAACAACGCGGGATGGCAAGAGCCGCGAGCGCCGCTGGGCGACCAGGACGACGCGACGTTCGATCGCGTCTTTGACACGAATGTGCGCGCCGTCATGCGCGGGATGCGCGCACAACTCGCCGTGATGGTACCGCGGCGCTCTGGGGTCATCATCAACGTCGGCTCGGTCAGCGCCGTCCGCAATCCGAATCGAGGGCTGTCGCTCTACTCGGCCTCAAAGGCAGCGCTCGCGTCGATGACGCGGTCTGCCGCGATGGAATACGGACCGCTCGGCGTGCGCATCAATCTGGTGTCACCCGGCCGTATCGTGACGCCGATGATGTTGGCCGCCGGCGTCGGGAGCGTCGAAGCGATCGCCGAGACGCTGCCGGTGCGCCGCATCGGAGAACCAGCAGACGTGGCCGCGGCGGTGCTGTGGCTTGCGTCGCCGCAAGCGGGTTATGTCATTGGCCACGATTTGCGCGTCGACGGAGGCTTCTGCGCCACGTAACCCTCGCAGGCGAAAGTCTGTCGGTTTTCAGACCCTTTGAGACACGCCCGTCCCCGGCTTCGTGAACTCGTAGTGAACACATTCGCGCGACACGCGCGAGACGCGAGTGCTATCGTCGACTCGTCCAACAACGTCCGCGATGGGGAGAGACTATGAATCGAGCCGGGACAAACATGAGCAATACGAACGGCGAGCTTGCGAACACGATCCGTGCGAATCAAGAGAAGATTGCGGCGCAGCTTGGGGGAACGTTTGACTTCGTCGTATGCGGAGCCGGATCAGCCGGCTCGGTGATCGCGGGAAGGCTCGCTGCCGACCCAGACGTGAAGGTGTTGCTACTCGAAGCTGGAGACAGCGACGAGCTCGAGCAAGTCATGGATCCCAACCTTTGGGTGACCGCTCTCGGTTCTGAACTGGATTGGGGTTACGTCGCCGAGCCCAACGCTCACCTGAACGGACGTGCCATTCCCTATTCCATGGGCAAGGTACTTGGCGGCGGTTCGAGCATCAACGCGTGCGCGTGGTCACGCGGCCATCGAGCGAACTGGGATGGCTACGCTGACGACGCAGATGATCCGTCTTGGGGGTACGACGCAATACTCGACCTGTATCGGCGTCGCATCGAGGATTGGGGAGGACGTTCTGACCCGAAGTACCGAGGTTCGGGCGGTCCCGTGTATGTCGAACCTGCGGCTGATCCCGATGAGTTCTTTAACGTTGTGCTCGACGCGGCCCAGTTGGCAGGGTTGCCGCGATTCGACGATCTGAACGGCCGCATCATGGAGAGCGACCGAGGTTGTGCCTTTGCCGACGAAATCATTCGCGATCGAAGACGACAATCGATATTCCGCTCGTACACATATCCATGGATGGGTCAGCCGAACCTCACGGTATTAACGGGAGCTGTGGCTACACGCATCCTATTTGAGCGGCAGCGTGCCGCCGCCGTGGAGTTCCACCTCCGCGGAAAGCTTCTTCGGGCCGAAGCCGCAAATGAAGTGATCGTCTGCCTCGGCGCCATTCAGACGCCGAAGTTGTTGATGCAATCCGGCATCGGTGACGAAGCGGAGCTGCGAAAGCATAACATTCCGGTGGTGCAGCACCTCGTCGGCGTCGGGCGCAATCTTCACGACCATGTTGCGTTGGGTTGTGTCTGGGAGGCGAGTGGAAGGTCACTGCCGAGCGCACCCAGAGGCCAAGCGGCGTGTTTCTGGAAGACCGACGGCGCCCTGAGCGCACCCAACGCGTTCCTGTTCGCGCTTGGCATTCCGTTCATCACAGCCGAGAACCAGACCAACTTCAGGGCTCCTGCGTCCTCATGGTCTCTGGTTGTCGGTATGTCGCTCGCGAGTCGAGGCTCGATTCACCTCACGGGCTCAAGCCCGTGGGACCGGTTGGAGATTCAGCCGAACTTTCTAGCAGACCCGAGCGACGTGAAAGATCTCAGGCTCGCGATCGAACAAGCCCGCGAGATCGGCAACGCCGCGCCTCTTCGGGCCTATGCAAAGCGCGAGGTTGCGCCGGGGAACCAGAAGGCGGATCTGGAGCAGTTCATTCGCAATGGTGTCAGCACGTTTCACCATCAATGCGGCACCGCGAAGATGGGACGCGATGGCATGTCGGTCGTTGACGGTAAACTCCAGGTGTACGGGGTAGATCGTCTACGTGTTGCGGGTGCGCCCATCTTGCCCCGAGTGACGACAGGAAATCCGATGGCGCCTTGCGTCGCGATCGGTGAACAGGCCGCCGCCATGTTGCAAGAGGAATACGCGATGCGCTCGCGCGGTGCTTGACGGCCGAAGGGCGCACGGCGATTGATGTGAGCGTTACGATAGGGCAAAGGACGTAATCTCCGCAAATGCTCTCAAGACGGCGAGATCCAACGGAGAATACGCGTGTCCGAACTCGTGCGACATGTAGAAACCGCCGATGAAACCTGCACGCGACCGCACCCGCGCGCAAATCCAGGCAAACCCAGCAAGTCGCCGACGCGCGTATATCCGCTCGATCGTTCTCCGTAGCGGCAACGCCCACGCGGTTTCCGGTGTTCCGATATCTCCCGGGTTTAGCAACCGCGGGAAGGTATTAATGGCCGTCTGCACTTCCGGTGGAAGCTGACCTATGTCTTCGACAACCTTTGCCGCGTCGTTCCGCCCTCGCTCCTCATTCAGGGGATACTCCCAAAGGCCTGATGCGGTACGGCGGGTCGTACTGATCAGGAGGGCGCCGCCGAACCAATCACCGAGTCCCTCGCATGCCGTCGTGAGGATGTCCTCAACAGATGTTGCCGTCCATAGCGGTTCCGTAAGGCGCCTCAAGCGCCAGAAGGTCTCGAGGACGGCAGTCGAGTCGTCGCGCAGTTGCATTCGGCCCAGCTCTGGTACTCCCAACTGAAGCAGTCTGGCTCGTTCCTCCGGCATGACCATCAGCGCATCGGCCAGGCGTTCCACCAGACT
>CAZABL010000022.1:0-46572 GCA_964483365.1 uncultured bacterium
GTCGTGTCATGCTGAGCTTGTCGAAGCACGCGTCCAGGCTGAGCTTGTCGAAGCCGTCGTGAGTCATCGCGCTTCGACAAGCTCAGCGTGACAAGATATCAGACCTTGACCGCGCGCGACGCTTTGTCGACGAAGCTGTTGTCGAACAGCTTGTTGGGATCGACGGTCGAGGGCTTGCCCAGGAAGAATGCGTTCGCGTCGATGCACGCGTGCACGCCGTCGAGGCTCGTGCGGCCGACTTGGGTGTAGGCGGGACGCGAGTGGCTGAACGCTGCGGCCCAGTCGGCGACCGAGGCGCCGCCACGGAACTCGTCGGGGAGTAACGCCGCGAGCTTCGGCGCGGTCGTCGTCGCCATCAGCTTTTGCGCGCGGACCAGCGCGTTGATGATCTTCTGCGTACGATCCGGGTTCTTCTGGATCACGTCGGCGCGCGAGAGCGCTCCCGTGAACGTGTACGTCGAGAAGCCGAGCCAGTCGCGGGTCGCCTTCGCGGTATAGAGTTCGGCGACGGGGACCGCGCGATTCTGCTTGATGAGCAGCGTCGCATACGGGTCGTTCGCGAGCGCGACGTCGACTTGACCGCTTTGGATCGCCGCCATGACCGTCGAGCCGCCGCCGACGCCGACCGTGTGCACTTCGTCCTTCGAGAGTCCGTTGCGGTGTCCGATCCAGTGCGCGATCACGTCCGTCGCCGAACCGACCGACGTGATCCCGATCGTCTTCCCCTTGAGCGCCGCAGCGTTGTTGAACTTGCCTTTGTTCTCCGGCCGCGTGATGATCGATATCCCCGGCTGATCCATGAAGTCGGAGATCATCACCAAACTCTTGCCCTGCTCCGCTGCGGCGATGGCGTGATCGATCGCGTTCCCGCTGTAGTCGACGTTCCCGGACATGAGCGCGAGCCCGGCCTCGGTCCCGCCTTTGGTGTAGGTGATCTCGACGTCGAGCCCTTCCTGGTCGAAGTAGCCCAGCGCCTTGGCGACGTCCCATGGAAGGTAGACCAACGCGTGCTCGGAGCCGACCGCGACCGGCACCTTCTCCTTCGGCCCCGCGGCGATCACGATTGTCGGGACGCTGAACACGGTCGACGCGCCGGCAGCGGCGGACGCGGCAAGGAACGTACGACGACTCACGGACATGCGGATCTTCCTCCTAACTACAGGGAAGCGGGCTTCCAGAGGATCAAACGCCGCTGGACCCAGCGAATGAACGTATCGACGAGGGTCACCAGCACCATCAGGACGACGAGTCCGGCAAAGACGCCGGCGGTGTTGAAGTTCGACTCCGAGTATTGGATGCGATAGCCGACGCCGGCGTTGGCACCGAAGTACTCCGCGACGACCGCGCCGATGAGCGCGAAGCCGACCGCCGAGCGGAGCGACGAGAAAATCCAGGTCAGCGCCGAGGGGACCAGGACGTGGCGCACGATGTCGAGCTGCTTTGCGCCGAGCACGCGCGCGCTCGCGACGAGCGTCGGGTCGACGTCCTTGATCCCCGCGTAGGTCGCAAAGAACACGACGAACAGCACGAGCACGACGGCGCTGACCATTTTCGACATGAAGCTGAAGCCGAACCAAAGGATGAACAGCGGGACGAGCGTGACGCGCGGAATCGAGTTCAGCAGCACCAGCAACGGTTCGAATACCGCGCCCAAGAAGCGATTGGAGGCGAGCAAGATCCCGAGGATGATCCCGATCGCCGCGCCGACGACCAGCCCCGCGATCGTCTCCCACATCGTCGTCACGACGTCGTGAATGATGTACCCGTGTTGCCACCAGTCGCCGATCGTGCGCACGATGGCAAGCGGGCTCGCGAAATACAGCGGGTCGATGACCTTCGCCTGCGAGCCCCACTGCCACAGCACGATCACCACGACCGTCAACAGCGCCTGCGTCGCGAGGACGATCGCGCGGTTAACCGGCCGCAGTTGCTCGCGCATAGCTCTCCAGCACCTCGTCGCGCAAGTCGTTCCACATCTTCGAGTAGAGCTCGGTGAAGCGCGGGTCGAAACGAACCTGTTCGATGTCGCGCGGCCGCGGCAGCGTCACGCGATAGCGCGCCTTCACCCGTCCGGGTCCGGCCGTCATCACGATGACCTCGTCGGCGAGCGCGATCGCCTCTTCGAGATCGTGCGTCACGAAGATCACCGTCTTCCCCGAACCCTGCCAGAGCGCGAGCAGCTCGCCCTCCATGAGGTTGCGCGTCTGCACATCGAGCGCCGAGAACGGCTCGTCCATCAACAGGATCTCGGGATCGTAGACGAGCGTCTGCGCGAGTGAGGCGCGTTTGCGCATCCCGCCCGAGAGCTGATGCGGATACGAGCCCTCGAACCCGCGCAGTCCGACGCGCGCGATCCACTCGTCAGCGCGCGCCTTCGCCTGCGCGCCGGGAATCTTGCGCAGCACGAGTGGGAAGAGAACGTTGTCGCGCACCGTCTTCCACGGCAGCAGCGCATCACGTTGGAACAGGAAGCCGACCGCGTCGGTAATCCCCTCGACGCGCCTGCCGCGCACCTCGACCTGTCCGCTCGTGGGACGGTCGAGCCCGGCGATCAGGGAGAGCGTCGTCGATTTCCCGCAGCCCGACGGTCCGACGAGCGCAACGAACTGCTGCGGCTCCACGTCGAACTCGACGTCGCGCAACGCGGTGTAGCCGGACTCGAAGGCCTTGCTGACGTCGTGAAACGTGATGATCGCTATGGCTCTCCTCCGATCTCCAGGTCGGCCAAGACCTCGCGCGTGTCGGCACCGACCGAACGCGCGGCATGCGACGCGACCGTCGGATGAGCGCGCAGGCGCGGAACCGGTCCGGGCGTCGCGACACGGTTTCCGCGATCGTCCTCGAGCACACGCACCATCCCGCGCGCACGGACCTGCTCGTCTGCAACGATATCGGCGACCGAGTACACGGGCCCTGCGGGAACGTCGGCCTGCGCGAGCAGTGCGTCGATCTCGTGCGCGTCGCGAGTGCGCGTCCACTCCGCGACCATCGCGTCGATCTCGGCGGCGTGTTCGCTGCGCTCACGGTTTCCGGCGTAGCGCGGATCGTCAGCGAGTTCCGGACGGCCGATCGCGCGCATGAAGCGCCGAAAGATCGCGTTCGCATTCGCGCCGATCGCGATCCATCTGCCGTCGCGGGTCGGATAGATGTTCGAGCCCGCGATCCCCGCCAGCATGTTGCCGGTTCGCTCGCGGACGACGCCCAGCGCGTGATACTCGGGGAGAATTCCCTCGGTGAGCGCCATGCATGCTTCGAGCAACGAGACGTCGACGTAATCGCCGACGCCGTCGCGTTCGCGCGCGAGCAGCGCCGCCTGGATCCCGACGACGCAGTGCAACGCCGCGAGTTCGTCGGCGAGCGAGACTCCGATGCGCAGCGGCGGGCGGTCGGGGTATCCGGTCACGTAGCGCAAACCGCTCATCGATTCGGCGATGTTGCCGAAGCCGACGCGATCGCGGTACGGACCGTCCTGCCCGTAGCCGCTGATCGACGCATAGATGATGCGCGGGTTTTCTGCGCGCAACGCCTCATAGCCGAGTCCCCATGCGTCCAGCCGGCCGGGCCGGAAGTTCTCGAGGACGACGTCGCTGGCAAGCGCAAGCCGTTTGACCGTCGCGCGATCGGCCTCGTCGTGCAAGTCGAACTGCACGAAGCGCTTGTTGCGATTGTGCGACTTGAACCACCATGAGGTCCCGTCGGCGGCCGGCGGTCCCCAGGTGCGTAACCCGTCACCCTCCGCCGGTTCGACCTTGACGACGTCCGCGCCGAGATCGGCGAGGAGCCGTGCTGCGGCGGGACCGGCGACGGACGACCCGAGCTCGAGCACGCGGATGCCGGCAAGCGGGGGACGATACGAGGTCACGGCGAGCGACGTTCTCGAACGTTTTCTGCGATGCCCTTTCTGCACGCGCCCTCACCGCCGGTCGACGCCGTGATGCTCGAAGCGCGCGCCGCCGGCTTCGCGAAGCGCTCGCTCAAGAACGAGGCCAAGGGCGACGCGATCGATCTCGCGATTCGCTGCATCGACTTGACGACGCTCGAAGGACGCGACTCGCCCGGCCGCGTCCGCTCGCTCTGCGCGAAGGCGATGCACCCCGCGCCGGGCGCGCCCCGCGTCGCCGCGGTCTGCGTCTATCCGAATCTCGTTGCGGTCGCGAAGGACGCGCTGCGGGGATCCGACGTCAAGGTCGCTTCCGTCGCGACCGCGTTTCCCAGCGGACTCTCGTCGCTCGACGTCAAGCTGCGCGATACCGAAGCCGCGCTGGCAGCCGGCGCCGACGAGATCGACATGGTGATCGATCGCGGCGCGTTTCTCGCCGGCGACGAAGCGCAGGTCGCCGAGGAGATCGCGGCCGTCAAACGACTGTGCGGCAGCGTGCACCTCAAGGTCATCCTCGAGACCGGTGAGCTGGGCTCGTACGACGCGACTCGCCGCGCGAGCGATCTCGCGCTCGAGGCCGGCGCCGACGTCATCAAGACGTCGACCGGAAAGATCGGTACGTCGGCGACGCTGCCGACGGCGCTCGTGATGGCGCACGCCATCCGCGACTTCTTCCGCCGCAGCGGCGAGCGGCGCGGCCTCAAGATCGCCGGCGGCGTGCGCACCACGAAGTCCGCGATCGCGTACTTGGTGCTCATCGACGAGACCCTGGGCGGGCCGTGGCTCGACCCGGAGCTCTTCCGCATCGGTGCCTCCGCGCTGCTCGACGACTTGCTGCTGCAGCGCGAAAAGCTCGTGACCGGCCGGTACGGAACCCTCGACGACATCGCGAAAGACTAGTCTCCATGGCCCTGACGTATGCGCCTTCGCTCGAAACCGCGGCCGTTCGGATCGCGGAGCGCTACGATCATTTCATCGGAGGACGCTGGGTACCGTCGGCGGGCGGCGAGATGTTCACGACGGTCAATCCGGCGACCGAAGAGGTTCTCGCGCAGGTCGCAGTCGGGACCGCGCAGGACGTCGACCGTGCTGTTGCGGCAGCGCGCGAGGCGTACGAACGCGTGTGGCGCCCGATGCCGGCGCGCGAGCGCGCGAAGTACGTGTACCGGATCGCGCGTGCGATCACGGAGCGTTCGCGCGAGCTCGCGGTCATCGAGACCAAAGACGGCGGCAAGCCGATCAAAGAGTCGCGCGACTTCGACGTCGTCCAGGCGGCGGCGCACTTCTTCTACTACGCGGGCTGGGCCGACAAGCTGCGGTATGTCGTCCCGGGCAACCCGGATCCGGCGCCGCTCGGCGTCGTCGGCGCGATCGTGCCGTGGAACTTCCCGCTCCTCATGGCAGCGTGGAAGATCGCGCCGGCGCTGGCGACCGGGAACACGATCGTGCTCAAGCCCGCCGAAACGACCCCGCTGACCGCGCTCGTCCTCGCGCAGATTTGCGAGGAAGCCGAGCTCCCGCCCGGCGTTGTCAACATCGTGACCGGAGACGGTGCGACGGGCGCGGCGCTCGTCGCACATCCGGACGTCGACAAGATCGCGTTCACCGGGTCGACGGAGGTCGGAAAAACGATTCAGCGCGCCGTTGCGGGGACCCGGAAATCGCTCACGCTCGAGCTCGGTGGAAAGGCTGCGAACATCGTGTTCGCCGACGCGCCGCTCGACGAAGCGATCGAAGGCGTCGTGAACGGGATCTACTTCAATCAAGGACACGTGTGCTGCGCCGGGTCGCGCCTGCTGGTCCAGGAGTCGGTGCACGACGCGGTCGTCGAACGGTTGCGAGAGCGGATCGAGACGTTGCGCCTGGGGGATCCGCTCGACAAGAATACCGACATCGGTGCGATCAACTCGCCGCAGCAGCACGCGAAGATCCGCGAGCTCGTCCAGAGCGGGATCGACGAAGGCGCGCGCTATCACGAGCAGTCGTGCCCGCTCCCCGCGCGCGGCTGGTTCCACCGCGCTTCGTTCTTCACCGAGGTCACTCAGGCGCACCGGATCGCGCGCGAGGAGATCTTCGGCCCCGTCCTGGCGGTCATGAGCTTTCGGACCGCCGACGAGGCGATCGAGAAGGCGAACAACACCTCCTACGGGCTCTCCGCCGGGGTCTGGACCGACAAGGGCGCCAAGTCGATGTATGTCGCAGGGCGGCTCCAGGCCGGGGTCGTCTGGTGCTCGACCTTCAACCAGTTCGATCCCAGCTCGCCGTTCGGCGGCTACAAACAGTCCGGATTCGGCCGTGAGGGCGGGATCAGCGGGCTGCGCGCGTACCTGACGGTCTAGAAATTCCCGGCTTCGGCCGATTGGTAGATGGTAGTGAGCTCGACCGACCCGGCGCTGGCGTTTACGCAGCGCCTCCTCCGCGCGTATATCGACAACACCTCGTTGGGGTTCATTCGCGCTGACCGTCACCTGCGTGTCCTCGAGTGGTCCGAGCGGGCCGCCGAGATCTTCGGCTGGAGCGCCGACGAAGTGCTTGGCAAGACGCGGGAGGAGATCGGGATGGTGTACGAGACCGATCACGCCCTGGTCACCGACCGGCTCGCCGCACTCGACGGCTTAGCGAAGACGTCGAACCGCGGTGAGAACCGCAATCGAACCAAGGACGGCCGCGTCATCTACTGCCGCTGGTTCAACACGCGCTTCGTGACCGACGACGACGATCAGTTCGTTGCGCTAGTCGACGATGTCACCGACGAGGTGACGGCGCGCGCTGACGCCTTCACGAACGAGCAGCGCTTTCGGTCGGTCTTCGCCAACGCCGCCGACGGCATGGTCCTCCTCGCGTCCGACGGGACGATCACCCATGTCAACGAGGCGGCGCAGCGAATGTACGGCGCGCCCGCATCAACGATGATCGGCCACACGCTCACCGATTTCTTCTCCGAGTCGAATGCGTGGATCGCGCGCTCGTCGGTCAGCCGCGTCCTGCTCGGCGAGACCGTGACCGATGCGACACACGCGCGGCGTGCGGACGGAACGACGTTCCCCGTCACCTTCTCGCTCGCGCCGGTGCGGGTCGGTGACCGCATCGTCGGCGTCGTCGGAACGGCGCGCGACATGAGCGCGTTCGTGGAGGCGACCGCGTCGCTCGAGGCGAGCGAAGAACGCTTTCGCTCGCTGTTCGATTACAGCCCCGACCCGATGCTTGCGCTCGCGCTCGACGGGACGCTGATGCGCGCCAATGCGGCGGCCGGGTCGGCGTACGGCTGCGAAGCCGCCGACCTTCTCGGACGGAACGTCCTCGAGCTCGTCGCGCGCAGCGACGAACGGCGCGGACGCGCAGCGTTCGCCGGCGCCGCGGCGGGAAAAGCGTCAGCGGTTGAGCTCGCCGCCTTGCGCGCCGACGGGACCGTGACGCCGATGCTCGCGACGCTCATCCCGATCGTCTTCCGCGGCACCATCTCCGGCGTCCACCTGCTCGCGCGCGACCTCACGCCGATGCTGCGCGCCAAACGCGAGATCGCCGCGCAGCACGAGCGCGTTCGGGAGCTCTATCTGGTCGGCGCCTCGGCCAACGCGACGGCGGAGAACCAGATCGCCGCGACGATCGACGCGGGATGCCGGCTCCTGGGGATGACCTCCGGCGCTCTCTACGATGCCGAGGCCGATCGCAACGTAGCGACGGTCGGCGAATCGATTCCGCGGCGCTTGGCGCGACTGGTCCTGAGCAGTGACGGCGCGCTCGCGCTCGACGCGCTCGACGGCGTTCCAGACGTCGGCGAAGTAGCGGTCGCGGAGCATCGCTTCGGCTCCTACATCGGAACCGCGATCGACATCACCGGAACCCGGTACGGTTCGCTCTGCTTCGCCGCCGAGCCCGAACGGGAAGAGCCGTTCACCGACAGCGACCGCGATCTCGTGCAGCTGATGGGCGCCCTGATCGGTTCGGCGATCGAGCGCGGCCGCTCGCGCGCGCGTCTGAAGCATCTTGCCTACAACGACCAACTCACCGCGCTCCCGAACCGCGCATGGTTTGCGGAGCGGCTCCGCGACGAGCTCGCCTTGGCGGCGGAATGCAAAACGCGCGTCGCCGTGATGTTCCTGGACCTGGACCGCTTCAAGGATATCAACGACACGCTCGGACACGCGCTGGGCGACCGTCTTTTGCAGATGATCGGCGACCGGCTCAGCAGTGTCGTCGGCGGGCACGGGCTCGTCGCGCGGATGGGTGGCGATGAGTTCATCGTCCTGATCCCCAACGATCCCACGCAAACCCGGCTCAACGAGATGGCGCAGCACATCATCGAGGTGATCGATCAGCCGCTGGTCGTCGACGGCTACGAGCAGTTCGTCACGACGTCGATTGGAATCGCCGTCTTCCCGGCGGATGGCGAAGACGCCGATACGCTGATCAAACATGCCGATGTCGCGATGTACCGCGCCAAGGAGCGCGGCCGCAACACGCATCAGTTCTTCACCCCCTCGCTCGCCGCGACGCTGCGGACGCGGATCTCGCAAGAGAAGTCGCTGCGCAAAGCGCTCGAGCACAACGAGTTCGAAGTCCATTACCAACCGCAGTTCGATTTGAGCAACGGACGGCTGGTCGGGTTCGAAGCCTTGGTGCGCTGGCAGCACCCGCGGCTCGGCCTTGTTCCGCCCGATCAGTTCATCCCCAGCGCGGAGATGAGCGGGCTGATCGTCGCACTCGGTGACTTCGTGCTCGAGACGGCGTGCCGCGAGGTGCGACGCTGGCAGGCACTCATCCCGAACTTGGGACTGTCGGTCAACCTCTCGGCGCGCCAGTTTCATCAAAGTGCGCTCGCGGCGAAGATCCGCGGGGTGCTCGAGCGGACGGGCTTCGATCCGGGGCAACTCGAGCTGGAGATCACCGAGTCGGTCGCGATGAGCGACGCCGCCCTGTCCGTCCAAATTCTCGAAGAGCTCCAAGGAGCGGGCGTGCGCTTTGCGCTCGACGACTTCGGGACCGGGTACTCTTCGCTCGGCTACCTGCGACGCTTTCCGCTCAACTGCCTGAAGATCGACCAATCGTTCGTTCGGGACATCATGGAGGAGCCCGATGACGCGACGATCGTGCAGACGGTCATCGCAATGGCGCACAGTTTGGGTCTCGAAGTTTGCGCCGAGGGCGTCGAGACGGTCGAGCAGCTAGACTTCCTGCGTGCGCAAAACTGCGACCGTGTCCAGGGCTTCTTGTTCGCGCGGCCGATGGCGGCAACCGACCTGGGCACGTTCATTCAGGGACGCGGGATCGCGACCGCCGTGGGGTAAAGGCGTGAGCGTGGAAACGCTCGCTCCGGTCCGCCTCGACCGTGATGCGATGGCGGCACGCTACCGTGCCGGCCGCCGCCGCACCGCGGAGATCTACGCGACCATCGCCCCTGAAGCGTATGAGGACAGACCGCTGCCTCTGCGCCACCCCTTCGTCTTCTACGCTGGGCACATCCCCGCGTTCGCCTACATCACGCTCGTGCGCGACGCGCTCGGGCGCCCCTCGCTCAACACCGAGTTCGAGCGCCTGTTCAACCGCGGGATCGATCCGCGCAACGCCGCTTCCCCGCTCGCGCAGAAACAGTTCTCGTGGCCGGACCGCGCGTCGATCGAGCGCTTTGGTGCTGCGGTCGATGAAGCGGTGCTCGATGCGTTGGCGAACGCGACGCTCGTCGACGACGCGAACCCGCGTCTCGTGCGCGGCGAGGCGGCGTTCAACATCCTCGAGCACGAGGACATGCACCACGAGACGCTGATGTACATCGTCCGTCGCCTGGCACGCGAGAAACAGCGCGGCCCGCTGAGCGAGCATCGCGATGTCGCGCCTCCGCAGCGCGACCCGATCGCGATTCCGGCAGGGCGTGCCACACTCGGCGCGCGTCGTGACGCGATCACGTTCGGCTGGGACAACGAGTTCGAGAAGACCGTTGTCGACGTGAACGCATTTGCAATCGACGCGTACGACGTGACGAACGGCGAGTGGCTCGCGTTCGTGCGCGAAGGCGGCCCCGTGCCTGTGAACTGGTTCGAGCGCGACGGCGCGTGGATGCTGCGCTGCGCCTACGAGGACATCCCGCTCCCGCTCTCCTGGCCCGTCTACGTTACGCAGGAGCAGGCCGCGTCGTACGCCGCGCACACGGGTGGGCGGCTGCCGACCGAAGCCGAGTACCACCGCGCTGCCTTCGGGACGCCGTCGGGGGAGGAACGGACGCACCCGTGGGGTGACGCAACGCCGAATCCGCAACGGCACGGCAACTTCGGCTGGCGCCGCTTCGATCCGGAACCGGTCGGATCGTCACCCGACGGCGCGAGCGCGTGGGGCGTCCACGATCTGGTGGGCAACGGGTGGGAGTGGACGGCGACGCCGTTCGGTCCGCTCCCGGGCTTCCGCCCGATGGCCTCCTATCCGGTGTACTCGGCGGACTTCTTCGAGGGCAACCACTACGTGATCAAAGGCGCGGGACCGTGTACAGCCGCGCCACTCGTCCGCCGCTCGCTGCGCAACTGGTTCTACTTGGATTATCCGTACATGGATGCGACGTTCCGGCGGGCCTACGACTAGCGAGCGTAGGTCCCCGTCAGGGTTGCGTGCGCGAGCGCATGCTTCGCGAAATTGGCGGCATCCGGCGCGCCGGAAACGTGCGCGGCGTCGAGTGCGTACAGCGTGAAGACGTAGTGATGTGGCGGTCCGGGCGGCGGGCACGGCCCGCCGTAGCCGACCTCGCCGAAGCTGTTGCTCGCCTGACGGACGCCGGCGGGAACCGAACCGGTCGGAAACGCGTGGACGTTCGCCGGTATGTCGAACGCGATCCAGTGCCACCAGCCGCGCGGCGGGTTTGCGTCGGGATCGAAAACCGTGAGCGCGTAGCTCTTCGTCGCCGCCGGCGCGCCACTCCAGCGCAGTCCGGGCGAGACGTTGCTCCCGCCGCAGTCGTCGATACGGTTCGCCTGCGCTCGCGGTAGCGTTCCGCCCGCCGTGAACTCGGGGCTCGTGAGCGTGAACGCCGCCGCCAAGAGCATCGAGAGCATGTTCGTGGGTTCGGCAAGGCAGCGGCGAGTCCGGTCCGAATGCGGCGCTGAATGGGCGAAGCGCCGGGCGAGACCGACCTCCAGGTCCTCCTCGCGGCGATGCAGCCGCGACTGCGTCACGCTGAGTACCTCTTCTGCCACCTTCCGGAGGGCAAACGGCTCCCCGACAACGTCTTGGCGCTCGCGACGTTCGAGGAAGAGGAGGGAACGACCGCAATCGTCGACCGCGCGCGTGCCGAACGGGCGGGGCTCGAGGGCAGCGGCCCGTTCGCGATGATCACGCTTGAAGTGCAGTCGAGCCTCGAGGCGGTGGGATTCATCGCGGCCGTCGCGCGTGCGCTGGCCGATGCCGGGATCCCGGCGAATGCCGTCGCCGCGTTCCACCACGATCATCTCTTCGTCCCCGCCGAGCGTGCCGAGCACGCGATGACGATCCTCGCCCAGCTCAGCGCGAACGCCCGCCCTTCCGCTTAGCGCGACGTTCGAGGCGGCGCGATCAGGTGGTCGCGAAGAGGCGGCCGAACCGCGCAGCGAAGGCGTCGGGGTCGAGCACGGTTTGCGCCGAGAGCCGCGAGAGCCGCGGTTCGGTCAGGTCCTGTGGTTCGAGCCGGATCATGTACTTGCGCGCGACCTCGTACGATTCGGTCGTGACGTCGACGAGACGCAGGCGCACGCGGCCGGTCGCGGGATCGAGCATCTCGTCGAGCGTGACGGGGACGATGCGTCCGCCTGACAAGGTGATCAGCGAGCCGCTTCCGCCGTTGAGCAGATACCGCACCGCACCGTAGCCGAGCGTGCGCGTGTACTCGGCGTCGAACGGCACGGGTTTCGCGCTGCGCAACTCGTAACCGATATCTTTGGGGACGACCGTTACGTCGAGGCCGAGCTCCAGCAATCGCTCGCGCAGAGCGTCGCGCAACACACTGCCGAGCGGGACGTCGGCAAGACGAACGTGGCCGTACGCGTCGCGCTGCGCGTTCGCGACCGCGCTGAACTCGTCGGGCGCGAGCCGCTCGGCGATCCCTTCGGCGACGACGCACACGCCGTGGTCAGCGCCGGTCGCGCGCCGCTTGACGACCGCGCCGGCGATCGTGTCGACCACGTCGTCCAGGTGAATTTGCTCGCCGGCGAACTCTTCGGGAATGACCGCGAGCGTCGCTCCGGCCGCCTTGCAGATCCCGAGGGCGAGCGCGCCGGATTTGCGGCCCATCGTCACGGCCAGGTACCAGCGTGACGCGGTGCGCGCATCCTCCATCAAGTTCTCGACGATCGCCGAACCGATCGAACGCGCGGTCTCGAAGCCAAACGTCGGCGCGTTGTCGGGAAGCGGGAGATCGTTGTCGATCGTTTTGGGGACGCTCGCGACGCTGATGCGTCCCTTCGTCTCGGCCGCGATGCGCGTCGCGCCGTATGTCGTGTCGTCGCCGCCGATCGTGATGAGATAGCGGACGCCGAGCATCGTCAGCGCGCGGATGCAGCGGCGCAGCGACTCGGGATCTTTGGCGGGGTTCGTGCGCGAGGTTCGCAGCAGCGAGCCGCCGGTGAAGTGGAGACGGGAGACGTGCTCGACGTCGAGCTCGGTGACGTGCGAGGTGTCTCCCTCCACGAGGTGACGATAGCCGTCGTAAATTCCCAAGACGCGCAACCCGTGGTGTCGCGCCTCGATCGTCGCCGACGCGATCACGCCGTTGATCCCCGGGGCGGGTCCACCGCCCACGAGGATCGCCAGCGTGTCGTCACCGTTCATTTGGCTAGACGCCTGCAGGCTGCGCGACTCCCATGCGCCGACGCAGCTCCTCATCCAGAGCGTCGAGGAACTGATTGGTCGTGAGCCACGGCTGCTCGGGGCCGATGAGCACGGCGAGATCCTTCGTCATCTTGCCGGACTCAACGGTGTCGACGCAGACCTGCTCGAGCGTCTCCGCGAAACGCGTGACCTCGGGCGTGCCGTCGACTTTGCCGCGATGCGCGAGCCCGCGCGTCCAGGCGAAGATCGACGCGATCGGATTGGTCGACGTCTCCTTGCCCTTCTGATGCTCGCGGTAGTGACGCGTCACGGTGCCGTGCGCAGCCTCCGCCTCGATCGTCTTGCCGTCGGGTGTCATCAGCACCGACGTCATCAGTCCGAGCGAACCGAAGCCCTGCGCGACCGTATCGGACTGCACGTCGCCGTCGTAGTTCTTGCACGCCCACACGAACGCGCCGTTCCACTTGAGCGCCGACGCGACCATGTCGTCGATCAAACGGTGCTCGTAGACCAGACCGCGCTTGTCGAACTCGGCCTTGAACTCTTCGTCGAAGACCTCTTGGAACAGATCCTTGAAGCGGCCGTCGTAGGCCTTGAGGATCGTGTTCTTCGTCGAGAGGTACACCGGGTAGTTGCGCATCAGCCCGTAGTTGAACGAGGCGCGCGCGAAGCCGCGGATCGACTCGTCGACGTTGTACATCGCGAGCGCGACGCCGCCGCCCTTGTACTGATACACCTCACGCGAGATCTTCTCGCCGCCGTTGGCCGGCGTGAACGTCACCGTGAGCGTACCCGCGCCGGGAACGACGAAGTCCGTCGCGCGGTACTGATCGCCGAACGCGTGACGCCCGATGACGATCGGCTGCGTCCAGCTCGGTACAAGCTTCGGGACGTTGCGGCAGATGATCGGCTCGCGGAAGACCGTTCCGTCGAGCTCGTTGCGGATCGTCCCGTTCGGGGACTTCCACATCTGCTTGAGGCCGAACTCTTCGACGCGTGCCTCGTCCGGGGTGATCGTCGCGCACTTGACGCCGACGCCGTACTGCTTGATCGCGCGGGCTGCGTCGAGCGTGACCTGATCGTTCGTCGCGTCGCGATGCTCGATGCCCAGGTCGTAGTACTTCAGATCGACGTCGAGATACGGCAGGATGAGCTTCTCTTTGATGAACGCCCAGATGATGCGCGTCATCTCGTCGCCGTCGAGCTCGACGACGGGGTTGCGAACTTTGATCTTGTTCAGGGCCTGGACTCCGTAGCGTGGGACAACCGCGCTGGGTTCACGTCCGGCGCGCCGGCCTCCCCTCCCAACGTTTACCAGACATTTACCGTCCGGTCGCTAGCGTAGGGTGTAGCCCGGTCTACGACAGACCGACGATAGCTTGGTATGTCCGAGGAGCAATTGACCGCTCCCCGACTTTTGTCGTCCCTGCTCCACCCGAATGGAGAAGTTCGTGTTCAAACGCCCCCCAAGGGCCGGCCTTTCAGCCGCCGTCGCCCTGGCCGCCCTGGTGGCCGGCGCGCTCGCAGCAGGCTGCAGCGGCGGGTCCTCGACGACGCCATCGGCGTCACCACTCGTCGCGACGCCTGCGGCAACGCTTCCGCCGCCCCCGCTTCCGGCCTCGACGCCCTTCGTCGCGACCCAGACCCTGCTCGTCGCCGCACCGAGCCCGGCGCCGTCGGGCGCGACACCCGCGCCTCTGGTCATCCCGGTGCCGGCGCCCAGTGGTGCCAGCTCGACCACAACGGTGACGGCGCAGGTGAGCATCCCGATGGCGAACGCCACGATTCCGCCAGGTACGGCGGTCTCGCAGGTCTCGGCGAACACGCTAGCCGGGCTCGGCACGAACCTCCCCGCACTCTCCATCGGACGCTCGCCGCTCGACACCGCGGTCGGCGCGGCTGGCTCAGCGATCTTGTTCGATAAGATCGTCTTCACGCAGACCGTCGTGCTCTGCTGCCGGCCGACGTTCACCTTCACGCTTCCGCCGGCATATCAGAACGTCCAGAACGTTACGTACTGGATAGCACTCTACGACTCGCTACAAACCGTACTGGGTTGGCAGCGCGGCTTCGAGGGTCCCGGCACCGTGTCAGCCGGTGCGAACGGCACCCAGCAGGTCGCGTTCACCGGATCGGGTTCGTTCGGGTTCTATGCCAACGTCGCAGAGTATTTCGCGCTCTACGCGCTCGCGCAACAGGCGTCGGCACCGACACCAGCGCCGTCGGGCACGCCGGCCCCGCTACCGGCTGTGCTAACCGCAACACCTGGGACGGTCACATTCACCGCGACGACGGACGCACCGATGACCGTCACGATCACGGACGCGTCGACGACGTACACCGGTAGCTACACCGTAAGCGTCGACAACAAGAACGTCGCGAGTGCGACGATCGCCGGCAAGACCGTGACGATCACGCCGAGCGGCGCTGGACAAGCCGCCGTCAGCGTGAGTACGAGCGACAACCGTCAAGTCATCATCCCCGTCGGCGTCACGACGACGGCGACTACGGTGCAATGAGGCACGCCATGAAGCACAGCATCATCACCTGGGCGTCCCTGACCGCCCTCTCGGTCGCGCTCAGTGCATGCGGTGGCGGCGGCGGTTCGAACCCCCTCCCCGCAGCGCAAAACAACGCGGGCGCACCGCTAGCGCCCGGAACGACGAGCGCACAGCGCACCAACGCAACGTTTGCGATCGCGATCCCGGCGTCGGGTACGTCGTCGGCCGCGCGTTCGCCCAAATACGTTTCCGCAGCAACGCAGTCGATCGTCATTTCGGTCGCACCCGCGACGGGAGGCACGGCCACGTCGAGCGAGCTCGACGTGACGTCGAGCAACTGTCCGAACAGCGTCTGCACGCTCACCGTCTCCGCACCGGTCGGCAGCGATATCTTCACGATCACGACCTTCGACGCGATCGGCGGCAAGGGCAACGTCCTTTCGAGCGCATCCGCGCCTGAAACGGTCGTCGCGTATACGGCCAATACGTTCAGCGTCACGCTGAGCGGCACGATCGCGTCGCTCGCGCTTGCGATCGACAGCGCCAATCCGCCGACCGGAAGCAGCTCGACCTTGAAGGTTACGCTCACCGCGTACGACGCTCAGCACAACCAGATCATCGGCACGTACGCCGCGCCGATCACGCTGAGCGGGGACGCCGGGCTCTCCTTCTCACGGAGCTCCGTGCCCGGGTCGAGCACAACCGTCTCTGCAACCTACGACGGAGTATCGCGCAAGGCTCTCAACGTCACGGCGACGTCCGGCTCGGTAACGACGTCGTCGTCCGTCGTCCCGCGTTCCGCGCTCGTCTACAGCGCGATCCCCGGGGAAACGCCGAACGGCAATCCGTTCCGCATGGTCGTCGGACCCGACAGCAACGTCTACTTCGGCGATCTCGGACCCGCAACGGTGTTCCCGAACACGAACCTCATCATCTCGGTGAACCCCGGCTACATCGGCCAGATCAACCCGACGACGGGCGCGATTACGACGGTCCCCGTCGGCAAGACGAACGCGCAATATCCCAATTCTGGTGCCTCGCCGATCGCGCTCCTGTTCGTCGGGAACGACTTGTACTTCGCCGAGTCACAGTCCGGCGCAGTCGGCGCGATCAAGGGTGCTGCGGCAGGCGGCTTCACCAGCGCCAACTATGCGGAGCAATTGTTGTCGCCGCAGCCCCCGGCGGGCACCATCCCGCAGAGTTGTACCGGGACGCCATGCGCATCGCCGCGTGGCATCGCGCTCGGTGCGGACGGCAAGACGCTTTACGTCGCAAGCAACTTCGATGGGCGCATCGCAGCGCTCGATACAACGACGTTCCCGAGCGCCACGCCAATCTATTCTGCAAGGCTGAGCGCGAGACACTACACGTACGATGTGGCGGAGCTCAGCGGCGCGGTGTGGTTCGACGACCGCGCCTTTGACGGATCTGCCAAGGTCGGCATGGTCTCCGAAGGCTTTGCCTCCGGCGCTGTGCTGACGGAATACAACGACAACCAAATTCCGCCGATGATCGCCAATGGCACGTCGACGTCTGACATCTCGGGATTCCGGTTCATCACGGCGGGCCCCGACGGACAGCTGTACTTCACCTACAGTGGTCCCGCTGCCAACCAGTATGCGATCCAAGTCTTCAATCCACAGACCAGCACGTTCAGCACGCTCCCAACGGTCGACGCGTACTTCAATCCTGACACGGTGCGCGCGCTCAGGGGCTCGAAGAAAGTCTTCTTCAACGATTTCAGCAACGTCGGAGTCGGTTGGTGGGACACGTCCACCACGACGGCGACGGAGCTGCCCCTCGCGACCACGCAGGGCCCCGGCTACTTCTATCCGCAGGACGTCGTCCAGGCCGCCAACGGCGATCTCTGGATGACCATGGACGAAGGCGGTTACGGATTCGGGAGCAATCCGGACGCCCCGAAGATCGGTCACCTCGCGTTCGCGCAAGGCTGGACGGTCTTCCCGCAGCTACAGTCTACGGATCCGACGCAGCCGCCGCCACCGATACAAGTCTACGGGACGGGACCGCTCAACAGTTTCGTGTTCGGCTTGGGCTACGACACCAGCTTGGCGAGCTATACGTTCACCGTGACCAGCAACCCGACGTCGACCTGCGCCGTGCAGCAGCCCTCGAGCGGCCACTGGCTCAACACGTACGAGATCGTCGGGAACGCGGCGGGCTCGTGCATCGTGACAATCGCGGATCAGAACGGCCGCAAGCAAATACTCAACGTTCAGGTGACGACACAGACCGCGTCGATCTCGTCGCGGCGGAGGATCAACCGATGACCATCCGGAGCGGACTCGCCCTCACGGCGATCGCCCTGGCGCTCAGCGGCTGCGGTGGCGGCGGCGGTGCAAGCACCGTCCCGGCCATGCCGTCCGCGCAATCGGCGCCGACCGCGCCGCAAGGCTCGACGCGCGGCGTCGCCACGATCACGATCCCGGCGCGCACGAGCAGCAGCAGCGCCGGAAAGCGCAGTACGAAGTGGATCAGCCCCTCGACGTACTCGCTCGTGATCACCACGACGCCCCAAACCCCGACGAGCGCGGGAACCGGAACCTCGACGATCGTCCCTGTGACGCCGACGAGCAGCAATTGCACGACGCTGCAGAGCGGCGGAAGGCAGTGCAGCGTCCCGTTCCCGGCGGTCCCGGGGACCGACGAGGTGACGATCTACGCCTACGACGCGTCCGATCCAGCCCGCGCAACTCCACTCGCCGCGATCGATCAACGCGGCGTCCCATTCGCGGCGGGTGTGGACAACTCGATGTCGTTCGTTCTGGGCGGGATCATCGGAAGGGCGTTCACGTTCACGCCGCAGCCGTCAGCGACGCTTACGGCGGCCAACGGCCCACAAACCGTAACCGTCCCTCTCGTCGTAATGGACTACGACGGCAACCCGATCGGCGCGAAGCTCGACGCACCGCTCTGTGTCCTGCTGACGAACCCTGGCGGGAAGTTCTCGCTCACCACTCCGGCCGCCGGGGCGCCGATCTGCGCGATGCCTGCCGCGCCGGCCGGGGTCCCGCAGGGAACGGGTGTCGCGATCAGCGATCTCTCCCAACTCTCCGCGCTCGCGGTGCACTACTCAGGCGGAGGGGCGGATACGGCGTCGCTGACCATCGCGACCACGAGCATGGATTCGTTCACGCTCCTGTCGACGTCTATCTACCAGACCATCACGCTCACCGCGCAGTAGCGCGAGGAGTCGTCAACGGAAAGCCGGGCGCCGAGGCGTCCGGCTTTTTCGTTGCGAAACTCACTCGATGCGGATCGTGAGCCTCTTGCCGAGCGCGACCGAGATCCTGTTCGCGATCGGCGCCGGACCGCAGGTGGTCGGCGTCACCCACGAGTGCGACTTTCCCGAGGAAGCGCGCACGCGGCCGGTGCTGACACACTCGCTTCTCCCTGCGGAACTCGATGCCGCCGGGATCGACCGCCACGTGCGCGCAAGCGTGCACTCGGGCTCTTCGCTGTACGGTCTCGACGACGCCAAGCTGGCCGCACTCGAGCCCGACCTCATCATCACGCAAGAGCTGTGCGCGGTCTGCGCTGTTTCCTATGAGATCGTCGATCGCGCCGCGAAGCGGTTGCGCGGTGATCCGCGTGTCGTCTCCCTCGAACCGTCGTCGCTCGACGACGTCTTTGCCACGATCGCGTTCGTCGGCGAGCTGACCGGTACACAGGATGGCGCCGCGACACTGCTCGCATCGCTGCGTGCGCGTGTCGAGGCACTGCGGGCGCGTGTCGCAGGTCGCCCACGTCCGCGGGTGCTCGTTCTCGAGTGGACCGATCCGCCGATGAGCGGCGGCCATTGGACGCCCGGACTCGTCGAGCTCGCCGCCGGCGAGCCGATCCTCGCGAATCCGGGCGCGAACAGCAGCACGTTGCGCTGGGACGAGATCGCGGCGGCGAATCCCGACGTGATCCTCGTCGCGCCGTGCGGCTTCGGTCTCGACGCCGCGCAGAACGCGCTCGCTTCGTCGGCGATGCCGTCCCTACGCGCGGTGCGCGAGGGACGGTGCTATACGATCGACGGCAACGCGCTCGTCAACCGTCCCGGACCGCGACTGGTCGATACTGCCGAAGTATTTGCCGCGGCGATCGCGGGTGAGCCGCTTCCTACGTGGGCTGCAGTTCGAAGCGCTGTGCCGACTCCATGATAATCCGCCGCGCTGCTGCGGCGTCGTCCCAACCGTCGACCTTCGTCGTCTTCCCCTCGAGCAGTTTGTAGGTCTCGAAGAAGTGCTGGATCTTGCGCAGCTGGTGCGTGAAGATCTGCGTGTAGTTGTGGACGTCGGCGTAATCGGGCTCGCCGACCGGGACGGCGAGAATCTTGTCGTCTTCCTTGCCGCCGTCGATCATCTTCAACAACCCGATCGGGCGCGCGGCGACGAGGCAGCCGCTGAACGTCGGTTCGGAGACCAGGATCAGCACGTCGAGCGGGTCGTCGTCGAGCGCCAGCGTGCGCGGAACGAAGCCGTAGTCGCCCGGATAGAAGATCGGGGAGTGCAGCGCGCGATCGAGCATGAAGATGTCGAGCGCCTTGTTGTACTCGTACTTGTTGCGCGAGCCGCTCGCGATCTCGACGATCACGTTGATCTCATCGGGCGCGTTCTCGCCGAGGGGCAGAAGTAGTCTGTTTTGGCGGGTATCGAGGGTCACCGCGCGGAGGTTCCTCACCGAGTGACCGTGCGCCTGGAAATCATCGCGAAACCAGGTGCACGCAGCGCAACGATCGTGCACCGTGGTGATGCGATACAAGTCGCAGTGCGTGCGCGCGCAGTCGACGGGGCAGCCAACGAGGCGATCCTCGCCGCCGTCGCCGCGTGGCTCGATGTCGCGAGATCGCGCGTCACGTTGGTACGCGGCGCGAGCGCGCGCCGCAAGCTTCTCGCAATCGACGACATGGACGCGGACACGCTCGCGGCCCGCGTCGCCGCCCCTCCCCTGTCGGAACAAGCGACGGGTGGATAAGCCCGTTCTGACGCGCGCGACGGTGCTGGGTACGACATGTGCATGGCGACGACACAACCCGGTCCGATCAAAAAGGACCTCTCGCGCAAGCCCGTGACAAAACGAGTCGTCACGGAAGACGACCTGATCGCCGACGTCCCGCTGCCGCCGGACCGCGTACGGATCGGACCCGATGGAAAGCGCGTTGACCGCGCGACCGAAGCGTCGGTCACCGGGAAGAAGCGCGGAAAACCGGCGGATCGGCCGGACAATTCCGGCGCTCGTCCCGGCAAGCGCCGCGGCGCGACAAAACGTTCGCGCGCGACGATGAACGCCGGCGGGAAGAACCGCGACCGTAAGCTCACGCGCAAGAATCATCCGAAATAAGCGCTACACGAAGGAACGCGATGCCGCGAGAACGATGAGCACCGCGAGCTCGGCGACGACGATCGCGAAACCGTACGCGTCGCCGACGAGCACGCCGTCCAGACGTCGCCGAATCGCATCGAGCGTGACCGCACCGACGGCGAGCGCGACCGCCAGGGCAATGTAACCAGCAACGCCGAGCGGCAACGCGACCGCGAGCACGATGAGTGCGCCCAGCGCGAGGATCGGGAGCGGCGGTTTCCCGCCGCTACGATACGGGACGCGCAACGCATGAATCGCCGCGGCCCAACGGGCGGCGCCCGCAGCGAGCGGCAGCGCGAAGGGATAGCGCACGGGGGCAAGCGCACCAAGCGCGGCAACCGCAACGACCGTCGTGACGGCGAGACCGACGAGGGCGAACGTGCCGTGCCGCGGATCCTTGAGGATCTCGAAGCGTCGCTCCGCGGAAACCGATGCGAAGAAGGCATCGCACCCGTCGAGGAAGCCGTCGAGATGGATCGCGCCGGTTAGGACGATCGGCAGCACGAACGCGGTCGCAACCGCGAGCGAAAACGGTGCGACGAGCGCGACGCCGTATGCAGCGAAGCCCGCGATCCCGCCGGTGACGATTCCGGCGAGCGGAAGCCACGCAATCGCCGACGCGTCAGGCGCGGCGGCCGCACCGGTCGGCAGGATCGTGAAGTACGAGAATGCAGAGCGGAGCGCGCGCACCGCTACTCGCTCTTCACGCTCACGCCGGCCTCCTCGAAGGTATGCATCTCACGGACCATCCGGGACGCCGCTTCGACCAACGGGAGCGCGAGCGCCGCGCCGCTCGCTTCGCCGAGTGCGAGATTGAGATCAAGCAGCGGTTCTAAGCCGAGCGCGCGCAGCGCGATCGCATGCCCGGGCTCGCGCGAGCGGTGTGCTGCGACGCAGTAGTCGAGCGCAGCGGGCGCGATCGCGGCGGCGATCAGCGCCGCGGCCGCGACGATGAAGCCGTCGAGAACAACCGGGACCTTTGCGCGCGCCGCTGACAAAATCGTGCCGGCAAGCCCGACGATCTCGTAACCGCCCGCTTCGCTTGCGATCTGCTCCCACGTGAAGTCCTGGATCCTCTCGAGCGCGGTGGAGACGACCGCGATCTTACGCGCGAGCCGCGCATCATCAATTCCCGTTCCCCGTCCGACGACGTCGACGGCAGGAACGCCGGAGAACGCCGCAACGATCGCCGCGGCCGAGGTGGTGTTGCCGATCCCCATGTCGCCGAGTGCAAGCACGTCGAACGGAGCGCGTTCGCGCAACTCGTCGAACGCCGCGACGCCGGCGGCGAGCACGTAGCCGAGATCGTGCGCGGGTATCGCGGCGCGGCGCGCAAGATTCGCCGTACCGTAGCCGCAGTGGACGTCGATCAACCGCGGATGCGCCGCCAGCTTCTCGCGCACACCGAAATCCGCGACGTACACCTCGGCGCGCACGGCGCGCGCGAAGGCATTGATTGCAGCGCTCCCCGCGAGGAAGCCGCCCACCATCTGCGCGGTGACCTCGGGCGGATACGCGCTCACGCCGTCGGCGGCGACGCCATGATCGGCCGCGGCGACGAGGATCGAGCGCCGCTCGTAATTGTGCGCCGGAATCCCGCCTGCGATCGCACACAGGCGCACGGCGAGCGTTTCGATCCGGCCCAAGCTTCCCAGCGGCTTCGTCAGCTGATCGATCCGCGTGCGCGCTGCGGCTTCTGCAGCGCGGTCAAGCGGGGCGATTTGCTCGCGCCAAGTCTGCGCGATCGTCATGAAGCGACCTGCGCAGTCTGGTTGAGACTCACGATGCTCCAGATCCCATTGTGCCGGCGCAGCCGCGTAACCGACGCCGGCACGAAGCGAACCGCGAGCGCTTGCGTCGCATCGTCACCGAGCAGCACGGCCAAGAGCGCATGCAACGGTCCCGCGTGCGTCGCAACCAGCCCGACTCCATCGTCGTCGAGCTCGCCGGTAAAGCGCTCTACGGCGCGCGCAATCCGCTCGCAGAGCTGCGCGAACGATTCGCCGCCGCTCGGGGTGTACGTCTTCGGCGCCGTGCGGCTCGCGGGGTCGAGCTCAGGATGGGCAGCCACGATCTCGTCCCACGTAAGCCCTTCCCAATCGCCGAATTGCATCTCACGCCAGTCCGGGTCAAGCCGCAGCTCGACAGACCGATCGCCGAGAACGAGCCGAGCCGTCTCAACCGCGCGCAGCAAGTCACTCGACACAGCCGCCTCGATCGGCTCGCCGCGCAACAACACGCCGAGCGCCGACGCTTGCGCGCGACCCTCGTCATCTAACGGGACGTCAGTGTGACCCTGGAACCGTTTCTTAGCATTCCAAGCGGTCTGACCATGTCTGACGCAGACGAGCTCCATTGAACGGCGCTTCGCCCCCGGCTACGCGCCCCCCACGCTGCGCGTGGGTCCCCCAATCCGAGCTCGCAACAACGAGGTTGGAATGGCTCGATGTTTCTGTGCTCGCTCCGTCACCATTACCGCTCTATGAGCGTGGGAGCATCGGGCTTCCTTCGTGGGCGACCAGGAGGTCGTGCATGTCGTTCGCGTGGTCTTCCTCGACGGAGAGGATCCGTTCCATGAGGGTTCGCGACGTCGGATCTTTCTCGCCGAAGAAGTGCACCAGCTCGCGGTAGTGCTCGATCGCGATCCGCTCGGCGATCAAGTTCTCCTTGAGCATCCCGACCAGGTCGAGGTCGTCTCTGCCGTACTGCGTCGCTGACCGCGTCGCCAGCCCCTCAGGGCTCATGTTCGGTGTTCCACCGAGCTGATTGATCCGCTCGGCGATCCACTCCATGTGGTCACGCTCGTCTTTCGCGTGCTCCTCGAACTCTTCTTTGGGCCCTTCGCTTGCGATTCCGGTCGCAGAGATCGCATGCATCGTGTAGCGGAGAACGCACACGATCTCCGTCGCGAGCGCCGTTTGCAGAAGGTCGATCGACTGCTTGGGATCGAGCGAGTAGTCTTGCGTGACCGCGCCTTTTTCGATCTGTTCGCGGGCACGGCGGCGCAGCTCCTGAATGTCGCTCAGGAACGGCTGCGAGGTCTTCGAAGTCGTCACACGCCGAGCGTACCCGCCTGCCGCCCGGGCGAAGCGCGGCCGTGGACGACCGAGGAAGGCGGGCGTGACGCCGGAACTCTCCGGCCGATGGAGCCCAACGGCCAGCGCATCGCCGTTCGTAAGATGTACAAGCTGTACGTGGGCGGCGCGTTCGTCCGCAGCGAGTCGGCCCGCAGCGAGAACATCGGCGGCGATAACGTGGCGAGGGCCTCACGCAAGGACGTCCGCGACGCGGTCGTCGCGGCACGGACGGCACAAATCGGCTGGGCGGGACAGACCCCGGCGCTGCGCGGACTCGTCCTCTACCGCCTGGCCGAGATGCTCGAGGCGCGCCGCGCCGAGCTCATCGACCAGCTCGTCCGCGGCGGGACGTGCGATGAGTCCACGGCGCGGGCCGAAGTGACGGCCGCGATCGACCGCGTGGTGTGGTATGCCGGCTGGTGCGACAAGTACCTGGCCCTCGCGTCGACCCGAAATCCGGTCGCCGGACCGCACTTCGTCTTCTCCACCGCCGAGCCGAGCGGAGTCGTCGCGGTCCTTGCCCCCGACGAGCCGGCGTTGCTCGGCGTGGTGACCGCGCTGCTCCCGCCGCTCGTGAGCGGCAACGCGCTCGTCGTCGTGGCGTCGGAGCGCGATCCGCGCACGGCGATCGTCTTCGCGGAGTGCCTTGCGACGAGCGATCTCCCCGCCGGCACCTGCAACATTCTCACCGGGCAGCGCAGCGAGCTTGGCCCGATCTTGACGGCGCACATGGACGTCAACGCGCTCGCGGCGTTCGGCCTGCGCGCCGAAGACGAGCGCGCGCTGGCCCAGCTCGCCGCAGAGAACGTGAAGCGTACATTTTTCGAGGTGACCCCGCCGCGCGAGGCGTGGTTCGCCGACGAGTTCGAGAGCCTCGAACGGGTCTTGGCGTTCACCGAGCTCAAGACGATCTGGCATCCCGCGAAAATCTAACCCCCAGGCCTTCGCGCGCCGATCCGTGAAGGGAGGGCGCTGGCCGCGGAGAGGTGGCAGAGCGGTCGAATGCACTCGCTTGGAAAGCGAGCAGACTGTAACAGGTCTCGGGAGTTCGAATCTCCCCCTCTCCGAATCGTTACGGATCGGTGTGTGACAATCGCACCGGTCCGCTTCGTTGTCAGGGACAGAATGATTCGGCGTCTCCTCGGGACCGCGCTTTGCGGCGTCCTCCTCTTATGCTGTGGGTTCGGCTTCGCGTCTGCGCAGAACGCGACCAATAGCGTCTTGGTCGTCGGCGGCACGCCCGCCGGTGTCGCGGCAGCCGTCGCGGCGGCGCGGCACGGTGCCGACGTCACGCTCGTTGCCGGCCGTTCGGTCCTGGGCGGCGTCCTCACCGACGCGATGATGGACCAATGGGATCTCAACGTCGCGCCGGGTGGCGCGATGGTGCAGGGCGGTCTCTTCACCGAGATCCATGCCGCGCTCGGCGATGCGTTTACCCCGGCTGACGCCGCCCGCGTGTTCGGGCAGATGGTTGCCGGCGAGAAGCGGATCCACCTCGTGACGGAGGCGCGGCCGGTCGGAGCGACGACGACTTCGGGCGCGGATGGACGGACCGTGACGAGCGTGCGATTCGCTGGACGCGACGGACGAACGTTCGACCTCGCCGCGCAGCGCGTCGTCGATGCCACCGACAACGGGGACGTCGCCGCATTCGCCGGGGCGCGCTACGACGTCGGCCGTCAGGACACCGGGATCGACGAGCGGATGCAGGCGGTCACCCTCATGTTCACGCTGCGCGGCGTGGCCTGGGACACCGTCATGAGCGGCTACGATCCGCTGCGCTTCGGTCCCGGCGGCGCGCTGAATCGCCGTGCGTGGGGCTACGCGAAGCTCATGACCGACTATACGGCGCTTTCACCGGACGTCGTCGTGCGCGATCTCAACTTCGGCCGCGAGCCCGACGGCGCCGTTACCGTCAACGCGATCGACGTCGTCGGGATCGACGGCCGTTCGGACGCCGAGTGTGCGCGTGCACGCGGCCTCGCGGAACGCGAAACGCCGCACTTGCTGACGTTCTTGCGCGAACGCCTTCCGGGTTTCGAGCACGCGACGATCGGCGGGTACGCCCAGTCGCTGTACGTGCGCGAGACGCGGCACTTTGCGGGCGTCGAAAAGCTCACCGCGGACGACGTGTGGGAGGGGACGATCCCGACCGATGCGATCGGGCTCTCGTCGTATCCGCTCGATCTCCACCCCGTGCTTGCCACCGACAAGCAGCCCTACGCCCCGATCCGCCACGTCTACGGCATCCCGTTCGGGACGCTCGTTCCGCGCGATCTCTCCAACGTGCTCATCGCCTCGCCGGCGATCAGCGCGACCCACATCGCCGCCGGCAGCGCGCGCGTGATCCCGACGACGATCGAGGAAGGCGAGGCCGCCGGCGTCGCCGCGGCACTCGCCGCTACACAGGACGTGACGTTCCTGCGCATGGCGCGCGATCCGCAAGCCGTCGAGGCGTTGCGCGATGTGCTGGAGCGCGACGGCGCGGTGCTCAGCTACCGCGCGCCGAGCATCGCGCGAACGCGGCTGTACGGCAGGTTGTAGTACGTCACGCCGGCGCGGCCGGTGATCGTGTGCGCGCTGAACAGCGCGTCGTCGATCGCCTCTTCGGTCGCGTCGGCGGTTGCCTGATAGAGACCGTCGAGGATCTGGCCGTCGCTGACGAGCGGCGGCCCGGCGATTCCGCCGCCGCGCGGATACCGGTGCGTGGTCGAGAACGAAAGCATCAAATCGCCGCTGGAGGTGTACGAGTCCGATCCGGTGCGCGCGAGCCCGAGTGCCGCGCGCTTCGCGATGGCGATGAGCGCTGTATGATCGACCGGCGCGTCGGTCGCTACGATGACGATGATGCTGCCGTCGGCCGCACGACCGTGCGTCGGGACATACGCGGCCGTGCGCGGGTAGACCGGGAGCAGCTCGTTCGCGAACGCTTGACCGACGTGCACACCGTCGATCATCAGCTGGGTGCGCATCGCGGTGTTCGCGTTGACCAACACGCCGACGGTGTATCCGCCGTGCTCTTTCGGCAGGACGCGCGACGCGGAGCCGATCCCCGCGGCGAATCCGAATGCGCGCATCCCCGTCCCGGCGCCGATATTCCCGCGCGCAAAATCGCCGCTCTTCGCCGCGTCGAGCATCGCGACGACGTCTTGCGGTCCCACGACACGCTTTTGGATCGCGTTGATCGCCTGGTCGTCGCACTCGCCGACGACGGGGAGCGGGACGTCTTCGCGCAGACCGATCTGCGGGTGATGCTCGATCTGCCATGAGATGACGCCGTCGTATGCGCGACCGACGTCGAGCGTGTCGGTGAGGACGATCGGCTCTTCGAGAAAACCCGACTCGTTGATCCAATGTCCGTTCGTGAGCGCGCCGTTTCCGTTGAGCGTCCATTGCGCAGCAGCGACGCGATCGTTCCAAATGTCGTCGTTCGGAACGATCCCGGTCGCGCCGGTGCGAACGTCGCTTCCCGCGATCTTGGTGACCTGCCCGACCTTCACACCCGCGACGTCCGTGATCCCGTCGACCGGCCCGCTCGAAAGCATGCCGATGTGCACCGGCGAGCGCGCCGCGGCCGGCGCGGCGAACGCGAGGAGGATCAGGACGGAGGCGCTGAGGCGAGCGAGGGGATGGCGCATGCGCGCACGATTGGCGGCGCGGGACGGCGCTGCCCCCTTGACGTATCTGGAGGCGTTGCTTCGGGGTTGATAACGAACGTGATAGACATTCTGGAGACGGTCGACCGCTGGCGCGGCGAGGGACAGCGCGTCGCGCTCGCAACCGTCGTCGGCGTCGAGAAGTCGGCGCCGCGCGATCCCGGCGCGACGCTGGCGGTCAACGAGCGCGGCGACGTCGCGGGTTCGGTTTCGGGCGGCTGCGTCGAGTCGGCCGTCTACGAGGAAGCGCAGGACGCGATCGCGAGCGGTCGGCCGCGCCTGGTCAGCTACGGGATCAGCGACGCGGACGCGATGTCGGTCGGGCTGACCTGCGGCGGCACCATCCACGTCTTCATCGAGCGACTCGACTGGTGATCTTCAACCGCTTGGCCGACGCGCTGCGACGCGACGTACCGGTCGCGCTCGTGACGCGTCTGGACGAACCGCACGCCGGCGCGAAGCTCTTGGTCTTCGAAGATGAGACGCTCGGCGATCTGGGAACGCCCGGGCTCAACGCCGCGGCGAGCGCCGAAGCGCGCGCCCAGCTCGACATCGGCGAGAACGCGCTGCGCACGTTCGGACCGGACGGAGAGCCGGTCGGTGTCGAGGTTCGTCTGTTCATCGCTGCCTACGCTCCCAAGCCGACGATGTACATCTTCGGTGCGATCGACTTCTCGCGCGCAATGGCGCGAATCGCGAAGTATGTCGGCTACCACGTCGTCGTGGTCGACGCGCGCCCGGTGTTCGCGACGAAAGCGCGCATCCCCGATGCCGACGAGGTCGTCGTCGCATGGCCCGACGACTTTCTGCGCCGCGCGCCGGTCGATACGCGGACCGCGATCGTCGTCCTCACACACGACGCGAAGTTCGACATCCCGCTCCTCGAGGTCGCAGTCGAAACCCCCGCCGGCTACATCGGTGCGATGGGCAGCCGTCGCACGCACGCCGACCGCATCGCCGCACTGCGCGAGGCGGGGCTCGACGAGACGCAGATCGCGCGCATCAGCGCACCGGTCGGACTCGACATCGGCGCCCGAACTCCCGAAGAGACCGCGATCTCGATCGTCGCGGAGATCGTGGCGCTGCGCGAACGACGTTCCGGCGGACGGCTCACGAACAGTACACTCCCGGTCCACAACGCGCGCACCGCGGTGGGCTCGGGATAGACGTTCAGTCGAGCAGCTGGACGGTCTCGGCTTCGATCGCGACGAGCGCGGGGGTGCGAAACTCCTCGAGACCGCTCGGCCGCACCATTTTGCTGCGTACCGTGAAGCGGTAGTACGGGACGCTGCGGCGCATCGTGTAGCCGTCGAAGGCGTACTCGATGAGCGGCAGACGATGGCCGCGATTGTAGCTCAGCCGTCCCGCTGTGGCGAGCGCGTCGGCGATGCGATGCTGTTTCTCGAATGAGAGCATCGCGTTGAGTTGCCCGGGAGTGAGCACGCCGCGCGCTGCCGCCTCACCGTCGAGGGTGAGGTTCATCAGGAACTCCCAGTCACCGTCGGCGATTCCGCGCAACTGCAAGCCGTGGCGATAGCGGGTGCCGGGCGCGGCCTCGACGGCCTGGCTCCAACGACACACCGCGCGAAACGCGACCTTGCGGCGATCGAACATCGCGGTCAGCGAGAACGCACGCGTCCCGGTCTTGAGCGGCTCCTGCGTGAACAGCCTGAGGCCGCCTCCGGAGATATCGAGGCCAAACGCAGGCAGCGTCGTCTTCCCGTCGACCGAAAAGGTCGCCGGAAACGTAAAGCGCCGTCGCGGATAGAGACGCCGATTCGCGAGGACGTCCGACGTCGTCGCCCGACGTCCGGTCGCGGCTTCCATACGTAAAGATTAGACGGGGATTAGCAAGGTTCCCCTACTCGGAGGTCCAACCGCTCCCGCCGCGCGCGCTCATACCGCGCCCGGAGCGCCGCCAGGCCCTCGCGCTCGACCCGCCGCCCGGCATGGGGACCGTCCGCGATCGGGTCGTCGAATAGCCGCTGTGGCAGCGTGTCGTCGTCCGGCGTCCAGCCCAGCCGGGCATTGATGGCCCGCTTGCGCTCCCAGATGCGCTGCGACGCGGCGCGCAGCGCATCGGCGTCCATGGGGACCCCGGCGACCGCGCTCCATAGCGCGGCCGCTTCCGCCTCGAAATCGACGAAGCAATCGCGTACGAACTTGCACAGCACGAGGCTGTCCCACGCGATCGCACGGTCCTCCGCAGCGATTGCGTCCCGCACGCGCTGCTCGTCGCTGCGTTCGTCGGACGGGTCACGCAGGTCGGTGTCGTAGGTCGCGGCGCGATTGTGGCATGCACCGCGCGTACACGTCGCCAGCCCGAGCGCGTACGTCGGTAACGCGCGCGGTTCGTATCCCGGCAGCTCGAGGCCCTTCGCGTGCATTGCGAAGCGCTCGGCTCCGCCGCCGATCCGCGCCGCCGCCGCGCGCACCCCGTCGGCAAGCAGGTCGCCGAGGCCGCGGCGCGTGGCGATCGCTTCGATCGCGGGGAGCAGCACCCCGGCGTTACCGAACGCGAGCTCCGTACCGAACGCATCGGCGGGCACGAGACCGTGTCGCGCACACTCCATGGCGAACGCGATCGCGGAACCGGTCGAGATCGTGTCGAGCCCGAGCGCGTCGCAGCGTCCGATCGCGTCGAGCACCGCGTCGAGATCGTCGACGCCGCAGTTGGGTCCGAACGCCCATACGGATTCGTATTCGCTCGCCGCCGCGGAGCGCCGGTCGCGGTCTTTGCGCACGTAGAGATGTTCGCACTGCACCGGACAGCCGGCGCAGCCCGCGCGCAGCTCGAGGTATCCGCCACGCGATTCACGCGCTCGCTCCGGCGTGATGCGCTCAGCGCCCTCGAAGCTCGCAGCGGTGAAGTTGCGTGTCGGCAGCTGTCCCATGCGCTGTAGCACACGCAAGTTCGCGCCGGTTCCCAAGATGCGGTACTTGGCGGTCTTCGGCCCCAGCGCGCGCTCGCGCAAGGTCGCTGAGATCGCGGCGGTCGCGTCGGGATCGGCGATCTCGACCGTACCGCGCCCGCGAAGCGCGATCGCCTTGAGATGTTTTGCGCCGAAGACAGCACCGGTGCCGCCGCGTCCGGCTTGTCGGCCGTCGTTTTCGACGGCAGCGAAACGTACGCCGCGTTCGCCTGCGACACCGATCGCACAGACGCGCAACGAACGATCGCCGTACTGTTCGCGCAGGAGCTTCGTCGCGTCGCGTGCGGAGCTGCCGACGAGCTCGAACGCGTCCTCGAAGCGGACGTGGTCGCCGTCGATCGCGAGCGTCGTCCAGCGATCGGCGGAGCCGGTGATCACGAGCGCCGCAAGCCCGCAGCGCCGGAGAACCGCCGAGAAGTGGCTCGACGAAAGCCCTTCGTTGAGCAGACCGGTGAGCGGCGAGATCGTCGCAAGCGCGTGTTTGTTCGCGGCGGGAACGGGCGTCGAAGCGAACGGGCCGGCGGCGAACACGAGGAGGTTCTCCGGCCCCAGCGGATCGATCGGCCCGCGAATACGCTCGTCGAGCAAACGCACCGCCAGACCGACGCCGCCGAGCACATCGGCGAAGACGGCGTCGTCGAGAACGCTGCGCCGCCACGTGCGTGCCGTGAGATCGACTTCGAGGAGATCGCGAGGACCGGCGTACATGATCAACCGCCGCTCGCAAGAAACAGCACGCAGGGACGATCCGCGTCCCCGAACCGCTCGCCGTCGCGCAGCGCACGCCGACCGTCGAGCAGCAACAGATTCGGTTCGACGAGCTCGTCGTGCGACGGGGCGATCACGTCGGGGACGAGCGCCGGCACCGCCTGCGCCAGCGCGCGCACGAACTCGCCATAGCTCAGCGGCGCGTCGACCGCGAGCACGACCTGTGCAGCGCCCGCGAGTGCTCGTGCCATCCCGAACAGCTCGACGGTCATGAGACGGCCGCCGGTTGCGGCTCGACGACGCGCACCGTCCCGGCGTGCGCGCAGTCGTAGCCGCCGAGAGTCTCGACGTCCCTGCGGAACGCCGCGTCCCGGAGCGTCGCGAGCAAGCGCGCGATCTGGGGCTGTTCGAGCGCCCGCTCCGGGAGTGCAAGCTCGTACGGCTCCCACGCAACGTGCACGAAGCCCAAGCCGAAGGCATCGGCGGCGGCCCGAATCGCCAGGCCGGCGTCAGCGCTGCCGCTCGCGACGAGCTGCGCGACCGCGAGGTGCGAAAACTCGAGGCGATCGTAGCCGTCGATCGCCGCAGCGTCGATCCCCGCGCGCGAGAGCAGCGCGTCGAGCAAGATGCGCGTTCCGGCGTCGCGCTGCCGGTTCACGAACCGCGCGCGACGTGCGACGAGATCGCCGAGATCGGCAATCTGCAGCGGATTGCCGGGCGCGACGAGGATCCCTTGCTCGCGCTCGGCGAGGCGAACGAGTGCGACGGGCTCGCCGGGCCCGTAGCGCCGTACTGCGACGTCGTTGTATGTCGCGCTCTCCGGATCGAGAACGTGCGTACCGGCGATGTGCGTCGCCCGTTCGCGCAACGCGACGAGACCGGCGATGCTGCCGACGTGTGCCGAGACGAGCTCGATCTCGTCGCTGGCGAGCCGTCCTGCAAGGAGGTCGAGCGCGACGTCGTGACTGCCCACAGCGAGCAACGTGCGTTCGATCGCGGTGAGCGGACGCAGCGCGCGCGCCCGCACCGTTTCGCCTGCGGGGATCCCTTCGCTGAACCGCGGGACCGTGATGAGGACGTTTGCCCGCGACAGCGACGTGATGACGCCTGCGCCGCGACGCAAGGCCGTCGCGACGAGCCGACCGTCGACGCGCGCAGCGACGGCGCGCACGTACTCGTCCTCACCGAGTGGTGAATACAGCTTGCGGGTCAGAACGACGTCGATTTCGCGCACGTCCGGCGTGTCGCGTCCGCCGAGCCGTTCGAGCAACGGTCGCAAGAACAGGTCGGCGCAGATTGCCGCACTGACCGGATAGCCCGGGATTCCGAGCAGCGGGACCGCAGCCTGTCCTGAGCTTGGCGAAGGGCGCGCAACGCCGAGCACGAGCGGATGACCGGGCCGAATCGCGACACCGTGTACGACGACCTCGCCGAACTCCGCGAAGATCTGGGCCGTATAGTCGTCGCGACCCGCCGAGGAACCGGCGTTGACGACAACGACGTCGCAGCTCGCGATCGCATCCGCGACCGCGGCGCGCAGCACGTCGCGATCGTCGCGCACGCGGCGCGCGAGCGTCACCTCACCGCCGTACTGCCGGATACACGCGGCAAGCAGCACGGCGTTGGAGTCGAGGATCGCGCCGGCGGGCGGCGCGTCGGTGAGGACATCGACAAGCTCGTCACCGGTCGTCACCACCGCGACGCGCGGACGCGCGAGCACCATCACGCCGGCGACGCCGGCAGCCGCGCACGCCGCAAGATCGGCAGGACCGAGCCGCCGACGCGCGGGGACGACGACTTCGCTTGCAACGACATCTTCGCCGATTGCGCGCACGTGCTCGAACGGCGCAACCGATGCGCGAATCGCGACGCGTCCCCCAGCGCGCGGCTCGACGAGCTCGATCGGAATGACCGCGTCGAATCCCGGAGGGAGCGGATCGCCGGTATCGACGACCGGCGCTTCTTCCGCCGTCAGCTCGAGCGGCGCGGTCTCGCGCGCGCCGGCGGTGCGCGCCGCGACGACGGCGATCCCGTCCATCGCGCAGGCGTGATAGTGCGGCGAGGAGAGCCGCGCGATCGCCGGCCGCGCGGTGACACGATCGAGAGCGTCGGCGAGTGCGAGCGTCTCGGTCCGTTCATTGGTGCTGATCGCATGCCGCAGCGCGTCGGCGAATCGCGTGCGCGCGTCGTCGAGCGGGATGTCGTGAAGGAAAATCGTCCGCTCGCTCACGCTCATGGATTCGCGCTTGTGCGCGTCAGCGCTTCTTCTCGCCGTCGCCACGCATACTGGTACTCCGTCACGGCAGGACCACGCGAACGGTCTCTCCGGCGGCCAGACCACTCCGATCGAGCGGCACCGCGATGAGCGCGTCGGCGCGCGCAAGGGTGAAGATCAGATTCGACGCGCCGAAGACCGGTGTCGCGTGCAGCGCGCCCGCGTCGTCGCGCGCGAGCGTGCACGGCACGAAGTCCTCGCGACCAGGCCGTGATGGGAGCGGGAGCGTCAGGATCGCCGCCCGCTCGCGCTCGTCGCCGAGCCCGTCGCGCGAGACCGCCTCACCGCCGAGCAAGCGAACGAGCGGACGCACGATGCGCCACGCAACGACGAGTGCGCTGGCCGGATTGCCGGGGAGTCCGATGACGGGAACCCCATTGCAGACGGCGAGAACGGTCGGCTTCCCGGGCCGGATCGCGATGCCGTGCACGAGGACTCCGGGCGAGCCCAACCGCGCGACGACGCGCGCCGTCAAGTCGCGCACCGAGACCGATGAGCCGGCCGAAAGCACGACCGCGTCGGCGTCGGCGATCGCAGCGCGGAGTGCAAGTTCGAGGGCACGGTCGTCGTCGGGAACGATCCCCTGGTGAACCGGGACGCCCCCGGCCTGCTCCACGAGCGCGCCGGTCGTCGTCCCGTTGACGTCGCGCACCTGCGCGGGCGCCGGGGTGCGGTCGATCGGGATCACCTCGTCGCCTGTGGAGATGATCGCGACGCGCGGCCGCGCCACCACCTCTACGCGCGTGATCCCGAGCGCCGCCAGGCCTCCTAGGTCGGCAGCGCGCAGTCGCCGGCCAGCGGCAACGGCGAGATCGCCGTCACGAATATCTTCACCGACCGCGAGGACGTTCTCGCCCTGCGCGGCCGCCGCGAGCACTTCGACCTCGTCGCGATCGAGGTTCGTGTCCTCGACCATGACGACGGCGTCGGCGCCGGGCGGCATCATCGCACCCGTGTGGATCCGTATCGCCTCGCGCGGGCCAAGAGGAACCGCCGGAACAACCGCGGTCGGGACATCCCCGGCAAGCCGCAGGTAAGCCGGCGATTGTTCTGACGCTCCGTGCGTGTCGGCGGCGCGAACCGCGTAGCCGTCCATCGTCGAGCGGGCGAAGGCAGGGAGCGTTTCGAGCGCCCGAACCTCCGACGAAAGGACGCGACCGAGGGCCGCCGCCAGCGGTACGGTTTCCCTACGCCCAATTGGGGAACACTCGCCGCACAAGGCGGCGAACGCCTCGCCGGGCGTCAACACGGTGAAGAGTTCGCTCATGATGCGACGAGGCGCCCACTCAGAGCGGCGAGAAGCCTCGTTTCTTTCGCCGGCCCCACGTCGAGGAGCACGCCCATTCTCACGTTACCGAATCCTTCGCAGTCCTTCGACCAACATCTGGCCGGTCTTGGCCTCGATGGGGTCGCGACGGTGTACCGCAACCAGAGCGTCGCTCAGCTCTACGAGCACGCCCTGCGCCGCGGCGAGGGGGTCCTGGGTGCCGACGGTCAGTTGATCGCCGAGACCGGAAAGCACACGGGGCGTTCGCCAAAAGACAAGTTCTTCGTGCGCGAGCCGGGCAGTGAGACGCACATCGATTGGGAGATCCTCAACAAGCCCATCGCGGCGGACGTCTTCGACAATCTGCTCCGGCGCGTCGGTGAGTACCTCGGCGGCAAGGATATCTATTCGCTCGACTGTTACGTGGGTGCCGACCCACGTTATCGGCTGCCGGTGCGGATCCTCACCGAGTACGCGTGGCATTCGCTGTTCGCGCGTGACTTGTTCATCGACACGGCCGACAACGACGAGTCGTTCTCGCCGGAGTTTACGGTGATCGACGCGGCGCTCTTCGAGGCCGATCCGCAGCGCGACAAGACGCGCTCGGAGACGTTCGCACTGGTGAACTTCGCGCGCAAGATCGTGCTGATCGGTGGGACGCGCTACGCCGGCGAGATCAAGAAGTCCGTGTTCACGATCATGAACTACCTGATGCCGCTGCGCGACGTGTTGCCGATGCACTGCTCGGCGAACGTCGGCAAGGACGGCAACTCGGCGATCTTCTTCGGCCTCTCCGGTACCGGCAAAACCACCCTCTCCTCCGACCCTGGCCGTCCGCTCATCGGCGACGACGAGCACGGTTGGTCGGCCGACGGTGTTTTCAACTTCGAGGGCGGCTGCTACGCGAAGATGATCAAGCTTCGCCAAGACGCCGAGCCGGAGATCTGGGCGGCATCGCACCGCTTCGGGACCGTGCTCGAGAACGTCGTCTACGACCCGCAGACGCGTCAGCTCGACGTCGACTCCGACGCGCTCACGGAAAACACGCGCAGCGCCTATCCGGTCGCCTTCCTCCCCAACTTCATCAAGAGCGGGATGGCCGGTCACCCCAAGACCGTCATCATGCTCACCGCCGACGCGTTCGGCGTGCTGCCGCCGATCGCCAAACTCTCCGCGGCGCAGGCGCGCTATCACTTCCTGTCCGGCTACACCGCGAAGGTCGCCGGCACGGAGCGCGGCGTGACCGAACCGACGGCGACGTTCTCGACGTGCTTCGGTGCGCCGTTCATGGTGCATCATCCGACCGTCTACGCGAAGATGCTCGGTGAGCGCCTCGCCAAGCACGGCGTGCAGTGCTGGCTCGTGAACACGGGCTGGACCGGCGGCCCGTATGGCGTCGGTTCGCGGATGAAGATCGCGTACACGCGCTCGATGGTGAACGCAGCGATCGAAGGGCGTCTCAACAGCGTCGCATACGAGACCGAGCCGTTCTTCGGCCTTTCGATCCCGGCGAGCGTCCCCGACGTTCCGACCGATGTTCTCAACCCGCGCAACGCTTGGTTCGACAAGGCTGCTTACGATGAGCAGGCGCGCAAGCTCATGGCGCTGTTCGCCGAAAACTTCAAGAAGTTCGCGTCGCAGGCCGACCCGGACGTCCTCGCGGTCGCGATCAAGCCGTAACGAGAACCGGCGCTCGAGGCGCCAGGGAGGGAGACGATGGCACTGTCCATGACGTGTCCGCCGTGCGGGCTCACCCTCACCGCAAACGATGAAGCCGAGCTCGTCGCGCTGGTCCAACAGCATCAGCGCGACGAGCACGACGGCGCCTCCGACGCCGACGAGATCATCGAGCACATTACCGTCGTCGCTTAGGGCGCATCCGCCGCAGGCGCCGCACGGTCACCTTAAGCGTGGCGCTTCCGATCTCGGTTCTCGATCAATCCCCGCTCCTCGGCGGCGCAAGCGCGGGCGAAGCCGTGGCTGCGACGCTTGCGCTCGCTCGCGAAGCCGAAGCCCTGGGTTACGCGCGGTACTGGCTCGCCGAACATCACGCGACGCGCGGCCTCGCCGATCCGGCGCCGGAGATTCTGCTCGGGCGGCTGACCGCCGAGACGACGCGCATCCGTATCGGGAGCGGCGGCGTGCTGCTGCCGCATTACGCGTCGCTCAAGGTCGCCGAGCAGTTTCGCATGCTCGAGGCACTCGCGCCAGGACGCGTCGATCTCGGCATCGGTCGCGCCCCGGGCGGCTCGCAGCGCGTCTCGCTCGCCCTCGAATCCGCACAGATCCATCGTTTTCCCGAGCAGGTGCGCGATCTCGTCGACTTCCTCGACGCGACGATCCCGATGGAGCACCCGTTCGCGAAGCTCGTCGCGATGCCGCGCGGTCAGACGTCACCGGAGGTCTGGCTGCTCGGATCGTCCGATTACAGCGCCGCGCTCGCCGCCGAGTACGGGCTTCCGTTTTGCTTCGCACACTTCATCAGCGGCGACGCAGTCGAGGTGACGCGACGCTACCGGCGCGACTTCCGTCCGTCATCTCGTGCTGCGACGCCGCGCGTGATGCTCGCGGTCGCCGCGATTGCGGCACCGACTCCCGAAGAGGCGGAGGAGCGTGCGGCGGTCGTCGACTTGTGGCGGCTGCGCATCCGGCGCGGCGCCGATCTTCCGGTACCGACCCTCGCAGAAGCGAACGCCTATCGCTACACGGAATACGATCGCGCCGAGATCGCGCACAATCGGGGTCGACTGTTCCTCGGCACGGGAAGCGGGCTCTTTGCGCGTCTCGAGGAGCGCGCAGGCGCGCACGAAGCGGACGAGCTCATGGTCTTGACGATCGCACCAACGTTCGAGGACCGCTTGACGTCGTATCGATTGCTGGCGCAAGCCGCGTTGATCGAGGCGCCTTCCGGACGATAGGGGACACGAAGATGCAGTATCGCGTGGACGTCGAGGATCCCAGCGCCTCGGAGGGCTTCCGGTACTACATCGTCGAGCAACGCGACGTCGACGCGATTTTGGCAAGCAACACCGCGCCGTTCGTGCGGCTGACCGAAGTGAATACGAAGAAATCGTACTGGGTGCCGCGCGTGCGCATCGTACGAATCGCAGAGCAACAAGCGCCGTCGTAAGCGAGGAACGCGTGCTCTGCAGCTTGTCGAGTCACGCGCCGTTTGCTTTGTCGTCTACCGAGGAACGTAGCGCACAATTTTCGTGCGCGTGTCGGTTGCTTACCACAGGAGCGTAACGTACCAGCGCGGTACAGGCCGTAACTGTTTCCTCGTTTGCAGGAGGGTGTGGCTATGTTCCGACCCGGCTATCGGCTCGCGGCAGCTTTCGCGTTGCCGCTCTTGCTCGCAGCCTGCAGCGGAGGCGGTGGCTCGCACGCGGTCCCGACGGCACCGGGCCAAAACAATGCCGCCGCCGTGCAAAGCGTCGATTCCGTCTCAACGCAATCGCGTGGAGCGCTCACCGTCAACGTCCATCTCCCGCTACGCAACGCACAGCAACTCGAAGCGTTGGTACGCGCGCAAAGCGACAAGACGTCGCCTCAATATCAGCACTGGCTGACACCGGCACAGTTCCGTGACGCATACGGTGCGAGTGCATCCGACGTGCAAACCGCGAAGCAATACCTGCAAATGCAGGGCTTCACCGTCACGCAAACGTCGCAAGGATTGATAGCGAACGGCTCGCAGCGACAAGTCGAGAGCACGTTCGGCGTCCACATGCGGCAAGTGATGAGCAATGGCCGCTCGACACTCAGCGCCGACCACATAATGGCTGTGCCGCAAGTCCTCACGTCGCTCGGCGCTACCGTCTCCGTTCCCCACTTCAAGTATCAGACGCACGCTATGAAGGCCAGCAGCGTATTGCCCGCGACGGGCCTGCCGCAAAATCGCCGTGGACCCTTTGGCGCCTACTGGTTTGACGACCTCAAGCAAGCCTACGGGTATCCTGCGTTCCAACCGTTCAACGGCGCGGGGCGCACGATCGCGACGGTTATCAGCTCCGACGTCCTCAATTCTGACACGGAGCTCTACTTTCGCCATGAGCTCCTGACGGGATATGCCCCGGTGCAGCGCCGCTTCGTCAACGGCGGCGCACCGTTCGACCCGACAACGCCCGACTCGTTCGAGGCGGATCTGGACGTGCAGCAAGAGATCGGCAGCGCCCCCGGTGCGCAGGCCGTTGTGTATGACATCCCGGTGCTCGACGACGCGAACATTATCGCCGGGTATCAGGCGGTGGTCGACGACAATCGCGCCGACATCGTCAACTCGTCATTCGGCGAATGCGAACTCGACTTCACCAAGGACTACAACAACGGAGTCGATTTCACGTTCATTCTCACGCAGCAATTCCATGACGTCTTCTTGCAGGGAAATGCGCAGGGTATCACCTTCGTCGCCTCATCCGGCGATTTCGGCGCCTTCGAGTGCTTGACGCCCGCCGGGACCCTGCCCGCAGTCAAGGGCGTCAGTCACCCAGCGATCGATCCGAACGTGACCGCGGTCGGTGGGACGAACTTGCAGACGACGTTCATCCCGGGCGGTTTGAACTCTACGTACGTCTCGGAGAACGCGTTCCAAGATCCGCTCTCACCGACTTCGGGTTTGCCGTCCGACCGCTGGGGATCAGGGGGCGGCGTGAGCGTCATCTTCGACAAACCGCCGTACCAGCGTCTCGTGGGCACGGGCGCCGACAAACGTTCCAACCCGGACATCTCGATGCACATGGGCGGCTGCCCGATCGGATCCGTCACTCCCTGCGATCCGGCGCGCAGCTCCGACATCGAGGCGTTCAACGGCTCGTTCTTCGGCGTGATCGGGACGAGCGCATCGTCACCGGAATTCTGTGGACTCCTTGCGGTGCTCGAGCAGCGTCTCGGCGGCGTCCGTTTGGGGAACGCAAATTTCTACATCTACGCGCTCGCTGCGACAGCCGGAAGCAATGCCTTCAACAACAACATCCCCGGCTTCAACGGGTATCCGTCTACGCCGGGCTACAACTTCGTGGTCGGCAACGGAACACCGAAGGCGGCAGTCTTCGCGCAAGACCCGACCGGACCGTTTGCGGGCGAACCGCAAACCCCGAGCAACCCGTAACATCCGAGGGCCGCGAGCGATCGCGGCCCTCTTCTTCAGTCACGCGTGGTGCCGAGTGCTTTGAGGAGGACGCGCTTGGGGCGCATACCGTCGAACTCGCCGTAATGCACGCGCTCCCACGGGCCGAGGTCGAGCTTCCCGTTTGTCACCGGGACGATCACTTGGTGTCCAAGCACCATGCGCTTGAGGTGCGCGTCCGCGTTGTCCTCACCGGTGAGGTGATGCTGGTAGTCCTTGCCGAACGGTGCGATGCCTTCGAGCCACGTCATGATGTCTTGCCACAGTCCCGACTCGTGATCGTTGACGAAGATGCTCGAGGTGATGTGCATCGTGCTCACCAGGATGATCCCGTCCCATAAACCTGCCACCGTGCGCACGCGCTCGACCTCGTCGGTGATGTCACGAATCTCGTATCGGGTGGGCGTCCGGATCGTCAGATAGTCGGTATGCGTGATCATCGCGGCCATGTCCGGCCGGGCTTCTGCAACCCGCTCCAGCGGACCGCCCGGAAGCGGAGGCGTCCATTAAGAAAATTTAAGCGAAAACGCGAAATGTTGCCTCTTTTTTGCTGATTCTGTTTCCGATTTGTGACCTTACCGGGTGAGATGGCGGGCGAAGCCCCCGTCCAGTGACCCGGATCTCTCGCTGTTGACGAGGTCACGGATTGTGATGGCAGTGACACGCCCTCCCCTCCCCCCACCCACCAGCGCCGGGTTCGCACCGAACCCCGAAGCGATCGCGCGCGTTCCGCGCGCGCTCGCGTATCGCCATGACGCGCTCCCGCTCAACGTCGTCGACGGCGTTCTCGCCGTCGCACTGCCCGATCCGGACGATGGTGCGCTGGTCGACCTCCTCCGCGCGACGACGCGGCTGAAGATTCGACCGCTGCCGATGCCCCGCGAGACGATTCGCGAGAAATTGCGCATCGCGTACGGCGAGATCACGGCTGCCGCGACAGCAGATCGCACGAGCGACGCGCCCGCGGTGCGTGCGGTGGACCTCGTCTTCGCGCGCGCGGTCGCCGCACACGCCAGCGATATCCACATCGAGCCCGCGCAACGCGGCGGGCGCGTACGCTTGCGGATCGACGGCATCCTGCGCGACCTCGAACTGATTCCGAGCGACCTCTTCGCAGCGTTCACGTCGCGCGTGAAGCTGCTCGCCGGGATGGATATCGCCGACCGCCGTACCCCGCAGGACGGGCGCTATGGCGTCCCCTTCGAGGGCCGCACCATCGACGCACGCGTCGCGTCCGTGCCGACGCTCGACGGCGAGAAACTCGTGGTCCGGTTGCTCGACCACTACGCGACGACGCCTGATCTCGGCAAGCTCGGCATTCCGCGCGACGTGTTCGAGCGCTATCGCGGACCTGCGGGCGCGCCGTGGGGCTTCATCGTCGTCACCGGGCCGACCGGCAGCGGGAAGACGACGACGCTGTATGCGTCGCTCGCACAACTCGACGTCGATTCGCTGAACGTCTGCTCGGTCGAAGATCCGATCGAGATGCGCCTCCCGGGCGTCGCGCAGGTTCAAGTCAACCCGCGTGCCGGCCTGACGTTCCCGACGGTGCTGCGCGCCTTCATGCGCCAAGATCCGAACGTCATCATGGTCGGCGAGATGCGAGACGGCGAAACGGCCGCCGTCGCCGTCTCGGCCGCGCTCGCGGGGCAGCTCGTCTTCGCGACGCTGCATGCGAACGACGCGCCGCGCACGGTCGACCGCCTTGTCGAGCTTGGCGTCGCTCGACACTCGCTCGCAGCGGCACTTACCGCGGTCGTAGCGCAACGGCTCGTGCGCGTCTTGTGTGAGCAGTGCCGGGTTCGCGAGCAGGTCCCGACCGATCTGCGCCACGCACTCGGAAGCGCACAGGAGACGTGGTTCGTCGCGGGAGGGTGCCGCGCGTGTGCGGGAACGGGATATATCGGCCGCACCGGCGTGTACGAGCTGCTCCTCGTCGACGACGCGACGCGCGACGCGATCGCGACCGGCGCGTCGAGCGTCCATGTCGCGCAACTCGCGACCCGCGCCGGCTACCGGCCGATGCTCGAAGACGGGATCGCGAAGGTGGTCGCCGGGATCACGTCGTTCGCCGAATTGCGGCGCGTCGTCAGCTGGACAGCGCGATGAGTTTGGACGCTGTCCGCATCCAGGATCTCATCCGCACCGCGCGAGGCCGGGGAGCGACGGACTTGCATTTCGGCGGACCTGACCGTCCGGCGCTGCGCGCGCAGGGTCGGGTGTTCGCGCTCGACGCATCGCCCGTCGACGAAATTGCTGTCCGCGCATTCCTCGCGCACACGGTGACACCGGAACAGCTTGCCCGGCTCGACGCACGCGGAACTGCGGACGGGGCGGCATCGCGTCGTGCGGACGGCGCTCCCTATCGCGTCCACGCGTATCGTCACGCCGGCGGCTTGCGCGTCGCAATCCGCCTCCTGTCCGACCGTATCCCCTCGCTCGACGAGCTCGGGTTGCCACCGGTCGTCGCAACGTTTGCGCAACGCCATGCAGGTCTCGTCCTGTTCACCGGACCGACCGGGAGTGGAAAGACGACGGCGCTCGCAGCGCTGCTCGATCGCATCAACCGCACCAGCGAGCGGGTCGTCGTGACGGTCGAAGACCCCGTCGAGTACGTCCACACCGCGCAGCGCTCTCTGATCACGCATTGTGAGATCGGGCGCGACGTCGCCGACTACCCCGAGGCGCTGCGCGGCTTCATGCGTGCCGACCCCGACGTGATCCTGATCGGCGAGATGCGCGACCGGTCGACGATGGAGGCGGCCCTGACGGCGGCCGAGACCGGCCATCTCGTCTTCGCAACGCTGCACACGAACGACGCGGCGCAGACGATCGACCGCATCGTGGACGCCTTTCCGTCCGACGCGCACACGCAAATTCGCTCGCAGCTCGCGGCGACGCTCGCAGGCGTGGTCGCGTTGCGGCTCCTCCCGAAGCGCGACGGCAGCGGGCGACGCGCCGCTGCCGAGATCATGATCGGGACCGATGCGGTTCACGCCCTCATCCGCGAAGGCAAGACGCATCAGCTCCGCAACACGATCGCAACAGGCCGACACGCCGGGATGCAGACGCTCGAGAGCCACCTCTCAGAACTCGTGATGCGCGGCGAGATCGTGCTCGAAGCCGCGCATGCCGCGACGAACCGGCCAGCCGAAATTCGGCTCGGGGAAGGCAGCGTCGCGTCATGAGCGCAAGCGTCTTTCGTTACGTCGCGCGGACGGTCGAAGGCGAGCTCGTGCGCGGATCGATGGAGGCGCGCGACGTCGATACGGTGCTCGCCAGCCTTCGTACCCGTGCTCTTTTCGTGACGACGATCGGACGCGAAACCGCGCTTCGCCGCACGATCGGCGCACCGATTCGACTCGGGGTTCCCGACCGCAAATCGCTGCTGGCCTTCTTCCGTTCGTTCTCGACGCTGATCCGAGCCGGTGTTCCGATGCGCCGCGCGCTCGACGTCGCGATCGAGCGAACCGGCGATGCGGCGCTTCGTGAGGCGCTTCGCTCCGTTGCGGCTGACATCGAGCATGGAGGGGCGCTCAGCGATGCCCTGGGGCGGCGACCCAAGGCGTTTCCGCCATTGTACGTCGCGATGATCCGTGCGGGCGAAGCGGGCGGCATCCTCGACGACGTCCTCGAGCGACTCGCGTCGTTTCTCGAGCGCGAGGCAGATCTCCGCAAGAAGGTTCGTTCGGCACTCGCGTACCCGGTCGTCGTCCTGACGGCAGCGATGTCGCTCGTACTCTTCCTCATCGCGCGGATCGTACCGATGTTCGCGCAGATGTTCGACGCCTTCCACGTCGAGCCGCCGGTCACGACGCGCGCGCTCCTCGCACTCGGCGTCGCGCTCCAGCAGCCGCTGACCTGGGTGGTTTCAGTCGGCTTCATCGCGCTGATCGCCCTGTCACTGACGGCGGCCGTGCGCAGCCGCCGCGGCGCGTTGCTGCTCGATCGCGTCCGCTTGCGGCTTCCGATCGTCGGACCGCTTATATCCAAAGCAATCACCGCCCGTATCGCTCGCATGCTCGCGACGTTGCTCCGCTCGGGCATCGAGCTCGTTACCGCGATCGACGTCGTCCGTCCCGTTGCAGGGAGCGCCATGTTCGCCGCCGCGCTCGAGCGCGTCGACATCGCGCTTCGCGAAGGCGATCCCCTTACCGCGCCGCTGGCGGCGTCGCGCGTTTTCGATCCCCTCGTTGTCGCGCTCGTGCGCGTCGGCGAGGAGACCGGCCTGGTCGACGAGATGCTCTTCAAGGTCGCCGCCTATTTCGAGACGGACGTCGAGGCAGCGATCGCGACACTCAGCGCCGTCATCGAACCCGCGCTGATCACCATTCTCGGCGTCATCGTCGGGTTCATCGTGTTCTCCGTATTCATCCCCCTCTACTCATTGATCGGGAGCGTTTCGAAATGAGCCTGCGGGAAGAGCTCGTCGCGCGGTATTGCGCCGAGCGGACCGTCGAATGCCGGAATGCCGTCGTCGACGCCCATCGTTATCTTTGCATTCGCGGTGCGCGCAAGTTCAAGCGCGCGATCAACGACCGCGCTGATCTCGAGCAAGTCGCGGCGGTCGGCCTCATCAAGGCTGCGGATTACTATCGCTCCGAGATGCAAACGCCCTTCGAAGTCTATGCCTGGATCATGGTCGTCGGCGAGCTCATGCACTACGTGCGTGACTACGAACGGCTCGTCCGTATCCCGCGCGCCCTGCGTGCGCTCGAGAAACGGCTTTCCGCCGCATGGGAGACGTTCGTCACCGCCAACCACCGCGAACCGTCGAGCGCGGAGCTTGCGAGCGCGCTCGGCGTACGTCTCGAGACGGTCGGTGAGCTGCAGACGCTGCGCCGAGCCGAACACCAGCGGCTCCCCGACCCGAGCGAGCCGGACGAACCCGAAGCAGTCGACATCCTTGCGGCGCAGGAGTACGGAGCGTCGATCGAAGACCGAATCGAGCTCGCGCTGGCCCTCGCGGAGCTCGGCGAGCGCGATCGCACGATCGTGCTCGGAACCTACGGCGCAGGCTTCACGCAAACCGAGCTCGGCGATCGCCTCGGACTTTCGCAGAGCCACGTCTCCAAATTACTCTCACGCGCCCTGGTGCGACTAGGAAAGCGCGTCGCGTAGCCCAAGGCGAAACCACTAATCTCGAAGGTGTGCGGCCAGCTTGCCTTGTGAGCGGCGGTCCGTGCGCGAAGGCCTTAGTCGGGTGCACTCGGAGGTGTCGCGCATGTGCCTCCGTTATTTAGAGGAGATCGCAGCAAGCGGGGTGCGTGACGACTAATGCTGTACGAAGGCGCTCATCAGCAACGCTCGGAACATTCCAGGCGAATCAATTGACGATTGTGCTGACAACGCTGCTTGTCGCGATGTTCTGCGCAGCGCTTGTCGCCGGGGACGATCGCCGCGGCATCACGCATGGTGGCTCTTATCTAGCCCATCCTTCGCACCGTGGTCCCTTATTGGAGCACAGGGACCATTTGCAGATGCCGGTTGGAACGCGTATTTACGTCTTTGACGCTGGCTCGAAGGCCTTTGTGTACCCCGGCGCGTCGCTGCCCGATGCTGTCGCCGGAAGAACGCCTGATGTCATTGTCGTGCCGGATTCGAGCGATGTTGATGGTGCTAAAACGCTGCCACCAAGCCGGCAGCACGGCGTGAACGTCAGCGAAGTGCGCGCGCCGCACTATTAAACACCATGAACCGCGCGCGGCCCGCGCGGAGCCTACTTCCGCTTCCGCCGACAACCTACAACCGCGAGAGCGCATCGAACGATACCTACACTGCCGTTCACATCCTTCTCACGGGGAAGCGTTACGTTATCGATGCAGACGCTCCGATTTCAAGGATACATCGTGAATCGGCCTTCATCAACTCGTACAGCCCGCCGAATCGCAATCGTCGGTGCTGGCCAATCGGGACTACAAATGGCACTTGCCCTCCTCGATCACGGATATGACGTGACGCTGATGACGAACCGCGACAGCGCTGCGATCGCACGCGGCAGCGTGATGTCTAGTCAATGCATGTTCCAAAGCGCTCTGCAAATCGAGCGTGATCTTGGTTTGAGCTGGTGGGATGATACGTGCCCGCCGATCGAGGGGGTAGGCCTTGCGGTGCCCCACCCAGAGCGAGCCGGTGCGAAAGCGATCGACTGGACCGCGGAGCTCGATCAGCCTGCTCTTTCGGTTGATCAGCGCCTGAAGATGGCCGCGTGGCTCGAAGAGGCGCAGCGTCGCGGCGTTCACCTCGTCCTGCGTGAAGCCGCTGTCGCGGACCTTGAAGAGCTGGCAGCTTCGCACGACCTCGTCCTCGTCGGGGCGGGCAAGGGTGAGATCGTGAATCTCTTTCCACGAGATGCGCAAAGGTCGTCGTTCAGTGAACCGCAGCGGTCCCTCGCCCTCACGTACGTGCACGGACTCGAAAGCACCCAGTTTTCTCGCGTTGCCTTCAACCTGATTCCCGAGCTTGGGGAGTACTTTGTCTTTCCCGCGCTGACGCTCAGCGATCCCTGTCACATTATGGTGTTCGAGGGGATTCCCGGTACGCGCATGGATTGTTGGGACGACGTAGCGTCGCCGCAAGCGCATCTCAACCGATCGCTCGAGCTGCTACGGATGTACCTGCCGTGGGAATTTGCTCGCTGTTCCAAGGTCGAGCTCACTGATGCCAACGGAGTGTTCGCTGGACGGCTTACGCCGACGGTGCGTCACCCCGTTGCGACCCTGCCGTCAGGACGTCACGTTTTCGCCATGGCGGATGCCGCGGTGATCAACGATCCCATCACCGGACAAGGCTCGAATAGCGCCGCGAAGTGCTGTCACATCTACCTCGATGCAATCCTTGCACAGCGCGACGGGCCCTTTTCGGTCGACTGGATGGTGCGCACGTTTGACGGCTATTGGCAGTACGCCAAATATGTCGTGCAATGGACCAACAGTATGCTCATGCCACCGCCGCCCCATATTCTTGCGTTGCTCGCCGCAGCCGGCGAAAGCGCAA
>CAZABL010000023.1:0-45071 GCA_964483365.1 uncultured bacterium
AAAGCGGCGGTCAAGCCGACCGAGATCCTGTTCGTCGCCGACGCGATGACCGGACAAGAAGCGGTGAACGTCGCCAAGACGTTCAACGACCGGCTCGGCGTCACGGGTGTGATCCTCTCGAAGATGGACGGCGACGCGCGCGGCGGCGCTGCGCTGTCGATCCACAAGATGACCGGTGCGCCGATCAAGTTCGTCGGCGTCGGCGAGAAGATCAACGCGCTCGAGCAGTTCTATCCGGACCGCCTGGCGTCGCGTATCTTGGGGATGGGCGACGTCCTCACGCTGATCGAGAAGACGCAGAGCGTCTATTCCGAGCAGCAGGCGGAAGAGCTCGCGCGCAAGCTGCAAAAATCGCAGTTCACGCTCGACGACTTTCTTGCGCAGCTCCGTCAGGTGCGCAAGATGGGCTCGATGACGGACATCATGAAGATGATCCCGGGCTTGTCGAAGGCGCTCCCGAATGTCGAGATCGACGAAAAAGACGTCAGCAAGGTCGAGGCGATCATCTGCTCGATGACGCGCCGCGAGCGCGAACGTCCCGAGATCCTCAACGGCTCGCGCCGCAAACGTATCGCGGCCGGAAGCGGGACGCAGGTCAGCGACGTCAATCGGCTGGTGAAGCAGTTCGACGCGTCGCGCCAGATGATGAAGCAGCTGGGCGGCACGAAGCGCGGCCGGATGCCGAAGTTGCCCCTGGGCCTGGGACGCCGGTAGTCCCGAGGCGAATACCTTCCTTAGAAAGCAGAGATGGTCAAGATCAGACTCCGGCGCATGGGCGCCAAGAAACAGCCAACATACCGCTTCGTCGTCGCCGACGATCGGTCGCCCCGCGATGGCCGGTTCATCGAGATCCTCGGGCACTACAACCCGCGGACCGAACCGAAGACCGTCGTCGTCGACCAGGAGAAGGCGCGCGAGTGGCTCGCCAAGGGCGCACAGCCGTCGGATCCCGTCCGTCGTCTCTTCGCCGAGCTCGGTCTGGTCGAACGCGGACCGATCCCTGAGACCAAGCGCGCACCGAAGAACGCGAAAGAAGGCTAGCATAATCGTGGACGCAGGCACCGGCATTCCAGACAATCGCGCCGGACGTGACCAATGAGTGCCTTCGACGACGAGTTCGGTCTCTTCGGCGACGAGGAAAAAGCTGAGGAAGAAGAGCGCCGCTCCACGCTGGGCGCCCGCCGTATTGCGTCGGACGAAGCCGCGCACGACGACATCGAGCCCGAGGACGAGCGTCCGCGTCGCGGACGTGAGCGCCGCGATCGCAGTGGTGGCGGCGGCTCAACGGGCGTGTACCATCGCGAACGCGGCGGTGATCGCGGCCCACGCAAGGCGGCCGATCCCGCGGTCGCGCAAGCACGTGCCGTTGATCTCTTGGGATTCCTCGCGCGTAAGCTGGTGAGCCGTTCCGACGAAGTGATCGTCGAGGCGATCGAGACGGCGAAGGGCCCCGTGATCGAGCTCGAGGTCCATCCCGACGATCTCGGCAAGGTGATCGGCCGCGGCGGTCGCGTCGCGCAGGCGTTGCGCACGCTCGTGCGCGCGAGTGCGGAAGGGCGCATCGGGGTCGACATCGTCGACGTCGACGACGACGAGACGTTCGAGGACGATCTCGAACACGCAGGCGACACGTCGACCGAGCACAACGAGTCTGAGTGAGGTCAGCGCCGGCCGCCTGGTCGGCGTCTTCGGTCTGCGCGGTGAGCTCAAGCTCGCCGCAACGCGCGTCGGTGAGGACACGTTGGCGCCCGGGATCGCCGTGCGCGCTGCGCTTACGGACGGTTCAGCGCGTGCGTTGACGCTGCGCGAGATGCGGCTGCACAAAGGGCGACCGTTGATTCGCCTTGACGGCGTCGACGATGCGAACGCGGCGCAGCCGCTCGTCGGTGCAACGCTCTACGTTGCGCGCGCCGACGTCACGATGGCGGCGGACGAGTATTTCGACGAGGATCTCGTCGGCTGCGTGCTCGTCGATGCTGCCGACGGTCGCGAGCTCGGAGTCGTTGCCGCCGTCGAACATTTTCCGGCGCAGGACATGCTGCGCGTCGCGAGCGGCGCGTTCGTGCCGTTGGTGCGTGAGTTCGTCGAAGGAGTCGATGTGGCAGGGAAGCGGATCGTTGTCGCGCTGCCCGCCGGACTGCTCGAGGGCGAAGCCGAGGTCGACGCGGGTCGTTAGCGGCGGCGGCGCCGTGGCGGCGCCGTATAATCACCGAGCGCCGCGTCAACCGCGCTCGCCATCGCGACCGTCTCGCTCCCGCCCGAGCGCTCGTAGCTCGTGTTGAAGAGCGTCTTGCCGCTGCAGTCACGGACGATCAGCTGGAACGTCGCGCTGTAGCCGCCGAACTTCGCGTCTGCCTGCTCAGCGAGGATGCCGCCGACGACGGTCGCTCCGGTGTTCCGCAAACAGGCAGCGTTCGTGCTCGTCGCGTTCTGCGCGCCGAGCCGGTCGACGAGGCGCCGGACTGCGGCGGTGCGGACGAGTTCGTCCGCGGTCCCCTCGACGGGAACGACGACGAACGCTTGCGCGGCTCCCGGTGCTGCGGTCGGCGCGATCTTCACCTGCGCGACGGCAACGCTCGTTGCTGCCGGCGCCGGAGTGGTCGCCGAAGCGACCGCAGGGCGAGCACTCGGTGTGGCGCTGGGCTGCGCTGATGGCTTACGGCGACGCCCGAACAAGTTGCCGATGTTCGCCTGCGCCCCCTCGGCAACGGGCGTCGGAGATGCCGCGGGCGGCGGCGAGGGGATCGAGGCCAAACCGCGGTTCGCGTAGCGTCCGATCGCGGTGGCGAGATCGTCGCCCTGACCGGCTGCGTCCGCGTACGTCGTCAGCTGTGCGGTGTTGCTGAACGTCACGATCCCGCTCTGCGTGCTCACGACCTGCTCGACGACGGACACCCCGCTGCCGAGTGCCGAGATGTAGCCCGCGACATAGAAATCGGCGCTGTTCTGGCGCGCGACGGCGAGATAGTCTTTGCGGGCGGTCCCCGGCGGCGCGGGGATGACGGTGACGAGCTTGGTGTTCGCCATCTGCGTTGCGATCAGCGTCGCGAGGCGCGAGCTCGCTTCCCGGTCGATCGTGGTGGTGCTCGCCGTGAACGGGTAGACCATCACGCTGGGCTTGATGACCAACGGAGCCTGCGACTGCGCTGCCGCGGCGAGCGGGACGAGCACCAACGCGAACAGGATGGCGAACAAACGGCGCACGGAGGTTGCGTTCGGGCGCGCGCGTGGCGAGTCCTTACGATGCCAGGGGGAGGGTCGCGTTTTCTTCCTCTTCCTCCAAAGCGGCGCTCACGAAGGCGCCGAACAGGAAGACCATGCCAATGTAATCGAGCCACAAGAGCAGCACGAAGAGCGCCGAGAGCGCGCCGTAGATGCGAAACGCGTACGCAGCGTAGCTCGTATACACCGCAAAGGCGATCTGCGCGAGCGAGTAGCCGACCGCGGCGACGGTTGCGCCGGCGACGACCGGCTTCCACGAGGGCCAGCGATTGGGGAGGTATGCGTACAGGAGCGCCATGACGACGAAGACGACGGCGAGTGAGCCCGCATACGAGACGATCTGCGGGACCCAGCGCAGGGATTCCAAGCCTGCGAACTGGACGAACAGCGTGATGACGACCGGAACCGCGGTCGCGATGACGAACGCGACGCCGACGAGCGGGACGAGCACGATCGCGATGATGATGTCCCAGACGAAGAAGCGGTACCGCGAAATCCCGAGCGCGCGGTTGAGCGCGTAGATCAACGATTGGAAGACGTTCTTTCCGGACCAGATCAGCGTGACCAGACCGATCACGCCGGTGATCCCACGGTAGCGCACGACCGCTTCGAGGTTTTGCGCGAGGAGATCGCGGAGTTGCGGCGCGTACTCGTCGATCGCCGCGCGCCCGCGGCGCAGACCTTCGTCATCGCCGTAGATGAAGGCCAGCACGGCGACGGCGACGAGCGTCAGTGGGATCGCCGCGAACAGCACGTTGTACGCGATCGCCGGCGCCATGAACGTCCCGCCCTCGGCGGAGAAGCGTTGCGCCGCACGCCGGAAGATGCGCAGGACGAGGTGTGAACGCACCCTATCTTCCCGTCGCGCTGAGCGCGATCGTGACCGTCGTGCTCAACGGCGTGACCACGCCGAGTGCGCCGCCGGCACAATTGGTCGGCGGGCACGTGCTCGCGCCGCCCGCGCTGATCGCGAAGTTCGCCGACCGCGTCACGACGTTTCCCGACGGCGGGTTGACCGCGACGCGCGGCGAGCGCGCGTGCGACGCGCAGCCGGTGATGCAGCACATGGTCGCGCTAGCACCGCTCGCGCGCTGCTTGGGCGCGCACGTGGCGTGGGATCCGGACGGAAAGACGATCACGCTGGCGTTTCCCAGCTCGATCGACGTGCGAACTCCCGCACCGTACGTTCCAACTGCGCCGCAGGTTGCCCCCACGACGATCTTCACGCCCGAACCGCCGCCCCCGACGCCGCGCGCGATCGAGACGGGGGTTCCACATCCACGTCGCACTGCGATCCCCGAAACGCCGTCGCTTCCGCTCGAGTCCCCGCCTACAAGCCCGCGTCCGTGATCGCCTTGATCCAGCTCTGCGTCTTCGGATCGTCCCACCAGTTGGCGATGCGCGCTTCGAGGACGCCGATGCCGCGCAGCCGCGACACGCGTTTCTGAACCGCGGCGGGATCGGGCGGCTGCGCGTCGAGCGCCTCACGCAGCGCTTCGACGTGTCCCGTCGCCTCCGGGTCGCCTTTCGCGGCGGCGTGGAGCTCGTCGTAGGGCGGATGCGGGACGGGCGGTTGGCCGGGATCGGCAGGCTGCATACGTTCTTTTTTCCTTCGCCGGGCCGCTGAGACACCCCGTCAGCGCGCACGGGCCAGGAGCGCGTCGAGCGCCTGCCGCTGTGTCTGGAAGAGGTCGCGTTCGACCTCGGTAGGCGCTGCGTCGGCGCCTTCCACGGCACGGAGCAGTTGCACGAAGCCGCCGTTGGCGCGCGCGAGCTCGCGCGCCAGCGCCGCGTCGCGTGGACGCACGCGCTGCTGCGCAACGTACGAAGCATCGGCGGCCGCTGCGATCTCGCGGGCGAGCGTGAACTGCGCCTGCAGCTGCGTCGTCGTTGCGTCGACGCGCGGGTCTTCGCGTACGACGAGCGTGCGTGTCGCGCGGGTGCCGTCGGCGTCGAGCATGACGGTGTACCGCCCCGGCGGAACGCGCACGCCCTCGGGCTCGACCGGCGTTGCATGCGGAATCGCTGCGATCGGCACGTCCGCGTTCTCGCCATGCGGTGCGGCGAGCTCGAGATTCCACACGAAGCGGTGGAGCCCCGGATCGGACGGCAGCCGAACCGGCGGCGCGATCCACCACGCGGGAACCTCGAGAGCTGACGGATCGACCGTCACGGCGGGGTCGTCGCTCGAGAACCGGCGCAGAACGCTTCCGTGTTCGTCGGCGACCGTCAGCGCGACGTGCGTTGCGCCGCGCGGCAGCATGTAGTCGAGATACGCGCCGTCGGGAGCGTTCACGAAGAACGGCTCGTCGGGCGGAAGCGGCGTGTCGGTGTTCGTGTCGCGCTGCATCCGCCACACAGGCGCCGGATCGAGCAGTGCGGGCGCAGCGGCGGCGAGCGTTTCGGGCGCGCGCAGCGGTCGTACGTCATCGAGAATCCAGAAGCCGCGGCCGTGTGTTCCGATCACGAGATCGTCGCCGTGCACGACGAGGTCGCGCACCGACGTCGCGGGGAGATTCAGGCGCAGTGACGACCACGAGTCGCCGTCGTCGAACGAGACCCATACGCCGCGCTCGGTTCCCGCATAGAGAAGGCCGGGGCGCTGCGGGTCGGCGCGCACGACATTGGTGGGCGTCGCGTCGATTCCGCGGTCGATCTCGGTCCACGTCTTTCCGCCGTCGTGCGTGCGCAGGAGCTGCGGGCACTGCTCGTCGAGGCGGAAGCGGTTGATCGCGACGTACGCGCTGCCCGCGTCGAACGGCGACGGGTCGATGATCGAGACTTTCGCCCACGGTTCCAAGCCCGGCGGCGTCACGTTCGTCCAGCGATTTCCTCCGTCGGCGCTGTGCCAGACGAGGCCGTCGTCGGTCCCGGCCCATAGCACGTTCGCATCGCGCGGTGAGAGCCCGAGCGCATAGATCACGCCGCGGTGCGGCGCCTTCGCTGCATCGGTCTGTGCGAAGATGCCAAGGCTTGCCGGGTTGGCGGGCGTCGTCCGGGTGAGATCGGGACTGACGATCGTCCAGCGCTCGCCGTAATCGCGGCTGCGGAACAGGACGTTGGCGCCGAGATAGAGCGTGCGTTTGTCCGCCGGCGAGAACGCGAGCGGCGCGGTGCGGCGGAAGCGGTACGCTCCGCGGCGCCAGTTGATGACCGGGCCGACTTCGCGCGTCTGACCGCTGCGCTCGTCGTAGCGCGTGACCTTGCCGCCGAAGATGACGCCGGGATGGAGTGGATCGGGCGCGGCGTAGCCGTATTCTTCCACACCGACCGGGTGCCAGTCGCGGAACGTGATCGCGCCGTCGTTGCCGCGCGAGAGAATCCCCGCGCTCCCGCTTTCCTGTTGACCGCCGTAGACGCGATAGGGAACGCGGTCGTCGGTGATGACGTGATAGAACTGCGCCGTCGGCTGGTTGTACCACGAGCTCCAGCTCGCGCCGCCGTCGACGGAGATGATCGCGCCTTGGTCGCTGCCCAGCACGATCGTACGCGGATCGTCGGGCGCGATCCAAATCGCTTGATAGTCGTCACCGCCCGGCGCGCCGCGCAGCGCGACGAACGTCTTCCCGCCGTCGGTCGATTTGTACGTCGACGTGTTCGTCTCGTACACGGTGTCGGGATCGCGCGGATCGACGGCGATCGTCGCGAGATCGGCGCCGCGCTCGGCGACGCGCGACGTATCGTTCGTGTGCGTCCACGTCGCACCGCCGTCGCCTGAGCGGTAGACGCCGCCGAGGTCGCCGCTTGCGTCCGCGAACGCGTAGACGCGACGCGCATCGCTCGGTGCGACGGCGACGGCGACCCGTCCGACGCCTTGTCGTGCGGTCGGCAAACCACCCGCGAGTCGCGTCCAAGTCGCGCCGCTGTCGGTCGACTTGTAGAGGCCGCTGCCGGCATCGGGGCGCTCGAACGAGCCGCCGTCGGCGGTCTCCCACGGCGATTGCCGCGCCGCCCACAGCGAGGCGTAGATGATCCGTGAATCGTGCGGATCGAGCGCGACGTCGAACGCGCCGGCGTCGGTGCCGTTTCCGAGCACGCGCTCGAAGTGCGCGCCGCCGTCGGTCGAGCGGTACAGCCCGCGTTCGGGGTTCGCGCCGTACGGGTGGCCGAGCACCGCGACGAACAGCCGCGTCGGGTCGTGCGGATCGACGACGATCTTGGGGATTTGCTGCCCGTCGCGCAGGCCCAGGTGCGTCCAGTGCGCGCCGCCGTCGGTCGACTTGTATATCCCGTCGCCGACGGCCAAGTCGGGGCGCTGCCGGCCTTCCCCGCTTCCGACGTAGACGACGTCGGGCGCCGAGGGTGCGACGGCGATCGCGCCGATCGACGCGCTCGGTTGATCGTCGAAGATCGGCGTCCAGGTACGGCCGGCGTCGATCGTCTTGAAGACGCCGCCGTTCACCGCGCCGAGATAGAACTCGTGCGGTCGTCCCGGGACGCCGCTCACGGCAACGGTTCGGCCGCCTCGGAACGGTCCGATCGCGCGCCAGGAGAGCGCCGGGCGCACCGTCGCCGCGACATCCGGTGGCGCGGCGACACCGAGCAGAAGGGTGAACAACGGGATGAACGCGAGGAACGAGCGAGCAGCCATTCCGTCGCTCGTTCCTCACATCATGCGAGCATCGCCTTCTCGCGGTCGACCTTCCCCGTCACGATCGCGCGCTTCTTGTCGTCGAGCACCTCGCGTAGGCGTGGGAAGATCTGCGTCTCTTCTTTCTGCGTGTGATCGCGCACGGCATCGCGCAGCATCCGGATGCGGTCGCGGTACTGCAAGCCATCGCTCGTTTCGAGCGCTTCCTCGATCTCCGCGAGCAGCGTCTTGACCTCGCCGTGCTCTTCGTAGAGCTGCTTTGCGGCTTGTTCGTCGTTGTTCTTGTCGGCGACGAGCGGGTAGATCACATCCTCTTCCGCGACCGCGTGTTTGGTCAGCTCGCGCTTGATGAGGAGGAAGAGCGGCATCCGGGCCGCGCCTTCGGCGCGCTCGGCTTGTTCGAGCGCACCGAGCACGCGTTTGTGATCTGCAATGAGCTCCTCGAAGACATCGCTGCCGCCCGCGACGGTGCGCGCAATCCCGATGCCCTTCGCAGCGACCGGCGCACCAACGCGTCCGAGCACCATTCCGGCGAGTGCACCGAGTGCGAAAACGCCGATCTCTCGCATCGTTCCGTTTCGTTGACCCATGGCTGCAACGTGCCCGCGCGATGCACAAAGGGAACGCGCTTCGCCGAGTCGCGACCGAGCGAGCTATGCGTGTGTGAGCAGACGATCCGCGAGCGCGCCGATCCGTTCATCGCGGAAGGCGCACTTTTCGTACGCGACGCCGTGCGGCGTTTCGCCGTGCCGCACGAAACCGAAGCGGCGCAGCATCCGTTGTCCCTCGACCGTCGTCGCGACGGCGCAGACGTCCGGAGCAGCGCAATGGGACTCCTCGCCAAGCGCCGCGAGTCCGTCCGCGAGAAAGGCGAGTATGAGGCGCGGCGTCGCGCGCAGCTGCTCGCTGACGGCGATCCCCGAAATGTACCAGCGCGTACGCTCGCCCTCGAGCACGAAATCCGCCGGCGAGACGTGCTCTTCGGTGATGCGGCCGGCGACCAATGCGTCATACGTCGCCGCGCGAAGCGGCCATCCGCTCATCGCGCCGACGATCCGTCCGTCAGGAGTTTGGGCGATACGCGCGCCGGCGGGAAACGCACGCCACCAACGAGAGAGGACGTCCAGAGGGACGTCCTTCTCGCCATAAGCGGACGCATCGAAGCAGGCGAGGTCTGTAAGAACGACCTCGTCGCTCACCGGCGCGAACCGAATGTGGCTCACGTCCCAGGGATTAAAGCACGATGAGAGCTCCCAGGGAAGCCCCAGAAAACGTTCTTTACGGACCGATCTCTAGAATGCTCGGTCTTCGACCGATGCGCTGAGTTTCGCGGTGCTGCCGTCTGCGAAGCGCAACACGACCGGGACGCGCTCCCCGCTTCGTAGTGGGCGCCGCAATCCGAGCAGCATCAGGTGGTAGCCGCCGGGCTTGAGCGTGAGTGCGCCGTGCGGCGGAATCACGACACGGCCGACCGGTTTCATCCCCATCGCGTCCGACGGCATCCCTTGCATCGTGCCGGCCGGCATTGGCATCGCCATCGACTCGTGTAGCTCTACGGCACGAGCAAGCGGCGATGATGCACCGATGAGAATTTCGGCTCGGGCGCTGGCGTTGCGAATCGTTGCGTACACGACGCCGGTGTCGACCGCCGGCCGCGACCACGCGCCGCTTACCACGATCGCGAGTGCGAGGAACGACGCGATCACGTCAGCAGCGCCTTGACGTCAGCGGCGATCGCGGTGGCCGGATCTTGCCAGTCGTGCAAGACGCGCAGCGCCCCCTGTGGGTCGATGATGTACACAATCCCGCCGTGCGCGACGAGGTAGCCCGCCGCCTTCGTTCCGCGCAGCTTCTGATGCCAGACGTGGTACGCGTCGTAGACGGGATCGAGCTGCTCCTGCGTTCCCGTCAAACCGACGAACGCGGGGTTGAACAGGCCGACATACTTCGCGAGCGTTGCGGGATCGTCGCGGTCGCGATCAACGGTGACGAACGCGACCTCGACGCGGCTGCGTTGCTCGGGCGTGAGATCGCGATAGACGTGCGCCAGCTGCGCCATCGTAGCGGGACAAATATCCGGGCAGTGCGTGTAGCCGAAGAAGAGGACGACCTCACGCCCATGCTGCTCGGCCAGGTGAAACGCACGGCCGCGCTGGTCGGTGAGGGTGAAGTCGGGCGCCGCTTTTTCGCCGACCGCTGTGCCCGTGAGATGGACCGGAGCGCGATGGGCGCAGGCGGTGAGCGCGAGAGCGACGACGAGCGCGACCAGAGGGCGCATCGCACACCATTATACGGCGTCGCCGGCCACGAGGGTGCCGCTCCCGTCGTACGCGGGCGTCTCTCGCGAGCGGTACCGTAACCAGGTGCGCTTTTTGTTCGGCCTCGCGGCCGCGCTCGTCTTGCTCTTCGGGGTAATCGCGCAGGCCGACGCCGCGTATCCGGTCCACGCCGTCGTCCTCGCAAGCGCGCCGGACGTCGTCGTAGCCCGAACCCGTGGCGCGACGGGCCTGCTCGCTGCGGGGACCTATCGGTTCGCGGTCGACGCACGCCATCCGCGGCTCGCGAGCGGCAGCGAGATCGACGCACTGATCGACGGTCGGCGCGACGGGATGCTCCGCTTGGCTGATATCACGCCCGCGCCGGCGTTCGTTCTCGGCCTCCCCAGCGCGTTGCGCGTGCGTGCGGTGCACGCCGGCGATACGCTTCCCGACGTCTCGCTCGTCGATCAAGACGGCCGGCGCGTGAACCTCGCGCAATGGCGCGGGAAGACGGTCGTCTTGAGTTTCGTCTACACGCGCTGCCCGCTCACCAACGTCTGCCCGGCCGTCAGCGGAAAGTTCTCGTACCTGCAGCGCCACATCGATCCCGCGACGACGCATCTCGCGGTCGTCACGCTCGATCCCGAGTTCGACTCGCCGTCGGTCCTGCAGCGGTACGGCGTCGGCTACGAGACGGACGCGTCACGCTGGTCGCTGCTCACCGGCGAAGGTCACGAGGTCGCCGCGTTGCTCGACGCGTTCTCGATCTCGCCGCTCCAGGACGGCCCGGGTGACTTCATCCACGACGAAGCGCTCGTGATCGCCGATCCCACCGGTACCGTGCGCGAAATCATTCCGACGCCGGGCTGGGATCCGAACGACGTCCTCGCCGAGGTGCACGCGCTCCAGGGACAGCATGCGAATCCGCTGCGGCGTTTCATGCTCGCCGCGGTCGCGGGGATTGCGGCGCTGTGCGGCGGCTACAGCTTCGCCGCGGTCATGGTCGAGCTGACCGCGATCGGGATCACGTTCTTGGGCTGCGGCGTGCTGCTCGTGTGGGTCATCTGGCGGATGTTTCTCAACGAGCGCCCGCAGTAGCGGCGTCGCAGCTAACGCACGAGATCGCGGACCAGGACGAAGTCGATCCCCTGCGCCTGCAGCTCGGGAACGAGCGCGCGCACCGCGGCGAGCGTTGTCTCGCGCGGATGACCGATCGCGATCGCGCTGCCGTTCGTCTTCGCGATGTCGGCCGCGCGGCGCAGTTGTCCTTCGATCGCGTTCACGTCGGCGACGTCGTCGAGAAAAACGTCGCGGCGAGCGGTTGGGATTCCGGCGGCCTCGGTGTCGCGCTGTGCGACGGTTGCCGCGCTGGTGCGCGAGTCGACGAAAAAGACGTGGTGCTCGGCGAGGACATTCGCAACGTCGCGCATCACGCGGTCGTCGGCGGTCGCGCGGCTCCCCTCGTGATTATTGACGCCGGTCGCGAGCGGAACGCTGGCGAGATCGTCGCGGACTTGCGCCGCGATCGCCGCGTCGTCCATCGCGACGCGAATCTCGCCGGGGCCCGGATAGATCCCCGAGCGGGGCTCCATCGGCAAGTGCAGCATCACGCCTTTTCCGGCGGCCACCGCTTCTTGCGCGATCGTGTCGCCGTAGCGGACGTGCGGCAACACGGAGAGTGTCACGGGCGCCGAGAGCGCGATGAAGCCGCGTTCGGTTTGCGGCCACTGCCCGCAATCATCCACGATCAGCGCGAGCTTCGGCCCGGCACGCGGCGTAGCGATGCGCGACGGCGTCGGCGCCGGCGCAGCGGACGTCGCGGGTAACGCGGTCGTTTCCGTCGTCGGCTCAGCCGTCGCAACCGGTGGCGCCGTCGCTCGCGACACGATCGGTGCCGGCGCGATCGCCGCCGGTGTGCTGCTCGCGCTGCGCGCGATGTGCGTCGGACGTGGTGTCGTGTCGCCGCGTAAGATCAACGCGACGGCGCCGGCAAGTACCAGCAGACCAAGCGCGAGCGCGGCGAGAGGGCCGGCGAGACGTTGTGACGTGCGGCGGCGGGAACGTCGGCGCGGCATGCGTGGTGTTTCGCTGCATGCGCCGACATGCGCCTTTTCAGATCGCGGAGACGAGCGTCGTGTTCTCGCTGCGACCCAACGCGTCGGCGATCGTCGCGACGCTCTCGACGAGGAGATCGGTCTCCGAGACGAGCGCGGCGAGGTCGGGATCGGGAGCGACGTCGAGCCTGCTCTTAAGCGCGACCTGTTGCGAACGCAGCGAGGAGAGCGACACGGTCGAGGTGACCGCACCGCGCCCGTGGAGCGCCGCGATCAGTTGCTCCAACGCGTGATCGAGCTCGCCCGCGAGCGAATCGATCGGTGGAAATGCGTGCACCGGTCGAGCCAAGCGCGAGTGCAGGGTGAGTAAGGCGGCACCGAAGCGGCGTGTCGCGGCAAGGATCGCGAGTACCGCGCGTACGCTGATTCCCCGCGGTTTGACGGGTTCGCCCAACATCTGCTCGACCGCAGCTTCGGCGCCCGAGCGGGCACGCCACGCCGCGATCTGTGCCGCGCGGATCGTCGCCGGATCGACGCGTTCGGGCGCGGCGTACGCATGGAGGACGAGGGTCGCGTAGGCGCGCTGCGCATCGAGCAGTGCAGCGAGCGCGTCGGGGACTTGTTCGCGCGCCCAGGTCGGAAAGACCACGTACGCGAGCATCGCGAGCGCGCCGCCCCCGAGCGTCGCGATGACGCGGTCGAGGGCGGCGAGATGTTCGGGCGCGCCGCCGAGCGCGAGCAGGAACACGACGTAGCAGGTGATCGCCGTCGAGAAGAGCGCAAAGTTGACCGGGATCAGCGCGAAGCTCAAAAACGCGAAGACGATCACCAGCAGCAGATCGGCCAGCCGATCGGGATGCACGGAGGTCGTGATCAGCGACGCGAGCACGGCGCCCGCGACCGTTCCGGCGACGCGCCCGAAGCCGCGCGTGAAGGTACCGGTGAAGTCGGCGCGCAGCACGAGCGCCGCGGTGAGCGGCAACCAGTAGGCACGTTGCAACGGCAGCACGTGCTCGAGAATCGCGGCGAGGCCGAGCGTGGCACCGGAACGGAGCGCGTGTTGGCCGTAGACCGCGTGGAGGGAGAGATTCGCGCGCACCGTCTCGAGCATATCGCCCAGCGGGGAGAGCCCGAACGGACCGGTCTCGGCGGGCCGAATCGGTGAAGCGGCGGCGCGACCCGCGGGTGCTTGGGCGGCGCGCCACGCCGAGCGAAGCTGTGCGAGCAGCGCTTGTGCGTCGTCGCGTGTTGCGGGAAGATCCTCGAGCGCCTTCACGTCGAGATCGGCCGCGTGCCAGACGCCTTCGAGCGGCTCCGGAGCGCGCGCCGCATCGAGGGCCGCCGCGATTTCGCGCATGATCGTGCCGGTGCGTTCACCGAGCGCGCGCAGCGTCTGCACGCGCACTTCCGCACCGTCGCTTGCGAGCAGGTAGCGGTCGGTCGCGATCGCGGCCAGCGAACCGCGAATCCGCGTCGCTTCGTCGAGCAGTGCTTCGAACGCCACCAGCGTGCCGCGCCGCGAGAACAGCGTTGCGCCGGCGATCGCTTCGGCGAGCGCGTTCAGCGGCGCGATCTGCGGCGACTCGAGCTTCGTCACCGGGAGGTGCTCAGCGTACGCGGCGAGGCCGCGATAGGCCGCCGCGAGTGCATGACGCTCGCGCGCGAAGCGCTGGAGGGGCCAGACGAGGACAAGCAGCAGCGTCTGCAGCGCGCCGCCGGCGAAGACGCACGCGGCCTGCGGAAGCGCGTCGTACGGACCGTACGGCGGACGCCCGAAGATCACCAAGGCGATGACCGCGTTCACGCCGATGATCGTTCCGGGGACGCCGAGCGCGCTGATCAAGCCCAATCCGACGCCCCACAACGCGACCAGCACGACCGACAGCGGCGCGATCGGGCCGGTCAGCGCTCCGATCAGCGCGGAGAACGCGGTCACGGCGCTGATCGTCAGCATCGTTTGGGCCCGCGTCCGATATCCGCCCTGGCGTGAGGCGAAGCCGGCCGCCAATGCGCCTACCGCTCCGGAGACGGCGTAGAGCGGTGCGCCGGCGACGAACGCGGCGACGAGCGGGATGACGACGCCGGCGGTGCAGCGCGGCGCAAAGCCGGGCTCAAAGGCGGCGCGATCGAGCGCGAGTATTTGGCGGAGCAGTGTCTTCAGAGCGGGAATACGTATTCCGTGATCGTCAGCATCTCCCGCGAGCTTGGTGCGGGCGGACGCAGCGTCGGTGAAGCGATCGCGTCGACGCTCGCCGCCGCACTTCTCGACGAACGATCGATCATCGAAGAGCTCTCGCAGCGCGGGAACGTTCCGCGTAACTACGTCGAGGAGCATGTCGAACGCGCCCCCAGCCCGGGAGAGCGGTTCATCGCGGATCTCGCCGCCGCGACCGCAATGCTGCCGGTCCTCGAGGAGTGGCGGCAGTCCGACGACCTGTGCGTCAACGGCTTGCGGGCGCTCGTAATCGAGTACGCGCAACGCGGGGACGTGGTCGTGATCGGGCACGGCGGCGTGAGCCTACTGGGTTGGCGGCCCGCCGGTATTCCGGTCCTTGCGATGCTCTTGCGGGCGGGGCGGGAGTGGCGGATCGAGCAGCTCGCCCGGCGCTTCGAGATCACAGAAGACGAAGCAAGGCGACGGATCGACCGGATCGACCAGGCACGCGCGCGCTACCAGCGCCATTACTTCGACTCGGACGTCTACGACTGTCGCCAGTACGACCTCGTCCTCAACACCGAGACCCTCGGGTTGGAGAAGGCGAGCGCGATCGCGGTCACGGCAGCGCGGGATTTCGCGGCGAGAGGGGCCGCTCCCCAGGGCTCGGAACGCTAACCCACGGCGCCCTGCCCTTTGGCGCCGGATCGCGAGGTGTCCGTGATCCTCAACAGCGTCGAAGTGATGTTCGGCGGGCAAGCCGGCGACGGCAGCCTGACCACCGGCGACCTCATCGCCGGGGTCTTCAAGCGGATGGGGCTGGAAGTCTACACGTACAAGGACTTCCCCTCACGGATCCGTGGCGGGCACACGAACTACGTGATCCGCGCCGGGCAGCACCGGGACTACGGGATGGCGGACGCGGTCGACGGTCTGGTCGCCTTCGATCTGGAGGCGGTTGAGGCGCACGTCGACGAGCTGCGGCCGGGCGGCTTCGTCATCTTCGACAACAGCTCGGAGTCGTTGACCGACGAGCTGCGGCGCGACGACGTGACGTGGTACGAAGTCCCGCTGGCGAAGATCGCCAAGGACGACTTGGGCCTCGAGCTGGTGCGCAACACGATCTCGCTCGGCGTGCTGGGCGCGCTGATCGGGATGGACCCGCAGATCATGCGGGCTGACGTGCGCGGCGTCTACGAGCGCAAGGGCGAGAAGGTTCTCGATCTGAACGTCCGCGCGCTCGAGGCCGGGGAGCGCTACGTGCGCGAGAACTTCGCTGCGCGCCCGTCGGGGTACGGTCTGCAGGCGGGCACCGACGGTGACCGCCTTCTCATGATGGGCAACGACGCGATCGCATACGCTGCGCTGGTCGCCGGTTGTCGTTTCATGGCAGGCTACCCGATCACGCCGGCGACCGACATCTTGGAGTGGATGTCCAAGCAGCTGCCGCGCTTCGGCGGCGTCGTCGTGCAAGCCGAAGACGAGCTCGCCGCGATCAACATGACGCTCGGCGCGGCGTTCACCGGAGCGCGCGCGATGACCGCGACGTCGGGACCGGGGCAGTCGCTGATGACCGAGGCGGTCGGATTAGCGGGAACGCTCGAGATTCCGGTCGTCGTCGTGGAATGCGCGCGCGCCGGTCCGTCGACCGGGATGCCGACGAAGACCGAGCAGAGCAATCTCAACCATCTGATCTTTAGCGGTCACGGTGAGATTCCGCGCGTCGTGATCGCGCCCGGGACGGTCGCCGAAGCGTTCGACCTCACGGTGCAGGCATTCAACCTCGCCGAGCGCTGGCAACTCCCGGTGTTCGTGCTCTCCGAACAAGCGCTGTGTCAGAGCAAAGCGACGCTCGCGCCGCCGGACGTCGACGCGGTGCGCATCGATCGCGGCGAGCTCATCAGCGACGGCGAGGTCGTCTTCGGTGAGTACAAGCGCTTCGCGTTCACCGAGAGCGGCGTCTCACCGCGCGTCATTCCGGGCGTTCCAGGCGGGATGCATCTCGCGGCGGGCTCGGAGCACAACGACGCGGGCGTGATCACGGAGAACGCGCGTAACCGCGCGGCGATGATGGAGAAGCGGATGGGGAAGCTCGACGCGATGCGCGACGAGCTGCCGCGTCCGGTGTTGCACGGCGTCGCCGATGCGGACATCGGGATCATCGGGTACGGCTCCAATACGGGTCCGATCCGTGAAGCGGTCGACCGGCTTGCGCGCGCCGGGCTGCCGACGCGTTTCTTGCAGCTGCGCACGCTCTGGCCGTTCCCCGACGACGACGTACGTCTGTTTTGCCAAGGTGCGCACCACGTGTTCGTCGTCGAAAACAACTACAGCGGCCAGCTCGAACGTCTCGTGCGGGCCGTCGTCGGTCCGTTGCCGGCACTGCGCGGCGTGCGCAAATACGACGGCCGCCCGTTCCGGCCGATCGAGATCATCGATCCGATTCGCAAGGCCGCGGGCGCGGGCGAGCTGGTGGAGGTCTAGCGATGGCGGTGATGTCACCCAAGGAGTTCGCAACCGCGACCCCGTCATGGTGGTGCCCTGGTTGCGGCGACTACGGCGTCCTCTCTGCGCTCAAGTCGGCGCTTGCGGAGCTCGCGCTGCAGCCGAAAGATGTCGCATTCGTCTCGGGGATCGGCTGTTCGGGGAAGATCTCGGGCTATTTGCACAGCTACGCGTTCCACGGTGTTCACGGACGCGCGCTTCCGGTTGCGACCGCCGTCAAGCTCGCCAACCGCGACCTCACCGTGATTGCCGCCGGCGGCGACGGTGACGGCTACGCAATCGGCGCCGGGCACTTCGTGCACGCCGTGCGACGCAATCCCGACATCACGTACATCGTGATGGACAATCAGACATACGGGCTCACGAAGGGACAAAGCTCGCCGACGAGCGCGAGCGGGTACGTCGCGTCCGTGAGTCCCAACGGGAATCCCGACGAGCCGCTCAACGGCCTTGCGCTCGCGCTCGCGGCGGGCGCATCGTTCATCGCACGCGGCTTCTCGGCGCAGCCGAAAGCCCTCGTCGAGCTGCTCAAAGCCGCGATCCAGCACAAGGGCTTCTCGATCGTCGAAGTGCTCTCGCCGTGCGTGACGTACAACAAAGTGAACACGTACGCGTGGTTCAAGGAGCACGTCGACGACGTCACGGGACGACCGGCATACGCTCCGGCCGATCGTGCCGCAGCATTCGCGTCGCTCACCGCTGACGGCCCGATCCCGCTGGGGATCATCTATCAAAATGCGCGACCAACGCTCGAAGAGCGGATCGGCTTGAAAGAAGAGCCGATCGCGCGGCTCGACCTCGACGCGCGGCGGCGCGAGTACGCTTCGATCGCGACCGCGTATCGGTGACGACCGACCGTAACGACACCGCCGGCGCGCTCGCACACATGGCGCTCGCAGCGTCGATCGAACGTTTCCTCCGCGAGGAGATGACGTTGCGGGTCGCACCGGATCCGGACGCGATTCACGACGCGCGCGTCGCGGTCCGCCGCCTGCGCTCCGATCTGCGCAGCTTCCTTCCGGTGCTCGATCACGACTGGGCGTGCGCGTTGCGCGAACGGCTTCGCTGGCTCGCCGAAGGTCTCGGCGCCGCGCGCGACGCCGACGTGCTGCTCGCTGCGCTCGAAGCGCGCGCGGCGGACCTTCCCGGGGTCGACCGTGCCGTCCTCGAGGGCGTCTTCGCCCCGCTGCGTGCCGAGCGTGAGGCAGCTTACCGCCGTGTCCGTACGATGCTCGGTGAGGAACAGTATGCCGCGGTGCTCTCGGAGCTCGTCGAGGCGCTGCACGGTCCGCCGCTCGGTCCCCGGGCGGGGGAAAACGCGCGCGCCGTCGTTCCGGATCTGCTCGACGAGGCCTGGAAGGGATTGCGCAAAGCCGTTCGCCGCCGTTCGCGTCCGCCAAGTGACGCGGAGCTGCACCGCATTCGCATCAAGGCAAAGCGCGTTCGCTACGGCGCCGAGGCAGCGACGGACCTGCTGGGTGCCGATGCGCGACGGCTGGCGCGTGCGATCGAACGCTTGCAGACAGTACTCGGGGAGCAGCACGACGCGGTCGTCGCCGCACAGCGTTTGCGCCGCGACGGCTACACAGAGTCGGTCGCGTTCGTCGCGGGGGAGCTGGCTGTGCTTTCGTCTGAGTCAGCGCTCGCCGCCCGGCGTCGCTGGCGCCGTGTGTGGAATAAGGCGAAGCGTCGGTATCGCGCGCTGCGTTCATGTGTCAGCGGCTAGCGGCCGAGCGAATGAACCGTTCACGTTGCGGAGGCAACAATGGCAAACATCATGCGTCGCCCGAACGCTCCCCCGATGCGGAGCATCCTTGGCGACGTCTTCGGATTTGATCCCCTCACCATGCTCGCTCGCACGGACCTCCTCGGGATGGACGTGCGGCGCACCGATCGCGGCTACGAGCTCGACATCCCGATGGCTGGGTTCCGCCCAGAGGATGTGAGCATCACGATCGAAGACGGCGTCGTCACGATCGACGCGAAGAACGAACGCCGCCGCTTTACGCGCTCGATCACGCTTCCCGACGACGTCAACGAGGATGCGATCGAGGCGCGGGTAGAGCACGGACTGCTCACCCTCGTGCTCCCGTTACACCCGAAAGCGCAGCCGCGCCGCATCGCGGTGCAAGTTGCGGGCAATGAAGGACAAGTCGGGCAGCAAGCTCAGCCGGTGGGGGCCACCGCCAACACGGCGATCGACGGAAGCGCCGAGACGTCTGGAACGTAACCGCTCACCGCGCCGCTGAGCGACAGGCTCAGCGGCGCGGTCGACTACTCCAGACCGAAGGCGGCGAAGAGGGGTTTGAGCGAGCCGTCGCCCGGGATCAGGATGAACTGACCGGAGACCTGCGGGCCGCTTTCGAGGAACGCGCTCTCGACGAAGAAGACTTCGCGATCGGGCGGGATGTCGACCAATGCCTCCATCGTCGCGGTAACGGTGCCGGTCGACAGCGTCGGCACGGACGGAAGCAAATTCGTCCCCGTCAGCGACATCAGTGCGGTCAAGTACGCGCCGGCGATGATGTTGCCGATCTCGCGCAGCGTCGAGTCGACGATCGAATCGAAGACTTGGATGTCACCGACGATCCGCTTGAGGAACGTGTCGACGAAACCGAGGGCCTGCGCGCGATCGAACAGGACGATCATCTGGCCGGGGGCTTCGCCCAGGACGCGCATGTGGACGGCGGCGACGGGTGTATCTCCGTGCCCGAGACGGTCGGGCAGTTCGTCGAACGTCAGGATCTCGATCGAGGGTTCGCTGATGCGGACCGTCGTGTTGAGCATCTGCGAGAGCGCGGTCGCGGCATGGCCGGCGCCGATGTTGCCGACCTCTTTGAGCGCGTCGCGCTGGAGATCGTTGAGTTGCATCAGCGGCATTCTTAGTTCAGTACCTTCTCGATCGCTTCGAGGATCTTCGGTGGTTGGAACGGCTTCATGATGAAGGACTTGGCTCCGGCCTGGATTGCCTCGACGACCAGCGGTTGCTGACCCATCGAGCTGCACATGATGATCTTGGCCTGGGGGTCTTCGGCCAGGATTTGTTTGAGCGCGGTTATCCCGTCCATCTCCGGCATCACCATGTCCATCGTCACGGCGTCCGGTTTCACTGCCTTGTATTTTTGCACGGCGTCGTAGCCGGTCTCAGCCTCGACGATCTCGTAGCCGTTCTTGCTGAGGATGCTTTTGATCATCATTCGCATCACGACGGCGTCGTCGACGACCAGCACGGTCTTTCCGCTCATCTCTGTCGTGCGTCTCCCTACGCGGCAGCATGCCCACCATTCCAAGCGGACGGTTTATCATCTAGATCATCGGCGTTTACGCTCAGAGCCGCCCCAGGAAATGAGGGTGAATTGTAAAGGATTGGTAAGGTCCTGAGCTTGGGTAAGGAAGGGACAAACGATGTTGAGCTTGCTGGGGAAACGCCGGCGACAACAAGTCGATGTATCGTCGCGTCCAGTTCGTGCGTTGATCCTGGGCGGCGGAGGTGCGCGCGGCGCGTATGAGGCCGGGGTCGTCGCGGCCTTGACCGAGCGGGAGACCTTCGACATCGTCTGCGGCACGTCGATCGGCGCCGTGAACGGGATGCTGGTCGCCCAGGACGAGCCCGACCGGCTGATCGAGATCTGGAGTACGATCTCGCAGCGCGGCGTCACGCAGCTGCGACCGGAACTCTCGGTGCTGGTCCTCCTGTGGCAGGCGGCACGCGGTTTGTTCTCGTCGCCGTTTTCGCAAAAGGGCGCGCACGCGCTCTCGCTGATGCGCGTGATCCCGCAGCTGAGCGCGACCGCGACGCTGCCGGGGATCCTGGGTCTGTTCGAGAGCGCGAACGTCCACGAGGTGATCGAAGAGATCGCCCGTTTCGAGAGGCTGTCCCGTATCTTCGTCGCCGGTGTCACGAATTTGAGCACCGGGCGGGGCGAGGCGTTCGCCTTTTTTCCGCCCGCGTTGCGCGACGCCGAAGCCGCCTTCCATGCCGCGCAGCACGCCGAACCGATGACGGCGGAGAACTACGTGGGCGCCGTCTGCGCGTCGGCCGCGCTTCCGCCGGTGTATGAGCCGGTCGAGATTCTGTGCGCCGACGGCGTTCGGCGCCTCTTCGCCGACGGCGGCTTCACGAACAACGCGCCGATCCGCGAAGCGATCGACGCAGGCGCGACCGACGTGACGGCGATCTTCGTCGGGCCGGCCGGCGTCGCGGGGGACCACGGACGCGCGGGTTCGTTGCTGGACGTCGCGACGATCATGCTCGAGGCCAACACCAACCGGATGCTGCAGCTCGACCTCAAGCTCGCGCGCCGCATCAACGAGGACGTTCTCGCCGGGCACGCTCCGGGCAAACGCTACGTGAACTTCCGCATCCTCGGCCCGAGCGCACCGCTCGCGTTGCCGACGCTCGGGTTCAACGACCAAGAAGAGGTCAACCGTCTCTTCGCGCTCGGCTACGCGGACGGACACCAGATCGTCGCGGCGTGAACCCGCTTTAGCGCGCGCTCTTGACGACGTCGGGCGAGACGATCGGGGCCTTGTTGCCCCACGACGTGCGCTCGTGGTCGATCGCCGCGGCAATGTCGTCGTCCGAGAGCTGCTTGAACGACGGCATTTGGCTGCTGTACGACGTGCCGTTGATCGCCTTGCCTTTGAGGCCGTTCAGGACGATTTTGATGTGCGGCGCCGCGTCCTTCGCTGTCACGACCGGATCGTTCGCCAGCGGCGGGAACGCGCCCGGGACGCCAGTCCCCGTCGCGCCGTGACAGGATGCGCAGTTCGTCGTATACACGGTCTCGCCGCGCGCAGCGTAGTCGAACCCACCGGCGACACCTTTGCCGCTGTAGGCCGTCGGTGACATCTGCGTCAGCGGAGCATTCGCTTGGGCGACCGGGTTGCGCTCGTAGGTCGGCGTTTGCGCGAAAGCCGGCGGCGTTTGGAAGTACTCGAGCCCGTACCACGTCGCCCACAAGGCGATGACGACGATCAGCACCCATGTCCAAACGGGGATCGGCCCGCTGGATTCCGCGCGCGTTGGATCGAACGGTTCGCTTGCGCTGAAGGCGTTGAGATCGATCGCGATCTCGCCGGCGACGCGTTCACCGGCGCGTAGCCCGGTTACCGTGATTCCGGGGCCGTTCTGCACGACGAACGGGACCGTGCGCCGTCCGACATTGCCGGCCGCATCGTAGGCGTAGAGACGCAAGAGATGGTCGCCGTCCTTGATCGCGCGCGTGTCGATCTCGACCGTCTGCGGCGGGACGATCGTGGTGAGCGGCTCCGTCGCGTCGTCGAGGTAAATCTCGATGCGTGTGACAGGGCGTTCGCCTTGGAGGTCCGATAACATCAGCGATCCTCGCGGAAGATGATGTACTTCGGATGACCTGGGTCGGTCTCGCCGGGCCACAGCGTCGCGCGGATCGCGATCGCAAACGCAAGCACGGTCGCGATCGTCCCGGCGATGACGACGAGCATGCCGAGCGGGTCGGTCGTGACGAGGAGCTGGTGGTCGTGCATCGTTAGGGCGCCGCCGTAGGAAGCGCGACTTGCTTGAGCGATTTGAGATACGCGACGAGATCCAGCGCTCGCTGCGTCGCGACGATCGTCTTCCCTTGCGGCGCATATCCCGGCGGAACGGTCACCGTGGTATCGCCCGGAGCTGCGCTGTCTTTGACGACGAAGAGCCACGGATATTGTGGCATGATCGACGCGTGAACGAGGGAGCGCGGCTGGTAGAGGTGGATCAATTGCCACACGTCGCTCGGCTGACGCGCACCGATCGTCGTGAGGTCCGGACCGGTCCGTTCGGTTCCGAGCAGCTGCGGCGTCGCGTACGCGTAGTCGCCCGCGGCCGACGGTCGTCCCCACACCTGGTCCTGCGCGATCGGACGCACCTGCTGCGTATGGCAGTACGAACATCCTTCGCTGACGTAGACGTCGCGGCCGCGCGCCTCGGTGGCGCTGAGCGGCTGCACGCCCGGCAGCGGCGGCGTGTTCGACATCGTGATCCCCGGAATGACCGCCATCAAGATCGCGAGCACGAGGTACGTCAGCCCCGCGCTCCAGGCGAGGATCCCGACGTTGTCCATGCCGCGCCGTGTCACGGTCTCGACGCCGCCGGCGTGAGGACCGCTGTCGGCGCCCCGGCCGTCATCTTCCACACGTTGTACGCGAACACGCAGTGCGACAGGAACATCAGCGTCGCGGCGACGCCGCGCCCGAGCCAATACGGCGCTGCTGCCTGGAGCGAGGCGATGAAGGGATTGCCGGAGATCCAGGTCAGCCCCTGGACGGTTCCCGCAATCGAGAGCAAGAGGATGTAGAGCGTCACGCCGATCGCCGCGAACCAGAAGTGGATCCCCACCGTGAGCCGCGGCGGTTCCTTGCCGGTTGCGGCGGGGAGCAGCGCGTAAATGCCTCCCCACGCGATGAAGCTGATGAAGCCGTACATCGTCGCGTGCGAATGGCCGACGGTGAAGTTCGTCAGATGCCAAATGTTTTGCAACGAGCGGAAGGCCTCGATCGTGCCCTGCGTCGAGCCGAGGAAGTAATAGGCGACACCGACGGCGAGGAACGGGAGCGCGTACGAGCGCCGGATCGTCGCCCATCTCCCGCGCATCGTGAGCGCGAAGTTTGCCGTGCCGGCCCACACGGGCACGAGCATGCCGACCGAAAAGACGATTGCGAGCGTCTGGAACCACCACGGGAGCGGCGAGAACTCGTAGTGGTGCGCGCCGACGATCGGATAGAAGACGAGGTTCGTCCAGAAGCCGAGCACACCGAGCGCATACGAGTAGATCGGGCGATTGAGCAGCTTGGGCAGCGCGTAGTACGTTGTCCCGAGCGCAAGGAACGTGAACCACATCCCGACCGCATTGTGCATGTAGAACGCCTGCACCGCGACCTGTCCGATGCCGCGCTGATACCACGGCAAGATCTCGACGATTCCCAGGATGATCGTGAAGATGAAGCCGCCGATCGAGTACCAGTTCGCGATGTAGATCTCGTGCGTGACCCGCTTTTGCACCGTCGCGAGGACGGTCCCCAACCCGCACATCAGACCGAGGAGCAGGATGACGCGGACGGGCCAAATCCACTCGCGATACTCTTGGTCGCCGTCGTTGAGCCCAGCGTCGAGCGTCACCGTGCCGGCGACCGCCGCGATGTTGAAGAGCCAGAGCGCTGTCCACGCGAGTCGTGGACGCTGCACGTTGACACCGCTCGAACGCGCCGCGACCCACACCACGCAGCCGACGAGCGCGATCGACGCCCAGGCGAAGAACGTCCCGTTGGTGTGGATCGCGCGGAGCCGTCCGATCGACAGCCACTCCGCGGTCAGCGCGTCGGGATACGAGTACTTGAAGCTGACGATCAAACCGGCGGCGGTCGCGATGAGAAGCCACACGGCCGCGCAGACCGAGTATGCGGAGAGGAGCCGAACATCTTCCGCGACTCCCGTGCTTCCCGGCGCCCCTACGTACGAACGAACGTCCTGCACGCTCCCCCTCCTCGACGAGAAGAGGCGGAGCTTTTTACCCCTGGGCCGCCGCGCTCCGCTTGCTTACCGAGACGATTTAACGGCGTTCGCTACACGTCAGGTCGTCGCGTAGCGTTCGCCTGCCGGCGCGGCGAGCGCGTTGAGGTCCGCGATGTCGCTGCCGGTTAGACGCACATCTGCGGCGGCGACGTTCTCCTCGAGATACGAAACGCGCCGCGTCCCGGGGATCGGAACGATGTTCTCGCCCTGCGCGAGCACCCACGCAAGTGCGACTTGGCCGTTCGTGGCGCCGAGGCGTCGCGCGACGGACTCCACCTGTTCGACCAGACGTTGGTTGCGGGCGAAGTTCTCACCCTGAAAGCGTGGGAGCGTCGCGCGGAAATCGGTCGCCCCGATCTCGCTCTGCGACAGGCGCCCGGTGAGAAAGCCGCGCCCAAGCGGCGAGAATGCCAAGAAACCGACATCGTGCGCCTTGCACCATGGCAAGATCTCGCCAAGCGGGTCCCGCGTCCACAGCGAGAGCTCCGATTGGAGCGTTGCGATCGGATGCACCGCACTCGCGCGCTCGAGCGTCGGAACGTCGACCTCTGAGAGACCGATCCAGCGCACCTTGCCGGCGGCGACGAGCTCCGCCATCGCGCCGATGCTCTCTTCGACCGGGACTTCGGGATCGACACGATGGAGCTGATAGAGATCGATTACGTCGGTCTGCAATCGCTTCAGCGAGCCTTCGATCGCGCGCCGGATCGTCTCGGGGCGCCCGTCGCGCTTGAGTGGAACGCCCGGCGGTTGCGGAACGAAACCCGTCTTTGTCGCGATGACGACACGGTCGCGCTTCCCCTTGAGCGCCTCCCCAAGCAGCTCCTCATTCGTGAACGGACCGTACACCTCGGCCGTATCGAACAGCGTCACGCCGAGATCGATCGCGCGATGGATCAGCGCGATCGCCTCGTTCTCTTGGTCAGCACGAATTGGCTCGCCGTACGCCCACGTCAAACCCATCGCGCCGTAACCGATCTCGCCAACGCGCAAGTCCGATTTGCCTAGTTTACGCATCTTCATACGAGATCACAACCCAACGGCTTGTGATCGGGATTCGGTACTATCTGCGTGCGAAGGTGACTGAATCGATCTTCGTGAGCGTGGACTTCGCCGAGACGCCCGGCGCGTTCACAAAATTCCAGGCCGTGTACTGCTCGGGATAGGGCGTCGACGCCGACATTCCGTCAACCGGGACGATCACGTTCAAACCGAGGAGTGCCGCGGTGGTCCCGGTATCGAGAACGGCGCCGTTTGCAGCCGTGCCGACGACGATGACGCTTTGCACGCCCTTGTCGCGCAGAAGCGCCTGCAATGAGGTGTTGAGGAATTTGTCGGCACTTGCCTGGACCGACGGTTCCCCAGGCGCCATTGCGACGTCGGGCATGATGTCCGCGGTCGTCGAGGTCGTCGTGATGGTGTAGACGACGGTGGCGTGCGCGGCGCGCGCCGCGCTAAGGAGTCGCTTGACACCCGGAAGCGATGCAATGCAACGCGGCCGCGGCGTGCACGTCTGCTTGACGAGATCGAGCACGAGCAGGGCGGTCGTTTTCGGGTCGACGTCGACGGCTTGGAGCGGCGGCGGCGTCGGGGCGGTGACGCTCCCCCACTGATCGATGATCGTCTGGGCTCCGACGCTGGGAGCGGTACCGGCAAGCGCGATGACGAGGGCGAGGCCAAGGATGACGTGTCTCATGGTCACTCCTGGTGATTCGTGGCGCGAAGCCGCTTGAGGGCGCATAATTGAAGCGGCTGACGCGAGCAGAAGGCAGAGGCGGAAAGGTCGGATCGCCATGGTGCCGAGCATCCGTGTCCTTGGCGTGGTCATGTTGTTCCTGTGTGCTGTTGCGTTCGGCACGATGGCTCGGGCCGGCGCCGCTGCGGAGACGGACGTCGTGCGTTTCGACGGCATCATCGGCCCCGCCGTTGCACGCTATCTCGTCCGTGGTCTCGACCACGCCAAGCGCAGTGGCGCTCAGGCGCTCGTCGTCGTCATCGACACGCCGGGCGGACTGATGAAGTCGATGGACGACATCACGAAGGCGATGCTCGGCTCACCGGTACCGGTCGTCGCATACGTCTATCCGAGCGGGGCACGTGCGGCTTCGGCTGGCGTCTTCGTGACGTATGCGGCAAACGTCGCCGCGATGGCGCCGGCGACGCACCTCGGCGCGGCGCATCCGGTTGGCCTGGCGGCAGGCGGTGCGACCGACAAGACCGAGATGACGAAGCTCACCAACGACGCTGTCGCGGAGATTCGGGGACTCGCGGCGCAGCGCGGGCGCAACGCGGATTGGGCGGAGCGGGCGGTCCGGGAGAGCGTCTCGATCACTGCGGATCAAGCGCTCCACCTGCACGTCATCGATCTCATCGCGACGAGCCCGCGGGAGTTGTTGGCGAAGGTCGACGGTTGGCCTGTCCACACGACGTCCGGTATGCGGCGCATCGCGACACGCGACACGCGGATCGTCGAGATCCCGATGGACGCGACGGAGCAGTTTCTGTTGCTGTTGAGCGATCCGAATATCGGGTTCATCCTGATGACGATTGCGCTGTACGGCGTGATTTTCGAGTTGAGCAATCCAGGTTCGGTGTTTCCGGGCGTCGTCGGCGGGCTGGCTCTCATCCTGGCGTTCGTCTCGTTCGCCGTGATCGCGGTCAACGTCGCGGGTCTGCTGTTCATCGGGTTCGCCGTCATTCTGTTCATCGCCGATATCAAGGTGCCAAGCCACGGTGTCCTGACCGCGGGCGGGATCGCATCGTTCGTTCTGGGTTCGTTGATGCTGACCGAAGAGCACGAGCCGTTCCTGCGCATCTCGCTCACGCTGATCGTCACCGTCGCAGTTGTCACGGCTGCGTTCTTCCTGTTCGCCGTGGGCGCCGGGATCCGCGCGCAAAGCCGCAAGGTGCAGACCGGGCGCGAAGCGCTAATCGGCGCTGTCGGCGTGACGCGCAGCGAACTTGCTCCGTGCGGCACCGTGTTCCTCGACGGGGAGCTGTGGAAAGCCGAGACGGATGACGGCGTGATCCCCGCCGGGGAGCCCGTGCACGTCGTCGCGGTGAGCGGGCTGACGCTCAGCGTGTGGCCGGCGCAGGATGCTGTTCGGAGGAGGGTCCCATGATCACCGCGACCGTCGTTCCCATCGTCACCGTCGTCGTGCTGCTCGCGCTCTTGTCCGCCGCAGTCAAGATCGCGCGCGAGTACGAGCGCGGCATCGTGTTTCGGCTCGGGCGCCTACTCCGCGCGAAGGGTCCGGGCGTCATCGTCCTGATCCCCGTCGTCGACCGCATGGTCAAGATCGATCTCCGCGTCGTCACGCTCGACGTTCCTCGTCAGGAGATGATGACGCGCGACAATGTCCCGGTCACCGTCGACGCCGTCTTGTACTTCCGCGTCGTCAACCCGCAAGATGCGATCGTGAAAGTCGAAAACTTCTCCAAGGCGACGTTCTTGCTGGCGCAGACGACGCTGCGAAGCGTCGTCGGACAGCACGATCTCGATCAGCTCCTCAGTCAGCGCGACGCGATCAATCAACAGCTGCAACAGGTCATCGACGAGGGAACGGCGCCGTGGGGCGTCAAGGTCGCGATGGTCGAAGTGCGCGACGTCGTCTTACCGGACACGATGAAGCGTGCGATGGCGAAACAGGCCGAAGTCGAACGCGAGCGGCGTGCGAAAATCATCAACGCCGAAGGGGAGTTTCAGGCTGCCGAAAAGCTCGTGCTCGCGGGCGCCAAGATTGCGACGGAGCCTGTAGCGCTTCAACTGCGCTTCCTCCAGACGCTCGCCGAAGTCGCGACCGAGCACAACTCGACAACCGTGTTCCCCCTCCCGATCGAGCTCCTCACGCCGTTTCTCTCGAAGACCGATCGTACGCGGGGGAATGCGCAACCGAGCGCTCAGTCGTAGCGCCGAGCGGAACGTAAAAGAAGAAAGTTGCCTCGTATTGACTATGCGAGGCAACTTTCTTACGCTGACGTGGGCGGCATTTTGTCGCCAGGATTCCGTTTTTGGTATACCGGCGCTGCCACGGAGGCGCGTGCATGGTCGAGATCAAGGCCTCGCTCGCACCCCTCGCCCAAGACCGCTTGGGCGACCGCGCATATGCGGCGATCAGAGAAGCGCTCGGTCGCATGAACATCTACGAGTCGACCGAACCGATCCGACTGGACGAGCGTGAGCTTGCGCAAGAGCTTGGCGTGAGCCGTACACCGATCCGTGAGGCGCTGATGCGCCTCGAGAACGACGGGTTCGTCCGGAACGTCCCGCGGCGCGGATACATCGTCGTGCGGAAGAGCAAGCGCGAGATCGTCGAGACGATCACCGTGTGGGCGGCACTCGAGAGCATGGCCGCGCGGTTGGCGACGACCGCCGCCGCCGACGCCGAGATCGGCTCGCTCCGGCAGATCTTCTCGACCTTCGACAAGGGCCAAGTCGCCGCGCACATCGACGAGTACTCCGAAGCCAATCTCGTCTTTCACCAAAAGATCATCGAGCTTGCGCATTCCGCGGTGCTCACCGACATCGCGTCGCCGCTCTTCGTCCACATGCGTGCGATCCGACACAAGACGATCAGCGAAGATCGGCGGTTCGATCGCTCGATCATCGACCACCTCGATATCATCACGGCGCTCGAGCAGCGCGATACGGAGCGCGCCGAGCGCCTCGTACGCGATCACGCGCTCGGGCTGGCGGCGCACGTAGAACAGAACGTGCATTACCTCTCGTAAGCGAAGTACAAGGAGGAGGCCGCGATGAGTAGTGACGGCAGTGCTGTCAACGGCAAACAGGTGCGTAAGGCGCTCGACGGCGTTCGCGTCCTCGACATGTCGCACGTGCAGGCCGGCCCGACGTGCACCCAGATCCTCGCCTGGCTCGGCGCCGACGTCATCAAAGTCGAGCTTCCCGGCCGCGGCGACATCACGCGCGGCCAGCTGCAAGACAAGCCCGGCGTCGACAGCCTCTACTTCACGATGCTCAATTGCAACAAGCGGAGCATCACCCTCAACACCAAGACCGACGAGGGCAAGGAGATCTTCACGCGGCTCGTGCGCTATTGCGACGTGCTGGTCGAGAACTTCGGGCCGGGAGCGCTCGATCGGCAAGGCTTCACTTGGGAGCGACTCCGTGAGCTCAACCCGCGTCTGATCTATGCGTCGATCAAGGGCTTTGGGCCGGGAGCGTTCGCCGACTTCAAGGCGTACGAGACGGTCGCGCAGGCGATGGGCGGCGCGATGAGCACGACGGGCTGGGAGGACGGGCCGCCGACGAGCACCGGCGCGCAGATCGGCGACTCGGGGAGCGGGATTCACATGGTCGCCGCGATCGTCACGGCGCTTTATCAGCGCACGCACACCGGCCGCGGTCAACGGGTCGAGGTTGCGATGCAGGATGCGGTCTTGAACTTGTGCCGGGTGAAGATGCGCGACCAGCAGCGTCTTGCGCACGGGCCGCTCGCCGAGTATCCCAACAAGACGTTCGCTGATTACGTGCCGCGTTCGGGGAACGCGTCAGGCGGCGGTCAGCCGGGCGCGGCGCTGCGGTGCAAGCCCGGGGGCGAGAACGACTACGTCTACGTGATCATTCAACCGCAAGTGTGGGAGTCGCTCTCGCGGATGATCGGCCGGCCGGAGCTTGCGACGCATCCGGACTTCGCGACGCCGGCAGCACGGCTGCCGCATCTCGACGAGGTGTTCGGAATCGTCGAGCAGTGGACACGGAAATTCACGAAGTTCGAGGTGCTCGACCGTCTCAACGAGATCGACGTCCCCTGCGGTCCGATCTTGAGCACGAAGGATCTCATCGACGACCCGTCGCTCAACGCGCGCGGGATGATCGCAACGGTCGAACATCCGACGCGCGGCACGTTCAAGACGGTCGGGTGCCCGCTGAACCTTTCGGATTCGCCGGTGGAGATCGTTGCGTCGCCGGCACTCGGTGCGCATACCGAGGACGTCTTGCGCGAGATCGGCTACATCGAGCGCGGCGTCGACGAGCTGCACGCCGCCGGCGTGCTCTGACGGAAAGGAGACTCGATGGCAAACGTTTCGGGCACCGTAGGGGCCGTGCCAACGAAAAGCGCCTTGCGGAATCCTTGGGTGCAACTCGTCGCCGGCATCGTCTGCATGGCGATGATCGCGAACCTGCAATATGGCTGGACGGCGTTCGTCGATCCGATGGCACGGCAGCAAGGCTGGTCGCGCGCCGCGATCCAGGTCTCGTTCACGATCTTCGTTCTCGTTGAGACCTGGCTCGTGCCGTTCGAGGCCGCGCTCGTCGACCGGTACGGCCCTCGCATCATGGTTGCGATCGGCGGAGTTCTCGCCGGCCTGGGCTGGGTCATCAACGCGAATGCCCACTCGCTCTTCACGCTCTATGTCGGTGCGGTCTGCGCCGGTATCGGTGCCGGGATCGTGTACGGGACGTCCATCGGCAACGCGCTCAAGTGGTTCGCCGGGCGTCGTGGTCTCGCGGCTGGTCTGACCTCGGCGGGTTTCGGCGCGGGTGCAGCGCTCACGGTGATTCCGCTGACGCTCATGATCAAGCAAAGCGGATACCAGCAAACGTTCCTCGTCTTCGGGATCGCGCAGGGCCTCATCGTCCTGCTCGCCGCGATGCTTCTCGTGAAGCCCCCGAAAGCGCCGCCGGAGGCCGTGCCCGTCAACCCGCGCGTGCTGCAAAACCGACGCGACTTCACCCCGGGGGAGACGCTTCGCTCCCCGGTGTTCTGGGTGATGTACGTGATGTTCGTGTTGGCAGCGACCGGCGGCCTGACGGCGATCGCACAGCTCGGCCCGATCGCGAACGACCGCTACATCAACGCCATTCCGGTCACGTTGTTCGGGATCACGGCGCCTGCCCTGACGTACGCACTCTCGCTCAACAACATCATGAACGGGTTCTCGCGCCCGTTGCTCGGGTGGGTCTCCGATCGGATCGGCCGGGAGCCGACGCTGTTCGGTGCGTTCATCGTCGAAGGCTGCGGGATCTTCGCGTTGATGAAGTTCGGCGTGACGCCGGTTCCGTTCGTGCTGCTCTCCGGCCTCGTGTTCTTCGCGTGGGGCGAGATCTACAGCATCTTCCCGGCGATGACGCGCGATCATTTCGGTCAGAAGTACGCGACCACGAACTACGGGATGCTCTACACCGCGAAGGGTACTGCCTCACTGCTCGTGCCGCTCGCCAGCGTGGTCTCTGCGGCGACCGGCAGTTGGTCGGCTGTGCTGCTGATCGCGACGACGTTCGATATCTCGGCTGCGCTGATCGCGATCCTGGTCTTGCGTCCCTTGCGCGCGCGGGAGATTCACGGTATCGGCACACCGCCGCCGCTCTCGTCGGCGGCAACCGTTCCCTAAAGGAAGGAGGACTCGATGCGTATCGCACGATCGCGCGGCGCCGCATTCATCGCGGCAGCGTTTCTCCTCGGCGGGGTCGGCGCCGTTTCGACGGTGCCGGCGGCGGGCGAGGGCGAGCAGCTCACGGCGCTCGTCGCGTCCAACGCGCAAGGCGCGTTCACCGAGCTCATCAAGAAGTTCCAGACCCAGCACAAGGGCGTCACGGTGAACGCGCAATATCTCGGCGGCTCCGACATCGGCAAGATGATCGATGCGCAAAAGCCCGCGGACGTCGTCCTCGTCGGGAGCACCGTACTCGAGCCGGAGTCCAACTATATCGAACCGCCTACGCCGATCTTGCGCAACAAGGAGATCATCCTGACGCCGAAAGGCAATCCGGCGAAGATCCACACGCTCAAAGACCTCGCCGGTCCCGGCGTGAAGCTGGCAATGGGGACGCCCCAGTCAGCGGTCGGAAAACTGGCGAGTCAGGTCATCCAGAACGCCGCCGGCGACTACGGCATCGACTTCGTGACGAACCTGCGCAAGAACGTCGTCGTGGAGAAGGACAAGGGGAGCGACGTCGTCGCAGCCGTCGGCAACCCGGCGAACGCGGCGATCGCCTTCGCGTCCGATGCGAATCCTGCGAAGTACGACGCCGTGGAGATCGACGACAAGTACAACGTCGTCTCGACCTACTCGATGACGGTCCCGAAGAATGCCAAGTACGGTTCGCTGGCGCACGACTTCGTCGCGCTGGTTTCCAGCCCGGACGGACAAGCGACGCTGCGCAAGTACGGCTACATGCCGCCGAAATGAGGCTGTGCGGGGCTCGCCTCCGGGCGAGCCCCATCGCTTTCATTCGGATCTTCACGCTCCACTGAGCGCAGGACGAGTACGGGTGTCTCGCTGGAACGGATGACGGTCTCTGCGACGCTTCCCTGCATGAGGCGTTGGAGGCCGTCGCGGGCGTGGCTCGCCATGAGAATGGCGTCGCACTGCTCGGCGTGAACCTGCTTGAGGATGCAGGCGGAGACGTTGCCGTCGCGCGGGATGATGATGCTCTCGGACGCGACGCCCGCTTCGCTTGCGCGCTCCTTTGCGCGTTCCAAGAACGCTCCGTCACCGTTCGCGTTGCCCGCGTGCTGGACCGTGCAGAACAACAAACGCGTCCCGAACGCACGCCCCAGGTCGATGGCGTAGCGGATCACCATCGCCGACAGATCGTCATCGACGACGGCAACGAGGACGCGATGGTACACCTTCCCGACCGCCGGACGGCGCACCACGCAGAGCGGGGTCGTCGTTCGCCGCAAGACGCCTTCCGCGATACTGCGGATAAGCGCGCGCGTGAGGCCGGTTCTCCCGTGCGTTCCCATCGCAATGAGCCCCACGTTCTGCGAGCGGGCGAGATCGATGATCCCCTGCGTGGCGTCTTTGAACAGCACTTGCGACGATGCGGAGACGCCGAGATCGCCTGCGCGTTGCGTCGCGCGCGTCACGATCTCATCGGCGACCTGCTCTGCGAGCTCGGACATCGAGGCGAAGGCGTAATCGCGTGCAAGCAGCGAGGGGTCGAGCGCGACGCCGAAGACGACGGAGGCGCCGTCTTCGCGGGCGATTGCGAGGCCGACGTCGATCGCGTACTGCGAGGGTACCGACTCGTCGACCGCGATGAGGATCTTCCCGAAGAACATCGCTAGCGACTCGGGCCGGGCCGGAGGTCGGCGAAGAAGATGAGCGGGATGGCGAGCAGGACGCAGGCGGCAAACACGATCATGACATCCTGGAAGGCGAGCGACTGTGCCTGTGCTTGGACGATCGCGTTCAAGGTACTGCGACTTCCGCCGTGTTGCAGGTAGAGCGCGACGGTCGGCTGTGCCGGTGTGATCGAGCCGGCGAGCTCGGTCATATGAAACGTCGTGCGATGATCCAGCAACGTTTGGAACAACCCGGTTCCGATCATCAGCCCGAGCGGCGACGAGACCTTGTAGATCGAGAGCCCTGCTGGCAGGTCGGCAAGGCCGAGCGATCCCAGGACGAGCGCCGGGACGGGCTGGCTGAGCATCGAGAACAACAGGCCGAACAGGAGCGAGACGGTAACGAAGCTGCCCGCCTCTGCGGTCGTCGTCATCGAGCGCCCGAACGCGATGAAGGCGACGGCGCTCCCGAGCGCCGCGAGGCAGATGACGACGCGAACGCTGAGGATACGCCGCTTGACCAGCGCGAACGCCATCACGATTCCGACGACATAGGTGACGAGCCGCAGGGCGATCATCTCGCCTGCAAGCGTCTCCGTCGCTTCGATCTGGGTCTCCAGATAGAGAACGAAGGTAATAACGGAGTACCCGACCAGGCCGAGAACGATGTTGACGGCGGCACCGACCGCAAGGTTTCGCTTCTGCGCCAGCAGCAGGAAGTTGACGTGCGGACGATACGCGCCGAGCTCCCACAGGACGAATGCCGGCGCGGCGACCGCGAGGATCGCGACGGCGGCGACGATCGACGGATCGTCGAACCAGTTGCGGCGCTCACCTTCGTTCGCGAGGTACTGCATCGCGCCGAACGTGATGACCGACAACGTGTATCCGATGACGTCGGGGCGAAGCCGCCCCTGCGGCGCGTCGACGTTCGGTGCCGCGAGGTAGACCAACGCCGCGGCAACGAGCGTCGCGATGGCGCTGGGCAGATAGACGGCGTTGCCGCCGTAGTTGTCGGCGACGTATCCGCCGATCGCGTTCCCCATCGTCGTGGAGCCGAGGACCGACACCGCGAAGAACGGCGGCGCGAAGGGGAGCAGCTTGAGCGGGAGCGCCGTGAAGAGCAAGACTGCAGCGGGTACGAACACGGCTCCGAGACAGACGCCCTGGAGGAAACGCAACGCGATTTCCAACGGCAAACTGTGCGCGCCGACCAAGGCCAGCGACGTTACGCCGAAACCGACCAGTCCCGTCAGCAACAGGGGCTTTCGGCCGAATCGCGCGTAGAGCCATGGACTGAACAAGATCGTGGAGTAATAGGCGGCGTTGAACGTGGTGACGATCCACGACGCCTGGTCCGGGCTCGCGGCCAGCACCCCCTGGAGATACGGCAGCCCGCTGTTGATGATGTTCGAAGCGGTGCCGTCGACGAGGATCGCGAGGACCGCAGCGACGGAGATCGCGAGGAGACGCGTCCCGCTCTGAGGGACCTGCTTGACTTCCGCGACCGCAATCTGCTGGTCGCGGCGCGGAATCGTAACGGCGCTCTGCACGTGTACTAGTCTAACCGCCGGCCGCTTCGAATCGGTGTCGCTTGCCAACTCTACTTCAGGAGGACGGATGTACGTACCGCCGCATTTCCGGCAAAGCGATCTCGGCGAGGTTCACGCGCTGATCCACGCCACGCGGTTGGCGACACTCGTCACCGTCGCGCAGGGGACTCCGGTGGCTAGCCACGTGCCGATGCTCCTCGACGAAGCCAAGGGACCGCAGGGAACGCTCCTCTGTCACGTCGCGCGCGCGAACCCGCAGTGGACCGCCATTGAACCGCGGACGCAGGCGCTCGTCATGTTCATGGGTCCGGATGCCTATGTAAGTCCGAGCTGGTATGCGGCGAAGCGCGAACACGGGAAGGTCGTTCCGACCTGGAACTACACGGTGGTCCACGCCTACGGGTCGGTTCGCGTCATCGACGAGCAGCAGGAGCTGCGAGCGCTCGTCGAGCGCCTCACGCAGAAACACGAGGCCCATCGAGAGCAACCCTGGCACGTCGCCGACGCACCAGAGTCATTCATCGAGGGGCACCTGCATGGGATCATCGGCCTCGAGATCACGATCGAGCGACTCGAGGGGAAGTGGAAGCTCAGCCAAAATCGGTCGGCCGACGACGTGGCCGGCGTTATCGCCGGCTTGGAGTCATCGGACGACGCGACGGATCACGCTACGGCTGCCGCGATGCGGTCGCTGCGCCCGGGTGGCCCTCGAAGAGCTTGAGGGCGAGCGTGCCGTGCGTCACCGCGGCTCCGGCGCGCAATGCGGCGGTGATGAAGGTGACCTCGGCGATTTCTTGTTCCGTCGCGCCCGCTTTCTTCGCGCTCGCCGTATGAGCGTCCAGACAATACGGGCACTGCGTCGTCAACGAGACCCCGAGGGCGATCAACTCGCGGTACTTCTGCGGGATCGCGCCGTCTGTACGACCGACGATCTTCGAGAGCGCGATGTAGCCTTCGTATTCGGTCGGAGCGAGATGTCGAAGATCCCGCATGCGAGCGAGATCTGCATGTTCGGAGTATGACATAGTATCGATTGAGGAGCCTTTTGATCGGTGAACGTGCTGGATTCGAGTCCAGCACGTCGACATAACTCCTCACGATCAGCAAAGGTTCTCGAGTTAACGCGCTGCGGTGCGCGTAGAATTCAGTGCTGGAGTGCGAGGCCGATGACGGCCCCCGCGAGGACGTAGGCTTGGTCCGGAATGCGCTTCGTCACCAGTGGGGCGGCAAGTGCGATGCAGAAGATTGCGGCCGCTGCGAGGTCGACGATGACAGGACGGCCGATGAGCCACGTCGTCCCCATCAGGACGCCCACGACGGCGACGGTCACGCCGCGCACGAAACCCGCGACACGCGGGTGGGAACCGTGCCGAAGCAGCAGCGGCGTCGCGACGACGGTCAGCAGGATCGATGGGAGAAAGATCCCGAGCGTCGACGCGACCGCGCCCAAAAAGCCTGCGACCACATAGCCGACGAAGGTCGCGGTGATGACGACCGGGCCGGGTGAGATCATCCCGATCGCGACGGCGTCGACGAAGGCGCGGTTGTCGAGCCAGTGCTGCTGGTCGACGACGTACGTCTTCACGAACGAAACGATGACGAGTCCGCTGCCGAAGACGAGAAACCCGGTCTTCAGGAAAAACCAGAAAAGCGCGGGCGCAAGACCTGCGGGCGGGGTGATGACGGCTAGGAGCGCCGGCAGTGCGAACGCACGCGTCTTTGCGCCAGCCGGTTCAGGCACGGCGGCGACTGCCGGCTTCTTGGCGGGCGCGAAGATGACGATGCCGATGACGCCCGCCGCAAGGAAGAGCCAGATGAGCTCTTGCTGGAGTGCGATGGTGATCGCGCACGCAGCGATTGCGACGCCCCACGCGACGTAGTCGCGTTTGAGCGTCTTGCGCCCGAGGTTCCAACTCGCGCGTAAGATGAGCGCGACGACGACCGGCCCGATGCCAGAGAAGAGGCCGCGGGTGATCGCTGAGCCCGCGAACCGCTCGTACAGCGCGGCCGCTGTGACGACGATGACGAACGGCGGCAGTGCGAACGCGACCGCAATTGCCAACGCTCCCGGGATGCCGTAGGTCACGTACCCGCAGTAGACGCCGAGTTGATAGGCCATCGGCCCGGGACACGCGGTCGCAATCGCGAGTCCCCTGTCGTAGGTCGCTTCGTCGAGCCAACCGCGTTTCTCGACGAGATCGCGGCGCATGTAGTTCGCAAGCGCGACCGGACCGCCGAAGCCGGTCGCGCCGAGCGTGAGAAAGTAACGGACGAGATCGAGCAGCGACGGACGATTCACTGAGGCTCCATCACGCGCACGACCGGTTTGCCTGCGACGTCTTGTAACGGGAAGTACACCCGGTGTGTTGCAGGATCGACGGCAACGACGTGGGCGTTGAGGTGCAGCAAGCCCTGCGCGACGCGCTTGAGTTCACCGTGGCCGACGTCGTAGACGCTTACGATCCCGGACTCTGATGCGACGTACAGCCGGCGCCGGGCCGCATCGAGTGCTAGGACGTCAACACCGAGGCCGACACCGCCAGAACCAGTTACACGGCCAGATCGCAGGTCGAGCCGCACGAGCTGCATGTTGTGCTGACATCCGACGTATGCCGCGCGCGCATCGGCGTCAATCGCGACGCTGTGGGACGAGCTGCAGCCCGGGAGCCGGTACCGATGTACGACCTTGAGCGACGCGGGATCGATCTCGGCGAGCTCGTCACGCGTCTGTACGCCGACAAAGATGTGCTTCGATCCCGCATCGTACTGGGTATTGCCGGCCTCCCCGCCGAGTTCGACGGCGCCGATGCGCTGATTCGTGCGCGTGTCGATGACCGTATCGCGGCCGCCAGATTCATCGGAGACGAACAGACGCTGCGTGTTCGGCTCGTATGCGAGGCCGTCGACGTCGCCGGCGGGGATCAGCGCGATCCGCTCGCCGTTGGCGGGATCGAGGACGACGACGCCGCCGAGCCCCTGCGCCGCCGCGTAGACGCGTCCGTGCGCTGCGAGAATGCCACGCACGCTCGCAGTTTGCGAAAGCGGGACGGTCAGGGTGACGCGGTTTGCCTTAACGGCGAACGCCTCAACGGAACCATCGCCCATGTGCGCGAGCCACAGGATGCCGCGCGCGTCATCCATGCTGGCGTAATCGAACCGGTTCGCGTTCCCCGTCAGCGGGTAGTCGCCAATCATCCGTAGCGGCAGCGCAGCGTTGGTTGCACCGACAATTTGCCAGGCGTGACTAATCCCGGCGACGACCAGCGCTGCGAGCGCGAGTAATGCTAGGCGTATCACGTCGCCGAAGCTCGCGCAGTCGTGAACGCGTCGTAGAGGGCGTCCAGAACGGGGCTCATGCGCAGAAGCAGTTCATTGTCGTCGGCGCTGCGTTCGCGCGTGCCCGAAAGGATTGCCTCGAAGCCAGCTGCTTCAGGCGCGACTCCACCGCCTACGTCGAGGTAGTGAACAACGGAACCGAGCTTGGCGAGTCCCGGATCGTTCGAGAGCTCGAACGCAACGACGAGCACCTCGAATGTCGTCAGATCGTCGACGTGCGTGAAGTCCGCGCCGTCGAAGTCGAAGCCGAGCGCGTCCTTCGGACGGCTGTTCGGGTTTTCAAGCCACAAAAACCTCGCATCGTTGTCGATGAAGCGGCGGATGAGCCAGGCGCTCGCGACTCGGTCCACCCAGAGGTGCCGACGTGTTACCCACGTGCGACCTCGAAATTCCCTACGTGTACGGCGCTCGATCGCGGTGTGGGTCGCGCTTGGTTCATCCGGTGAAAACGTTCGATCAACTTGGGCGTCGAGGTCGCGAAGCAGGCGCTGCACGCGGTCGCGGCCGGGACTGCCGAAGTAATCTATCCCATCAACGGCAGCGATATCACGGCGCAGTTGCCGAACGGCACGCCGCACGTCGCTTTCCGTGCGATCTGCCACCGTCGCGACCAGCTCTTCGGCCGCACGCGCGAGTTCTGCGTACTCGTCGCTGCGATCGAACAGCTCACGCAGCGATCGATCTTGCGCCTCGGAGTCGCCGTTGAGCTGAAAGACGTACGCAGAGCCGCCGGAGCTCACCACGTCCCGTTCGATGTCGCGAAAGGCGGAAGCGAGTTCGGGGCGTTCGGGCAGCAGGTACGTTCCGTCCCGGAGGTTCGCGACGCCTAGCGCCTTCAGGGACCGCCAGAGGCTGACGCGCGCCGCGCCGTTCTGCCCCGGTAGCGTGCTGACCAGAAGAAGCCACCCGCGCGGCCCTGCCATGTCCGTTATGCTCATTACGAATATGTTGCATCAATTACAGAGCCAGCGCAAGGGCATCGTTCCGAAAGAAGGTCGGAATGGGCGGCGTTCAATGCAAGGCGTCATGCGTACCGTTTCGGGTTTGGCAGCCGCCGCCGTCATCGCGCTCTTCGCCACCCCGGCGCCGGCGCAAGCCCAAACATTTGCGCCCGGGTTCACCGAGAAAACCGTGAACGTGGGCGGGACGGTGTGGCATTACCGAATCGGCGGGGCCGGACCGACGGTGCTGCTCGTGCACGGCTATGGCGACACGGGCGACATGTGGTCGGGTTTGGCGCCGAGTTTAGCGGCAAACCATCAAGTCATCGTGCCGGATCTTCCCGGTCTTGGCGAGTCCCGTCCGGAGCCCGCGACGACGTCGTACGAGATGGCCTCGATCGCGCGTTCGATGCACGGCTTGATGAGTACGTTGAACGTGAATCGCGCGTCAGTCGTCGGCCACGACATCGGCCTTATGGTGGCATACGCGTACGCGGCGCAATATCCCAGCGAGGTGACGAAGCTGGCACTGATGGACGCGCCGATCCCCGGGGTCGGTCCGTGGCAACAGGTGTTGCTCATGCCGGCGATCTGGCACTTCCACTTCAACGGGAAATACGCGGAGCAACTCACCGCGGGACGCGAGCGCATCTACCTCAACCGCATCTGGGATGATTTCGCCTACCATCCCGAACGCGTCACCGAGGCGGAGCGCGCGCGCACCGCGGCGTCGTACGCGCAGCCGGGGAACATGCATGCGGGCTTCTCGTACTTCGCCGGGTTCTACAAGGACGCCGACGCGAATGCCGCGTTCGCGAAGACGCCGCTGACGATGCCGGTACTCGCGCTGGGCGGCGAAAAGTCGTTCGGCACGCTGATGCCGCAATTCGCCTCAGCGGTCGCGACCAACGTGCGTACGAGCGTCATCCCCGATTCCGGACACTGGGTGATGGACGAGAATCCTACCGCAGCAAGCGCCGCGTTGATCAGCTTTCTTTCCGGCCCGCCCGACGATAAGCGTTAAGTGAGAGTGTGCAGACGGCAAGGGTGTCGTGGGGCTATGCTTCCCCTTTCGCAACTACGATGTTCTCTAGGAGGAGCCGTCAGTCGATAAGTCGAGCAAGGTTGAAGCGCTGCTGATCGTCCTGAGCGTCACCGCCGGATGCGCCGACATCATCGGCTTTCTCGGCCTCGATGGTCTGTTCACCGCCCACATTACCGGAAACGTCGTGCTCCTGGCCGCGCGTATCGTGGGCAGCGGCTATGCAGATGTCGCGCAGATGCTTTCCGTACCGGTCTTCATCGTTGTCGTCAGCCTCACGATGATGCTGGCTGGTCGCCTCAAATCGAACGCGGTCGACCCATTGCGCCCCTTGCTCTTGCTGCAGCTCTTATTGCTCGTCGGCTTCCTTGCTCTGTGCGTGGCAGCCGGACCTCGCATTGCACCGACCTCGACACTTGGAATCGTCGCAGGGATGTTCGGCGTCGCGGCGATGGCGGTACAGAACGCGCTCGTGCAGATCTCGTTCCAGGGAGCACCGTCGACGGCAGTCATGACAACCAACGTCACGCGCTTCGCGCTCGCTGTCGGTGAGATGTTGCTTGGCGGTGATCCCGCTCGTGTCGCCGCAGCGCGAAGCCGAGCGGCGCGTATTCTCCCGGTGATTGTCGGCTTCGTAGTCGGCTGCGGTCTGGGTGCAGCTTGCGAGGTAACCGTCGGTCTGTGGTCGCTGGCCTTACCGGTCGTCCTTGCAGCAGTGGCGTGGGCGCTCGGAGGTGAGCGCACCTAGCTACGCTTTGGCGTTCTTCGCAGCCCGCGCCCAATCGGGTCCCAAGAGACGCGATAACGCGCGATCGGCGAGAATCTTCCCGCCGGTTTGGCAACCAGGGCAGTAGTTGGTCTCGTTGTCCGCATACCGAATGCGTTGCACCGTCTGGCCGCAGGTCGGGCACGGCTTCCCGTAGCGGCCGTGTACCGCCATGTCCTTACGGAACGCCGTGACGTGTTCGGGAAACGTGTCCTGCGCCTCATGCTGGAGCCGATCGATCCAGCGCTGCAATGTGTCGCGCGTCGCCGCGAACAAGCGCTCCCACTCTTGTGGTGTGAGCCTCTGCGTCATCGCAACGGGCGAGAGCTTCGCGGCATGGAGGATCTCGTCGGAGTATGCGTTCCCGATTCCGTCGATCACGTGTGGATCGGTCAACGCGCGCTTGAGCGTGTGGTTTTCTTTTGTGAGGGCGTTTCGGAACGCGTCGAGATCGGTGGAGAAGACGTCGATGCCGCCGCGATCGACGGCGCGAAGCGCATCCTCGCCCCGAAGCACGTGTAACGACGCGCGACGCTTCGTTCCCGCTTCCGTAAGCGTCAGGGTCCCGTTGGGAAAATCGAACGCGGCCAGGTTCGTCCGGCCCGCGAGGGTTGCGCCCGCCGGTTTCCAATGGAGCCGCCCAGCGATCATCAGATGCAGAAGAAGCCAGAGGTCGCCCTCGAGCCCGATCCCGATCCGCTTCCCAATGCGCCGCAATTCGCGAACCGTGTGGCCTTCGACGGCCGAGATCGGTGGATCGGCGGTGCGCAGCAGAAAGGGGTCGGCAATTCTGACGCGCTGCAGCGGCTGACCGACGACGCGATCTTTGAGGGCGCTGATATACGCGGCGACGTCAGGGAGCTCCGGCACGTGCTCGTGGCTTTCGTTCTCGGCTGAGCATCTTCTTGCGCACGTCCTCCGAGGGCAGAAGCGCTTGTCGGGAGCAGCCGCTCGTCGAAGGTCATCCGGCCTTCTGTTTCATGATCGCAACCGATGCGGATGACGATAACGCAGGCGAGGCCATGCCGTGCCAGCGGAAACGAATCTCAAACACGTCGGCGAACCTTTTTGTTTGCAAAAGCGAGCGAATTCGGAAACCACGGCAACCGTGTCCGGTTCATGAGACCGCTAGAAGAAAGCGTATAAAACGAATGACACCCGCTACAATGAATTCAGCTCCAATGTACCCGCGTAGCGTGCATGAGAAGTACCTCGGAATCGTCCAGCTCGGGCGCACCATCGACAAAGCGAAGATGGTGGCGAACAACACGATCGGTGATTTCCGTTACGACGCGATGGACCAAGCGCTGTTCGACGAGTTCGGAATCGACGGCATGACGTTGTCCGCCATCGCCACGGACGCGGTGAGGCACAGCAGCCACGTCTCCAACTTCGAGGCGTACGTGAAACCGCTGGTCGAAAAGAAGACCCAACTCGAAGTTCAGCGTTTCAATCGTGAGATGCTCGAGCGCAAGCCGACCGGCGTCGACCTGACGCGGTTTGACACACAGCGCGTCAAGATCGCACCCGAGCGGACCGATATCACGTCGTGGGCCGACCTGTTCGACCTTCAGGAGGGCCGGTCGGTTCCCAGTCGACAGCGTGAAACGACACGCTGACGGGTGTTTCGGGGTCTCTGTAGCATTGGAGCTGGAATGGAAAGGTGCTTGCATCCGCGTAAGCCCGTGCCACGGGGTGATTCGAAGATCGTGCCTTCCGTTCGCAAACCAAAGCCATCGGTGTCGAGCGCATCTGACAGCCTGCTTGCCGCACGGATCCGTGCCGCGCTCAAGGGCGTCGGCACGATTCGCGAGGTGAAGATGTTCGGCGGTATCGCTTTCATGCTCAACGGCAACATGGCGGTCGCGGCGTCGAAGCGCGGGCTCCTCGTTCGTGTCGGGAGTGACGGCCTGAGCGATGCGCTCTCCCGTCCTGGTGCCCGCGTGATGGAGATGGGAGGCAGGACGATGAAGGGATATGTCTTCGTCGATCCCGCCGTCGTCGATGGCGAAGCACTCGAGCAATGGCTCCGCACCGCGCTCGCGTTCGTGCGGACCCTACCGCGAAAACCGGCCCGGTAACGAAGATGCGAATCACCGCCCTCGATCATATCGTTCTCCGCGTCACCGACGTCGATCGAATGGTGCGGTTCTATACGACGGCGCTTGGGCTCGAAGCGCTCCGGCTTGCCGAGTATCGCGCCGGCGACGCGCCGTTCCCGTCGCTGCGAATCAACGAGACGACGATCGTCGACCTCTTCCCGCCGGCGATGCGGGATCACGAGGCGCTCGACTCGGGCGGTACGCTGGATCACTTCTGCCTCGTCGCCGATGCGACGATGGACACCATTCGCGAGAACCTGCAGCGCGAAGGCGTCACCGTCGAGCGCGGCCCGGTGAGCGCTTTCGGTGCGCGCGGTGAAGGATGCTCCGTCTACGTCCGCGACCCGGAGCACAACTTGGTCGAGATTCGTACATATGCGCCCGTCAATGAGGACGAGCGCCCTGCCGCTCGAAGAAGAGTGTCGGCTGGCCATTGAACTCGCTGGACTTGAATTGCTGATACCCGCATTTCTCAGCGACCCGAATTGACGCAAGGTTCTCGGGATTGATCAAGCAGACTGTCCGCGCCGATCCGAAATGAGCGTCACCCCATAGAACAGCGGCACGAACAGCCTCCGTCGCGTAACCCTTGCCGTGGACGGGTGAGATGAGAGCCCAGCCAAGTTCAGGCACATGTTTCATCGACGCATCGATATCGCGTCGAAAATCGGCGAAGCCCAGCTCGCCAACAAATCTCCCGCTCGTTTTGTCCTCGAGCGCCCAGTAGCCGAATCCAAGCAGCGCCCAGTGGCCCACGTATCCCAAAAGCCGGGACCACGTCTGTTGTTCGGTCGACGGTTTGCCGCCGATGAAGCGGGTAACGGCCGGGTCGGACCACATCGCGAGAGCGTCAGCAAAATCGTCGAGCCGATGACCGCGTAGCCTGAGCCGGTCCGTCTCGATTTCCGGAACAGCGACCATGGGTTGCGGAGTTCGTTCAGGAACTGCGCTTTTTCATTCCGGCCGCTGCCAAGATGAGAGTCGCAATCTCTTGGGGATGGCTGACGAGGGAGAGATGACCTGCATCGACCTCAATCGTTGTCGCCTTCATGCGCGCTGCCAAATAGCGCTCCAATTCGGGGTTCATGGACCGATCTTGTCTCGACACGGCGTACCAAGAGGGTTTGGATCGCCATGCAGCCACCGTCGTCTTCGCGGTGGGAAAGAGCGTGGCGGCGATCGGCCCTTGCACTGCGTATAACGCGTGCGCCTTGACCGGCTCGACGCCGTTTGCGAAATCGTTGAGGAACGCGTTCTCGCTCAATTGTTCAAAGGCACCCGTCTTGACGATGCCGGCGGCTGCAGGAGGCGTTGCAAATCTCTTGGCGAGTGCGATGTAGTTCTCGCCCGCTTCGGGTGCGCGCGCCGCGACGTAAACGAGCGCGGAGACGTTGGGAGCGACGCCCACTTCCGTGATCACCATGCCTCCATAAGAATGAGCCACGAGCACCGTCGGCCCATCTTGCATCGCGAGCGCGCGGCGGGTGGTCGCGACATCATCTGCAAACGAGGTCAGCGGATTCTGAACCGCGGTCACGTGCATGCCGGCAGCTTGAAGCGGAACGATGACTTCGGACCAGCTCGATCCGTCGGCGAAGGCGCCGTGAACCAAGACGACATTGCGAGCGCGAACGGCGGCTTGGGCGTCGCCGCGGATACCGAGCAGCGAAGCCGCCGCTCCTGCCGCGACAGCAGTCGAAAATGTGCGGCGATTAATCACGATGTTCGTTCATGGGGATGGTGAGCGCCGCTTGCATCTCCGCGGACAGAAAGCCTACGCGCGCATCGTCATTCTGCAAAAACGTCAGCGTATTCGCGGGATATTCGATAAACTGTCGTGCGTCGCTAAGGCTTCGTCAGATGGCGGCGGACCATCAGTGAGGGCTGGCGCCCTGCCGCTCAAAGAAGAGTACAGGCTGGCCGTTGAACACGTCCGATCGCCGCGCGAGACGATGCGATCAAACTGCGCGTCCTGCACCGTCC
>CAZABL010000024.1:0-43108 GCA_964483365.1 uncultured bacterium
GCCCTACATCCAGCGGTCGAGCGGGCTGCGGTCTCGCGGTGGCCTCACGAGGGTAATCGCGAAGGGCGAATCGAGCCCGTGCGTCTCGAAATAGCGCTCCAAGAGCCCGATGCTTTCCAAAAGAACGGCATTTCCTAGCGGCCCACAATCGATCGGATCGAGGTTCACTTCCTCGATGAGCCCCGCGACGACCCGCTTTGCTTGATCGTCGTCGCCACAGTAGAACGCGGAGGTGTACACCGTGCCGATCTCCGGCGCTTTGTGCGCTGCGATGAAGGCGAGCGCGTCCGTCGTCACGCCGTCGAGCGCTTTCACGATTCGCGCATCGGGATACGTCCGCGCGAGCGTTTCCGCAGTGGATGCCGCTGATCGCAGCGCGGTGATGTCCTGAGGACTGCTACAGTCGATGATGATCTTACCTGCGAGACGGGAGCCCGCTTTCGAGAGCGCCTCGGGGCCGCTCCCGCCGAAAAGCACGACCGAAGCGTCGTCGAGGTCGTCAAGCGAGTCGGATGTCGAATGGCCCCCGACGCGGGTCCAGACCTCACGCAAGATGCGGCCCTTCTCGCCCGCGTCGACGGTAACGATGCTTGCCACCCGCTTCCTGTTCCCTTCGAGTTGACTCGCGTCTCGGCGACCCGACTAGCGCTTGTGCGTGCCTTTGCTCGCCCGCGAGCGATCTGATGGAACGCCGCGGCGGAGCGATCCGAACTCGCGCGCGTAGGTGTGCGTAAACTCCGCGCCGAGCAAGAACAGATACGCCGAGTAATACAACCACAGCAGGATCACGATGACCGACGCCGCGCTCCCGTACGTCCAGGGGAGATCGACGCTGCGCAGATAGATGCCGATCGCAATCTGACCGATCGCGAAGCCGACCGTCGTCGTCCCCGCACCGATCCATACGTCGCTCCAGGCAAGTCCGGTCCCAGGAAGCCAGCGGAACAACGCGGCGACGACCGGCGCGAGGATCACCGCGCCGACGAGCGTGGCCCCGATGAACGATGCGGCGGGGTTGTGCGTATTCGCGACGATCACTGCGCTGCCGAAGATGATCACCGTAATGCCGGCGATGAAGGACAACGAGAGCAGCGCGGCGACCAGGAACGCGGCGACGGTGTGCGTGAGGCTCGTCGATCTGCGCAGGGGCGTGTCCCACATCACGTGCAGCGCGCGCTGTACCGCGTAGAACAGACGCGATCCAGAAAAGAGCGCGATGATCGCGGAAAGCACGACCGTCAAGCTCCCGTTGCCGTAGGTACCGCTCTGTGCTCCGATGAGCGCGCGCACGGCGCCGCGGCCGATGATCGGGTTGACGATGAGCGCGAGCCCATGACGCACCGCGCGCTCAGAACCGAGCGACTCAGCGATGCGCAGCGCGATGATCAACAGCGGCGCGAGCGCGAGCGCGGCGAAGGCGGCCATCGCCGCAGCGTAGAGCCAGCCGTCGTCACGCGTCCAATTCGCGTAGGTCTGCCCAGCCAGCCGACGGAACATGGCGAACGTCATGCCGCCCGATCGTTCCCGAAAACCGCACCTTTCCGAGCTCGCGGCGGCGTTTCTTCAGGTGGGGTTCAGCAGCATCGGCGGCGCCGCGGCGCCGCTGCGGCACGTGCTCGTCGTGCAGCGCGGCTGGGTCGACGAAGGCTCGTTCGCAGAGATGTTCGGGATCTGTCAGGCCCTCCCGGGGGCGACCGGCGCGAACATGGCGGTGGTGCTCGGCCAGCGCTTCGGCGGCGTCTCGGGCTCGGTTGTCGCGCTGCTCTCCTTCACCGTCCCGACGATGCTCTTCGCGGTGCTGCTCGCCTCGGTCGCGCTACGGCTCGCCACAACGATGCCGCGCATCCAGCATGCCGAGCTTGCGATCGCCGCAGGTGCGGGCGGGCTGTTCGCAGCGAACGGCGTGCGCGCCGGGCTGCTGTTGTTGGGGCGGACGGCGTCCGCCTATCGTCTCGCAAAGCTCGGACTGATCGCGCTTGGGGTGGTCCTCGTCACCGTCTTCCGCGTGTGGGTCCCCGCTGTCGTCGTCGTTCTCGTCGTGACGGGGCTGCTCGTCGACGCCCGCACGCGCGACGCCGCGTGAACGACGACAAGCTCGTCACGCTCGCCGAGCGGTTCGGGACGATCGCGTTCTTCGCGGTCGGCGGCGGCGTCAGCACCGTGCTCCCGCAGATCCACCGCGAAGTCGTGCAAGATCTGCACTGGATGGACGATGCGACGTTCGCGCAACTGCTCGCCGTCGCGCAGGCCGCGCCCGGCCCCAACTTTCTGCTCGTTCCGCTGATCGGCTGGCGTGTCGCCGCGCTGCCGGGCGCGTTCGTCGCGCTCGCGGCGTTTCTGATCGGGCCGGTGGTCATCGCGTCGGTCGTCGCGAACATCCTGCACCGTCACGACAATCCGCTCGTCGCGCGGTTCCGGCGCGCCTTTGGCCCGGTCACGAGCGGCCTGTGGATCTCGTCCGGTCTCGTCGTCGCGCGAACGGTCGACCGGCATCCGATCGAGATCGGCGCAACGCTCGGCGTCTTCGCGCTCTCCCTCGTGTTCGAATGGAACCCGGTGTGGCTCTTGCTCGCCGCCGGTGTGGCGGGCGCGCTCGCCGGCTAGTCTTCGTCGCGCAAGATCATCAGCGTCGACGTCCCGGTCGCATAGACACGGCCCTCGGCGTCGACGAGCTTCGCCTCCGACGACGCCGTGCGGCGGCCGGCGTGCACGACGTGCGCCTCGGCGAACACCTTGCCGATCTTCTCGGTTACCGGACGGTGGAAGCGCGTGTGCAGGTCCATCGTCGTCGCGACCTGTCCGGCCGGGAGCAACGACTGCACCGCGCACCCGAGCGCGTTGTCCATCAGCGTCGTGATGATCCCGCCGTGGACCGAGCCGATCAGATTGTAGAGATCGCCGTGCGGGATCATCCCGAAGATCACGTGTCCGCGTTCGGCGAGCTCGAGCGAGAAGTGCATGAAGCGCGTGAGCGGCGTCGTCGGAATTTCACCGCGCTGCATCATCTCGAGCGCCTCGAGCCCGTCACGCTGGCGGAAGACGTCCGTCGCGTGGGGGTAGCGCTCGATCGCGACCGGATCGGTCATGCGACGACGCTTGCCGCGCTGTGCACGGGTTCGAGCGATTCGAGATACTTCTCGACGTCGATCGCCGCTTTGCAGCCGGAGCCGGCAGCCGTCACCGCCTGTTTGTAGCGAATGTCGTAGACGTCACCGGCAACGAACACACCCTCGACGTTCGTACGCACGCCGTCGTCCGAGACGATGTAGCCCGCGTCGTCGAGCGCGAGCTGTCCTTTGAAGATCGCGGTGTTCGGATCGTGTCCGATCGCGATGAACAATGCGTCGGCCGGCAACACCGACTCCTCGCCGGTCACCACGTTGCGCAGCCGCAGCGCACTGGTCCCGTCCTCGCCGAGCACTTCCTCGACGACCGCGTTCCAGATCACGCTGATCTTGGGATGGCTGAGCGCGCGGTCGACCATGATCTTCGAGGCGCGGAAACTGTCGCGGCGATGGACCAGCGTGACCTTGCTGCCGAAGCGCGTGAGGAAGATCGCTTCCTCCATCGCAGAGTCGCCGCCGCCGACGACGACGATGTGCTTCTCGCGGAAGAAGGCGCCGTCGCACGTCGCGCAGGTCGAGACGCCGCGGCCGCGCAGGCGCGCCTCGCCCGGGACGCCGAGCCAGCGTGCGCTCGCTCCGGTCGCGACGATCACCGAGTCGGCCGTGACCTCCTCCTCGGCGGTCCGCACCACGAAGGGGCGGTGCGAGAAGTCGACCTCGGTGACGTCGACGTTGTGGATCTGTGCACCGAACCGCTCCGCTTGCTGGCGGAAGTTCTCCATGAGCTCCGGCCCCATGATCCCGTCGGGGAAGCCGGGGTAGTTCTCGACCTCCGTCGTGAGCATCAGTTGGCCGCCGTACATGTGACCGGCGAAGACGATCGGTTCGAGGTTCGCACGGGCGGCGTAAACGGCGGCCGTCAGTCCGGCCGGTCCGGAGCCGATGATGACGACCTTGGCGTGAGCGGGCATTCCGTCTCTTTCAACCCGCCCGCGGTTGCGTCCGGTTCGCTTGCCTAGCCAGCTCGCTTCCCGAGCGAGACAGGGCTCAGGTTCGAGGCGACGTCCCGGTAGAGGTGGCGCATCGCCTCCACCAGCAGCGTCCCGACCCGAAAGACGCCGTCGCCCGACAGGCGCACCGCGGTCCAGGGGGTCCCACCGTGGCGTTGCACGATGATGTACGTGTCGTCACCCTCGGCGTAGATCGCGAACTGATCCGACTCCGCGATCGGCGTCTTGCCGGCGAACGTCCCTTGGTCCAAGCCGTCGATGATCTCCATGCTCTTCACGTACTCCAGGTCGGTGCGGGGTGACAAGGGGGTCCGACGCGATCCGGCGCAGCGGGCCGCGATGGACTGGCCGCGCATCCCCTTGGAAGACGACCCGTCGGACATCTTGCGCAAAGCGATGCGCGGGCGCGGGATCGACGCGCCGCAGCTCGCCCACCGCGTCGGTCTCGACGAGACGACCGTCGAGGCGTGGCGCCGCGGCGAAGCCGTGCCGACCGAAGATCAAGCGCGCGCCGTCTCGGCCGTGCTCGGGCTGGACCCCGGCAAGTTCTCCGACGCCGCCGCGCGCCGCTGGCAGCCCGGCCTCGAGCTCCCGCCCGACGTACGTCATCACCCGCACGACCCGCATCCCTCCAACGGCTACCTGTTCTTCCTCGAAGACCACCGCACGGCGGCGATCATCGATCCCGCCGGATATCCGGAAACGCTGTTACGCGCGATCGCCGACGGTCCGTTCGCACTGCGCTACATCCTCATCACGCACAAACACGCCGATCACTGCGACGCGACAGCCGATGTCGCCAAAGCGTTTCCCGAAGCGCAGATCGTGATGCACAAGGCCGACGTCAAAGCGATCGGCGCACTGGCGCATCGCGCGCACGGCGTCGTCGACGGCGACGAGCTGCCGTTCGGCGACGCCGCGATCCGCATGCTGCACACGCCTGGGCACACCGACGGAAGCGCATGCTTCCTCTTTCGCTCGACGGTCTTCACCGGCGACACGCTGTTCGCCGGCTCGGTCGGCGGGATCTTCGCTGACGTCTCCACTTACGAAGATCTGCTTGCAAGCGTGCGCTTCAAGTTATTCTCCCTCGACGACGACACCGTCGTGATGCCGGGCCACGGGCCTCCGTCAACGATTGCACAAGAGCGCGAGCACAACCCGTTTTTCTAGAAACAAAGGGAAAACTTCGCGGTTTTTTCTCTGACTGATCTACGGTTGCCCCGGTACGATGCGGGGATGATCCGGAACGTTTTCGCCGTAGGAAGCGCGGCGATCGCCGATGCGGTACGGCTTGGCAAGCCGTACTTCCGCTCGAAAGAGCGTGGAACCGCGTACGGTTTGCTCGCGGCGATCGTTGTGCTCAACCTCCTCGGCGTCTACTTCAACGTTCTCTCCACGTACTGGTACAAGATCGCCTACAACGCGCTCCAGACGAAGAATGCCGGCGTCTTCTGGAGCTCGATGTTCACGTATCGCTTCGTGCACGGGTTTCCGTTCTTGGTTCCCGGTATCGTCGAGATCGCGGCCGTTGCGATTCTGGCCGGCGTCTACGCCTATTATCTGCAGCAGATGCTGCAGATCCGCTGGCGCCGCTGGATGACGATGCATTTCGTCGATGACTGGTTGGGACGCGACGCCTACTACCAGATCGGGCTCGTGCCGCATGCCGGGACACCACTCGACAACCCGGACCAGCGCATCTCCGACGACTTGAACTCGTTCGTCGCGAGCAACCTCAACCTGGGGCTGAGCTTGCTTTCCAACGTCGTGACGCTACTGAGCTTCAGCATCGTGCTCTGGACGATCGGTCCGCCGCTGCCGGTCGGCGGTATCGTCATTCACGGCTTTCTGTTCTGGGTCGCGGTGTTCTACTCGCTGGTGGGGACGGTGTTCACCCAGCTCATCGGGCGCAAGCTGGTCCCGCTTTCGTTCCGGCAGCAACAAGTCGAGGCGGACTTTCGCTTCAACCTCGTGCGCATCCGCGAAAACAGCGAGCAGATCGCGCTCTATCGCGGCGAGCGCGCCGAGACCGGCGGGCTGACGGGTCGTTTTGCCGCGGTGTACGAGAACTGGTGGCGGATCATGAAGCGCACCAAGCTCCTCAACTTCTTCACGATCGGTTTCGTGCAGGTCGCCGCGATCATCCCGCTCGTCGCTGCCGTCCCCGGATACTTTGCCGGCGTCTTCACGCTCGGCATCGTGATGCAGATCGTCTCGATCTTCGGAAACGTCCAGGGCGCTCTGTCGTGGTTCGTCAACTCGTATCCGGACCTCGTCGCGTGGCGCGCGACGGTCCAGCGACTCGACGGCTTCGAGCGCGCGGTCCGCGACGCGCATGTACGCGCTGAGTCGCCGGCGCTTGTGACGACGACCGGCGGCGACACGCTCCGACTCGACGACGTGACCGTCGCGCTCCCCAGCGGCGCGACGCTGCTCGAAGAGCGCGGGCTCGCGATCGAGCGCAACGGACCGGTTGCGCTCGAAGGGCGCTCGGGCGTCGGAAAATCGACGCTGTTCCGCGTCATCGCGGGTATCTGGCCGTACGCGCGCGGTCGCATGCAACGACCGGCTGGGACGATGATGTTTCTTCCGCAACGCCCGTACGTCCCGATCGGAACGCTGAAGGACGCGGTCGCCTATCCCGGCCGGAGTGAAGAGATCGCGGATACCGCCGTACGCGGCGCGCTCGAAACCGTCGGCCTGGGCGCGCTCGCGGCGCGACTCGACCAGAACGACAACTGGATGCTCCGCCTCTCAGGAGGCGAACAGCAGCGCCTCGCGCTCGCGCGCGCGCTGGTCGTTGCCCCGGACTGGCTTTTTCTCGACGAGGCGCTTTCCGCGCTCGACGACGACTCCGCAGAAGCGCTCTTCGCGATGATTCGCGCGCGGCTCCCCGACGCGCAAATCGTCTCGATCACGCACCAGGAGCATGTGCGCGCCCTGCACCGGCGCCGCGTGACCGTCGCGGCGACGCGTGTCGACCGACACGCCGCGGCGAGTTAGCTAGAGATAGCAGTGATACTCGACGAGGTGGTCTTCGGGGTAGTGCTTGATGTCGATGCGCATGCACGAGGAGCGCTCGTCATCGAACTGTGCCCGCGTCACCTCACGAAAATCCGGACCGTTGATCAGGAAATAGGTGAAGCGCTCGGCGCTTGGGGATGCGGCAAACGTGGAGGCGATGATCGCGGCAGCGGCGATCCCGGCCCGGATGAGTCGAGACATAGCCTTGTCGAGGTTACCCGCCGCCCGCGCGCCGTTAATCGTGAGAATGTATAGCGGTCGCTATCCGATTCGCACTGTTAGCATAGAGATCGAGCCGCCGTCGACGCCGTCGATCGGAAAGCTCGCCTCCTCGTCGTCGTGCTGCGACGCCGCGACATAGAGCAGCGGAAGATAATGATCCGGCGTCGGCACCGAAAGAACCGCGTCTCGGCCGCGAGCCTCGTAGTCGATCAGGGCGTGATGGTCGCGGGTGCGTAGGCGCTCGCGCACATCGTCGGAGAAGCGCTGCGCCCAATCGTAGGGCTCGGGCGAATGTCGTCCCCAGGCGAAGGCGTGGAGGTTGTGCACGACGTTGCCGCTGCCGACGATCATCACGCCTTCGTCGCGCAGGCCACGTAGCCGCCGTCCGAGCTCGTAGTGATACGACGGCTCCTGCGCCTCGTCGAGCGAGAGCTGCACGACCGGCACGTCGGCGAACGGGAACAGGTGCATGAGCACCGACCACGTGCCGTGATCGAAGCCCCAGCCGTTGTCCAAGCCGACGGGGAGCGGTGCGAGCAGGTCGGCAATTCGCTTGGCGAGCGTGGGATCGCCCGGCGCCGGATACTGCACCTCGTACAGCGGTCGCGGAAACCCGCCGAAGTCGTGGATCGTCGGCGGCTCCTCCATCGCGGTGACGTGCGTTCCGGGGACGTACCAGTGCGCCGAGACGGCCAAGATGGCACGCGGGCGCGGCAACGTCGCGGCAAGCTGGGTCCACGCCTGAGACCAGGGGTTTTCGACGATGGCGTTCATCGGGTTGCCGTGACCGACGAAGAGCGCCGGTGTGCGCATGCGTCTCCCTCTTAAACGGGGACCACGGTACCGACGCTGGCGACGCGGCGTCCGCCGCTGCGCGCGTCGATCCGCACCGTGACCTTTCCCTTCGCGGCAGTGGTCGGCACGACTTGGAACTCGACGACCTTCACCCCACCTGACGGAACCGTCACCTCGGTGCGAAACGGCGCGCAGACACGATCGCTGCAGAACGACCCGATCCAGTGCGTCGGCAAGCCTGCGGCGACGAGTCCGATCGTCGCGCCGGTCTTCCCCGTGACGACCAAGCGGTACTTGATCGTGCTCGCGATCGAGCCGGGGAGATCGGCACCGGTCCACGGCGCGAGTGACAGCGTCGGTGTCGCCGTGCGCGCGACGCCCAGCGCGACCATCCCCTCTTGCGCGCGCTCGATATACCACGTCTTGCGCGGGTCGGTCGCCGGAATTACGTCAGCCGCTGCGGCCGCTCGCGCGAATGCGGCGCGCGCTTTGTTCGTGTCGTCCGCATTCGCTTCCATCTGACCCTCGTAGAGACTCGTCCACGCGAGGCGCGCCTGATCGTTCGCCGCGAGCTCACGCGCCTTGGCAAACGCCGCTTCGGCGCCGGTTCGGTCGTGCAGCTTCGCTCGCGCGCGCCCAAGCGCGACGAAATTCGGAGCGCTCGGCTCGAGCGTCGCGAGCTTGTCTTCGATCTGCACGACCCGCGCGTCGTCGCCGAGGTGCGCGACCGCGTACGCGTCGGCGGCGAGGGTCGCCGTATCGTTCGGCGCGTTCGCGAGCGCGCGTTGGTACTGCGCGTCGGCCTCGTCCCACTTCCCGAGCGACGCCGCCTCGTCGCCGCGCAGTCGCGCGAGCAACGTCGCGTCCGCGGCGTCGCCGGCAACGGGCGTGAACGCGGCGATCGCAGCGGCACGCAGCGTCTCTTCTTCCGCCTGCGTCTTGTCGAGGTCGTGATCGCGCGACGGGTCGTTCATCGCTTCGTCGAGCAGATCGTTCGCTTTCGTAATCGCTTGATCGGCTTTTGCGACGTTGGCGCGCACCGCTGCCGGATCGCCGGTGAAGGGGTATTGTGCGGGATCGAGCAGCTCGTCGAGCTGACGTTGGAACGCGCTCACGAGCGGTGCGCTCTCGCCACGCTGCGCCGCGGCGATGTACGCGCGGAGCTGCTCGCGCGGCAGCAGGTTGTCGGCGTGACGCGCGCGCAGCACGCCGTGTGCGTCGATGACGAACGTCGTTGGATACGCACGGATGGCGTAGTCGCGGGCGAAGGCGCCGTTCGCGCTCGTCGCGACCTGCGGATACGGAATCGCCTTCGCGGCGACAAACGCGCGCACGACCGACGCCGTCTCGGTCGTGTCGACCCCGAGGAATGCGACCCGGCCCTTCTGCGCGATCGCTTCCTGGTTGAGATCCGAGGTCTCGAGCCGGCACGGCGGGCACCACGAGCCCCACACGTTCACGACCAGCACCTTCCCGCGATAATCCGCGAGGCGGACCTGCTTCCCGTCGACCGTGGTCAGCGCGAAGTTTGGCGCACCCTCCCCGACCCGCGCCCCCGGCAACGGCGACGCAACCGGCGCCGCGGCACAGAGGCCGAGCACGACCGCAGCAGCGCCAACGAGGGAGGCAAGGCGTCTCATGACAGCACGGACGTACTACCCGCACCAGAGGTTGCGCCCCCTCGTCACCCTGAGACGGAGCGTGACGGGGGTGACGACGTTACGTGCGGAGCTTGTAGCCGACGGCCACCATGCGGAGGGCGATCGCGGTGAAGGCGATGGCGAGGGCGGCGGTGACGGCGAGGGAGAGGCCCAGCGGGGCGTCGCCGTGGGTGGTGTAGCTGTACCGGAACGCGTTGATCATGTGGAACATCGGGTTGATCATCGAGATCTTCTGCGCGAGCGGCGGGAGGAATTGCGTCGAGGTGAAGACGCCGCCGACGAAGACGAGCGGCGTGATGAAGAACGTCGTGAGCACCGCGATGTGATCGAACTTCTCGGCGAGCAAGCCGAAGATGATCCCGAGCGCAGAGAACAACACCGAGACGAGCGCGATCGTGAGCACGTACAAGCCCCAGTCGATCGGCCAGGTGCCCACGAACGCGACGCCGAGCACGGTGATGAGCAGCGCGATGAACAGCGCCCGCACCGTTCCTGCGGTGATGTACGCTCCCACCATCTCGAGCGCCGACATCGGTGCGATGAGCAGCTCCTGGATCGAGTTCATGAAGCGCCCTTGGAAGACCGAGGAGCTCCCCTCGCTGTAGGTCTGATCGATGACCTGCAGCATGATCAAGCCCGGGATCAGGAACTGCGCGTAGGTCACGCCCTGCACGTTGGGGATGCGGCTCCCGATCGCCAAACCGAAGATGAAGACGTAGAGCAGCGTCTGGATGACGGGGGGCCAGATCACCTGGTTGATGATCGAGAACGTGCGCACCATCTCGCGCTTGACGAGCATGGAGAAGCCGGTGACGTTCACGCTCATCGCGCGGTCAGCTCCAAGAAGACGTCCTGCAATGTACGCCCGGCGAGAAGTCGCTCCGTCGTCTCGAGCGCGACCAGCTTTCCGGATTGGATGATCCCAATGCGGTCGCAGAGCTCTTCTGCTTCTTCGAGGTAGTGCGTGGTGAGGATGATCGTCGTTCCGTTCGTGTTGAGTTCGCGCAGCAGCGACCACAGCTCGAGCCGCAGCTCGACGTCGACGCCCGCGGTCGGCTCGTCTAGGATCACGAGCCGCGGCTCGTGGATCAGCGCGCGCGCCAGCGTGAGCCGGCGCTTCATCCCGCCCGAGAGCCGCGTGTATGGTTGCTTGGCCTTCGAGGCAAGGTCAAAGCGCTCGAGCAGCATGTCGGCCCGCTTGTTGACGTGCGGACCCCGCAACCCGTAATACCCGGCCTGGTAGATCAAGACGTCGCGGATGTTGAGGTAGCGGTCGAAGTTGTACTCCTGCGGCGCAAGGCCGACCGTCCCGCGCGCGGTGCGCCACTCGCGCTCGACGTCGTGCCCGAACAACGCGATCGAACCGCTGGTGATCTTCGCCAGCCCGACGATCGCGTTGATCGTCGTGGTCTTACCGGCGCCGTTCGGACCGAGCAGGCCGAAAAACTCGCCTTCAGGCACCTCGAGCGAGATGCCGTTGACCGCCACGAAGTCGCCGTAACGCTTGACGAGGCAGTCGATCCTAAGAGCGGCAGGGTTCACGGAATTAGTGAACCCGGTTTGCCTAGCTTTGGATACCGGGCCCGGCGCAGTGTTTGAGCGTGTTTTTGCGCATCGGGGATCCCGCTGGCGACGAGCTGTCGCGCGACCTTCTCGAGGTCGAACTCGACATGGCGCTCCTGCACTTCCCAGCCGAACGCGCGCTGGGTCAGGATGGCGTAGTGCGCCTTGGGGTCGCCGTCCTTCGGGAGGCCGGCCGAGGCGACGTTCACCAAGAGCTTGTTGCGCCAGTGCCGGATGTAGGACAGATGCAGGTGGCCGAACGCGATCACTTGCTGCTCGACCTCGGCAAAGAAACCCTCGAGCGTCGCGTCGTCGGCATCCGGCCAGACATGCTCGTCGTCACTGCGAGGATTCGCGTGACAGACGAGCAGTCCGTCTTGTCCGCCGAACGTCAACGTAAAAGGAAGGTCGGCGAGCCACTGCGTCCATTCCTCACCGATCTGCTCGCGCACCCACATCACCGCACGCGCGTCCTCGGGATCCAAGTGCTCCGGATCGCCCAGACCCACCATCCGATCGGTATTGCCACGCACGCAGTGCGCGCCGACTTCCCGCAACATCCGCAGGACCTTCTTGGGTTTGGGCCCGTCCAAACACAGGTCGCCGGCCGCGACGATGACGTCCGCACCGCCCCGCGCCGCGAGATCGTCAAGGCAGCGTCCGAGCGCGTGTGCGTTCCCGTGGATATCCGAAAGGATCGCTAACCGCACCGGCGACGTGCCTCATGCCCCACGTTCCTGATCTACGCCCATCCCAACAGCGCTCCTTGCCCAACGGGGAAGCGACCCGAGGCACTGACGTGCAACTCGCTCACTGGCCGCTCCCGTTGTGGGCTGACGTGCGAACTCTCGTGGTAGGTGCCGGCGCGATCGGCGGATATTTCGGCGGTCGACTCCTCGAGGCCGGTCGAGACGTAACCTTCCTCGTGCATCCGCGGCGTGCGGCAGAGCTTGCGACCAGCGGTCTTGCGATCCGAAGCCGATTCGGCGACGCCGATATGCCCGCACCGCCGACCGTCACCGCGGACCAGCTCGACGAACACTTCGATCTCGTCCTTCTCAGTTGTAAAGCCTACGACTTGGACGGGGCGATCGACGACTTCGCGCCGGCGGTCGGATCACAAACCGCGATTCTCCCGTTGCTCAACGGCATGCATCACCTCGACGTGTTGGACGCGCGACTCGGCGCCCAGCATGTGCTCGGCGGTCAGTGCGTGATCTCGACCGTGCTCGATGCGCAAGGCCGGATCATCCACCTCAACGACCTGCACAACCTGACGTTCGGCGAGCGCGACGGCTCCCGCTCCGCGCGCATCGACGCAATCACGTCGTCGCTCGCGGGCGCAACCTTCGACGCGCGTTTGAGCGACGCGATCCTTCACGAGATGTGGGAGAAGTGGGTGTTCATCGCGTCGGGTGCGGCGATCACGTGCCTCATGCGCGCTGCGATCGGTGACATCGTCGCTGCCGGCGCTGCCGATCTCGTCACGACGCTCATCGCCGAGTGCGCCGCGATCGCGGCCACACAGGGTTTTCCGCCGAGCCAAGCGTTCATCGACCGCACCACAAAGACGCTTACCGCGCCCGGATCGCTCCTGACCGCGTCGATGCTCCGCGACATCGAGCGAGGCGCCCGCGTCGAGGCCGACCATGTCATCGGCGATCTCGTCCGACGCGGTGAGGAGCACGGCGTTGCGAGCCCGTTGCTGGGCATCGCCTACGCGCACCTCAAAGCGTATGAGATGCGCCGGGCACGCGAGGACGGTTCGAAGGAAGTGGCGGCGCGCTAGCCGCGCTTCACCGCGAGGACGAGCGAGAACGGGCCGTACCCGGCTTTGCCGAACTCCCACAGGTCGATCGCTTCGACGGCGATCTTCGCTTTACGGAAGATCGCGATCGACTCGCGATAGCGCAGGTTCGCGATGACGCGCCGTTCGCCGATCGGCAGCACGCCGGCGGCGAACTCCTCGCCGCGCGGAACCTCGATCACCTTGAGGTCGGCGGCTTGGACGAGGTCGACCTTGTCGGGTGACGCGACGACCGTATCGGCACCGATCACGTTGAAAACGTCGCGCAGCCGCAGCGCGTCGGGCGCAAGCGGCAATTCGATCGTGCGATAGCCAATCGCACTCGTCATCGCTTCGAGCTGCTTGCGGCCGAACTCGTTCGAGCGCGGGCGCAGCCCGGTCGCACCGCGCGCGACGCCGACGAAAAGACGGTTCGGGCCGAGCGCGATGTCGGTCGCATCGAGCAGCCCCGGCGCCTCGATCCGTCCGATGACGGGGATGCCCATCTCCGCAAGCTGGCGTTCGACGTGCGCGACCTCCGCGCGGCGCTCGATCTGTGAGGGCCGCGCCAGGATCGCGCCCTGCGGGAGGATCACGGCGCAATCGGCGATCAGCGACTCGGTCGCGCTCTCGGTCTGCGGCTCCAGTTCCGTGACGGCGACCCCGTTGTCGCGCAGGGTCCGGACGAGAATCCGGTGCTGGTCCTGGGCGCGATCGGCGATCGGCGAGGGCTCCGCCTTGAGGGGCGGGAGGCGATCGACGGCGGTCGCGGGCCGCAACACGACGGCGCCGGCGAGAGTGCCGGCGTCGGTCGTCACGTAAGGACTGGCAAAGGGCTTCACGGTCACGAAGTGATGCGGTTCGCCGAGTCGCGCCCCGGGTCCGTCCCCTGGCCCACCGCGGTACAATGGATCATGCAGCGGCAAACCTTCGTCGCGATATGCGCCCTGATACCGGCGCTCGCGCTCACCGTCGGGGTGGTCTTCGCGAATCGGCTCGAGCCACGGATCCTCGGGCTCCCCTTCGTGCTGGCCTGGATTACGGTGTGGGTGCTGCTCACGCCGGCGTTCCTGTGGGCGGCGTACCGGAGGGACCGCGCGTGAACGCGGGGATCGCGCTCGGCATCGTCGCCGTCGTCGTCTTCGGCACGCTGATCTTCGGGTTGGTCGGCGCCGGGCGCGTACGGCTGGACCCCGGCGAGTTCATCGTCGGCGGACGGCGCTTCGGGGCGCTGCTCCTGTGGCTGCTGCTCGCCGGCGAGATCTACACGACGTTCACGTTCCTCGGTGCGGCGGGTTGGGCGTACGGCCGCGGTGCGCCGGCGTACTACATCCTCGCGTACGGGACGATCGCGTACATCATCTCGTATTTCATCAACCCGCACATCCACCGCATCGCTCGCGCACGCAATTTGCTCACCGGTCCGGATTTCTTCACCGAGCGTTACGGAAGTCGCTCGCTGACGGCGCTGGTCGCGCTGCTCGGCTTCGTGATGCTCGTCCCGTACGCAACGCTCCAGCTCACCGGCGTCCAGATCTTGCTGTCGGTCGCCGGCTACGGATCGATCAACGCCATCGGCGCGGTCGCGATCGCGTTCGCGCTGATCGCGATCTTCACGTACGTGACCGGGTTGCGTGGCGCCGCGTTCGCGAGCATCATCAAGGACACGCTCGTGCTGATCGGCGTCGTCTTCGCCGGTATCTTTTTGCCGATCCATTTCTTCGGCTCGCCGGCCGGCGCGCTCGATGCCGTGTTGCGCGACCATCCGGGCTGGCTCACCATCGCCGGCCCGACCGCGCCCAACGGGATCACCTGGGTCGTGACGACGACGGTCCTCACCGCGTGCGGTTTCTTCATGTGGCCGCAGTCGATGGCTGCCGTCTACAGTGCACGCGACGAGGATACGCTGCGCCGTAACGCCATCTTCTTGCCGTTCTACCAGGTGATGCTGCTGCTGGTCTTCTTCGCCGGGTTCACTGCGCTAGAAGTCGTGCCGGGACTCAAAGGGCCGCAGGCCGATCAGTCGTTCCTGATCGTGGTGCAAAAGTTCTATCCGTCGTGGGTCTTGGGTTTCATCTGCGCGGCCGGTGCGCTCGCCGGGCTCGTCCCCGCGTCGGTGCAGGTTCTCGCCGCGGCGAGCATCGTGTCAAAGAACGTCTTCGCCGACAATGGCCTCGTGCGAGGCGCTGCAGCCGAAACACGGTTGACCCGCATCCTCGTCCTCGTCGTCGCGCTGCTCGCGTTCGGCTTTTGGGCGCTCGCGAAAGCGACGCTCGTCGGCCTCTTGCTGATCGGCTATAACGGGATCACGCAACTGTTCCCGGGCGTCGTGCTCGCGCTGCGCGAACATCGTCCCCCGGCCCTCGCGGTCGGTGCGGGGATCGTGGCGGGGATCATCGTGCTGATCTGGTCCGCGATCACGGGACAGAGCGTCGTCGCGGGGATCAACACCGGCTTCATCGCGCTCGCGATCAACGTGGTCGTCCTCGGCATCGTCGCGGCAGTCGTGCCCAAGCGGAGCCCCGTCGTCGAGGCTCCCGTCTAACCGGTACCGTCCAGCACGTGACGGATCGTAGCGACGTCGAGCTCGTCGAGACGTGTGAGGATGCGTGCCGCGAGCGAGAGCGCGCCGGAGTCCGGCGGGTACGCGCGGTTGGGGATCGTGACGACCGGGAGCCGCGCGGCGTGCGCCGAGCGAATCCCGTTCCCCGAGTCCTCGACCGCCGCGGTGCGCGACGCATCCGCCTGCAGCAACTCGAGTGCACGCAGGTAGACGTCGGGTGCCGGCTTTCCGTGCGACACCTCGTCAGCCGAGACGGCGACGGCGAACCGTGCGTCCCATCCGGTCTTCGCGAGGACCGTCTGCGCGACGCGAAGCGTCGCTGACGTCGCGAGCCCGAGCCGAAACGCGCCTGCGAGCCGTTCGAGCGCGGCGTCGGCACCGGGCAGGACCGGAACGCGCTGGGATACCCGCTCGACAACCGTCTCGACGACTTGCTCCGCGATCGCGTTCGGCGCGAGCGGAACACCGAGCTGATCATGGATGTACTGGGCCCACTCCGACGTTCGCATCCCGATCATCGCGATCTGCGCGTCCTCGGTCCAGCGCCCACCGTGCGCGGTGACGAACTCGCGCCGAACATCACGCCAAAGCTGCTCGCTTTCGACGAGCGTCCCGTCGAGATCGAAGATGACCCACTCCTGTTTCATCGTTCCTCGTAGGTCCAGTCTTGGACGTTCCAATACAACGAGCCGATGGGCGGCGGACGTAATCCGTGGAGCCGAGCGTCATGGACGGCAATTGTCGTCCACCATCGCATCGTGATGTACGGAACCTCACGCGCCACGATCTTCTGGATCGTATCATAGATCGGCCGCCGCGCGGCTTTGTCGTACAGAAGCGTCCCCTGCTGTTCGAGCGCATCGACTTGTGCGTTTCGCCAGAACGCGAGGTTTTGTCCGCCCGGTGGAATCATCGCCGAGGTGTCGAAGCTGGCGCGCTGCGGATCGAACGAGCGCAGCGTAAATGCAGAGAGCGCGACGTCGAACTTTCCGCCGTAGAGGATCCCGCCTAGTTGCGCGGGAGCAAAAAACGTCGCCGGCGGGAACGTCTTGACCTGCGTCTCGACGCCGAGCGCGCGCCAGCGGCTCTGCAGCATGACGGCGATCTGTTCGCGGTCGTTGAAGCCGGCGACGGTCGCGAACGTGATTGCCAACCGCTCTCCATCTTTCTCCCGGATGCCGCCGGCGCCGATGCGCCAGCCCGCTGCTTCCAAGAGTTTCGTTGCCGCTGCGGGATCGTAGGGGCACGGCCGCAATCTGCGGTCGTACCAAGGCGTTCGGGGGTGCTGTAGCCCAACGCCGAGGTCACCGAGACCGTGTACAACCTTGGCATGGATTTCGCGCACGTCGAAGCCTTCGCAGAGCGCACGCCGCACACGAACATCGCGCAACGGACCGCTCCCGGCGTTCAACGTCAGGTGCTCCCAGAACGTCGAGGAGGCGACAGCCGGAAGGTAGCCCGGAACCGATCCGAGTTGCGAATAGGCTGCGATCCCAAACTTGTCGACGAGTGCGACGGCATGCGACCGTAGCTCGGCAGTGATCGTGTTTTCGTTCGACGTGAAGCGCCAGACGATGCGCGGGATCTTCGGCGCGCCGCGAAAATACATCGTATTCGCCTCGAACGTCATCTCCTCGCCGTGGCGCCACGAGGCCAGCTTGTACGGCCCGCTCCCAATCGGATGAGTTCCGAACGTGTCGCGATTGAAGTCTTCGACGCCGCGCAAGAGGTGTGCCGGTACAATCGCGCCTTGCGTGTAGGTCGTGAACGACTCGACAACGGCGGGGGTATACGGCCGCTCGAGGCGGACGATCACCGTGTAGGGGTCCGGCGTCTCGACCGCCTGGAAGTGATCGTACGGGAGACGCGTCACGACGTTGTTGCGCGGATCCATGATCGCGTCGAACGTGAACTTGACGTCGTCCGACGTGACCGGCCGCCCGTCATGCCACGTCGCGTTGCGCACCAAGTGATACGTGATCGTCCGCCCATCGGCGCTGATGTCGCCGTTCTGCTTGGTGGGGACGCGCGTTGCGAGATCGGGGACGAGATTTCCGCGATCGTCGTTACGGAAGAGGCCGTCGAAAATCAGATTGACTGCATCAGTCTCGACCGCGAGCGAGCCGATCACCGGGTTCAAGGTGCGAATATCTTGTTGGTACGCGACGGTCAGCACGTCTTGCGCGCGAACCGGTTGCAACGCCAAGAACATGCCGAACGCAAGAGCAGTGTACCGCACGTCACGCGCCATAACGCACACTCCGTGCCGCGGCAATACGTGGGCATTGGAGATGCTTGACGAGGCGCGGCCGTACCTTGCCCGAAACGTGAAGCCGGCGGCGTATGATGGAAAGCCCTCTGGTGAGCGGCCTCGAACGCCCAGAAGACCAGGAGCACGAACGCCTCGCCGTACTCCTGAGGCGGTGCCGCGGGCGCTTGCGTCCTGAGCGCGCGTCGCTCGGTCCATACCTGCGGTTGCCGAACCGCGTCGGCAAGGCTGTCACCCAAGAGGAAGTCGCCGAAGCCGCCGGGATCAGCCGCCAATGGTACGTCCAGATGGAGAGCGACCGCCCGGTACGCGTCTCTGCGTCGCTGCTCGCCGCGATCGCCGACGTGTTGATGATGGATTCCGTCGAACGTGCAGCGCTGTTTCGTCTCGCCGTTCCCGAGCTGCGTTCGGCCTCGCTCATCGAGCGCTCGACCGCGATCCTCGAGGCCTTCGGTTCGGTTCGTCGCCTCACAAGGCGGTTGTGGACGGCGACGACCGAGGCCGAGGCACTGGCGCTCGTCCGCGAACACGCGTTGACGCAGCTCGCGCCCGATCGCGTCGTGACGCCTCTGCGGCTTGAAGAGGGCCGCTGGATGTACAGCGCGACCGGCGAGGACACGAGGCCCGGTGAACGATTCACGACGCTGCTCACCGAGCGCTGGGGTGCACATGCACTCGATGACCTGCTCGGCTACACGCTGATCGCCCAACCCGGCGACGTGCTGACCAGTGCCGAACGCGACGCCCGCTTCCCCGAGCTCGCCTTGAGGGTCAACCGAGCGCTCGAGGCGGCCGAATTACGCGATGTTTCGGCCGCGATGGCGGCCGTCCGATCGCAACACGGATTCGTCGCGCGGATCATGGCGGTCCGTTATGGCCCATACGCGTATTCGGAGATGGAGCGTGCGCAACTGAGCACGCTCGCCGATCTTACGTCGCTCGCCCTCTCCGGTTCGGTCCCTTAGTCCCCCACGATACGCAGCGCGCGCTCGTAGAGCGCGTCCTGCGCGCGCCGGTATGCGCCGTCGTCCATCGACGTGCGCCGCGCTGCGAGCGCGTCGGCGCGCCGCGACAACTCGACGATTCGCGCACCGCGCACGGTGTCCGCGTCCGCGCTGTGCTGATCGGTTCGCGCAAGCAGCGCGGCGATCCGATTCCCTTCGGCGCTCGCCGACTGCGCGACGACCGGGATCATCGCGTACGGCGTCAGCGTCGGGCGCGCGGTGAAGAAGTCGCTCATGTCGGTGGCGAGGAGATCGCCGAGCGAGAGCGGCCCCAGACCCAAGAGCTGTTCGCTTGTCTTGAGGACGCTCACCGTCGAGAGGTGGCGTTTTCCGATGTAGTGGCGCTTGGCGTACGGCGAGATGACGAGCGCGTAGGTGCGGTATTCATCGACGTGATCGCGTGACGACTGCGCGTCGTCGGGTGTCACGAAGATCGCCGTGTTCTTCCAGGACGGGAGGTGCGAGAGATACTGGACGATCTCGCCGAGTGCCCGGTCCCCGTCGGCGACCTCTTCGGGAAGCGGCGGGATCCCGGGGCCGAATCCGCCGTGATCGGCGGGGAGCCACACGTACGTGTAGCGCGGCTGACGACCGGCGCGCACGAGCGCCGAGTAGTCCTGGATGAACTCCTTCGCGCGCCGCTCGTCGCGGATTCGCAAATTCCAGCCCGGGTAGTTGAGGTCAACATGATCAGCGAGCGCCGCCGGCGCGGGAACGTTGAGCGCGTACTGACCGCCGAGGCCTTGCGTCGCCGCGGCGGTGTCCGCGATCCCGGCGTACTGCGGATCGTCCGCCTTGGGATCGAGCGCCTCGCCCTCGTCGTAGCCCGAGACGCGCACGAGATCGCCGTAGTCTCGGTACGGGATCCCGCGGCGCGCCAGCGCGTTGAAGATATAGCCCAGGCGCGGGTAGTCTTCCGGATCCTCGTTCTTGTTGACGAGCGGACGGCGTCCGTTCTTCGCGAAGATCGTGCGCTCCGTATAGAGCGTCGCGATGCCGCCGGCGAAGAACTGATGCCCCGCGTCGGACTCCTCCGCGTCGGCGTAGATGTTTGCGGCGAGCGCGTACTGCGTCGCGAGCGCGTGCAAGTTCGGCGTGACGCTGCGGCCGAACGAGACGAGCGCGGGATCACCGTACGGGGCGCCGAGATCGCCCAGCATCGCGTCGAACGTCTTGTTCTCCTCGAGGATGACGACGACGTTGCGGATCGCAGGCGGGTACGCGACCTTTGCGCTCGCGACGCGGCGCGTATTCTTGAGCGTCGTCATCGTCGCGTCGGGGAGGCGAATCGTCGAGAGGTCGATCTTCTGCAGTGTCGACCACACGGCATTCGCATCGGCGAGCGTCGCCGGATCGCCGGTGAAGCCCGGCTCGTGACCGAAGCCCTTCGTGTTGACGACGTACAGCGTTCGATCGTCAGCGCCGAGCGCGAGCGCGGTGGGATACCAGCCGGTCGGAATCAGTCCGAGGCGATGCAAGTGGACGGGATCGCGTGCGTCGATCACCGCGACCGCGTTCAGCCCGGCGAGCGCGACGTACAAACGCGACCCATCTCGCGAAAGCGCAAGCGCCGCCGGCTGCGTCCCGTACGGACCGCGATCGAACAAGCGCAGCTCGGTCCCGCCCGCGACGTGGGGCGTCCCGGTCAGCGCGACGGACGCGATGCGATCGACGTTCGCCATCGCGACGAAGGCCCAGGCGCCGTTCGCACTCGCGACGACGGCGTTCGGATGCGCGCCGCCGACGGCGCGCACGCCGTCGGGTGCGGGGTCCATCGGAACCGCGGCGGGATCGCCCAGGCCGAGCGCACCACCTGCGCCGACGTTCAGGAACGAGAGCGACGACGCGTGCTGCAGATCGGAGTACGGTGTGCGAAACTCCGGCGCAACCACCGGCTGCGCGAGCCGGCCGTAGCGCATCATCCCTTCGTTGGTCACGACGAGCCGATCGCCGGCGAGCGCGGCGCCGAACGGGAAGAAGCCGACGGGCTGGGGTGTTCCGACGACGCTGCGCGTCGCGAGATCGAGCGTCGTGACAGCGTTGCCGCCTTCACTGACGACGTACGCGTGCCGGCTGTCGGGCGCGATCGTGATCGTGCCCGGATAGCTGTGGTCGTTGTCGGAGGGGATTGCGATCACGTGCTTGACGTCGGGCGCGAGATGACCGCCCGCATCGAGCGTGAACGCGTACACGGCGTTCGACGGTCCGCCGGCGATCAGCACCAACGTGCGTGACGGCTGCATCGGATCCGCAAGCGCACTCACGCCAACCCAGAACGTCTCGCCCTTCGCCGCGACATAGCGATCGACGACGCGCATCGTCGCGACGTCGACGACGGCGAGCGAGAATCCACCGCTCGCGCTCGGATCGCGCAGTGCGTGAACCTGGCCTTCGCGCTCGTCGTCGTTGCTGACGATCGCGAAGCGCCCGTCGGGCGTGAGCGCGACACCGAGCGCGTTCATCCCGGTGAGCACACTCTGACCAACCGGTGAGACGACGCGGCCGGACGGCAACACAGCGTCGAAAGCGCTGCCGCGGATCGGACCGGCGGGAGCCGTCCCGGCAGGCGCCGCGTACGAAACCACGGCGGCGCTCGCGGCAGTCGGCGCGAGCAAGAGCAGCGCGGCGAGCGCGAGTCGGAAAAACGTCATCGTGTCCTTGGCGTTACGTGAGAGCGCGTGCGAGCCGGTCGACGGCGCGCAGCAGCGCATCGTCGTCGAGGTGGCCGAACGACAGACGCAGCGCCGGCGGACCGCTGCGCGTTGGATAAAATGGATCGGCGGGCATGACGAGGACACCTTCGCGGGCACACGCCTCGAACGCCGCCTGCGTCGAGAGTCGAGGCGGGAGCCGCAACCACACGTTGATGCCGGCTTGCGGCGGTCGCACATCGGCCCAAGGGAGCGCACGCGTCAATGCGTCGACGAACAGATCGCGACGGCGACGGTAGAGGGCGCGCGCGGATTTGAGGTGACGACCGTACGCAGGGGTCCGCAAATAGCGCCAAAGCGCACGCTGCGTGAGCGTCGAGGTGAACGAGTCGGTGCGCACCTTGGCGGCCTCGATCTGGAGCCGAAGCGCGCCTTTCACGCGCAGATAGCCGATCCGCAGCGCGGGGAAGATCGACTTGGAGAGCGACTCCATCATCACGACCCGTCCGTCGGTGTCGTACGCGGCGAGCGGCGGTGGCGCGGGGACGTCGTAGGTCGAGGTCCAGCCCGTCTGATCCTCGAGCACGACGACGTCGTAGCGCCGCGCAAGCTCGATGATCGCCTTCCCGCGCCGTGCCGGGAGGACGGTGCCGGTCGGATTTTCCGCGATCGGGCAGATCGCGAACAGCCGCGGTCGGTACTCGGCGAAGACGCGCTCGACGTCGTCGATACGCACGCCGTCGTCGTCGCTGCGGACCTCAACGTAGCTTGCACCGCGCGCATCGAACACGCCGAGCGTCCCCGGATAGGTCGGCGATTCGGACGCGACGACGGCGCGGTCGAACAGCAGCACCGCGGCGATGAGATCCGCCGCCTGCTGTGCGCCGGACGTTACGATGATCTCGTCCGCATGCGCATCGCATCCGCGCGCAGCGAGTCCTTCGGCAAGGGTTGCGCACAAATCGTCGTCACCGGTGTTCGCGCGGTATTGCATGAGCTCCGGCGGATCCTCGGCAAACGTGCGCTGCATCGCACGCGAGAAATCGGCGAGCGGAAACGTCTCGGGCGCGGGATGCGCGCTCGCCAGTGAGATCACGCCCGGCGTACGGGCCTGCGCGAGCCGCTCCATCACGCCTTCCATGCGCTCCGAACGCAGCAGGAGCGACGGCTCCCACGTGTGCGTGAACGCGTTCTCCTCGCGCGCCGGCGGCGGCGCGACGAAGGTTCCGCGGCCGACGCGCGAGACGATGCGCCCGCGCGCGGCGAGCTGCTCGTACGCTTGCGAGACGGTGACGAGCGCGACGTCGAGCTCGCGCGCGAGGTCACGGATCGGCGGAAGCCGTTCCTCGGGCTGGAGCTCGCCGCTTTCGATCGCCGTGCTCAGCGCATCCGCGATCTGCACATAGAGCGGACGCGCATCACGCGGATCGAGCTGGATCGTCCGCATGATCGATCGTGCGCGTCAGCGCTCGTCGAGGCGGTACCCGATCCCGCGGACGGAGGAGATCGCCATGCTGCCGTTGACCTCGTTGAGCTTCTTGCGCAACGCCGCGACGTGCACGTCGACGACGCGCGTCGGGACGCCGGAGACGTCGTTCCACACGCGTTCGAGGATCTGCGCGCGCGTGAGCAGCTTACCGACGTTCTCGGCAAGATACCACAGCAGACGAAACTCGAGCGCGGTCAGCGTCACGCTCTTGCCGTTGTTCTCGAGCGTGTGGAAGTCGCGTACGAGCGTCGCACCGCCGACCGACAAGCGGCCGTCCTGATCGCTCTTACGCGAACGCTCGCGGCGCCGCAGGAACGACTGCACGCGCGCAACGAGCTCGTTCCCGTTGAACGGCTTGCGGATATAGTCATCCGCGCCAAGACCCAGGCCCTTGAGCACGTCGTTCTCGCTGGAGTGCGCGCTCACCATCAAGATGAACGCGTCCGACGAATTGGCCAGTGATGTGCAGACGTCGAGCCCCGAGATGTCGGGAAGCTCGACGTCAAGCAGCACGACCGCCGGTTTAAACGACGGTTCGGCTTCCAACCCGGCGGACCCGGTGTTGGCGACGCGGACTTCGTAGCCCGCTTTTTCTAGAATCAGTCTTTCAAAGTGGGCGACGTCCGCGTCGTCCTCGATAATCAGGACCTTATCGGCCATCTAGCGGGCACCCGCCGGTTCGGCGGCCGCTTCTTCATCCATCATCAAGAGCTCCCGACGTGCAACGCCCTCTTCAACGGCGGCGTCGACCACCGCTTTCGCGACGGCGTCGACAACCCTCGTATCGAATACGCTCGGGATCACGTATTCGGCGCTGCGCTCGTCGCCGACGATTCCGGCGATCGCACGCGCCGCGGCAAGCTTCATCCCCTCGGTGATCCGGCGCGCGCGGCTGTCGAGCGCGCCGCGGAAGAGCCCCGGGAAGGACAACAGGTTGTTGATCTGATTGGGGAAGTCCGAGCGTCCGGTTCCCATCACGGCGACGTACGGTGCGGCGACGTCGGGCATGATCTCCGGCGTCGGGTTCGCCATCGCGAAGACGATCGGATCGCGCGCCATCTCCTTGAGCCACTCGGGCTGCAAGATGCCGGGTGCGCTCACGCCGATGAAGACGTCTGCACCCTTGAGGACATCCTTGAGGGAGCCGCGCCGGTTCTCGCGGTTCGTGTGCTCGGCGAGCCACGTCCAGTGCGGGTTGTCGTACGCCTGCGCGCGGTTGAGCGCACCCTCGCGGTCGACCGCGATCACGTCGCGCACACCGGCGGCGAGCAGCATCTTGATCGTCGCGGTTCCCGCGGCGCCGCTCCCGGTCAGGACGATCGTGAGATCCTCCATCCGCTTCCCGACGACTGCGGCTGCGTTCAGGAGCGCGGCGAGGATGACGACCGCAGTGCCGTGCTGGTCGTCGTGCATCACCGGGATGTCGAGCTCTTCGATCAGCCGGCGCTCGACCTCGAAGCAGCGCGGCGCGCTGATGTCTTCGAGGTTGATCCCGCCGAAGATCGGCGCGATGCGCTTGACGGTCTCGACGATCTCGTCGACGTTCTTCGTATCCAGGCAGATCGGGAACGCGTCGATGTCGGCGAACTGCTTGAAGAGCATGCACTTGCCCTCCATCACCGGCGCCGCGCCGTACGGCCCGATGTCGCCGAGCCCGAGGACGGCGGTGCCGTCGCTGACGACGGCGACCGTGTTGCGCTTGATCGTCAGCGCATAAGCCTTCGAGGGGTCATTCGCAATCGCGCTCGAGACGCGCGCGACGCCCGGCGTGTAGACCGTCGAGAGGTCCTGGCGGGTCTTGACCGGCCGGGTGATCCCGGTCCGGATCTTTCCGCCCAGATGGGCCAGGAAGGTCGAGTCCGAGATGTTGAGCAGCCGGACCCCGGGGAGGCGCTCGACCGAGCGCCGGACCTGGTCACCGACCAGCTCACTGGGGACCGTGACCGTCACATCGCGGACGATCGACGCTTTTCCGACCGTCCGGGTGTCGACCGCGCCGACCATCCCCCCGGCGTCGCCGATCGCCTGTGCAAGCAGCCCGAAAGAGCCCGGTTCATTTGGAGTCTCCAGCCGCATCACCAGCTGGGTCCCGATCGAAGGTGCCGTCGCCATTAGCGATGCGTACGGTATTCTGGGTTGACGGTCCTCGCAGAGTGGGCGAACCGACCGGCCGCCGAGGGCGGCGGTCGTACGCTCGCCTGTTCACGAAACGATCTTCCCCGAGGCATGCTAGAAGACGATGACTTCGCTCACAGCGGTCACCGCGGGCTCCCTCGGGATGCTGGCACTGGTGGCTGCCGCAAGCGGGCGCGCCCTGCGCCAAGTGCAAGCCGCTGCGGAATCGGCCCTCGCCGCGACGATCGCTACCATCGCCGACGTCCTCGGCGGTGACAGCGTCCTCATCGGCGTCGTCGCGATCCTGGGACTCGCCGCGGCGGCTCGTTTCGCCTGGGCGCTCGTCGCCTCAACCCGCGACGAACCCGCGCGTATGCTGGCGCTGCTCGAGCGGGAGAGCGCCGCGAAAGGCCGCTTCATCCCGCGCACGCTGTACGACCGTTTAGGCGACTCGCTCGAGGAGATCACCGTCGGCAAGAGCGGGACCGAGCACATGACGATCCTGTTCGCCGACATCCGCGACTCGACGGCGCTCACCGAGCAGCTTCCCTCCGACGTCGCGTTCACGCTCGTCGCGGAGTTCTTCCGCCTCTCCGCCGACGTGGTGCGCAAACATCACGGCACGATCGACAAGTATCTCGGCGACGGATATATGGCGCTCTTTCCACGCACCGTCGAAGACGCGCTCGATGCGGGGCTCGCGCTGCAGGATGCGGTGCGTACGTTCAACGCGACGGGCGTCGGTCCGCCGATCCAGGTCGGCATCGGGATGCACGCCGGCGTCGTGACGTTCGGTACCGTGGGCGACGACCGGCACATCGACACGACCGTCGTCTCCAACACCGTCAACACGGCAAAGCGCGTCGAGGGTCTGTCCAAACGTCTTGGCGCGCCGGTCGTTGCGACGGGCGAGGTGCTGCAGCGTCTGCGCGATCCGGCGCGCTACGTGGTGCGACCGCTGGGCTCGCATGCGGTGCGCGGGAAGCGCGAACCGCTCGAGGTGTTCGGCGTGCAGCGGCCGCCGGTCGTCGCCCGCCTCACCGCGGTGCGCCGGCTGCTCATGTCCCGCTGATCTGCATCTCCGCGACACGGAACGACGGCGAAACGATCGTTCCGTCGAAGCGCAGGTCGCCCGCGACCGCGTCGATTCCGGCGAGCATCTCCGGAAACGTCGCGGCGATCGTGAACTCGTCGACGGGATAACGCGGCTCACCGTCCTCGATCACGATCCCCTTCGCACCGCGGCTGTAGATGCCGCTCGCGTGTTCGGTCGCGAAGCCGATCGTGTCGAGCACCAAGATCCCGCGCGGCGTCGCGGCGACGAGCTCGTCGAGCGTTCCGCCTTGCGGGGCAAGGAAAAAATTCGTCGCGCCGACGCCGCTGCCCGAGGCGTTCCCGGTCGAGCGCATCCTCAGGCGACGTCCCCAATAGACGTCGCTCAGATACGTGCGCAGCACGCCGCGCTCCATCACGACGGTTTCACGCGTCGGCGTCCCCTCGGCGTCGAACGGCGCGGTTCCCAAGCCGCCGCGCAAGAGGCCGTCGTCGACGAGCGTGACGAGCTCGCTGCCCAGACGCTCGCCGAGACGTTCGGCGAGCCAGGAGTTTCCGATCGCGACGTTCGCCGCGCTGATCGCGGCGAAGATGTCCTCGAGGACGCGCCCGGCGACGTCGCGCTCGAAGATCACCGGGACGCGCATCGTCGGCGGCTTGCGCGCACCGATCAGCGCGAGCGCGCGATGGGCGGCCTGGAGCGCGATCGACTGCGTCGACTCGAGCGTCGCCCAGCTGCGTGAGCTCGACCCGTAGTGTCCGATCCGTTTGCTCTCGCCGTCGCGCGCGACCGGCGCGGCGCTGCGCGAGACGGTCGTCTCCTGCGTCACGCCGCGAAATCCGCGCGTGTTCACCAGGGCGCTGGACGCGATCGCGTCGCTGACGCGCGCGCCCTCCGAGTTGTCGATGCGGCCGTCCGCGGCGCGCACCGCGCGCTCGATCGTCAGGGCGTCGTCGATCTTCTCTTCGTCGACCCGCGCTGCGACGTCGGGCGCCGAGGTGAACAGATCGTGATCGCAGAGCTCACCGGCTTCGACTTCGTCGGGAAGTCCAGCGTGCGGATCTTCGCCGACGTAGCGCGCAGCTGCGACGACGCGCCGCGCGAGCGCCGCGATCCCGGTATCGGTGAGATCGCTCGTCGTCAGCGAAGCACGACGCTTGCCGAGGAAGGCGCGCGCTGACAGGCTGCGCCCGCGCGAACGCTCGAGCTGCGTGAGCTCGGCGCCGCGCGCGCGGCAGGCAAAACGATCGGCGATCGTCACCGTCGCGTCCGCATCGCTCGCCCCGGCTGCGACGAGCGCCGCGAGCGCGCGCTCCGCGAGGCCGAGCGCCTCGTCGCGTGGATCGATCATGCCGTCCCTCCGACCGTGCACGCGGCGAGCTTGATCGTCGGCGTCCCGACGCCGACCGGGACGTACTGTCCGGCCTTTCCACAGGTGTAGTGGCGATTCGCCAAACGCGCGTCGTTGCCGACCATCGTCACCTTCGTCATCGCGTCGGGGCCGTTCCCGATCAGCGTTGCGCCACGCACGGGCGCTGCGATCCTGCCGTTCTCGATCAGATAGCCTTCCGCGACCATGAAGACAAAGTCACCTTTGCTGATCTCGACCTGCCCGCCGGCAAACGAGACCGCGTAGAGGCCGCGATCGATCGACGCGAGGATCTCTTCGGGCGTACTCTCGCCCGACGGCATGTGCGTGTTGCACATGCGCGGCTGCGGCAGCACACGGAACGATTGTCGCCGTCCGCTCCCGGTCGAGGCGACGCCCATCAAGCGCGCGTTGAGACGGTCCTGCATGTAGCCGCACAGGATTCCGTTCTCGACCAGAACCTTGTGCTGGCCGGGCGTTCCCTCGTCGTCGACTGCGACGGTTCCGCGCTCGCCGGGGAGATCGCCGTCGTCGAAGATCGTCACCAGATCGCTCGCGACGCGCTCGCCGACGCGCCCGCTGTACAGCGACGTGCCCTTGCGGTTGAAGTCGGCTTCGAGGCCGTGCCCGACCGCCTCGTGCAGCAGCACCCCGCCGCCACCGGCGCCGATGACGACGGGCATCTCGCCGGCCGGCGCATCGAGCGCGCTGAGCTTGGTCGTCGCGATGCGTGCCGACTCCCGCGCGATCGCCTCAGGAGACTTGACGCTGAAGATATCGATGCTGGTGCGGCCTCCGTCACCGACGTAGCCGTTCTCCCGTCGCGCGCCGTCTCTGGCGACGACCTGCACGCCGAGCGTGACGAGCGGTCGGCGGTCCTGGACGAGCAACCCGTCGCTGGTCGCGATCTGGACGTACTGCAGCTCGTCGGTGATGAACGCGTTGACTGCAGCGACGTGCGGATCGACCGCCCGGGCAGCGACGTCGGCACGCGCGAGCAAGTCGATGTATCGCGCCGAGTCCGCCGGCTCGTCGGGATGCGGTTCGTAGAGCGCCGGCGCGACCTGCGGCGAGAGATCGATCGTATCGGTCTGCGCGCGTCCGTCGCGGACGATCAGCGATGCTGCATCCGCGGCGCGCAACAGCGCCTGCTCGTCGAGGTCGTCGGAGTACGCGTACCCCGCGCGCTCACCGCGTACGACGCGCACGCCGGCGCCCCGCGCGATCGTGAGCGAGGCCTCACGCACCGCTCCTTCCTGGAGCCGAAACGTCTGCGTGAGCTTGTGTTCGAAGAAGATGTCGGCGAAGTCACCGCCGTGCCGCAAGGCGCGCGAGAGAACGCGCGCGAGGAGCTCGGGATCGAGGGCGGTCAGCACTCACGAAGGTTCGGCGCGCCTCCTTGGCTCACATCCCCGCCATGTCTTCGCCGCTCGCTCGCCGCTATGCGTCGATCTTGGTCGTCGCGTTCTTCTTCGGGTCCTTCGGAGCGACGTGCGCGCAGACGACCGCGATGATCGCGGGGACGGTCATCGATTCTGGGAGCGGACTCCCGCTCGTCAACGCGCACGTGATCGTCGAGGGCGGCGAACCGCGCAGCGCGATCACCGACGCACACGGGAGATTTCGCCTTACCGGCGCGGCGCCAGGTGTGCGCCGCCTGCGCGCCGAGCGTGACGGATACCAACCGGCGGAGAGCGCGGACCTCACGCTCGTCGCGGACAGCGAAACCACGGTCACGCTCGCGCTTGGCCGTGCACCGAGCGCAAACGCGATGCACGTGATCGGCGCGACGTCGACGGTCCAGGCGTCCTCGCTGCAGCGTGCGAGTACGATCTCGCGCACGCTTTCCACCGAGACGCTCGCGCAAGCCGGCGTCGCGCGTGCCGGCGACGCGCTCCGCGAGCTTCCGGGGATCACGAACTCGATTGCGGGCGACACCGCATCGCTCGCCGACGACATCCCGCTGCAGGTCCGCGGCATCGGGGTCCTCGAGACGACGACCGCGTTCGACGGACACCCGATCGCGCTTGGCTTCCCGGGCGGATACAACGCGCAGATCTCGCCGCTCGCGGTGCTACGCGGCGCAACCGTGACGTATGGCTCCGGGAGCAATCTGCTCGCCACGAGTGCGATCGGCGGCGTCGTGAACTTCCAGACGCTCGAGCCGACGGCGCAGCCGGAATTCTCCGCGCTCCAAGGGTGGGGGACGTTCGACCGCAGCACGACGACGTTGCGCGCGACCGGAACGCAGGGCCGTCTCGGCTATGCGTTCGCATACGGCGTGACCGGCGCGGATGGACCCATCCATCATCAGGCGATCTATCAACCCGGCGCCGCATACGATCAGTCGGCGACGGCGCCCGCGGTGCGCGCGCTCGGTTTATACGACGACGACAGCAGCGCGACGGTACACAGCGGGCTCGCGAAGCTGCGCTATCAGCTCGACCCCGGCACGACGCTCACGGCCACGACGCTTGCGGCGCACATGTGGGAGAACAAGAGCGGAAACGGCGATGGCGACTATCTCGACACCGCGCCCGCGCTCGCGTTCGGCAACCTCCTGCTCTCGAAGTACAGCCCGGCGAAGTATCCGTCGCTTCCCGCGTGCCCCGCCGGAACGTTCGTCGCGACGAACGCGAACGGCCAACCCAACGGGTTCGGCCAGGGCGGAACGCCCGACGGCGGAACGACCTGTCAGAGCCCGCAACAGTATGCCGCGTTCAACACCGGCTACGACGGCGCAGGTCCCGCGTTTCAGACGCTCGACATCTTCGATGCCGGCCTCCATCTCGAGCGCGTACGCGGCGCGGCGACGCTGCAGGTCGACGCGTTCACGAACAGCTACGACGACGTCGTCGATCGTACGGACGCGCTGCCGTTCGTCGCCGCGCCAGGTGACAGTCCGCAGCGCCTCCACCGCGACCAACGCGAAACCGAGAGCGGCGCGAGCCTGCGTTACGACGTCACCAGCCGCACGAACACGATCGGGATCGGGTACTCCTACCTCAACCTCGCCTACGATCTCTTTCAGACCTCGGCGGGAGCGACGAGCCTGGGCGCCCCGATCGTGCACCAAAGCGGTTGGGCGCTGCGCGACGTCTACCACGTCCCCGCCTCGCCGTTGTCGGTCTTCACCGACGCGCTGGTGCAGACCGCAACGCAGACGAACACGACGTCGCTCGATCCGCGCGCGTCGATCGTCTACGCGCCGTCGGCGCGCGATGTGCTGCGTCTCTCCGCCGGCGCGACGACGACGCAGCCCTCAGGATCGATGCTCGATCAACCGTTCGTCGCCAAACCGTTGGGCGGCGCGGGCGGCGGGGCCGCGATCTCGTGCGGGGGACTCAATGCGATCGGCGCGGCGCCGAGCAGCGCCTCCCTTCATCCGGAGCGCGGGGTCGACGAGGAGTTCGCCTACGGACACGGCTTCGGCGGCGATTCACAAGCGCAGCTCACGCTGTACGACGTCGCGATCCACGACAAGCTGTACTCGACGATCGTTCCGCTCGCGCAGAGCGGGACCGCGTTTATCGATCCCGCCTACCTCACGCAGATGACGACCGAGATCAACGCCGCCTGTGGCGCGGGTTCCGAAGGGCTCGTCGGTTTGACCGGAACGTTCAACGTCGGGACACTGCGCGCGCGCGGGATGCTGCTCTCCGGGCGCCAGCGTTTCGACCGCCGGACCTTCCTCGACTATGACTGGTCGACCGACTCGACGGCGCTGCTCGAGGCGCCGGTCGCACTGCTGAAGGCAAACCATTCGCTCGTCCCCGGAAGTCAGCTTCCCCGTCTCCCGCTGCACACGCTCGATCTCGCGCTCGATCGCCTCGTCACGCGCGATCTCGAAGTCCGTTACACGTACCACTGGACGTCGGCCGGAAACACGAAAGATTTGCCCGCGTATGCGTACAGCGACCTGCGCTTGAGCGCACCGGTTGGGCGCGGCACGTTTACGATCGCCGTCGACAACCTCTTCAACCAGTGGGCGTTCTCGCAAGGGCTACGCTATGAAGGCGCCCCGCTCGCCTTGAACGCGTACGCGCCGGCGAGCGCGTACGCGGCTTACACCGGCGCGGCCGCGACCGAGCTTTTCGGACTCCCCGCCCGCAGCGTCTTCTTCAGCTACGAGATGCGTTCGCGCTGAGCATCAGCTGCGGGCGAGGATGTCGAGGGCCTTGTCGATCCCGTCGTCGACGGGGCCGTCGTCGGCGCGGCGGTCGTTAACGATGATCGCGAACGAGACGCGGCCGTGGTGACGCGTCTGCACGTAGCCCGCGAGCGCGTTCACGTTCTCGATGTGACCGCTCTTCGCGCGCACGCGGCCCAAGCCGTCGGTCAGCGGGCGGTAGCGCACGGTGCCTTCGATCCCGACCCGCGGCAGCGCGTTGACGAAGACCTCGCCGATCGGTTCGACCGCGGTGCGCGCGAGCAGCGTCGCCAGCGTGAGCGGCGCGACGCGATCGCTCGGCGCGAGCCCGCTGCCGTCGACGATCCGTAGGCCGTTCTGCGGTGCGCCCGCGCGCTGCAGCACCGCGCGCTCGACGATCGCACCGCTCGCCTCAGTCCCTGCGCCACGCGTCGCGCCGACCGTGCGCAGCAACTGCTCGGCGAAGTGGTTGTTCGACTCGACGAACATCTGATGGACGATCGCCTGCAGCGGTACGGAGCGGTGATGCCAGAGCACGAACGGGACGACCGGCGCGACGCCGGCGCGGTCGTTCCGGTCGATCGCGACGCCGCGCTCCCGCAGCATCTCGCGCGCGACGCCCGCGACGTAGCGCGGCTGATTGATCACCGGCGTCCAGAACGACTGCTCGGCGCCCGCGGCGATGCGGCCCGAGAGCGTGAAGTCGTTGCGATCGGGCGCCCGCAGAATGTTGAGCAGCGTCGAATAGGACGTCGTGACCGCGCCGGTCGTGCGCACGTCGGTCGATGCGGGAACGACGCGCACCCGCGCCGGTGCGCCGACGCTCGTCGGAACGAGATGGATTTCGACGGTCCCCTGATCGAGCGAAAGGGCGCTCGTCCCGGCGGCGTATCCATACTGCAGATCGTCGGGGTCCCACGCACGGTTCACCTCGGGACCCGAAAACAGACTCGCGTCGGTGACGAGCGCGCCGTCGATACGATGGATGTCGCGCGCGACCGTCGCCGCGCCCGCACGCAAGTCGTCGCGGGTGAGCGTCGGATCGCCGCTGCCGACCAAGTAGAGGTCGCCGTCGATCGCGCCATCGCGCGGATCGTCGTCGGTCTCGAAGGTCGTCGAGAAACGAAAGTTCGGCCCGAGCGTCTGCAGCGACGTCGCCCCGACGAGGAGCTTGAACGTCGACGCGGGCGTCATCGCGCTGCGCTCGCGCCGCTCGAACAAGGGACGACCCTGCGCGTCGAGGATCGCGATCCCGCTGGTGGCGAGTGCCGAAGCGCCGAGCGCCGAGCCGAGCTGTGCGCGCAGCGCGCGCAGATCGTCGGCGCTCCACTGCGGTGCATGCGGCGCCGCCGCGATCGGCGTCGGCGGGGTCGACGATCGCACGCGCGGCGCGATCGAGCGGTGGGCGCACGAAGAAAGCACCGCGAGCGCGAGCGCCGCAGTGGCGAGGCGGGAACCCAGGTTCATTTCGTGGTGAGCTCGTCGATTCGTTCGCGCAGCGTCTGCGACTCGGCGCGCAGGCGGTCGAGCTCTTCGCGCAGCTGCGCGAGCTCGGCAGGCTTCTGTTGCGCCTCGCGGATGCGGATCGCCGCTTCGGCCGCGTCGCGGCGCAAGCGTCCGTCGCTCTCGGTTACCGCGAGAGTGTCAAGGGTGCCGAGGAGCCGTTTGTCGGCAAGACGTTCGGCTGCGGCGTACGCCGCGACCCGGACGAGGTACGCGCGATCGCGGAGCGCGCGCTCGACGGCTTCGACTGCCGGCGTGCGCACGCTCTCGACCAGCGTTCCCAAGCGCGCGATCGCGCCGACCGTAGCGCGCCGCAGCGGCTCGGGACGCTCGGGCGCGAGTGCGTCGACGAGCGGATCGAGCGCGCGCGGGTCGGCGAGCTCGCCGAGCCCACGAACCGCTCCCGCTGCGATCGTTTCATTCCACGACGGCGTCTCCAAACCGGCGAGGAGGGCGTCGAACGCACGCGGATCGCGCGTTTTCCCAAGCGAGTTCAGCGCGGCGGCGATCACGAAGTACGACGGATCGTCACGGAGGCCGAGCAGCGCGTCTGCGACCTCGGGCTCGCGGAAGTTGCCGAGTGCGTCGGCGACCGCGCGCCGCACTTTCGGATGTGGATGCACGACGTTCGCGAGCAGCGCATCGCGCGCCGAGGGCGCGAGCGAACCGCCGAATCCCGCCGCGATCTCAACGCCGACACCCCAGAACGGATCGCGCGCGAGCGCCGAGGCAAGCGAATCGCGTGCGATCCGGCTGCCGTCCTTCACCAGCGCGTTCGCGGCGCGGATGCGCGCGAGCGGCGACGGATCGGCCCGCAGGATCGCAGCGAGCATGTCCGCGCCGAGCTTCCATGTCGTCGCCGAGAGAATGTACATCGCGGGATCGACGCGCACGAGCGCCGGCTCGCGTTCGAGCGAGATCGCGAAGCTCTGCGGCGCGCGCTCGACGTGCAGCCGCACGCGCGTCTCGCCGGGAAGGGCAACGTCGCCGAAGTCGACTCGGATCTCATCGCGCGCCTCGAGCACGAAGCCGACGTCGATGTCGAACTCGTAGGCCGGGTGCCGCTCGTCGATCGTCTGCTTCTGCGCGATCGTGACCAGCGCGGTGTTGTGCTCGCCGTCCCAGCGATAGGAGATCTCGAGCTCGGGATGACCGCCACGCTCCACCCATTGCGCGAAAAAGCGGCGCGTGTTCCGACCGGTTTCCCGCTCGATCGCGCGCACCAGGTCGATCGTCTCGACGTTGCGCTGCGCGTTGTCGTGCACGTAGCGGCGCAGCGAGCGCCGCATCCGCTCCCAGCCGAGCTCGCCGCGCAGCATGTGCAGCACCGCGCCGCCCTTCTCGTAGAGATGGCGGTCGAACAGTTCGATCGGATCACGATAGACGTTGCAGACGATCGGACGGCGATAGCGCTCCTCGTCTTCCTCGAGATAGCGCTGCACGACGCTGTAGACGTCGTAGAGGTACTCGTCCCAGCCCTTGTCGGCCTCGAGCCAGACGGCTTCGAAATAGGTCGCGAAACCCTCGTTGAGCCACGCCTGCGCCCAATCGCGGCACGTCACCAAGTCGCCGAACCATTGGTGTGCGAGCTCGTGCGAGACCAGAAAGTCGGCCGAGTAGTCGAGATGCGCGCGCTCGTCGTGCAAGACGCGGTCGGTCTGCGTCGTCGCGGTCGTGTTCTCCATCCCGCCGAAGATGAAGTCGGCGACCGCGATCTGCGAGTAGCGCGCATACGGATACGGGACCCCGATCGCGCGCTCGAAGACGTCGAGCATCCGCGGCGTGTTGCCGAAGGCGCGTTCGCCGTCCGCCTCACGGCCGGGAAGCGTGTAATAGAAGACCGGCACCCGATCGTGCTGCTGCGGGACCTCGCTGAACGGTCCGGCGACCATCGTGACGAGATACGTCGCGTGCGGGATGCTCTGCTCGTACCGGTAGACGGTCTCGGCCTGTCCCTCGGTTTTTGAAATCAGCGCCCCGTTCGCAAGCGCGAACATCCCGCGCGGAACGATGATCGTCGCCGACGTCGTCTGCTTCTCGGCCGGATAGTCGAAGCACGGGAACCAGAAGCGCGCGTCGGAGTCCTGGCTCTGCGTCCACACATGTTTGGGCTCGCTGTCGACGAAGTACAGACCGCGGCGCGGATTCTCGACCACGTACTCGACGGCGAAGACGAGCTCGGTGTCGCGGCGCAGCGGCGGCTCGAGCATGAGCTCGAGCGACTCGCTCGTCGAGCGGAACGGGATTGCGCGACCCTCATCATCGCGTACCGCGCGCACGTCGAGATCGACGGCGTCGAGGACGAGCCGGTGCACACCGTCCTCGATCGCGCGCACGCGTGTCGTGCAGATCCCGTCGAGCCGGTGGCGCTCCAGATCGGGACGGAGCTGCAGATCGATATGCAGCACGTCGACGGCCTTGTCGGGGCCGTACTGCGGCGTTGCGCCCGGCAGCGCGAAGGGACGATGGTCGCTCAAAGATCCGCTCCGTCGGTCAAGGGAGATTGGGCCGTCCGGCGCGTCGAGCCGGCGCCGTCCCAGCGAAGAATACGCAGCGCGTCGGGACGCGGGTCCTCGCACCAGGTCAGGAAATACGTCCGCGCGGGAACGGTGTGTCCGGTTGGATCGGTGTACGAGTACGACAACGCCGGACCAGCGCGCACCGCGGCGCACGCGAGTTTCAGTTGGCGCGCAAAGTCGGGACGCCCGTCTTTGTCGGCCGGATGCCCAGGCCGCGGCACGAGCGGTTCCTTGTCGACGAATAGCAGGCGCTTGGGCTGCATCGCGGCGTCGTACCAACGCCGTGCTTCCTGTCCTTGGTGCGCGTAGCCGATCACGACCGGCGGTATCCCCGCTTCATAGTCCATCTGCGACGAGAACCCGTAGCCGTCCGTGACGACGACGGCGTCGTTCGCATCGGCCATCCGTTTCACGTCCTGCGCGAGCGGCCAGTACGTGAAGATCTCGAACGGTCCGCTGTTGCGCAGCGTCGAGCCGGTCGCGAGGAACTGCTGGTAGAGCTGGCCGGGAAAGGCAGCGGCGGCGAACAGAAACGGGATCAGCACCGCGGACGGGACGGCCGCAGCCGTCGCCCACAGGACGCGCGACCGGTGCGAGAGCGCGACAAACCACAGCCCCATCCCGATCGTGCACGAGACGTACGGACCGAAGATCCAATGCAGCTCGACGCGCTCATGGAAATTCAGCAAGATCAAGAGGACGGCGAGCGGGATCGCGGTCCAACCGATCAGCGCGTTGCGCGGACGCGCGAGGACGATCAGCGCGGCGATCCACAGACCCGGCGAGTACGCGCCGGAGAGCGCGAGCAGCGTATACACGAACGGCCGGATCAGCGACGGTTCGGAGACGTGCCGTTGCTCGAACGTGAAGACGAAGCTGATCCAGTGGTTCTCCGCGTTCCACAGCAGAAACGGCAGATACAAGATGAACGCGACCGCGAACGAGAGACCCAAGCCCTCGTTCCACAGCGCGCGCCGGCGCGGCGCGAGCGACCACGCGACGATCCCGAACACCAGCGCCCAGGCGAACATCTTCGAGAGCAGCGCGAACGCGATCGCAGCACCCAGCAGCACGTAGTCGCGCCGCGCGCGCGTCTGCGACGCGCGCACCGTCAAGTACAGGCACAGCGCCCAGCCCGCCATCAGGGGCCCGTCCGGCGTCGCAAGCACGAAGCCGACCGAGAGCATCGGCGCAAGCGTCATCGCGAGCGCGGTCACCATGCCTGCGCGCTCGTCCGCGCCGCATAGACGCTTGGTCGCGCCTGCCGCGGCAAGCGTCGCGACGACGCCGCAGAGCAGGAAGCCGAGCCGCACGAAGAACGGGTTCGCCGTCACCCATGCGAACGGCAAGATCAAGTACGCGACCATCGGGGGATGATCGACGTAGCCCAGCGCGATGTGCTTGGCCCACTCCCAGTAGTACGCCTCGTCGCCGGTGAGCGGGACTTTGGCGGCGGCGATCGCGCGCGCGAGCGTGACGAAGCCGACGATCGCGTACGTCGCGTATCTCACTCGTGCGGCTCCGTCAGCCCACCGTTCACGCCCAGCACCATCCCGTTCAAGAAACCGTTGTCGTCGGCGACCGCGAACCGGACCGCCTCCGCGACATCCTCCCAGGAGCCCGCGTGCCCGGTGGGATTTTTCGCTGGAATCGCACGTGCCGCGGCGCGGTCCGCGTCCTTGTCGCGGATGTCGCCCGGCTCGATCACGTTGACGGAGATCCCGTAGCGCGCTTCCTCGAGCGCGAGCGCGCGAGCGAACGTCACCACTCCGGCTTTCGCCGCACCGTAAAGCGCCATCCCGCGCGCGGGCTGCGTCACGTGGGAACCGTTCATTCCGAAAAAGACGAGACGGCCGAACCGCCGCTCGCGCATCCCAGGAAGCACGGCGAACGCCAAAGCGATCGCCGAGCGAAGGTTCTCGTCGATCATCGCACGCGCGTCATCGGGCGTGCAGCGTTCGAATCGCTTGACGACGATCGGTCCGACCGCATGGACGACGATATCGATCAGGCCGCGCTCCGCTTCGGCAGCGCGAACGACCTCGGCGGCGGCATCCGGCTCGGTGAAGTCGGCGGGGACGGCGAGCGCGCCCGGGTCGTACGGACGGACGAGCGCGAGCGTCGCGTCGGGCGCGGTCCCCGTCGGGCGATAGGTGAAGGCGACGCGGTGGCCGTCGCGCGCGAGCGCGAGCGCGACGCCGCGAGCCAGGCCGGAAGCGGCGCCGGTGACGAGCGCGACACGAGACCCCATCCCGGCGCTCTTCGCGCCGCGCTCGCCGTGACCCTGAGCCCTTCGACAGGCTCAGGATGACCCAGCGGTTACCGAACGGTGAGGCGGGACTGGGCCTGCGCCGCCTCGCCGGTCTGCGGATCCGTCGACTGCACGACCAGAAGCACGTTGCTCCCGCTCGCCGCGCTCACACTGACTGGCAGCGAGAACGCGCCGTTCCCGTCGGCCGTGATCGTGCGCTGAAACGTTTGGGCTGCGCCGTTCGCACCGGCGTTCCCGCCGAGCACCGCGCCGATGAGCTGGCCGATGCTCCCGACCTGCTGCGACGTGGTCCCGAGCTGCACGACGACGCGTGCATTGGGCCGCGTATGGCCCGCGACGGTGAACGACGTCCCGACCGTGTCGCCGTCCGCCGGCGTGAGGTTGCTGACGCTGTTGGCTCCCGTCGCCGAACCCTCGACGGTGAACGTCCACTGGCGGCTGAAGTTCGCGCCCGCGACGTCGCGACCGGTCACCCTCACCGTGTGGTTTCCGCGCAGCAGCGGGTTGCGCGGTGCGTACGCGAAGCCGCGTTCGGTGCGGGTCGAGTCGCTGGAGACGTCGTTTCCGTCGACCGTGACGTGGACGCTATTCTGATCGGCGGTGGTATTCGTGAACTCCGCTTCGATCGTCGGCCGCCGGCCGGTCACGGTCGAGCCGGGCGCCGGGATCCGATTGGTGAGCCCGATATTGCTGTTCGCATTGTTCGCCGGGGTGACGTTTTGCGGCGGCGGGTTGTTGGCGACGTTGGCACCGTTCGCGGCGATCGAGACGATGCGGTTGCCGTTGTCCCAATTCACCGTCGCCCCAAGTGCCTGCGAGACGAAGCGCAGCGGGACGTAGGTCGAGGCGCCGATGATGAACGGGGCGACATCGACATTCACGCCTTGACCGTCGACCGTCGCCGCGGTCGAGCCGATGTGCAGGGAAACGCTGTGTCCGCGCCCCTGTGCGTTGATCGTGCCGTTCGCGTAGACGACGCTGGCACCGAGATTCTCGAATACGCCGCGCAGCGGGACGAAGACGCGGCCCGCCCGTTCCGTCGGCGCGGGGCTGAGATTGAGGGTGTTCCCGTTGAGCTGAACTGTGACCGCTTGTGCGAGCACCGCTCCATCGACGCTCGCGGCGAGGAGCGATGCCGCAGCCAACGTGGACATCCGTCGCTTGAGTGAGATTGTCATCGAGTACGAGTTCCTCCGGACGCTGGTTGCCGGAAGATTGGTTACCCGTTCCCAGGGAATTCTAAGATTGCCCTAGCTCGTTTTTACTCAGTCAACGCTCTTGCGGGCATCGGCGGCACCAGCATCCCCTCACCGTGCGGCGGGGGCCCCACGCGCCGCGTGCGGCGGTTGGCGAACCAGGCGGCAAGGTGATTCGCGGTCACGTAGGTCGCCGGGACGAGGAACAGGGTAAGGAAGAGAGAGCTGAGCAACCCGCCGATCAGCACGATCCCCATCGATTGCCGGATCTCTCCGCCTTCGGTGTGTCCTGTCGCGAGCGGAAGCATCCCGCATACCATCGCGGCCGTGGTCATCACGATCGGGCGTAGACGCGTCCCGCCCGCGGTGAGGATCGCTTCGATGTACGTGAGTCCGCGTTTGCGCAGCGTGTTCGCATAGTCAACAAGCAGGATCCCGTTCTTCGCGACCAGTCCGAAGAGCATGATCAGCCCGATCGCCGAGAAGATGTTGATCGTCTGGTGCGAGAGCCCCAGCGCGAGCAGCGCGCCGATGATCGCCACCGGGATCGAGAACATGATCACGAACGGGGTGACGAACGAGCCGTACAAGATCACCATCAGGCAGTAGATCAGCGCAACCGACGTCAGCAGCGCGAACGCCATCGACGACAGGAACTCCATGAAGAACTTGGAGTCACCCTCGGCGCCGAGCGTCACGCCCGCGGGGAGGAAGCCCGGGGTGTGAAGCTGCTTGTCGACCTTCCCCATCACCTCGCCCAGCGTCGTCTTCGAGCGGTCGATGTCGCCGTTCACGCGTTGAATGACCTGTTTGCTGACGTGCTGGATCTTCGTCGGCGCGCGATCGAACGTGAACGTCGCGACGCGGCCGAGCGGGACGAGCGAACCGTCGGTGGCGCGCACCGGGATGCGCTGGATCTCGTCGATCGAGTTGCGTGCGTCGACCGGGTACCGCAACAGGACGTTGACCAGACCGTTCCACGTGCGAACCTTGGTCGGAATCGTCCCGCCGACGGCAGTTCGCGCCGCGATCGCCGCAGCACCCGGCGAGATGCCCAACACCGCAGCCTTCGCGGGATCGATCCGCACCGTCAAATGCGGCGCGGCGTACTCCGCTCCGGTCTGCACGTTGACGGTGCCGGGGATCGATTTGATGTACGCGGCGAGCTTGTCGGCGGCTGGTTGGATCGCGTCGGCCGGCCCGGAGAGCGTGAACGAGATCGGCAGACCGCTGCCGCCGCCGCCACGCCCGGAGACGGTCAGTTCGGCGCCGGGCGCGAGCGGCGGAAGCAGCACGCGCAGGCGTTCGATCACGGCATCCTGATCGCGGCGATGATCCTTTTTCAGCGTGATGTTGAAGTTGCCGACGAAGCCGCCGTCGGTCGAACCCCATCCGTCAGGCTTCGTCCCGGCGTAGGTACGAACGGTGTCGACGCTCGACGGAAACTCGTGCAGGACGGCTTTCTCGAACTTCACCAGTGTCGCTTCGGTGACAGCCAGCGGCGTGCCGACCGGATAGGTGAGGTCGCCGTGAACCTGGCCCATCTTCATCTCGGGGACGAACTCGGTTTGCACGTTGAGCTGCAACGCCGCGAGCGCGAACATCGCGCCGGCCGCGACGACACAGCTGCCGGCAGCGACGAGCGAGGCACGCGCATCGGAGCCTTTGATGCGAATGCCGCCGGCGACGGTGCGCCCGCGCAGCATTCGCCCGAGCGGAATCCACGACAGCGTCATGAGCGCGAGCACGATGTCGACGCCGGCGAACTGCATCATTGCCTGGGTGCCGGCGACCAGCGCGATCGCGTTGAGTACAAGCAGCAGGCTGAACCAGAAGGTGAGCCAGCGATGACCGAGCGCGAGCGGCAGCGCGCGCTTGAGGTACCACTCGTTGAAGCGCTCGAAGCCCGTCTGGAATCCGACGAGCATTCGCGGCGGCGCGGCCGAGCGTCGCAGCACCGACCACTTCGCGGCGAGCATCGGCGTGAGCGTGAAGGAGACGAACAGCGAGAAGAGCGTCGCGACGGTGACGACGATCCCGAACTCCTTCATGTACTGGCCGACGAAGCCGCTCAAGAACGCGAGCGGCAGGAAGACGACGACGTCGACGAGCGTGATCGCGATCGCCGCGCCGCCGATCTCGGTGCGGCCGGTGATCGCCGCCTCGCCGGGAGCCTGCCCGAGGTCACGATGGCGCGTGATGTTCTCGAGCACGACGATCGAGTCGTCGACGAGGATCCCGATGATCAGCGAGAGCCCCATCATCGAGACGTTGTCGAGCGTCAGTCCCATTGCGCGCATGACGACGAAGGTCGCGAGCAGCGAAGACGGGATCGCGATCATGACGACGACGGCGTTGCGCCAGGCGTGCAGGAACAGCATGAGCACGATCGCGGTCAGCACGATCCCCTCGAACAACGACTGGTTGACGCCGTTGAGCGAAGCCTGCGTGTAGTCCGCCGGCGCGAAGAGCTCGTGGAACTCGATCTGCGGATACTTCTTCATGATATCCGCCATCTGCGCGCGCACCAGCTTCGTCTCGCCGACCTCGTCAGAGGTGATCGAGCGATTGATGTCCAGGATCAGCCCCGGCTGACCGTTCATGTGCGAGATGAGGCGCAGCTCTTGATGCGTATCGCTGACGTCCGCGACGTCGCTGATGCGCAGCTCCTTTTGCGCCCCGCCCGGGACGGTGAGCGGGATCGCGCCGATATCGGACGCGGCGTTGATCTCGGCGTGAACCGAGACGGTCGTCTCGACCGTCGGCTTATCGATCCGTCCGCCGGGAAGGTTGGCGTTGTTCACCTGGACCGCGTTGAACACGTCGGTCAGCGTTGCGCCCGCCCCCATTAAGCGCAGCGGATCTGCTCTGACGTCGAACTCGCGCACCGCCGCGCCGCTCAGATTCACCGTAACGACATTCGGAATGTGGCGGATGTCGGAGATCACGCGATCGTTGAGCATGTCCGCGAGCGCCGGCGCGGTGAGGACCTTCGAATCGACCGCGTACGTGAGGACCGGCGAGTCGGCGCCGTTCTTGATGACCTGCGGCGGATCGAGGTCGGACGGCATGTAGACGCGCGCAGTGTCGACGCGGCGCTGCATGTCGATCGCTGCGAAGTCGAGGTTCGTCCCGAGCTGGAACTGCGCAACGACGACCGCCGTGCCTTCTTGCGCGGTAGCGGTCATTTCGTCGAGGTGCTCGATGCCGTCGACTTGATCTTCGATCGGCTTGATGATCAAGCGCTCCATCTCGGCGGGCGACGCACCGGGATAGTTCGCGACGACCACGACGACCGGGAAGTTGACGTTGGGCTGCGAGTTCTTGCCGAGGTTCAGGTACGAGATCGTCCCAAAGGCCGCCAAGGCAATGAAAAACATCGCCACGATAATGGGGCGCTGAATCGAAAACCGCGTCAACCACATAGCGTGAAAGCCGTCCCTTCGTCGGTCGCTCTGAGCTACGAAGCGTCGCGACGGATTGTTTCGGGCGGCTCCCTTAATTTCGCAGTTGCGAATCGTTCTTGGTGCGCGAGACTGGACTCGAACCAGCACGCCGGTGAAGGCGCTAGCCCCTCAAGCTAGTGCGTCTACCAATTCCGCCACTCGCGCACAGGGGCTGACCTCCCTCCCTTCGATGCCGGGTGGAGGACAACCCCGAGAGTGTAGGGCATCGGGGACGCCCTGACAAGAGGTTTGCCGCTTCCGCTGCGCTACAGCGGGGAGGAGAGGAGCTATTTAAGTCTGTTCCGTCGGGCTTTGCCCGACGGGCCTAGGCGAGTTCGGCAGAATCCGCCTAGGCGGGGACGGGCTTGTCGCCGAGGAC
>CAZABL010000025.1:0-25097 GCA_964483365.1 uncultured bacterium
CGTCGACGCCGGCCTCGCCGACGTTGGCCACGACCGAGACCAGCTCGAAGCCGAGGGGGCTCACAGGTGCAGGCGCGAGCATCCAGCCGAAGCGCCGTTCCGTGCCGTACGTTGCAACGCCGCCGAGCACACCGACGCCCGTAGCAATCGCGCCACGCACCGCGCGAAACGCGTCCGGTGCAGGTTCAGCACCAGGGACGCGCGCCAAGACGTACGCGCCGTAGCCGGGCGCTTCTTCGAAGAGCAGCACGCGTCAGGCGAGAGCGCGTTGCGCGACGTGGGCCGCGTCGTCGAGACGACCGGCGCCGATGAGCGCTTGCGCCAGCTCGAGTGCGCCGCGACGAATCACCGCTTCGTCGGGGGTCACGAGCGCTGCGACACCGTCGAACGCCGCCATCGCGCGACCGAGATCCCCGGCTCGTGCTGCGATCTCGGCGCGCAGCACCAGCGCACTGCTCGCACTCTGCGCCTGCGGATCGATTGCGTCGAGGTGCGCGAGCGCATCCTCATCGCGTCCGGTCCGTGCCGCCGCAAGCGCAGCGTTGTAGCGAAGGAGCGGGTCGTGCGGTGCGATACGCAGCCCGGCCTCCGCGACATCGATCGCCTCTGCCGCCAGGCCCTCCTCGAGCAAGCGATGCGTGCGACGGATGAAATCGCCCAACTCGACGAGTGGGGCGCTCAACTCTGCGGCGCGCAGCTGCGCGCGCTCGGCTTCACGCCCCGCGGCTGCGTACCACTCCTCCAAGAACGTCAGCGCCTTGCCGAAGCCGGGCGCGAGCGCAATGGCGCGACGCGCGTACGGCTCGGGATCGCCGAGGCGCTCGTCACGCAGCACGATCGCGGCACTGAGCTGCAGGGCCGCCCGCGCGCGCGGCGCCGCGATCTCCGCTCGATCGACGAGCTCGAGCGCTTCTGCGAAACGGCGCCGGCGCATCAAAAAATTCACGAGCTCGACGGACGCCTCGGGACCGCCACCGTCTGTCGCTTCGCGCAGCAGCCGCTCGGCATCGTACGGACGTCCGACCCGTTCGTAGCAGGCCGCCAGGATCGTTCGCAAGCGTGGCGAGTCCGGCTTGGCGGCAAACCCACGCTCGAACCAGGGCAACGCCTCTTCGTGGCGCCCCTCTTTGAGGAACGTGACGCCGACGTTGAGCGGCGCCTTCCAGCGGCGGATCTCATCGTCGACGACGAAGTGCCGCCGCGCATCCGCGGGCGTATCGATCGCGCGCTGATACCATTCGCGCGCTTCATCGAAGCGCCGCTCCAGCGAAAGGACGTAGCCCTTCGTAAACATGAGCGTCGGATGGTCGAAGCAGCGCTCGAGACCTTCGTTGAGGAGGGCCAACGCGCGCTCACCGTCCTTGCGTGCCTCGGTGTAGGCGGTAGCGAGCATCGCGTATGCGACCGAGTGAAACGAGCGCACACTCTTCATGTACGTGAACGACTTTTCGAGCGCCTCGATACCGGCCTCGAGGTCGCCTCCGGTAATCGCCGCAATCCCGTAGTTGAAATACGAGTACTCTTCGTCGCCGCCGTCCTCGAGCGCGCGCGTGAGCAGCGGCGCGTTCCGCTTGGTCTTGTCACGATCCTTGATGATCGCCTTGGCGTAGCCTTTGTGAATGATCACGATCGGCGAGACGACGATTCTCACTTCGCCCTCGCCATCGAGCGCGATCGACTCGTGGATGCGGTTACGATACCGAATGCGCGGCGTGTTCGGGAAGATGCGCGGGAGCATGTGCGTCATCGTCGCTGCGCCGGCTTCGTCGTCGATGAGGTTGCGAATCGAGACGTACACTGCGGTGACGCCCGCCGGCGTCTCGCGCAGCGCGCGCAGCAGCGTAAGAGACTCCGGCGCGATCTCTTCGTCGGCGTCCAAGACCAGGACCCAACGGCGCGTCGCCATGGCGAGGGCCTTGTTCTTCGCCCAAGCGAAATCGTCGCGCCAGGCGTGATGCTCGATCTTCGCGCCGAACTCGCCGGCAATCTCAACCGTGCGGTCGGTCGATCCGGTGTCGACGATGCAGATCTCGTCGACGTCGTTGGCGACGCTGCGCAGGCACTCGGCCAAGAAGCGTTCTTCGTTCTTGACGATCATGCAGAGGCTGACGCCGGCGGGCAGCTGCTCGGACTCGTCCGGCGGCGCCGGAAGGTTGAAGAGCAGACCCGTTTGGGACTGCGCGAACGCGGTCTCGCGGTACTCGTCGACGATCTCTAGCGGCACGGGAATCCCCTCCGTTGTGGTATCGGCGGACCCCCGGAAAAAGCGAGGGGGGCCCGCCGAAGCGGACCCCCGTTGCTGTGGTTAACCGGATCCGACTTAGCGGAGCAGGCCCAGAACCGACTGCGCGTTCTGGTTCGACTGCGCGAGGACCGACGTACCGATCTGCACGAGGATCTGGTTCCGCGTGTAGTTCGTGGTCTCGGCGCCGACGTTGAGGTCGCGGATCGCCGCTTCCGACGCCTGAAGGTTGGTCGACGCGGTGTTGTTGTTGCTCGAGTCTTCCTGGAGCCGAACGATCGTCGCACCGAGCTGAGCACGTTGCGCGAGGACCGACTGCAGGGCGTTGTCGATCTGGCCGATCGCGTCTTCCGAGGCCAGCGAGCCGAAACCGGCGTTGCCGACGAGGTTGATGTTCGCGATGCGGAGCGAGTTGGTCGACGTCGAGATGAAGCCGACCTGAATCGTCGCGCCTTCCGACGCGCCCGACTGGAAGTTGAACGCCGGGGCGTTCGGGTTCGACTGAGCTGCGACGTACTGGCTGACCTTGACGTACGACGTGACGCCGACGTCGAGCGTGGCGACGTTGCCGATGTCGATCGAGACGCCGTCGACCTTGATCTCAGCGAGACCGGTCGTCGCGTTTTTACCGACGGTGAGCAGACCGCTGGCGTTGCTGGTCGTCGTATACGCCTGCGTGTACGCGCCATTCTGGAAGATGACCGTGCCGAGCACGGCGCCGCCGGCCGGGTTCGACGCGGCCGAGACCGCACTGGCGCCGGTGAGCGAGCTCGACGCGTAGGCGCCACCGCTGGTGAAGAACGAGACGATGACGCCCTGTAGGGTCGAGCTGATCTGCGCAACCTGGACTTCGATCGTACCGTCGGCGATCGACGCGTTCGTCGTGCTCAGCGAAACCTGGTAACCCGAGGTCGCGCCGTACGTGCCGCCGACGAGCGTACCGCCGCCCGCGAGGTCGGAGTTCGAGGTGATCGTCGCAGCGGCATCGACCTGCTGCTGGAAGCCCGCGTGCGAGCCGTCGAGCAGGTTCTGGCCGTTGAAGTTCGTGTTCTGCGAGATGCGGTTGACTTCGAGGAGGAGCTGCTGAACTTCCGACTGGAGGTTCGCGCGGTCCGACGTGGACACGATGTCCGACGATCCCTCGACCGCCAGCGTACGGATGCGCTGCAGGATGTCCGTCGTCGTCTGCAGTGCGCCTTCAGCGACCTGCGCGGCGTTCGTCGCGTCCTGGACGTTACGCGAGGCCTGGTCGAAGCCGTTGACCTGCGCTTGGAGCGACTCGGCGATCGCGAGACCCGACGGGTCGTCCGCCGCGGTGTTGATGCGAAGACCGCTCGACAGCCGCTGAACCGACTGCGCGAGGGCCGACTGGTTCTTATTGAGGTTGAGGGATGCTGTGTTCGCCAACAGGTTGTTGGCGATAGAAAGTCCGCCTACTCCAGGCATTGATTTCCTCCATGATCACACGTGTGAAACAGACGGGTACTTCCTGACCCGTCCTCCTTGGGTTCATCGGCGCCAAAAGGCGACGACTTTAGGGAGAGCTTCCCTTTCCGCTCGGGCGCCGGGTACGACCGAGGTCGGCGACCTTCGCCCCTTCTGCTGCACCAGTTGCGGGCTCGCCGGCGGCGGCGCGGTTCGTGCGCTGGATCTCCTCGTACACCTCGGAACGGTGTACGGGGATGCTGCGGGGGGCTTCGATCCCGAGCTTGACCGTATCGCGGTCTACCGCGACGACGACGATCCGGACGTCGTCACCGATCATGATCGCTTGATTGAGCTTACGACTGAGGACCAGCACCGACAACGCCCTCCGTGGCCACGACCGAGGGGGGCGGTGTTCCGTGCCTTCGCGCTATGCTCCCGCCGGTGCAGCGGGCGCCTTCCGAGGTATCAGCGTTTTCACCGAGTACCCGCCCGTCTCCAGGGTTACCTGACGAGCGGTCCGCGTCTTCAGGTTGACGACGACCGGGGCAAGCAGGTTCATCGTCATCTCGGCTGCACCGGCCGTGACGAGCACGACGCAGAGCATCACGAAGTCCTCGGGCCGCTCGATCGCGAGCGAACCCAGCGCGTAATTTGGAAGCTGCGGCGCATAGTCCGGGAAGATTTGCCACGGATCCGCGGTCGGCAATGCGACGGAATGATCGTCGAGACTCTGCAGCCAGACGAAGGGCTCGTGGCCTTCGAGCGTCAGCGCCAGGAACCGGCGCAGCGTCCCGAAGCCCGGGAGGCCCCACGGAAAAGCGAGCACTTCCGACTCACGATACGTGATCGTCCCGAAACGCGGGAGGTCTATGGTGATCTCTACGTCGGCGGCTTCGGCTTCCACGATGGACTCCGTCATCTCACACACTAACCTAGGTAGTCGAAGAGCGTCTTGGATTCCAGGCGGGTCGTCGTCATGTAGGCGGCCTGGAGCGCCGTCTGCGTCTGCGTGAAGCGCGACGTGGCCGCCGCGACGTCGGTGTCCTCGATACCCGACTCCACCTTCGTGTTATCGGTCGTGTCGCTCTGAAGTTGACCTGAGATCGAGCTCAATGTCTGGATGCGCGCCCCGATCACCGAGCGGGCGTTCAGTACCGAATTGAGCGTATGGTCGATCGTCCCGATCTGCGTCGAGATGTTCTGCACCCAATCGGCTTGCGAGTTCAGGTTGAGAACCTTCGTCAGGTTGCCGCTGACGTCCGTGACGTAGAACGTTCCGGTACCGGTCAATGAGAAGCTCTGCGTAGCCGGGTTGAACTTCGCGGTGATCCCCGTCGTCGCGGTCAGCGCGTTGATCTGCTGCACTAGGCTCGTACCAGGGGGCGACGCGATGCCGTCGTCGATCGCGCTCGCCGGGGTGACGGTGACGGTCTGGCTGACGTCCTGTCCGTTCACGTTGCTGTGGAGTTGCAACGTAAAGTTTCCGCCGCTCGGCACGGGAGCCGTCTGAAAGGACGCCGTTTGCGCGAGCGTCGTGGGCGCGGGCCCGACGCCGCCCACCTGCGGACCGTAGACCGTTTGTCCCGCGGCGTTGATCTGCGAGGCGCTTTGATCGACGGCCGGCTTGTTGATCAGCGAGTTCCGCAGGTTGATCAACGTTTGGAACACATCGGGCGAGCCGTCCGAGGCCTGATAGTTGAACGCCGACTGAAACGTCGTCGAGAGCGCGAATTGCTGGCCGTTGTAGATCAGCTGGCCTTGGACTTGCTCGTTGCCGCTGAACGTGACGGCCTGGATCGGATTGCCCTGCTGCACGACCGGTGGATTGGCCGTCGAGGCGGTTCCGCCGAAGATGTACTTGCTGCCGTACTTGGTATTTCCGATCGCAATGGATTGCTGCACCAACTCGTCGATCTGATTGGCGATCGCCGTGCGCTGCGAGTCCGTCAGCGTCTCGCTGTTCCCCTGAATCGCAAGGGTTCGCGCACTCTGGAGAACGCTCGTGAGACTGCTCAGCGCGCTGTCCGTCGTCGTCAGCTCGTTGATCGCGCTCTGCACGTTCGTCGACTGCTGGTTCGTCGTCTGGATCGTCGTGTGGAGTTGGAGATCCTGCGCGATGTGCGCCGGATCGTCGCTCGGATTCGTGAGCTGCTTGCCGCTCGAGAGCGATTGCCCGATCTGTGCGTAGAGCGCGTTCTGATTGTCGATCGCGATGATCTGCTGATCGTAGATCGTCGACGTGGCGATGCGCATGCGTTATCCCCCCGGAATCAGACCGAGCGCGCTCGTGAGGAGTTGTTCGATGACGTTCATCGTTTTGGCCGCTGCTTGGTATGAGTTCTGATACTTGACGAGGTTCTGGGTCTCTTCGTCGATGTTGATGCCGTCGATGCTTTGGCGGACCGAGTCGATGTTGCCGGCGAGCTTCTGCTGGGTGCTGCTCCCGGTTGTCGCGGTCTGCGTGTCGAGACCGACCTGGCTAACCAGCGATCCGTAGTAGGAGCCCAGCGTCTGCGTCTGCGCAGTGGTGATCGAGAAGCCGACAGCGTGTGCCTTCGTCGTCGTGAAGCTGATCGTCCCGGTCGAGCGGTTCACGGCGGTCACGACGACGTTCTCTTGATTCGCCGTGCCGCCGTCGAGCGTGAGCGATTGGCCGACCTTGATGGCGGCGAAGGTCTGCTGTCCCGCGGTCGGGGCGACGGTTGCGGCGCCGATGCCGACAGCGGTTGCACCAGTCGTCTGGAGCGACGGGACGCCGACGCTCGCTGAGAAGACCCGCAGCAGCGCGTTCGCCGCGCCGTTGTCACCCACACCGAACGCGTTGGTGTTGTCTTGCGGGACCCCGACGTACGAAGTCGGCGGCGGCCCACCGACGCCCTTCTCGAGCCCGGATGCACCGAGCACTTGCAAGAGCGACGTCGTTGGCGTCCCCAGGGAACCCGTGACCGGGAAGTTCGAGTCCGAGATGGAGAACGGCGGCGCAACTTTGGCGCCGGGTGTCGCCAAGATCGCAGCGCGATGCGCGAGCGACTCGTTGTTCGGATCGCGCGTGAAGACGATCTTCTGCGAGCTCTGGTCGAATGCGGCGGTTACGCCGAGCTGCGCTGCGTTGAAGTGCGCGACGAATTTGTCGACGGTCGAATCCGTGCCGTTCGCGGTGAAGTCGTACGCGAAGGTCTGCGCGATGCCGTCGACGGTCACCGTCAGCGTTCCGGTCGCGCCGGCCGCGACGCCCGGGTTCGCCAGTGATGTGTTGCCCGCGACCGCCTGCGCCGTATTGACGACGTTCGTCCCGGCGTTCATCGAGGTCGTCAGGGTGCCGGCCGAGGTCGACGCAAGTGCTGCCGTCACCTGGCTGGAATTGCTGATGCCGACCTTGATGTTCGTCGCACTGATCGCTTGCGACGAGACCACCGGCTGGAGGAGCGCCTGTCCGGGCGTCCCGTTCAAGTCGTATCCGGCCTGGGTTACGGTGTTGAGCTCGGCCGCCGTCGCGTTCGCGAAGCTGTCGAGCTGCTGACCGTACGGCGTGAGCTTGTTGTTGTAGAGATCGAGGTAGGCGCCGAGCTGGCCGCTCCCGACCTGCGCCGGGTTGGGATTGCTCGGATTCGGATCGTTCGCGAAGCCGATCACGAGCGTCGGATTCCCGGACGAGTCCGTACCGACGACCGGGGCAGCGAGATGATAGGCGACGGTGTCGTTCACGAGCGCGCGACCGCCCACGGTGACGAGGGTCGATCCGTTGCTTTGGATCGCGCTTTGTGTCGAAAGCAGCTTTGACAGCTGATCGACGTCCGCGTCGCGTTGGTCCTGGTACGTGTTCGGGTTGTCGCCGATCGCCTTCGACGCGCGGATCTGACCGTTGAGCGCCGCGATCTTGTCGATCAGATCGTTGGCCTGCGAGACGACCGTCGTGGCTTGCTGGATCGCCGTCGCCTTCCCGCTCTGGACCGCTTGCCCGACGTTGTTGAGCTGGTTCACGAGCGTTTGCGCCGCGGTAATCACCCCTGAGCGCTCCGCCGTCCCGGTCGGATTCGACGAGAGTTGCGAGAGCGCGGTCTGGAGCCCGGCGAACGCCGTGTTGATCCCGCTGTTCGGCTCGGCGAACGATGCCTGGACGGCCTGCAGCTGCTGGCTCTGGACGTCGAAGAAGTTCTGCGATGAGGACGCACCGCGGAAGAGCGTGTCGTACGAGTCTTGATGGATGCGCGTGATCGACGAGACCAGGACGCCGTCGCCCTGCGTCCCGGGTCCCTGCCACGTCGCGTAGCCCGGCGATCCGACGATCGGCGGCGCTTGGTCCAAATTCGCGACCTGCCGGGACGCGCCCGGCGTGTTGACGTTCGCGATGTTGTTCGAGGTCGTGTTTTCGGCCGACTGAAAAGCGTCGAGCGCGCTGCCGGCGATGTTGAATCCGAAAAAGCTCATGCGCGACGACTCACAAAGACGCTGCCCTCGGGCGGCGGGACGACGCCCCGGCGTTTATAGGTGCCTGTCTGCTCCGTCCCCGCACGCTGGAGCACGGCGACGGTACGCGCCAATCGTTCCAGGCCGGCGACGATGAGCGCGCGGTTGTTGGCGACCGTCAACTGCAGCGTGATCGAGCGCGTCGCGATGCTGTGGCATACGGCGTAGAGCGTGTGTCGCAACGCGGCCGGCGCGTAAGCGCACACCTGCGGCAGCGTCAGCTTTCCGAAACCCCGCTGCTGCATCGCGATCCGCGCGGCAAACGACGTCCCGTGCAACACGCGCTTGGCCTCGAGCTGCCGCTCGCAGCGCTCGATCGCTTCAGGAACATTGGCAACGAGCGCGTCAGTCAGCGTGAGCGCTGCGTCGCTGAGCTCGCCCAGCCGCTGGTCTTCCTCACGGAGCACTGCGGCGAACTTCTGCCACTCGCTCATCGCGGGCCCCCGTTCGCAACGCCTACGCGGTCGCGTGCTCCACGATTAGACGCCCGAGCAGCTTCTCGACGATCTCCTCGGACGGAACGAAGTAGCGGCCCTCGGCGATCCGGCGACGCAGATCGTCCACCAGTTCCTTGCGGTAAAACGGCTCCGTGGCGACGGCCTGCACCATCTCCAGCAACGACGAAGCAACGTCGGACGCCACGAAGATATCGGTATCGTGCGAGACCGTCAAAACGCTGTTCTTCCGCTTTACCGACCGGTAGCCCGAGATCGCGGAGTTGATCTCGGCCCGACTGATGATCATGGCTGATGCCGCCTCGTTTCCGAACCGCTTCCTTGCTACAAGCCGTATCGACGGCTGATTCGGGGGACTTTAGGCGCGCCAGGGCTCCCGTCATCATGATTTTTGCCCCTCCTGGGCCGGCGGCGCAGCCGCGGTATCGCCCACGACGGCGGAGCGCAGCTGCTGCTCGATCATCTTGGCCAGGCCCAGCGAACCGCTCTTCGAGAGCTCCTCAGCACGCTTTTCGTCGAGCATCTCGCCGAATGTCTGTTCGGCCGCAGACGGCTTGCCGGTAAGCCCGCCGCCTTGCGGCGCGGTCTTGCGCATCTCCGCAAAGAGCATGTTGACGAAGAGCGACTCCATCTGCTGCGCCGTCTCGTGCAGCTTGCTCAGCGCTGCTTGCTGATCGGCTGTGAGGGGCGCTGGGGCGGGACGCGTCGGATCGATCGACACTAGATGATCTCCACGTCTGCCTGGAGCGAGCCGGATTCACGGAGTGCTTGCACGATCGCGATGAGATCGCGCGGCGAGACACCGATCGTATTGAGCGCGCGAACGACCTGCGCGAGCGTCGCTGCACCCGAGACGTAGATCAGCTTGCGGCCGCTCTCCGTCGCGGTGATCCGCGTGTTCGTCTGCGTCTGCGATTGCGCGTTGGTGAACGGCCCCGGCGGTACGACTTGATTCTGCGTCGCGATCGTGATCGACAAGTTGCCGTGGGCGATCGCGCACGGTGCGAGCGTAATGTCGCCGCCCATGACGACCGTCCCGGTGCGCTCGTTGACGACGACCTTGGCAAGCGCATCGGCGTTGATGCTCAGATCGCCGGCATCGGCGAGGAAGTTCACCGGGTCGCCTGCGTAACGCGCGGGAAGATTGACGCGAACCGTCTCGGCATCGTTCGCGCGCGCGGTTCCCGGGCCGAAACGTCCGTTGAGGACCTGCGCGACGCGCGCGGCCGTCTTGAAGTCGGGCGCCGTGAGCACGTACGAGAAGCCGGCTTGATCCTGTTGGATGTTCGTGATCATGTCGCGCGCGATCACCGCGCCCTGCGGGACCCGTCCGACGGTCACGTGGTTTTTCGTCACGGTGTTTGCGCCGGTGCCGTCACTGGCGGAGAACCCGCCGACCGAGATCGGTCCCTGCGCGGTCGCATAGACGAGGTTGTTCGCGGCGCGCAGCTCGGTGAGCACGAGCGTCCCGCCTTGCAGGCTCGACGAGTCGCCCATCGCGGAAACGGTCACGTCGAGCGTGTCGCCGGAGTGCGCGAAGGGCGGGAGCGACGCCGTGACGATCACCGCCGCGACGTTGCGCGTGCGGACGTCTTGCGAGGTCGTCGAGAGCCCGAACGACTGCAGCACGTTTTGAACCGTCTTCGACGTGAACGCGACTGAGGTCGAGTCACCGGTTTGGTTGAGCCCGGAGACGATTCCGTACCCAACGAGTTGGTTCGCCGTCACGCCTTGCACGCGCGCGACGTCCTTGAGACGGACCGGTTGCGCTCCCGCGGCGAGCGGGACGAACCCGATCATCACGAGCGAGAGTGCGGTGGCGAGTACGCGGCGTGTCAACATTAGAACAAGAAGTCCAGGATTTTTTGCAGCAGGCCCTTGTGCTTCTCTTGGAAGTCGCCGCTGAACACAGCTTGCACGTCGGCGACGCGGGTCGACACGACGCTGTCGGTGTTGTCGATATCTTCCGGCCGTACGAGCCCGGTGATGTGCAGCTTCTGCGCCTGTCCGTTCACCGAGAGCATCTGATCGCCGGCGATGCGCAGCGCGCCTGACGGCAGGATGTCGGTGACCGTCGCCTCCATCGTGCTCACGAACGTGTTCTGACCGGTTTGCGTGCGCGAGTTTTGCGTCTGGCGCTGCCCGTTGAGCCCGGCGCCGAGACGCAGCAGCGAGATGTTGGCGAGCCCGGTTCCCTGGCCCAGGCCCAGCTGATAGTTGTTGTTGACGCTGGTCTGCGCCGAGCTCGTGCTGTTGACGGCGAAGTTGAAGACGACTTGCAGCAGATCGCCGACCTGCTGTGCACGATGATCGGCGCCCAAACGGAGCGGATGTCCCGGTCCGGAAGGCGGCGGCGCGGCCTGATAGAGCGTGTCGGCCGCGGCCGGCGCGTACAGCGCGGCGACGAGCGTCACGGCGAGCAGCGAGCGGTGCATCATTGCTGGACTCCCGGAAGGTACATCTCGACGCGATTGGGCCCGGTGACGACCCCCGCAAGCGCCTTTTGCGTCTGCGGGTTCACGACGGTGACGACGTCGCCGACGGCGCCGCCCGTGCGCGCAACGACGTCGGCCGCGAGCGCGACCGCACCGTCGTGCACGATCAAGACGGCCGGCTGTCCGGCTTTCACGACGTCGTTGGGAACGGTCTGCTCGACGTAGATCCGCGCGCCTTTCGGCGTCGCGGAGCGCACGACGCGGCCGACGAGCACGTCGTCGCCGATTGCCAGGCGGCCGTTGTACGGAACGCGCGCGACGGTCAGATCCTCGGCAGCGAGAACCGTCCCGGGTACGAGATCGCGGGCCGCGACCGCCGTTTCCACGTAGCTCGTAACGCGATAGCCGGCGACGACGGTGCGGGCCGTTTTGCCGTCGACGCGGATCGTGACCGGGACGCTGACGTACGTCGGGTTGACCTGCGGCGTCCCGTCGGCGACGATCGCGACGGTCCCGGCCGGGACGTTCTGATCGATGAGCTGGTACGCGGGCGCGATGCTGCGGTCGGGTCCGTTGACGAGACCGTGCGCGATCGCGTCCGCCACCACCGCGATCCGCGCGCCGGACACGACTTGTCCGTCTCGCGTCGCCGCCGATGCGGAAACACCGAGCTGCGCGCAAAGCGCGCAGACGGCGACCGCAAAGCCGAGGACGGCGAACGCGCGGCGCGCGAGCATCAGCCTTGCTTCATCTGCACGGCGGTTCCGAGCATCGTCTCGGCCGTCGTGATCGCTTTGGAGTTCGCTTCGTACGCGCGCTGCGCGGTGATGAGGCCGACCATCTCGTCGACGACCGAGACGTTGCTGGCCTCGATGTAGCCGCCTTGCAGCGTCCCCGCGCCGTTGAGACCCGGCTGCGAGATCACCGGCGCGCCCGAGGCCCCCGTCTGAACGAACAGGTTGCGGCCTTGCGGCGCGAGTCCGGCCGGGTTCGTGAAACGGACGAGCGAGATCTGTCCCAACTGCTGCGGCGCTTGCTGGCCGGGGATCTGCGCGGTGACGATCCCGTCTTGACCGATCTGCAGCTGCGTTGCGTTCTGCGGGATCGTGATCTGCGGCGAGAGCAGATAGCCGTCGGCGCTGACCATCGAGCCGTTCGCGTCGCGCTTGAAACCGCCGTCGCGCGTGTAGGCCGGGGTCCCGTCGGGGAGCGTGACCTGGAAGAATCCATCGCCCTCGATCGCGATGTCGAGCGGGTTGCCGGTCTGCTGCAGCACGCCTTGCGTGAACAGCTTTTCGCTAGACGCGATCTTCACGCCCAGACCGACATCTTGACCGACCGGAACGACGGACGGTCCGACCGGCGTTCCGGGGACGCGCAGCGTCTGATAGATCAGATCTTGAAAGCGCGCCTGGTTCTTGCGAAAGCCGGTCGTGTTGACATTGGCGAGGTTGTTGGAGATCGTGTCGATGTTGTACTGCTGCGCTTCCATCCCGGTCGCGGCGGTGTACAGTGCTCTCATCATGGCGGTGGAAACTCCTAGCTGGTCCGGCCGACGTTGGTGATTGCCAGCCCGGTCAGCTGGTCTTCGGATTGCACGACTTTGACGTTGGCATCGAACCAGCGCTCGGCGTTGATCAACGCCGTCATCGAGCCGACGACATCGGCGTCGCTCTTCTCGAGCGACCCTTGCAGCGTGCTCGTGTTCGTCCCCACGCGCGGTCCGGCGGCGCCGGTATCGACGAAGCGCTGCGAGCCTTGCGGACGCAGTGCGGTCAGATTTGCGAACTCGACGATCCCGAGCTGCCCCTGCGGCGTTCCGTTCACGCTGATCGTGCCGTCGCGCACGATTTGAAACGCGCCCTGTTGCGGGAGCTGGATCGGCTGACCGTTGCGATCGAGAACGCGATCGCCGTTCTGCGCGGTCAGATAGCCTTGCGCGTCCTCGACGAAGCCGCCGTCGCGCGTGTAGGAGACGGCGCCGTTGCCGTCGCGCACCGTGAAGAAGCCGGGCCCGGAGAGCGCGACGTCGAGCGGGTTACCGGTTGCGGAGATCAGCCCTTGCTCGAAGATCGCGGGCGTGTCGTACACCTGCGATCCGCTGCCGAGCGTGCCGACGTACGCGCCCGTCGCGACGCCATTCACCCGCGCGCCCGGTGCACGACCGGGATCGGTCTGGTAGCGCGAGATCTCGCGCACCGGCTGCGCCTGGACTTGCAGCAGCGAACGCTTGAAGCCCGCGGTGTTGACGTTCGCGAGATTGTTCGCGATGACGTCGACCTGCGATTGGGCGACTAGGGCACCGGATGCCGCCGTGTACAAACCACGGACCAAAAGAAAACCCTCCGCACGGGTACGACGAACGCGGATCCGTCAATCGGTCGGGATCCGCAGCGGCATCGACCGTGCGAGGGTCGTCCGGCCGCTTCCCTCGGGTGATCGGCGAACGGCGAAGGCGACTTTAGCCGGGGTCTCCCGTGATGCTCTCCCAGGCGACGCGCACGGTGTGCAGCCGGGCCCCGATGTCGATCAGGCGTTCGGCGACGGCAGCCGCGCTGTGGGGCCGCCGCGCGGGATCACGCGTGAGCAGAGCGTCGATGAGCTCGGCGAGCTCGGGATCGATCCCCGGGACGCGTGAGGCGACGGGGGGCGCATCTTCCTCGATGTGCCGCACGGCGATGTCGATCGCGCCGACGCCGGGGAACGGCGGCTCGCCGACGGCCGCGTGGTACAGCAGCGCGCCGAGCGAGTACAGATCGCCCTCCGGGCTCGCCGTCCCGTAGCGGGCCTGCTCGGGGGAGATGTAATGGGCTGTCCCCACCATGGCGCCGGGCGCGCTCACGTCGCTCTCGCTCGTATCAAGGGTTCGCGCCAAGCCGAAATCCGTCAGGTGGGGAAGCCCCTGGCTGTCGATGAGGACGTTCCCGGGCTTGACGTCGCGATGGACGATCCCTGCCTCGTGGGCGGCCGCGAGCGCGCGCGCGATCCCGATCCCCAGCAGGGCGGCGCGTTCCGAGTCGAGCGGACCCTCGGCGAGCACCTCCGAGAGCGGACGGCCCTCGACGTAATCCATGACGATGTACGGGCGTCCGTCGTCGCTCTCGCCGACGTCGTGGACCGCGACGACGTTGGGGTGGACGAGTTTCGCCTCCGCGCGGGCCTCGCGGCGAAAGCGCTCCTCGAAGACCCCGCTCCCGTCTTTGCGATGCTGCAGCAGCTTGATCGCGACTGTCCGGTCGAGGACCGTGTCATAGGCCGCAAACACCGTGCCCATCCCGCCGTGACCAGCAACGTGATCGATGCGGTAGCGTCCGCCCAGTAGTCCGTCGGCCCCCATCCTGCCGAGTGTACCCCAAGCACAACGGCGCCGGTAGAGACCGGCGCCGTCAGCGTTACACCTGCATCCGCGAGACTTCTTGGTACGCCTCGAGCAGCTTGGTTCGCATCGACATCGTGAACTGCAGTGCGAGGTTTGCTTCTTCCACCGAGGTGACGACCTTCTGCTCGTCGTTCGTCTTCCCGTCGGCGAGGTCGCGGACGTTCTGGTCCGAGGTGTTGATCTTGTCGTTCACATCCGAGAGCAGTTGCTTGACGGTGTCCTTGAACGACGGCCCTTGCCCCGGTGCGGTCGCGTCTCCGCCCGGTATCGGGCCGGTCGCTGGTGCCTCGTCGAGGGTCGAGGGGCCGAGATCGGGGACGAACGTTCCGGGGATGACCTTGGAGATCGCGCTGCCGTAGTCCATCATGCCTTCAGCAGGTTCATCGTCGAGGTCCCGATCGCGCGCGCTTCCTGGATCGCCGTCACGTTCGCCTCGTAGGCGCGGGAGGCGGCCATCATGTCGACCATCTCCTTGACGATGTCGACGTTCGGCATGTGGACGTAGCCGTTCGCGTCGGCATCGGGGTGGGTCGGATCGTACACGAGACGGTCCGGACTCTGATCGGCGACGATCGCGCTGACCTGAACGCCGGCGCGGGAGGCCGCCGGGTCGTCCGTGCCATCCGATTGCGCCGCGGCGTCGCCCGCCTCCGGCTTCTGCGCGAAGACGGCCAGCTGGCGCTTGAAGGGCCCGCCCTCGGCGGTGCGGGTCGTGTTCACGTTCGCGATGTTGTTCGCGATCACGTCCATCGCCAAGCGCTCTGCGGACAGACCGCTGGCGCTGACCTCGATCGAGTTGTACAGACCCATGCGATCCTCTACGTGAGCTGGTCGGTGATCGCGCGGCGCATGCGCGAATACTGATTTTGCAGCAGTTGGCCCATCGTCTGGGCGTAGCCGGAGTTGATCGAGAGCTTCGCCATCTCCTGATCGATGTCAACGTTCGACCCGTCGACGCGCATCTGCGTCGTGTCGTCGACCGTCGTCGTGACCGAGAAGGGCTGGGGGTCCTGGAATCCGCCGCTCGGGATCTGCTGGACGTTGTCCGTCACGAGCGCGAGCTCGTTCGGATCGCCGTCGCCGTTGCTCGCCTCGGTCGCCGCCAGCGCCTCTTTGAAGGAGACGTCGGAGCGGTGGAAGTTCGGCGTGTTGGCGTTCGCGATGTTGTTCGCCGTCACCGAATGCGTCGTCGAAGCGCCGTCGAGCGCGTTCTTGAGCATGCCGACGGTCTGGCCGAACGAAAAGTCGCCCATCAATCCGTCTTTCGGCTGCCGCGACGGGCGATATTAGGGCAGGGCTCGTCGGGCCGCTCCTGAGGGCCGGCGGCCCGACGGCGACAATGAGGCCGGGCCTTGGACGAGAAGGTGCGGCCGGTGAGTGCAGAGTGGGTAACCGCCTCCGCAACGGTCGGCACCTTCGTCGTCATCCTGACGTCGGCGATCGCCGCGCTCGTGCAGTTGCGCCACATGCGCGGAAGCAACCAAATCGTCGCATTGACGGAGTGTCGCGAAACGCTCGAATCTCCGGAATTTCGTGCGGCCCAACGATTCGTCTCGTTCGAGCTTCCGAACCGCTTGCGGGATCCCGCCGAAGCGAAGAGGATCGCGACCATACCGTTCAGCGGACAGTATGAAGCGATTGCAACGGTCGCGAACTTTTTCGAAAGCATGGGCCTGTTCGTAAAAAACGGCATCATCGACAAAGATATCGCCTGCGATTTCTGGGCCTTCGTGATCATGCGCAATTGGGATGCGTTGGCGCCCGTGGTCGAGTACGTGCGCCGCGAAACGGCCCCAAGCTTGTGGGAAAACTTTGAATATATGGCGGTAATCGCGAGCCAATACAATGCTCGTCATCCGAGCTCATATCCGGCCGGCTGGCCGCGCATGCCCAAAAACACGTCTCTGGTGGATGTCGTCGAGAAGTCGTCAAAGTGAGCGAGCCGCGACGATCGTGGCTGCAGCAGCGAGTGGGATCGGCTTAGCCAGCGACGCACTCGTAACAGAAGGGATCGTCGAGCGCCGGCGGGACGGCGAGCGGATCATCATGGACTGTCCGGCGCGGCGCGGTTTTTGGTTCGGCCACGGATTCGTGCTCGATTCGCCGCCGACGCGGGCCGTACTCGACGCCCTCGTCGCCGAGGGGCGTGCACGCTACGCGGGTACCGGCGTGCAGCGGTTCGTCGTCATGTGGGAGCGCGCACTCGGCACGCGCGAACCCTTCGGCATCTGGCCCGGCGCGGTCGACGAGGACCGCACCGTCGTCCAAGTCTACGACGGTCCGCCGTCACCGCCGGATCCCCGCGTCGTCGATGTACATAGCGACGAAATGTGGCGCGCCGTGACGGCGCTCGCCGTCGCCGAGTACCCGGAATTCCGCGCCTTCACCGAACAGCGCTTCGACGATTTTCTTGCCGCCGTGAAAGCGGGACGCGCCCGTTCCGTTACGATCCTCGACGAACGCCGCGAACCCGCGTGCACGGTTACGTTGTATCGTGGCGAGCGCATCGCGCGCTTCGCTGAGCCGGTCACGCGGATCGATGCACGCGGAACCGGACTCTTTTCCGCGTGTGCGCGAACGCTCGTGGGCTGGGCTCTGGCCGATGCGCCGCGCACCGTCGTGATCAAGGCCAATCACGGTAGCGGACCCGTTGCGCTGTACGAACGACTCGGATTCAAACCCATCGCGTTCGACGAAGCCGCGGTCGTTACGCTGTAACGCCTCAGCGCCCGAACTGGGCGGCGTGTAGCGTTGCGTAGGGCCCGCCGGCGGCGAGGAGGCCTTCGTGGGTCCCCGTTTCGCAGACGCGGCCGCCCTCGATGTAGAGGATCTTGGTGGCGCGGCGGATCGTCGAGAGGCGGTGCGCGATGATCAGCGTCGTCCGTCCCGGCAAGAGACGGTCCAGCGCTTCTTCGATCAGGACCTCGGAGTGCGAGTCCAGCGCGCTGGTCGCCTCGTCGAGAATCAGGATCCGGGGGTCGCGCAAGATCGCGCGCGCGATCGCGATGCGCTGGCGCTGGCCGCCCGAGAGCCGAATCCCGCGCTCACCGACGGTGGTCTCGTAGCCGTCGGGGAGCCGGCGGACGAACTCGTCGGCGTTCGCCTCGCGTGCCGCGGCGACGATCTCGTCGTCGCGTGCGTCGAGCCGGCCGTAGCGGATGTTGTCGGCGATCGTCCCGTTGAAGAGCTGCGTCTCTTGCGGGACGATCGCGATCGCGCCGCGCAGGTCGTCGAGCCGCACGCGCGCGATGTCGACGCCGTCGACCGTGATGCGTCCGCGCTGCGGGTCGTAAAAGCGCGGGACGAGGTTGACGATCGTGCTCTTCCCGGCGCCCGACGGCCCGACGAGCGCGACGACCTCACCGTGCAGCATCTCCGCGTTGAAATCTTCGAGCACGTGGTTCTCGTCGTCGTACGCGAAGTGGACGTGCTCGAAGCGCACGTCGCCCAGGATCCGCGGCAGCGCAATCGCGTCGGGCGGGTCCTCGCGCTCGACCGGCAGATCGAGCACCTCGAACACGCGCCCGGCACCGACGAACGCGCGCGCGAAATCCGCGAAGAAGATCGAGAAGCGGTTCATCGGGTTGATCAAGAGCCCGGTCGCCGTCCAGAACTCCCACGCCGTCGCCGGACCGAGCCGTCCGACCGCGACCTCGTGCGCCGTCACCACGATGACGGCACAGACGGCGAGCATCACGATGAACGCGAGCACCGGCGCCTGCGTCTGGTTGAACTGCGTGACCTTCATGTACGCGCCGAAATAGCGCTCGTTCGCGGCGAAGAACCGGTCGCGCTCGTAGTCCTCGCGACGGAACGCCTTGACGATCCGTTCGTTCGCCAGCACCTCGACGAGGTTGCTCGAAAGATCGGCGATGCGCTCTTGCGCGCGCCGCGTTCCCGTCACGATCAGCGCGTTGAACCGGCTGACGACCCACGCGACGACCGGCGCGACGACGAACAGCACGATCGCCAGGAACCAGTCGAGCCAGATCATGTAGACGAGCGCGCCGATGAACGTGACGGTGACCTGGACGAACTGCGGGAGCGAGATCGAGATCGCGTCGGTCATCAGCGCGAGGTCGTTGGACATGCGCGACTGCAGCTCGCCGGGACGCCAGCGGTCGAACTCACGCAGCGGCATCCGCGCGATGCGATCGAACATCGCCGCACGGAACGTCGCGACCATCTTCTGCCCACTGTACGCGGTGAGGTAGGCCTGACCGTACGCGGCGGCGTTCCCGATGATCTGCGAGACGAGGATCAGCCCGATGACGAACGCGAGGACGTTCCAGTGCGGGTTGGGCACCAGCACGTCGGACTGCAGGAAGCCCGCCACCTTGGCCAAGGTGAGCGGCGCGACGCCGGCGAGGACGCCAAACACCGCACCGAGCACGAGCCTGCCGTAGTAGGGTCGCGCCTCGCGCAAAAGTCGCCGCAGGGTGGGGTTCACTGGCGAAACCTTCGCCGTAGCGCCCCGGTACCTTCGGCAGAACATCGGCAACGAGGTCACTCCACGTGGATTGCTTCTTCCATCACGCTGTTCCGTCGGTCACCCGCTGCACCGGCTGCAGCAAACCGCTGTGCGCATCGTGCCGGGGCGAGGGCCCCGAATGCGCGAGCTGCCGGCTCGCGGCCAAGATCGACAACGCGCGCCGTTCGCACGTCCTCGAAGGCGAGGTCGGCCCGTCGTACGGCCGCTATAGCGAAGCGCCGCCCCCGCCACCGCCGCCCAACTATCGGCCGGCGCGCCAGCGCACGACTGCGGTCGCGACCGTGCGGCCTGAGACGCGGGCCCTCGTCGCGCTCAGCTATCCGTTCTGGCCGCTCGCGCTGCTCGCGCTGCTCGACAGCCGGGGCTCGCACTTCGTGAAGCGTCAAGCCTGGCAGGCGCTCGGCTTCAACTTCGGGATGTACGGCCTGGGCGCGCTGATCGGCGCGGCCGCGGCGCTCCCGCTGATCGGGATCGGCGCATGGCCGCTCGTCCCGTTCATCGTCCCGGTCGCGGTCGTCGCAAGCGTCATCTACGCGTTCAAGGTGTGGAACGGCGAGGATGTCGACGTGCCGATCGTCAGCGACTGGGTAGACGCACGGCTCCCAAGCTCAATGTCATCCTGATACGCTTCGACAAGCTCAGCGGGGGACGCCGCTTCGACAAGCTCAGCGTGACGAGATGCGCTTAGCGTCGTGCTGATACCGCGGCGGCGGTCACCCAGGATTCGACTTCGTCGACCGTTCGCGGGATCGCGGCGGAGAGGACGTCGCAGCCGGTCTCCGTGATCAGCACATCGTCCTCGATCCGCACGCCGATCCCGCGGTAGCGGGCCGGTACGGTCAGATCGTCGGGCTGGAAGTACAGACCCGGCTCGACGGTGAGGACCATCCCTTCGCGCAGCGCGCCGAAGCGGTACGTTTCGGCGCGTGCCTGCGCGCAGTCGTGGACGTCGAGTCCCAGCATGTGGCTGACGTTGTGCAGCGAGTAGCGCTTGTAGAACTGGTTCTCGTCGCGCAGCGCCTCTTCGGCGGATGCGAGGATCCCGAGCCGCTCGAGCCCCTGCGCGAGGACGCGCACCGCCGCGCGGTTGGGATCGAGGAAGTCGTTGCCGGGACGGCACTGTGCGAACGCCGCGTCTTGCGCCGCTGACACCAGCTCGTAGATCGCCCGCTGCTCGGGGGTGAAGCGGCCGGAGACGGGGAGCGTGCGCGTGACGTCGGCGGTATACAACGTCTCGGCTTCGACGCCGGCGTCGAGCAGCAGCAACTCGTCGCGTCCGATCGTGCGGTCGTTGCGCGTCCAGTGCAGCGTGCACGCGTTCGGTCCGCTCGCCGCGATCGTGCCGTAGCCGACATCGTTGCCGTCGACGCGTGCACGCAAGCCGAACACGCCTTCGACGACGCGCTCCGTATGCGCGTTGGGCAGCGCGCGCACGACGTCGTCGAAGCCGCGATGCGTCGCCTCGATCGCGCGCCGCAGCTCGCGCACTTCCAAATCGTCCTTGATGAGACGCTGCTCGGAAAGTGCCGTTCCTAGCGCAGCGTCACGCTCGAGCTGCGGCGGGAAGGCCTCGTCGAGCGCGCGGTCCAGGATTGGATCGATTCCGCGCAGCGCGCGCCACGGCCCGCGAGGGAGGAGCGCGCCCAGGTCGTCGCCGAGCTCGTGGATCGACTTGGTCGCGATCCCGTAGCGTTCCGCGCTCTGCCGCAGACCGAGCCGCGGGCCGACCCAGAGCTCGCCTTTGACGCGATCGGTGAAGAACGTCGCGTCGGTCTTCCCGGGGTTCGGCTCGACGTACAGCGTTGCGCCGCCCGCGCTATCGAGCACCAGGACGTTGTCAGGCTCGACGTTGCCGGTGAGGTAATAGAAGTCGCTGCCGGGCCGGAAACGGTACGTCGTGTCGTTCGCGCGCGTCTTCTCGTGACCGGTCGGCACGATCAGCGTCTCGCCGCGAAACTGCGCGCGCAGCGCGTCGCGCCGTGCGGCAAAGCGCTCGATCCCCTCGATGGGCGGCGCCGGCGTGCTCGGTGGGGTCGCCCACCCCGTCATCATGAAGCGCAGCAGATTCTCGGGTGTCCCGGTGTCGTGGCTCGCGCGCGGCTGATCGCTCATGGGAAATGCTTCCCTACGCCGGAGTGCGGACCTCGCGTCCGTAGCGCGCGAGAAACGCGCGCGCCGCATGCTCGTGGTCGAGAACGGGCGCCGGATAGCTGCGCTCGCCGAAGAGCGGAAGCTGCAGTTGGGGCTCGTAGCGGCCGACGAGCGGATCGAGGACGACCGCATCGGGGAGCGCGGCGAGCTCGGGGATCCAGCGGCGCACGTACGCCGTCGCGGGATCGAACCGTCGTGCCTGCTTGAGCGGATTGTAGATGCGCGGATACGCGGCGAGATCGGCGCCGACACCGGCGACCCACTGCCAATTGCCGACCGCGAGCGCGGGCGCGTCTTCGATCAGGTACTGGTCCCACTCGTCGCGCCCGACGCGCCAGTCGACGCCCAAATCGAAGCACAGGAACGACGCCGCGATCGCGCGCACGCGGGGGTGCATCCAACCGGTCGCGCGCAGCTCGCGGATCCCCGCGTCGACGAGCGGGAAACCGGTCCGCCCGCTTCGCCACGCATCGAGCTGCGGGTGCGTGCGCGCGAACGCGAAGCCGCGCATCTTCGCCTGCAGCGGCTCTTCCTCGAGATTCTCGGTGTACCACGCGAGCTGCAAGAAAAAATCGCGCAGCGCGAGCGAGCGCAGAAACAGCTTGATCGACGTGCGCTCTTCCACCAACAAGAACGGATCGTTGGCGCGCGCGCAGGCTTCGCGCACGACCTCGCGCGCCGCGATCGTCCCAAACGAGAGCGCAGCGCTCAGATGCGAGGTGCACACGCTGGGGACATTGCGTGCGATCCCGTACTGCAGCACGGGACCGGCCAAGTACGCCGTGAGTCTCGCCCGTGCGGCATCCTCGCCGACGGGTTCGTGAATCGCGCCGTTTCCGGCGGCGAACTCCTCGGTGACCGGGAGTGCTTCGCTGGCGATCTCGACCTTCGCGAACGTCGCGGTTCCCGCCTCATCGAGCGGGACCAGCTCGCGCCAGCGTGCGTGGTAGGGGACGAACGCGCGATAGCCGTCGCCGCGATGATGGCTCGCAGCCGCGTCTTCCGGCGGGAGCGCCGGGGCGTCGTGCACCGGCAGCGCACGCAGCCCCGCTTCTTCGAGCATCGACTGCAGATCGCGGTCGGCCCGCACGCTCTTGGGATCGTAGCCGCACGTCCACCCGACCGCTGCCGCGCCGACTGCGCGCGCGAGCGCGCGCAGCGTTTGGCCGGCGTTCCCGCGCCGCACGATCAGCGCGCTGCCGCGGGCGCGCAGCTGCGCGTCGAGCGCGCGAACGGCGGCGCAGTAGTATGCCGCGCGTCGCGGCGAGCGGCGCAAACGCGCCGACGAAACCGGGTCGATGATCAGGACGGGCACGACGTCGCCGTAGCGTGCCGCTGCCGCCAGCCCGGCGTGATCGCCGAGCCGAAGATCCCTCGTGAACGCGAAGACCGCCCGGGACACGTCCCGGGCGGCGTTCACGATGCTTGAGCAGGCCTCCTAGGCCGTTCGCTCAGAGGGTTTCGACGTAGGCCGCGACGTTGTCGACGTCTTGCTCGTTGAGCGGCGAGGGATAGAGCTTGGGCATCGGCGGCTGCGGATTCTTGATCCACGCAATCGCCTGTTGGTAATTCTTGCGCGATTTCTCGTTCTTGAGCGACGGGCCGACGCCGCCTTCGGTGCCCGTCGCGCCGTGGCAGCTCGAGCAGTTTGCAGTGAAGATCTGCTTGCCTTTCGCGGGGTCGCCCTGTGCGGTCGTGGTCGTCGTCGTGGTGGTGGTGGTCGACGACGAGGTCGTCGCGGCGGCGGTCGCTGCCGACCCCGGAGCCGTGGTCGACGTGGTGGTCGTCGTGGAGGTCGTCGACTGGTCGCTCCCCCCTTTGTTGCTGGAGCACCCGGCAGCGATCAGCACCGCGACCGTGCCACAGACGAGGAATGCAAAGGGCTTGGACTGCATGAGACTCCTCTCTCGGGACCCTGGGACAATACCCATCGCGCGCGCTTGGCTCACTCGCTGACGGGAGAACCTCCTCTCCCGTCCTAAATGAGGGCGCGTGAGCCGCGTCATGATCCGTTACGCGTCGGCGCGCGACGCCGATCGGCTTGTTGCCGACAAGGTCGTGGGCGGACCCACCCCATCAGGCGAACCGTGGGGACAACGCGTCCTCAAGTGGCTTGCCGAACAGCAGGCCGGACGACGTCTGATCCTCGTCGCGGAGGACGCGAGCGGATTGCTCGCGACCGTGCAGCTCGTCTTCAAGTTTCCCGTCGGCTACAGCGACCCCGAAGCTGCGAACGGCATCGACGTCGCGATGATCGAAGCACTGCGCACGAGACATGACGCTCCACCGGGCGTCGCCACGCAGTTGATCACCGACGTGCAGAACATCGCACGCAAGCGCAACGTCCGAACGATCACCTTCTTGGTTCCGATGAACGACAATCGCGCGATCGCGCAGGTGAAGTCATGGGGCTTCCAAGAGTTCCGCATCATGCCAGAGCAGGGCCGGATGCTCGCTTTCTTTAGAAAGTCCATCGACTGAGCCGAACGCCTCGCGAGCGCTCTGCGCTCGAGCGCACCGCTCTGCGCATTTTGTCGACGACCGAGCAGATCGTCTTCTTCCTCATCGGCATCCTGTTGTTCGTCGTTGCGCTCGTGCTGCTCTACCACGCTGCGATCGCGATCGCTCCGATGTTCGGTTCGGACGGGAACGTCGCGCAGAGCGGGACCGCCATCTTAGACCTCATCCTGCTCGTGCTGATGATCGTCGAGCTGGCCTATACCGTGATGCTCTCACTGCGCGGCGCGGTTCTGATCGCCGAACCCTTCTTGATCGTCGGCTTGATCGCCGTGATCCGACGGATCCTCGTCATCACCGTCGGCGAGCCGCGCACCGGCGACATGGGGCGCGCCGCTTCGAGCGCAACGCTGTGGGAGCTCGGCGTGCTGACGTTGGTGGTACTCGCCTTCGTCGGCTCGATCGTGCTCCTCCGCCTGCGGCGTCGCAGCGCCGCCGACGATCATCTGCTCAACGCCGAGGACTAACCGCGGGTCTAGCCGCCGATCTCGCTGAACGCGCGCATCACGCTCGCCGTCTCGCCGAGGGCGAGGTGGTGGCGTTCCGGCTTGACGTGCATCGCGCCTCGCAGCAACGCGACGATTGCGTCCTCACCGCCGCCCGCGCGCAGCGGCGTGCGCAGATCGATGAGATGATCGCCGAACAGGCACAGCTTGAGGCGCCCGTCGGCCGAGAGCCGAACGCGGTTGCATGTCTCGCAGTAATCGTGCGCGAGCGGTGAGATGACGCCGACGCTCCCCGGCGCACCGTCGTACGCGAACGTCCGCGCCGGGCCGTTGCCGTGCGGGTTGGGAACGGGGTGCAGTTCGCCCAGTACGCGCAGACGTTCGAGGACCTCGTCCGACGAGACCCACGCGTCGCGCTGCATCTCGACGTTCTCCTGGACCGGCATCACCTCGATGAAGCGCACGTGCACCGCGCGCTCGCGGGTGAGCTTCGCGAAATCTTCGAGCTCGTCGTCGTTCGAGCCGCGCATCACGACGGCGTTGATCTTGATCGGACTTAGGCCCGCTTCGATCGCGGCGTCGATTCCGGCGAGAACTTTCTCGAGCCCTGGTCGGCGCGCGATCGCGGTAAAACGATCGTCGCGCAACGTGTCGAGCGAGATGTTCGCACGCCGCAGCCCGGCCGCGCGCAGACCGCGCGCCTGATCGGCAAGCAGCAGCCCGTTGGTGGAAAGCGCGATGTCGTCGACGCCCGGGATGTCATTGAGCATCGCGACGAGCTGATCGAGATTACGCCGAATCAGCGGCTCCCCGCCCGTCAAGCGGACACTGCGAACGCCGATGCTCGCCGCCGCCCGCACGATCGCCGTGATCTCCTCATAGCTGAGAATGTCCGGCTTGGGAATCCAGGGCAGCCCCGCCTCGGGCATGCAGTAGACGCACCGCAGATTGCACCGGTCGGTGACCGAGATGCGCAAATACGTGATCGGACGCCGAAAGGCGTCGACGAGCGGCTCAGCCACCCCAATCAGATCAATCACGATGAACGCTTCGCATGTTGTTGCGGGGCCCCTAGGGGAATCGCA
>CAZABL010000025.1:25197-29688 GCA_964483365.1 uncultured bacterium
GCTAAATATAGAGTCAGGAACCGGGACGTTGACCTTATAGTTGCTGAACGTCGAGGTGACGTCGGCGTTGTAGTGCGGAATGTCTACTTTTCCGCTCTGCTGTTTGACGACGAAGTTGCCTCCGACCTGATCGTAGGTCTGGGTGAAGGCGATCGACCCGCCGCCGTCCTTGTAATAGTAGGTCATCCCGGTGACGGTCGCGGTCTTGTCGTCGACCTTGACGTCGACGTGGTCGATCCGGCCGTTCTTCTTGCGCACCAGCCGGAACGTTGCGGTCGTCCCGTCGTCGCCGGTCGGGGCGACGACGTAGAGTTGCTGCCATCCCGAGGGCGGTTCCATCTGCCCGACGACCTTCTTGAGCTGGTCGTTGAACATCGGCACGGACTGGAACTGGACCGCGGTCTTGTCCGGCTGCTTGTAATACGCTTTGCCCTGCAGCGTCGGGCTGATGTACGGCGGCCCGTGCGTCTCGATCGCGACCTGAACGTCGGCCTCGTATGAATGCAACCCCTCGTTGACGTGCTGCATCCGCGCGAACAAGTCGCTGTTCGGCGAGGCAGCGTGGGCGGGGAGCGTCGGAAGTGTCGCGGCGAGCAGCGATGCGGCGAGCAACGTGAACGAACGGCGAATCATACAGCGGTCACCTCTGGGGGAGTCAACGACTCGCAAGACGAGGTGGTTCCCAAGGCGTGCGCGATCTCCTCACAAACCGCTTGCTCGCTTTCGCGTTCCTGCGCTGCGCGGAGCGCGGCAAGCGCGCGGGGCGAGCCGATCCGCCCCAGAGCCCAGGCCGCGTGGCCCCGCACCAGCGCGCTCGGATCGTTGCGCAGCGCCTCGACGAGCGCTGGGACGTCGGCGCGGTCCAAGCCGTTTCCCAGCGCGACGGCGGCGTTCCGGCGCAGCACCGTCGCGCCGCGCCAGCCCATCGCGCTCGTCCGCAACTGGGAAAACGCCGCGCCGCGCACGCGGAGCAATGCCTGCAGATCGGGCGCGGCAAGCGCGTCGTCGAGCGGCGCGAAGGCCGTGCCTCCACGTTTTCCGGCGTGTGCGGTCGGCGGACAGACGTCGTTGCAGAGGTCGCACCCCCACACCCACGTCCCGACGAGCGGGCGCAGCGCGCGCGGGATCGGATCGCGCCGCTGGGTGAGATCGCTGATGCACCGGTTCGCGTCGATCGTCCGATCGCCGCGCAGCGCGCCCGTCGGACACACGTCGACACAGCGGGTGCACGCGCCACATGATGTACGGAGCGGCGGATCGGGTGCGAGCTCGAGCGTGGTGACGATCTCGCCCAAGAACACGGCGGAACCGAGTCCCTTCACGATCAGACTCGTGTGCTTGCCGATCCAGCCCAGTCCGGCGCGCTCGGCGAAGGCACGCTCAGCGAACGGCACCGTGTCACAGACGACGCGCGTTGCGGGGACACCGGCGAGTGCGTCGATGCGCTGTGCGATCCCCTCGAGGATGCGGCGCATCGTGCGATGGTAGTCGGCCGACCACGCGTACGCAGAGACGCGACCGTGCCCGCGTCGCTCCGCCGGCACCGGCGTCGCGTACGTGACGGCGATGCAGACGACGCTGCGCGCGCCGGGGAGCAAGCTCGCCGGATCGCTCGCCGCCGCCGCATAGCGGTCGTCGTACGGCCACGTCGCAAGGTCGCCACGCGCGAACGACGCACGCATGCGCGCCGCCGTCGCCTCGTCGGCGTGCGCGTCCGCGATACGAACCGCATCGGCGCCGCACTCGCGCGCGGCGCGCTTGACGGCCTCAGAGAACCGGGAGGCCTCCACGCCGCCGTTTCCTCGGGAACGCCGCGTCGATTGCGGCGATGTCGTCGTCGTCGAGCCGAAACTCACCACCGCGCGCATTCTCTTCGACGTGCGCGACGGTCGACGCCTTGGGGATGGTGAAGACGTCTTCGTCGCGCGTCAGAAACGCCAGGATGACGGCATGGGGCGTGACCCCGTGCTTACGCGCGATCCGCTCGAGCACGGCCTTCCCGGCGGAATCCGTCCAGTCGCCGCGCCCGAACGGCGTATAGCCGACGATCGCGATCTGATGTTGGCGGCAGTACGACAGCTCGTGGTCTTCGACCGTTCGCTCGCCGAGATTGTAGAGCACCTGATTGCAGACGATCGGGTGCCGTTCGAGCGCCGCGCGCGCTTCTTCGAGGTCGTCAACCTCGAAGTTGCTTACGCCCAGCGAGCGGATCTTCCCATCGTCGACGAGCCGTTCCAACGCGCGCATCGTCTCGCCGAGCGGCACGTTTCCGCGCCAATGCAGCAAATAGCAGTCGAGGTAGCCGGTGCGCAGTCGCTTGAGCGACGCCTCGCAGGCGCGAATCGTCCCTTGGTACGTGGCGTGAGACGGAAGCAGCTTCGAGACGAGAAACAACTGCTCGCGCGGAAGACCACGAATCGCTTCGCCGGTGAGCTGCTCGGCGGCACCGTCGCCGTACATCTCGGCGCTGTCGATGTGCACCATCCCCAGCTCGACGCCGCGACGCAGCGCGCGTACGGCCTCCTCGGCGCGCGCGCCGCGTACCGGGATGTTCCACGTCCCTTGACCGATGATCGGGATCGTGCGGTCCAGCGGCCCGAAGCGGCGTTCGATCATCCGTGCCGTTCGTTCAGAAGACGTCGAATGAGGCGTCGCGCGCGGCGAGTGCGAGCAACCCTTCGCGCAGGTGGTACAGGCGGGCAAAGCCCGCATCTCTGAGGCGCTCGGCGGCCCACTGCGAGCGGCTGCCGACACGGCAGGCGACGACGTAGGTGCGCGCCGTGTCGAGCTCGTGCATCCGTGCCTCGATCACGCTCGCCGGAATCGCGATCGCGCCGGGCACCTCCCCCAATGCTCGCTCGTGCGGCTCGCGCACGTCGAGCAGCACGGCGCCCGCGGCAAGCGTCTCGTCGAGCGCGTCGAGCGACAACTCGGGGACCGTCGACGGCGGAGCGCTGCGGTCCGGATCGGTGCCGACCTCGCGGATCGACGGCGTGTCTCCGCACAGCGGGCAAGCGGGGTCGCGCTCGATGCGCACCTCGCGCATCCGCGCGTCGAGCGCGTCGACCAACAGCAGACGGCCGATGAGCGGCGTGCCGATCCCGAGCAGCAGCTTGAGCGCTTCGGAGGCTTGCAACGATCCGACGATCCCCGCGAGCACACCGAGCACGCCGCCTTCGGCGCACGACGGAACGAGATGTTCGGGCGGCGCCTCGGGATAGAGACAGCGATAGCACGGACCGCCGGGCGCACCGAAGATCGAGAGCTGCCCGTCGAAACGGAAGATCGCGCCGTGCACGTCGGGCTTCCCTTCGAGGACGCACGCGTCGTTGACGAGATAGCGCGTCGAGAACGTGTCGCTTCCGTCGACGACGACGTCGACCAGCCGCACCAGCTCGCGCGCGTTCGATGCGTCGAACCGCGTCGCGAGCGCGTCGATCGCGATCTGTGGGTTGAGGGCGCGCAGGCGCTCGGCGGCGCGATGTGCTTTCGACGCGCCGACGTCGGCGTTGTCGTAGAGGATCTGCCGCTGCAGGTTGGTGACGTCGACCGTGTCGTCGTCGACGACGATGATCCGTCCGACGCCCGCCGCCGCGAGGTACGCGAGGATCGGCGAGCCGAGACCGCCGGCACCGATCACGAGGACACGCGCGCGCGCGAGGCGTTCTTGCCCCGCGAGGCCGACCTCGGGGATGAGCAGGTGCCGGCTATAGCGGCGCAGCTCGCCGCGTCCCGCCATCGTCGCCATCAGAGCGGTGCGTCCACCAGGGGCGTTTCCGACGCCGCTGCCTCGCGGCGCGGGTGCATTGCGTTGAGCCACTGCAGCACGGTGCTGCGGCTGTTGTCGCCGGCGAAGGTGTGATCGCTCGCTACGGTCGCGAACGTAGAGCCGGCGATACGTTCGTGCAGCTGGCGAACTGACGCTTGTGAGACCATCCCGTCGCGTTCCGCCGCGACGATCAGCACCGGCCGCGGCGGGAGCGCGGGGAGCGCTGCGTCGAGCTGCGGCTGCCATTCCTGCGCGAGCTCCTGTAGCGAGAGCCCGTCGACGTACGACGAACGCAGGTCGACGACGCCACGGCCGGCCATCTCCTCGAGCACGGTGTATCGCCCGTATCCCGTCGCGATCGAGATGGCGCCGGCGATCGACTGATCGCGCCCGGCGACGCACAGCGTCGTCGTCGCGCCCATGCTGTGGCCCATCGTGTAGACCGTCTCCGCGCCGCGCTCGCGTGCAAAACGCACGACCGCTTCCATCGCGTCGAACAGATCCTGCACGTTGCGCAGCTGCCCGCCGCTCGCGCCCAGCTTGTGTCCGGGAAAATCAAGCGAGTAGATCCCGAAGCCGTGGCTGGCCAAGAACGAGCAGAGCCCGTCGAGGTTCTGCTTCGAGCTCGAATAGCCATGGCCGACGACGAGCGTCACGTCGCGCCGCCGGCGGGCTTCGTACTCGAGCACGGCAATCGTGTTGAAGCCCGCGTCGACACGGTG
>CAZABL010000025.1:29788-41588 GCA_964483365.1 uncultured bacterium
TTCGCAACCCACGCGCCGTCGCCGTCGCGGTAGACTTCGCGCTTCCAGATCGCGACGCGCGACTTGAGTGCGTCGATCGCGTAGCGGCAAGCGTCGAACGCGACGCCGCGGTGCGGAGAGGCGACGACGACGACGACCGACGGTTCGCCGAGCGCAACGGTTCCGGTGCGATGGACGATCGCGATCCCGAGCGGACCGAATTGCGTCTCGGTTTCCGTCGCGATCGCCTCCATCTCCGCGACCGCCATCATCGGATATGCCTCGTACTCGAGCGCACTGACCGGGCGCGGATCTTCGGGCGACGTCTCGCGCGTCGTCCCCAGGAACGTCACCACCGCGCCGTGCGCGTCGGTGCGCACGCTGCGCACGAGCGCTTCGGCGTCGATCGGTTCGGCGGAGAGTCCGATTACGCGCTCCACCCCGGCGGCCCGCGGCATCAGCCGCCCCCGACGGGCGGCATCAGTGCGATCTCGTCGCCGTCGCGCAGCGCGGTCGTGCCGTCGGCGAGCGTGCCGTTGCGCGCAAAGCGCGTCGACGTACGCAATCCGTCGAGCTCGCCGACACCACGCGTCAGCGTCGACCACAGCGCGTCGAGCGTCGACCCCTCGCCGAGCTCGACGTCGCGCACGCCGAAGCCGAGCAGCTCACGCAGTCGCGCGAAAGCCAACACGCGCACCGTCACGTCAGACGCCCCCGAGGTCGGTCGTGTATCCATGCTCTTTGAGCCACGCCCGCGAGTCTTCGTGCAAGCCCAGCAGATCGATCCGGTTGCAGGTGAGCTTGTGCAGCAGCACCTCCCAAAAATGTTGGTCTTGCTGGTAGACGTCGTCGGGAATCTCGTTATGCTTGCGCGTGAACTCGCGCAGCGCTTCCCAGTCGCGCCGCGAGAGCACGTCACGGAGCTCCGCTTCGTATTCCGGACTCGGTGCTGCAGGTTGCATCATTACGCGGACTTCTTCGCCGGCGGGAAGCAGAATTTCTCGATCGCGATCGCGACGCCGTCGCGGTCGTTGCCCGCCGTCACGTAGCGGACCGCTTCGCGCACCTCTGGGAGCGCGTTGCCCATCGCAACCCCGATCCCCGCCCAGCGCAGCATCGGCACGTCGTTGCGGGAGTCGCCGATCGCCAAGACGCGCTCGGCCGGAATCTGGAAGTCGGCGCACAGCTGCGCGAGCGCGTTCTTCTTCGACGCGTCGCGGTTGAGGACGGCACACTCGACGAAGTCGTGCCACGTCTCGTAGCGAAACGCGAGCGGCAAGTCGCCGAACTCCCGCTGCATCCCGCGCACCGACTCCTCGCCCAGAAAGCGGATGAACGTCGGGGCTTGCGTGAGGACCTCGCGCAGCGACGCCGCCTCATGCCAGCCCGGACCGCGCATATCTTCCATCGTGATCTCCGATCCCTCGAGCCGATAAAACGCCTCATCGACGTAGATCGCGACCGGCAACTCCTCGCGCTCGGCGAAGTCGATCATCGGCTTTGCGTACTTGAGCGGGACCGGGATGTGGACGAGGGTCTTGTTCGCCCCGAAGTCCTTGGTGAGCGCGCCGTGGCAGCAGATCACCGGCAAGTTCAGGCCGAGCTCTTTCGAGACGCGGATCGGCGTGTCGACCCCGCGTCCGGTCACGAGTACGACGCGAATCCCGGCTTTGAGCGCCTCGGCGATCGCCGTCCGATTCCCGGGACTGATCGTCTCGTCCGGTGAGAGCAGCGTGCCGTCGAGGTCGAGGGCAATGAGGTCTATCGAGGTGGGCATGCTGTGGGTTCCGTAAACGCTTCGGGAGGAAGCTCCGTCTCCATGCGAATGATGCGGGTCGGGGGCGCGCCAGGGTAGGGAGCGCCGACGCGTTCGCCTCGCGCAACGAAACCTGCTGCGCGGTAGGCACGCAATGCGCGCTCGTTATCCGCCGCGACCTCGAGGGTCAGCCGCCGGAAACCCGTTGCCCTACAATACCCGGCGAACGTTCGGAGGATGCGCCTGCCCAGTCCTCGGCCGATCAGGGCAGGGTCAACCATGATCCCCAGCTCAGCGCTGCCGGACGCCGTGTCGATCTCGCGCAGGACGAGCTGCGCGACGACCCGCCCGTCGAGCTCGGCGACGAACGGGCGCCGGACACGTTTGGGCTGGGAGAGCGCGCGCCACAGGGAGTCCGCCTCCTGCGGCGTGAGCGGGCCGACGTCGTAGACACGGAAGCGCGGGTCGGCGTGGCGGTCCCAGGCAGCAAGCGCATCCACGTCTTCCCGCCGCATGGGACGGATGGCAACGGGGGCAGCGTCGAAAGCGTTCATCGATCATGCGCACCTTCGCCGCGCTCGTCGCGCTCCTCGCCATCGCGGGCGCGGCCCCGGCCGCCGCCCAGCCCGAACGCTGCTCACACGAGACCTTCCCGGTGGGCGGTTCGTCGGTGGCGGTTTCCGTGTGCGCGGCACCGCCTGCCGGGCGCGAGGTCTCGGTCAGCGAGACGTTCAGCCACGGCAGCCAGTCGTTCGGGCGCTCGGCGACGATCGAGGTCCTCAACGGGGCCGACGTCTCGCGCGCGGTCGACGACGCCTCGCTGACCCAGTTCGGGCTGCCCTACACGCTGCACCTCACGCTAGCGTACAAGGGCGGGAGCGTGGCGATCGAGCACGCGCTGCTGTTGCCTGGAGCGGTTCCGCTCAAATAAAGAGCCTGGGATTTCGCAACCCGAGCCCCATGCATCGGTTCTACGGCAAAGACATGCAGTGTCAGCCGGTCTGATGTCCTGTACCAGTGTGACCCCCGAGCTCGATGCGACCGAACAAAGCCGGTACGTGACCGAGCACCTCCCCAGCGGTTTGTTCCGTGTCACGGAAGAATCGCAGAGCGGAGTCGCCTGGAGGGTCACCCCGAAACCGTTCCCGCTCGCGATGAAAACCGTCGCGGCGATCGAGACTCTCGGACGCGATCTCCTCGCGTTCTATCGCGCCCTCAATAGCCTGTACTTGCGCAGCGCGCGCGGCACGGCGCCGGCGTTCATCGCCGAAGAGCTCGACCGCGGAAAGCCCGAGCAGATCGTCAAGCTCGCGCGGCAGAATCGCTTCAAGCAAGACGTCCCGCGCGTCATCCGGCCCGACCTGATCCTCACCGACGACGGCTATGTCGCCAGCGAACTCGACAGCATCCCGGGCGGGATGGGCTTCGTCGCCGCGATGGCACAAACGTACTGCGAGATCGGCGAAGACTCGATCGGCGGCGTCGACGGGATGGCGGAACGTTTTGCGGAGCTGCTCGCCGGCGTCGGCGGCGTCGAGCACCCGACCGTCGCGATCGTCGTCAGCGAAGAGTCGGCCGACTACCGCAACGAGCTGCGCTGGCTCGCCGGTCGCATCGAGGCGCTCGGTCTTGCCGACGTCATCGTGTGCGCGCCGCAGGAGATCGTCTTCACCGAAGAGGCGCTGTTCGTGCGCCGGAGCGACGGGCGCGAAGCCAAGCTCGACGTGCTCTACCGCAACTTCGAGCTCTTCGATCTGCTCAACGTCCCCAAGCAAGAGCTGATCCTGTACGCGGCGCGCCACAACCGCGTCAAGCTGACGCCGCCGCCGAAGGCGCATCTCGAAGAGAAGCTGTCGTTCGCGCTCTTCCACCATCCCGCGCTGCGTGCGCTGTGGCGCGCCGAGCTCGGCGAAGCCGTCGATGAACGACTGCTGGGGATCTTCCCGCGGACTTGGATCGTCGATCCGCGTCCGATCCCGGCGCAAGCCGCGATCATCGACCTGACGGCGAACGGCGTGCCGGTCAACGACTGGTCGCAGCTCGAAGACCTCGGCAAGAGCGAGCGCGACTACGTGATCAAGCCGTCCGGCTTCAGCGAGCTGGCATGGGGCTCGCGCGGCGTCAAAGTCGCCAATGATCTCACCAAGGACGGCTGGCACGAAGCGATCCGCAATGCGCTCGCGTCGTTCGAGAAGACGCCGCACATTCTGCAGCGCTTCCACAAAGGCCGCCGCGTGCGCGTTCCCTATCTCGACGAGTCGTCAGGGACGATCAAGGAGATGGACGGCCGCGTGCGACTGTGCCCGTATTACTTCGTCGTCGGTGACGAGGCGCGACTGGGCGGGATCCTCGCCACCGTTGCGCCGGCCGATAAGCGGCTCATCCACGGGATGACGGACGCCGTGTTGGCACCGTGTCGTCTCGCTGAGGACGGTTACTGATCGAGGCACGCAGGCGCCGAACGCGTGCGCGGCTCTACTCGTATGGCGGCGCAGCGCTGCTCGGCGTCATCACGTCGATCCTTCTTCCATCCTGGCTGACCGGCGCGACGCGTTTCGTCGCCTCCTACGACATCGGCGTGCTTGCGCTGCTCGGGTCGCTGTGGATGGTTATCGCGAAGACCGGCGTGCAGGAATCGCAGGAGCGAGCCGAGCTGCACGACCCCGGGCGCAACGTGGTCTTGCTGATCGTGCTCGGCGCCGTCGTGGTCGGTCTGGTCGCCGCCATCGCGATCATCGGCCATGGGCCGCACGTGCACACAGCCGCAGAGCGCTGGGAGGCGTACGGTCTGGGCGCGATTGCGATCTTCGCCGGCTGGGCGCTCGTCCACACCGCGTATACGTTTCGCTACGCGCACCTGTACTGGTTCGATTTCGACGGCGACGGCAAACCCGGCGGGATTCATTTCCCCGGCACGCCCGCGCCCTGTGACTGGGACTTCGCCTACTTCTCGTTCTGCGTCGGCGTGTCGTTCGCGGTCTCCGACCCGCAGGTCACGTCGGTGCGCATACGCCGCGAAGTGCTCTGGCACTCGGTCATCTCGTTCATCTACAACTCGGTGATCGTCGGGATGATGATCAACCTGTTCGCCGGGATCTTCGCCGCCGCGTCAGGCTGACGGGAGCGCCTCGAGCAAGGCATCGATCTCGGCCGCGGTGTTGTAGCCGTGCGGCGCGACGCGGATCCCGTTGGCGCGGTATGTCACGCAGATCCCGGCCTGACCCAGGCGCTTTCCGAGTGCGATCGGATCGACGTCGTCGCGCCGGAGCGTGACGATCCCCGATTTCACGTCGCCCCGTGAACGGTCGGAGAGCAGCGTGTACCCGGCGCGGCGCGCACCGTCGGCGAGGCGATCGGTGAGCGCGAGAACGTGCGCTGCAATCCGCTGCGTCCCGGCTGCGTCGAGCACGTCGATCGACGTCGCCAGCGAAAGCGCGCCGGCGATGTTGACGGTTCCGCCTTCGTAGCGCGAGGCGTCGTGCGTGAAGCCTTGCTCGTAGTCGAGAAAGTCCCACACGTCGGGAACGGACCGCCATCCCGGCAGACGCACCGCGACGCGTTCCATCAGCGCCGGGCGCAGCCAGACGAAGCTCACGCCCTGCAGCGCCAACAGCCACTTCGCGCCGCCGGCATAGAGCGCGTCGACGCCGGTCGCTGCGACGTCGAGCGGAAACGCGCCGAGTCCCTGGATCGCGTCGACGACGAACCACGCGCCGCCGGCGTGCGCGACCTCGGCGAGCGCGGCGAGATCGTGGCGATAGCCGTCGTCGAACGTGACCCACGAGACCGTGACGACCTTCGTGCGCGCACTCATCGCGCGCCGCAGCGCGTCCGGCGTCATGCGCTCGCGTGGCGCATCGAGGAGCGTGACCTGCACGCCGCGCTCGCGCAGCGCGAACCACGGATACGCGTTCGCGCCGAACTCGTTCGCTGCGCTGATCACCTCGTCGCCGGGCTGCAAGTCGAGACCTTGGGCGAGGACCGTCGCGCCGTCGTTCGTGTTCCGCAAGAGCGCGACTTCTTCGCCGCGGCCACCGATGAACGCAGCGATCCGTCGGCGGTATGCGGGGAGCGCCATCTCGCGCGATGCGACGCCGAGTACGCCGCGCGCGGCGTGATCGTCGATGAAGGCGTGCAGCGCGTCGCGCGTCGCGATCGGGAGCACGCCGACGGCGGCGTGATTGAGATACACCAGCCCCGGCGCGAGGGCGAACGCCTCACGCGCGAGCGGGGCGGTCGACACGATCACGAGATCGGGTTTGCGTTCACGTGGATGTCGGCGCTGGTTCCGTTGTAGGTGACGCTCGCGTGGGCGAGGCTGCGCACGAACGCGTCGAGCGGAACGTACACGTCGCCGTTGCGCATGAACGGCCGTCCGCGCAACGTGACCGAGCCTTGGTCGAGCAGCATCGTGCGGCCCCCGACGGTGAACGTTCCCACGTGCGTGCCGACCGACACGACCGCCTTCGGACCTTGGTAGGTCACCAGTCCGTTGAACGTTTTGACGAGGTCGCGCAGATCGGCGTAGACGACGCCGCCATGGCGCAGTGCAACGCCCCCGGCGCGATCCAGCGGACGGCCGTCGAGGGTCAGGTGAATGAGCTGGTCGGCGGCAAGGGCCGGCAGCGTCATGATCAGCGCAAGCAGCGCGATGGTCGCAATCCGTTTCACGGGAGCATATCCTTGGTGTGCCACGCGATATTCTGCGCCCGGTCGCCGACGCGCTCGATGATCGAGATCACGAACAGCAACAGGGTGCCCGCCGGGACCGTTCCCGGGTCGTGCTGCATCTCCGCCTGCAGCGCCTCGAGCCCCTGACGATAGAGCAGATCGACCTCGTCGTCGCGCTCGATCACGCCGTCCGCCAGCAGTCCGTCGCGCTCGCGGTACGCGCGCAGGACGTCCTCCAGCATCTGGTGGGCTAGGGTTGCGATACGGCCGATCTCGACGCTCGCCGGGCGCACGGGGACATCCGTGAGCTTGATCGCGTTCTTCGCGATGTCGACGGCGTAGTCGCCGATCCGCTCGAGGTCGGTGACGATCTGCAGCATCCCCGCGATCTCGCGCAGCTCGCCCGCGACGGGTTGCTGCTTCCAGATCAGCTGGATGCACGCGGCCTCGACGCGGCGCCGCATGTCGTCGATCGCGTCGTCGCCGGCGATCACGCGGCCGGCGATCACCGCGTCGCGACTCTCCAGCGCCTGCGTCGCCGAGCGGATGGCGTCCGAAACGAGCGCGCCTAACCGGACGACGTCGAGCCGTGTGTTGTCGAGAGCCTGGTGATACGCGGTACGCATCCTCACCTCACCATAGCAGAGGGAGGGCGACACGCATACCCCGTGGTAGGCCGTCCCGCGTGAGCACCGAGACGCTAGCAGTCGAACGGGACGGCGCGATCGCCACCGTCACCCTGAATCGTCCGGCGGTGCTCAACGCGCTCAATGGGCGCATGCTCGACGAGCTGGCCGAGGTCTTCTCGGCGTTCGGCGACGACGACGCGCTGCGGGCCGTCATCATCACCGGCTCTGGTCAGAAGGCCTTTGCAGCCGGAGCCGACATCGCCGAGCTCAACGCGCTTCCCGACGTGACGGGTGGCGAGGCGCAGGCGCGGCGTGGGCAGGCTATCACGACGGCTCTCGAGCGGCTGCGCGTTCCGGTGATCGCTGCGGTGAACGGGTTCGCGCTCGGCGGTGGGTGCGAGCTTGCGATGGCGTGCGACATTCGTATCGCCTCGGAGAATGCGCGGTTTGGGCAGCCGGAAGTCAACCTTGGAATCTTGCCCGGATACGGTGGCACGCAGCGAACGGTGCGTCTGCTCGGCGAGGGAATGGCGATGTACCTCTGCCTCACCGGCGAGATGATCGACGCACAGACCGCGTTGCGCATCGGGCTCGTGCAGCGCGTTGTGCCGCTTGACGAACTCCTTACAGAAGCGCGTCGGATTGCGGACGCGATCGTTGCGAAGGGGCCGCTGGCGATTGCGGCTACGAAGCGCGCGATTGTTGAGGGCGCGAATTTGACGTTGGGTGAGGGACTGGCGCTGGAAGCGCGATTGTTTGGGGCGCTCGTCGTTACTGAAGATTTTCGTGAGGGGACTCGGGCGTTTCTTGATAAGCGCAAACCTGAGTTTCGGGGGCGCTGAGCTCGCTATTGAGGCGCGGCGAGGGAACAGCGACATCGTGCGCGGGGGACGCTCCCTGCGCGCATCGTGCGCTCCGGTCGCTCCGCTGCGTCTCGCTCTCGCGCATCCTGCCGCTTCGACAAGCTCAGCGTCGCCGCAGAGGCCCCCGCGCACAATGCCGCTGTTCCCTCGCCTCCAGCACGATGCTCGCGGGCTCGGCACGATTGTGGCGTTGAGTTAAGAGCGGGGTTGGAGGCGCGTTAGCGTCTCCGCCATTTCTTTTTCTATTTCGGGGGTGTAGCCGATCCAGCGGGCTTGGATGCGGCCTTCGGCGTCGATGGCGATGATGGTGGGGAAGCCGTTGATTGCGAAGGCGTGTGCGGCGGTTGAGTCGGGGTCTAGGATGACATCGGTCATGCGGAGTTTTGTGGCGAAGGGGCGGACTAGCGCGATGCTTTCGCCTACGTCTACTGATTCTACGGTTACGTTGGGGTGGGTTTGGCGGAAGTGTTGGACGAGGGGGATTGAGTCGCGGCACGGTTCGCACCAGGTCGCCCAGAAATCGAGGAAGACCGGGCGGCCTCGTGCCCGCTCGAGGTCGAAACGGCCGCCTTCCAGCGTTTGCAGCGAGACGAGGGGCGCGGGTCCTGCGGCGGGGTGGAGGCGCGGGAGGACCACGAAGCGCAGGACTGCGACGAGGACGATCAGGACGGCGAGGACGTCGAGCCCGCGTGCGGCGAGAGGGCGCAGCGACGGCACGCGTGCGCCTTCCGGCGCAGGGAAACTGCCCCCTGCGACGCATCCCATGGAACGAGATGCCAACGACCCGGGCGGCGTCGGCTACCATCGACGCCCGCACCCTTCCCGCGCAAAACCGAACCGCACGGATCTTCGAAGCGTTCGACAAGCTGCCGATCGGCGGCGTTCTGGAGCTGCATGAAGAGAGCGACCCGCGTTCGATGCGCAACGAGTTTGCGCAGTACCGGCCTGGTCGGTTCTCGTGGGATGCGCGTAATTTAGGTAGCGGACGCTGGACGATTCGTCTCGAGCGGATCGACGAGCGTGCGGATACGGGGACCTTCCTTTCGCATACGGCGCCGTTCGCGAATGCGAAGCAGTCGACGATCAATGAGCTTGCGGCGGTTGCGACTGAACGTAGCTACCGGGCTGGCGAGACGATCTTCGACGAGGGCGAGCTTTGGCCGTATCTCGGGTTTGTGCGGAGTGGGAAAGTTGTTTATACGCTGCTCTCGCCGGATGGAAAGACCCATGCGCTTGGGGAGCGGTTGACGCACGATCCGCTCAATGAGTCGGGGACGTTTGACGGCGGTGGCGCGACGACTCGGGCTGAGGCGTTGACGGACTGTACGATCGTGCTCGTGCCGGCGGAAGCCGTTGTGCATGCGGTTCGCAATGACAGCGAGCTCGCGCTTGGGTTCCTTGCGGCGGCTTCGCAGGCGCGGCGGCGGTCGATTGATACGATTGCCGACCTTGCGTTTGCGCATGTGCTGCAGCGTGTCGCGAAGTTTCTGATGTCGTATGCGCCGGCTACGGTTGGGATGGCGCCTGGGCTGCCCGGGGTTGAGAACCTGTCGCAGGCGCAGATTGCGGCTGCGGCGGGGACGGTGCGCGATATGGCGGCGCGTGCGTTGATTCGTTTGAAGAACGCGCAGGCCGTTGAGCTCGATCGGGGGCGGGTGCGGTCGATCGACCGGGCTCGGCTCGAGGCGTTCGCGCACGGCGTGCAGGCGCCGCCGGTCTGATCTAGAGAAGCCGCGGGACGTGCGACGTCTCGCCTTTTTTCTGGCGGCGCTCCTATGCGCCACCCCGGTTCTCGCCGCTGCCGCGAAGTTGACGTATCCTGATGCGCCGCGGGGGACGACGACCGATACGTATTTCGGGACGACGGTAGCCGATCCGTATCGGTGGCTCGAAGACGTCGACTCGGCGCAGACGCACGCGTGGGTGACGGCTGAAGGGGATCTGACGCGCAGTTACCTTGATGCGATCCCGCAGCGGCCGGCGATTCTCGGCGCGTATCGCAAGATCTACAACTACGCGAAGGTGAGTGCGCCGTTCCGTGAGGGACGGCGGTGGTTCTTCTTCCGCAATAGTGGGTTGCAGAATCAATCGGTGCTCTATGTGCGCGCGACCGAACATGCGCCGGCGCGTGTGTTCCTCGATCCGAATACGCTCGCGAAGGACGGGACCGTCGCGCTTGCAGGCGAGTCGTTCACGCGGGACGGACGGTACATGGCGTATGCGACGCAGTCGTCGGGGTCGGATTGGCAGACGTGGCGTGTGCGCGACGTTGCGAGCGGCAAGGATCTGTCGGATCGGCTGGAGTGGAGCAAGTTCTCCGGCGCGACCTGGGTCGGCGATCGGGGCTTCTACTATTCGGGCTACGACAAGCCGACGGGGACGAACGCGACGCTCAGTGCGCTGGGCGTGCAGAAGCTCTGGTTCCACGCGCTCGGCGCGCCGCAGAGCGCGGACCGGCTCGTCTACGCGTCGACGAAGCATCCCGACGAGTTCGTCGGCAGCGACTCGACCGAGGACGAGCGGTACGTCTTTCTCGAGGTGACGAAGGGCAACGGAAACAGCTTGGCGTGGAAGCGTCGGGGTGAGCCCGACTCCGCGTTTCGGACCGTCTTCACGCTCAACCCCGACGTCTTTTATAATGTGGTAGGCGACGATGGGACCCGGGTGTACTTGCACACGAATGCGGGTGCGCCGACGGGGCGTTTGACGTGGCTCGACGTCACCGATCCGACGCACACCCTGCACGACATCGCGCCGCAGAGCACGGACAAGCTGCAAGGCGTTTCGCTGATCGGCGACCGTTTCTACGTCGGCTACCTGCACGACGCGCACTCCCTCGTGCGCATCCTCGATCTGCGCGGCCGGCAGCTGGGCACGATCGCACTGCCGGGGATCGGCAGCGGCGGGCTGCCGGGCGCGAAGCGCGAGGACCGCGTCGCGTACTACACGTTCACCTCGTACACGTATCCGACGACCGTCTACCGCTACGACACGCGGACCGGCGGCACGACGGTGTACGACAAGCCGAAGATCGCGTTCGACCCCGCGCCGTACGTGACCGAGCAGATTTTCGCGACTTCGAAGGACGGGACGAAGGTTCCGGTCTTCGTCACGCATCGCAAAGACATTCCGCTCGACGGGTCGACGCCGACACTCATGTACGGGTACGGCGGGTTCGATATCGACGAGACGCCGGCGTTTCGCTCGACGGTTGCGCTGTGGCTGACGATGGGTGGCGCGTATGCCGACGTCGTGTTGCGCGGCGGCGGCGAGTACGGTGAAGCGTGGCACAATGCGGGGCGCTTGGGCAACAAGCAGCACGTCTTCGACGATTTCATCGCGGCGGCGCAGCTGCTCATCGAACGCAAGATCACGTCGACCCCGAAGCTCGCGATCAACGGCGGCTCGAACGGTGGTCTGCTGGTCGGCGCCGTGCTCACGCAGCGGCCGGATCTGTTCGGCGCCGCGATCCCGGAGGTCGGCGTGCTCGACATGCTGCGCTATCAGCGCTTCACGGTCGGCAAGGCGTGGATCCCCGAGTACGGTGACGCGACGGCGTCAGCCGACGCGTTCCACTGGCTGTACGCCTACTCGCCGGATCACAACGTCAAGGACGGGACGCATTACCCGCCGACGATGGTGATGACGTCGGATCACGACGATCGCGTCTACCCGGCGCACTCGTTCAAGTTCGCGGCGGCGCTGCAACACGCGCAAGCCGGCGACGCACCGATCCTCCTCCGCGTCCAATCGAAAGCCGGTCACGGCGCAGGTCGCCCGACCGACAAGATCATCGAGGATACCGCCGACCGCTACGCGTTCCTCGTGAAAAGCCTCGACTTCACCCCGACGTTGTCACGGTAACATGTCACGCTAGTGTCACGCTCGTGTCACGCTGAGCT
>CAZABL010000026.1:0-3355 GCA_964483365.1 uncultured bacterium
CGCGCATCCACGGCATTCGCCGGCGCTCCGCGGCCAGCGCGTCACGGGCGCGGGTAAAGGCCTTCTCCTTGACCAGCATCTGTTCGCGCGCAGCTTCCCATTCTTGCGGCGAGACGATTGGGGGTGTCTTCATTGTCATCGCGATCTGCCTCCGCAATTAAGACGATCGTGGGGCACTCAAAGATACGGGGGTGGGTACTGCTTCGAGAAGCGCCGCATTCTGGCGCTCGAGCGCTTTGAGCGCGCCGCTGCGCCAGCTTTCCGCCAGCGACGCTGATAAGGGATCCGGGAAGATCTCCTCGTCCCCGTTCTCCACTCCGTCGAAGATGGCTCGCGCGACGGACTCCGCGGAGGCCTTCGGTATGTCGAGCCCTCGGGACATATCCGTGTCCACGGGGCCGGGCAGGACGGCATGTACCCTCACGCCCCGTCCGGCCAAAAGAGCGCGGAGCGATTGTGAGAGGGAGAACGCGGCCGCCTTTGCGATCGAGTAGGCCGGCATGACCGGCACAGCGGCAACGGCCGCCACCGACAGAACGTTGACGACGGCTCCGCGAGAACGCGTGAGCAACGGCACGAAAGCCTGGGTCACGCCATACGTGCCAAAGAGATTGACGGCGAGGAGCCGTTCGAGCGCGGCACGATCGCTCAGGTCGTCGAAAAGCGCCACGCCGGCGTTATTCATGAGGATGTCGAGAGATTCGACTCTGTCGAGCGCTGCCTGAATCTGCGCAGCGTTGGTCACGTCCAGGGTCAGGGGCGTGACGCGTCGATCCGCGTGGGTCAACGGTTGGCGCGTACCTGCGTACACGCGCTTCGCGCCTCTCCTCAAGGCTTCGTCGACCAGCGCTTGCCCGATGCCGCGGTTGGCCCCGGTCACGAGTACTGCTTTGTCTGCGATTGTCATACACTTGGGCGGACACCGCGACGTCGGGAAATTGGGCGCGCACCGACCGCCCAGTTTGGTCGTCCGCCGGTGTCTGTATTGGACATGCGACAGGTGGCGGAGAGAGATGACGCGAGCGTGGGTGTGGTGACGGCGGAGCTCATCACCAGGGCGCAGGCTGGGGACCGCGACGCGTTCCGAGAGTTGACCGAACCGTACCGTCGCGAGCTCCAGGTGCACTGCTACCGGATGCTCGGATCGTTTCAGGACGCCGAGGACGCTCTTCAGGACACGCTTCTGACCGCATGGCAAGGCCTCGGTGGGTTCGAGGGACGCTCCTCGATTCGCACGTGGCTCTACCGGATCGCGACCAACCGGTGCCTCAACGCACTTCGCTCGGCCAGCCGACGCCCGGCGAAGGAGTGGGACATCCCGCAAGTTGAGCCGCCCGAGCCAACCCGCCTCGGCGAAGTCGTGTGGCTCGAGCCATTTCCCGACGCGCTCCTCAACGGTGCGATCGACGTGCCGCCCGGCCCGGAGGCGCGCTACGAACAGACGGAAGCGATCTCCCTGGCCTTCGTGACCGCACTGCAGCTCCTGCCCGCTCGTCAGCTCGCCGTGCTCATCTTGCGCGACGTGCTGGGATATCACGCGAACGAGGTCGCCGACATGCTGGAGTCGACCGTCGAATCGGTCAACAGCGCCCTCAAACGGGCGCGCGCGACTCTGCAGCGACGCCTGCCGCTGACGGGCCAGCGCGAGCCGCCTCCCGCTCCCGACTCACCCGCCGAGCACGCGCTCGTGGAAAAGTTTGTCCGCGCGTATGGAACCGGCGATATCGATGCGCTTGTCGCGTTGCTCACCGACGATGTCCGGGTCTCGATGCCGCCGATTCCGTTCGAATATCAAGGCCGCGACGCTGTTGCTCACTTCTACGCGAGCATGATCCGTCAGGGCCGGACATATGATTTCGTGCCGACGCGAGCGAATGGGCAGCCGGCGTTCGGCGCCTATCTTCGCGCTGCGAACGGCATCCGCTACTGTACCGGCCTCATCGTCCTCACCCTCAGCGGTGACCGCATCTGCGCCGCCACCCGCTTCGACAACAGCGTGCTCCCATGGTTCCGGCTCCCGCGATCGCTCCCAGACTGAAGTCGCGTCGCCTCTTTCATCAGCGGCAGGAGCGCGCCGACGCGGCGCGCAGGTGGTCCCCATGCTCCAGACGCGAACGACCGGCGCGCACGCCGTCCTCGCGGCGCTTCGCGCCGGCGGGATCACGACGATCTTCGGCCTGCCCGGCTCGACCGAGGCGCCCCTGCTCGAAGCGCTGCGCGAGGACGGTGGCTTCCGCTACGTCCTCACGCTGCAAGAGAGCGCGACGGTCGCGATGGCCGACGGCTACGCGCGCGCCTCACGCGGGGTCGGGGTGGTGGGGCTGCACACGAGCGTCGGGACGATGAACGGGCTCAGCCAGATCTACAACGCCGCGCGCGACGGGACACCGCTGGTCGTCACCGCCGGGCACAAGGACGGGCTGGTGCAGGCGCAAGACGGCTTCTGCGCCGTCCCCGATCTGCCGGGGCTCTCGCGCACATTCGTGAAGCACGCGTGGCAGTCGCTGTCCGCAGACGCAATCGCGGGCGACGTGCGGCGCGCGATCACCATCGCCGCGGCGCCACCGACCGGACCGACATTCCTCGCGCTTCCCGAAGACGTGCAGACCGGCGAGCTCTCCGAGGGCGCCGCCGAAGCGGCCGACGCGCCGGTGTTCGCCGTGTCAGCGCAGGCGCGGCTGACGCGCCGGCCCGACGCTATGGCGGTCGCCGACGCGGTCGCGCTGCTGCGCGCGGCACGGCGACCGATTCTGGTGCTCGGCGCCGATGCCGAGGAGGACCGCGACGGGGCGCGCGCGCTCGCCGACGCGCTCGAGGTCCCGGTCTTCGCGATCGAGCGCACGCAGCTTTCGCGCCTGCCGTATCCCGTGCGCGACCCGCGCTACGCCGGGCAGTACGGCGAGGAGCGCGCGCTGCTCGAGGGCGTCGACCTCGTGCTGCTGATCGGCGCACGCGCGTTCTTTCCGTTCTCTCGCGAGAGCGAGGCGGGGCTTCCGCCCGGCGCGCGGCTCATCCACGCGCATCCCGAAGCGGAGCAGATCGGCTCGACGAACGCGCCCGCGGTCGGGCTCGCGGGCGACACGCCGGCGGTGATGGCGGATTTGCGCGCGGCGTTCGAACGCGCAGGCGGGCTCCCCGGCGAGCTGCGCGCCGAGCGCATCGCGTTCGTCGACAACGTGCGCGCGCGTTTCCGCGCCGCGAACGAGCGCGACCGCGCGCGCCACGACAAGCTCGCCGCCGAAGCCGGCGCCGTTTCGCTGGTCGCGCTCACCGATGCGCTCGGCGCGACGCTACCCGGCGACGCGCTCATCTTCGATGAGGCGATCTCGTCGTCGCGTGCGCTGCTGCGGCATAC
>CAZABL010000026.1:3455-41046 GCA_964483365.1 uncultured bacterium
ACGCGCTCATCTTCGATGAGGCGATCTCGTCGTCGCGTGCGCTGCTGCGGCATACTGCGTTTCCCGACGGCGTGCGCGTCCTCCGCACCAACGGTGGATCGCTCGGCTGGGGCGTCCCGGCCGCGGTCGGCGGGAAGATCGCGTGCCCTAAGCGCGCGGTGCTCGCGGTCGTAGGCGACGGCTCGTTCCACTTCACGCCGCAGGCGCTGTGGACCGCCGCGCGCGAGCGCGCGCCGATCGTCTGCGTCATCGTAGACAACAGCGGCTACCTCGCGGTGAAGCTCGCGATCGAGCGACATCTCGGCGTCGCGAGCGACGCGCGCGAGCATCCCGGCACGACGCTCCCCGCACTCGACCACCTCGCGGTCGCGCGCGGCTACGGCGCCGACGCGTTCGCAGTCAACGACGCCGCGCAGCTCCCCGATGCGCTCGCGCGCGCGTTCGCCTCCGACCGCTCGACTGTGCTCGTCGTCCCGGTCGCGAACGTCCGCAAGTGAGCGCCGCTCCTTGCAAGGTTATACGGCGACGAGAATGTTGTCGTTCTGAACGACGCGATCGAGGAGCCGCGCGAGCCCGTACACGTGACGCGTCGTGGGAGTGCTGACGCCGGCGAGCGTACCGATCTCGAGCACGGAGCCGACGAGTGCCTCGAGCTCGATCGGCTTGCGTGCTTCGATGTCTTGGAGCATCGACGTCTTGTGACGGCCGACGCGGCGCGCGCCGTCGAGCCGTTTCTCGACCGAGATGGACATCGTGATACCGACGGCGGTCGCCACCGCCTCCGCCTCGCGCATGATCTCGACGACGAGATCGCGGACGAACTCGTCCTCTGCCATCTCCACGAGCGTCGCGCGAGTGAGCGCGCTGATCGGGTTGAACGCCGCGTTGCCGAGAATCTTGACCCAGATGTCGCAGCGGATATCGTCCTCGACCGGCGCCTTGAGGCCTCCCGCGACGAACGCTTCGGAGAGCCGCTGCGCCCGTTCGGAAGACCCGCGCTTGGGCTCGCCGAGGCTGTACCGCGTCCCTTCGATGTGGCGAATGACGCCCGGCCGAACGATCTCCGTCGATGAGTACAGGACGCAGCCGATGACCCGCCGCGACTCGATCGTTTCGGCGATCTTGCCGTCGGGATCGACGCAGCGCAGACGATAGCCGTCGAACGGACCGCCGTGATCGGCGAAGTACCACCACGGGATGCCGTTTTGCATCGCGACGACGGTAGTCTCGTCGTGGAAGAGCGCCGGGAGATCGTCCAGCACGGCGGCGATCTGATGTGCCTTGACGGCAAGGATCACGCAATCGACCGGACCGACCGATCGCAGATCGTCGGTCACCGCGATACGCACCGAAAAATCGCCACGCGGACTTTCGATGCGCAGCCCCTCATTCCGCATTGCCTCGAGATGCGCACCGCGCGCGATCAGCGTCACGTCCGCGCCGCCGCGTGCAAGGGATGCGCCGACGTATCCTCCGATCGCGCCGGCGCCGACAACTGCGAAGGAACGCATGTTGTTCATTGTCGTCTACACTTTCAAAAAAGAACGAGACGAACCGCAATCAGTGCGCGGCGACGGTCCCGCTCGGCACACCCACGGGGAGCTCGCCGAGCTCTTCGGCCACCACACGCTCACGCATCGGCTTGAGAACGCCGACCGCGAGTCCCGCGACGACGATCGTGCAGCCGACGAGAATCCCGAGGACGACCGACCACGTTCCCGTCGCCTTGTAGATCACGCTGGTGATCGGAACGATGAGCGCCGCCGTCCCCTTCGCGGTGTAGAGTAGCCCGGTGTTCGTCGTCGCGTACTTCGGCCCGAACAGGTCGGTGCACGATGACGGAAAGAGGCTGAAGATCTCGCCGGAGGCGAGGAACGTCGCGGCCGCGCAGAGGACGAACCCGACCGGGTTGCCGGCAACGAAGATCAGGCCCAGCAGGCCGAGTGCCATGCAGGTGAACGCAAACGCCATCGTCAGCTCGCGGCCGATGCGATCCGAGACCCAGCCGAAGAGGACGCGGCTTCCGCCGTTGACGAGGTTGTCGATGAGGAGCGCAGTCGGAAGGATCGCGGCGACGCCGTAGTCCTTCGCCATCGGGCCGAGTTGCGCGGTGATGAAGAGCAACCCCATCGCGATCATCGTGAACATGACGTAGAGCAGCCAGAACGACGGGCTGGAAAGCATCTGCCGCGGCGAGTAGCTGTTTCGCCGTTGCCGGGTGATCGCAGCTGTTCCGCCCGCCGCCGTCGTAAGCGCCGTCGTCTCTTCCGGAGTCGGGAAGCGCAGGAAGAACGCGATGGCCAGGACGACGATGCCCTGGATGATCGCGAACGTCTGGAAGGCCGAAGCGTATCCGCTGGTCTTGATCATGTTCGCGATCGGGATGACCGTCAGCGCGGCGCCGGCGCCGAAGCCGGCGGCGGTCAAGCCGACGGCGAGGCCGCGGCGGTCCGGGAACCACTTGACCGCGATTCCGACCATCGTGCCGTAGGCGAAGCCTGCGCCGAGGCCGCTCAGCGCCTCACCGACGAAGAGCGTCTCGATGTTGCCCGCGTGCGCGTTCACGATCCACCCCAGCGCGATTAGGACGCCGGCGATCGCGGCCATCGGCTTGGGGCCGATCCGGTCGGCGATGTACCCGTTGACGGGAACGATCCAGGTCTCGATCAGGACGAAGAGCGCGAAGGCCGACTGGATCGCTGCTCTCGTCCAGCCGTGTGCCGACGCGAGTGGATTCACGAAGAGCGTCCACCCGTATTGGAGGTTCGCGATGGCGATCATCGCGAGCACGGCGAGCGCGAGATAGACCCAGCGCGTGTTGGTGACCGCAGGCCTGCCAACCGTTGCAGTTGCCAAAGGAGCCTCCCTTTCGGAGAGACGATCACTCAGGGGAACTCAGTGACTCTGAACCTCGGTGTCGGGGCTTAGAGCAGTCCCGCACCCCGCGCCCACCGATACTTTGCGCCGAGGACGGCGACGGGCGTCTCCGTGTTGTAGGGATACGCGGGGATTCCGTGGTCGTACAAATACTCGCTGGCCGCTTCGACTTCGACGTCCCCGGCGAGTGACGCCACGACCGGCTTGTCGATGCCCTTGCCGCGCAGCTCCTCGACGACCTCGGCGATGATTTTCGCGAACACCATCGGCGGCGTTACGATCGTGTGCCAGTAGCCCAGAATGAGCGCGTGAATGCGGTCGTCCTCGAGCCCCAGACGCACGGTGTTCTGATAGGTTTTGGGCGGTTCGCCTCCGGTGATGTCGACGGGGTTCCCCGACGCACCGAACGGCGGGATGAACTTCTTGAACGCCTCGTCGAGATCGGCGGGGAACTTCATGAGCCCGAGCCCCGCGTCGACGCACGAGTCGGAGAGCAGCACACCTGAACCGCCCGCACCGGTGATGATGACGACGTTCTCACCCTTGGGCGTCGGCAGAATCGGGACCGCTCGCGCGAACTCGAGCATCTCGTTCAGACCGCGCGCACGCACAACGCCGCTCTGGCGAAGGACGTCGTCGTACACCTTATCGTCGCCGGCGAGCGCGCCGGTGTGCGAACTGGCGGCACGCGCACCGAGCGATGTGCGGCCGGCCTTGAGAACGATGACGGGCTTCTTCTTCGAGACGCGCTTGGCGACGTCGGCGAAAGAACGGCCGTCCTTGAGGTCTTCCATGTGCATCGCGATCGCTTGCGTGGGATCGTCCTGCTCGAAGAACGTGAGCAGATCGTCCTCGTCGATGTCGGCCTTGTTGCCCAGACCGACGATCGCCGAGACGCCCATCTTCGACGAGCGCGAGAAGCCGATGATCGCCATACCAACGCCGCCGCTCTGCGACGAGAGCGCGACCTTGCCTTGCACGTCGTAGGGCGTGCAGAACGTCGCGCACAGGTGCTCGGGCGTGTAGTAGAAGCCGTAGATGTTTGGCCCCATCAACCGCACGTTGTATTTGCGGCCGATCTCGACGATCTCGTGCTGCCCTTCCTCGTTGCCCGTCTCGGCGAACCCCGACGGGATCAGCACCGCGCCCGGAATTTTCTTCTCACCGACTTCGGTGAGTGCCGCGGCGACGAACTGCGCGGGGATTGCGAAGATCGCCACGTCGACGTCGCCCGGGATCTCCCTGACCGACTTGTACGCCTTGTAGCCGAGGATCTCGTCGGCCTTGGGATTGACCGGGTAGATCTGGCCTTTGTAACCGCCGTTGATGAGGTTCTTCATCACGGAGTTGCCAATCTTGCCGTCCTCGGTCGACGCGCCGATAACCGCGACCGAGTCCGGCCGCATGATGCGGTTCATCGCCCCCACGATTTCGTCCTGAGAGGGACGGTAGCGCTGCGGCGGGGGATTGAAGTCGACCAGGATCCGCACGTCGACCGCGGTCGCGCCCTTCGCCGTCGCGAAGACCGGATTGAGGTCGACCTCGCTGATCTCCGGGAAGTCGGTGACCAGCTGCGAGACCGACTCGATGATCGACGCGAGCGCGTCGCGGTTGACCGGATCTCCGCCGCGAACACCCCGGAGCATCTGCGCGGCTTGGATCGAGTCGAGCATCGACGTCGCATCCTGCCGCGTCGTCGGCGCCAGTCGGAACGTCACGTCCTTGAGGATCTCGACCAGAACACCGCCGAGCCCGAACGCGACGAGTTTGCCGAAGCTCTGATCGGTAACGGCGCCGACGATCACTTCGGTCGCACCGGTCGGCAGCATCTGCTGCACTTGGACACCGGTAATCTTCGCGTCGGCTTTGTAGTTCTTCGCGTTCTTGACGATTTGCTCGTAGCCGCTGCGCGCCGCGTTCGCGTCGGCGACCCCGACGATGACGCCGCCCGCTTCGGTCTTGTGCAGGATGTCTTGCGAGACGATCTTGAGCACAACGGGGAAGCCCATCTGCTCAGCGAGCCGCGCCGCATCATCGGCCGACGTCGCTAGCGCCTCCTGCGGAACCGGGATGCCGTACGCATCCGCGACCTGCTTTGCTTCGGGCGCCGTGAGCGCGTCACGGCCCTCGGACTTGACGCGATCGAGGACCCGCCGAACGGCGGCCTGGTCGCGCGAGATGCGCTCGAGAAGCATGGCGCCTCCTATCTTTTTCTAAACCGCGCCGGCGGCGTGAAGCTCTTTGATGTCGCTGCCGTCCCAGCCGATCTCTTTGAGGATCTCCTCGGTGTGCTCGCCCAAGAGTGGCGAACGCTTGTACTCAGGCGGCGTGTCGGAGAGGACGAGCGGGTTGCCGACGGTCTTGTAGGTCCCGCGCTCCGAATGCTCGACGTCGATGATCATCCGGCCGCGCAGCGACTCATCCTCGAGGAGATCCTTCGTGCTCAAGATTGGTCCGCACGGGACGTCGATCTCGTTGAGCTTGTCGAGAACCTCGAACTTGGTGAAGTTCTGCGTCCACTGCTCGACGACGCCGAAGACCTCGTCGAGGTGCTTGAGGCGCGCCTCGGGCGTCGCGTACTCGGGATGCTCGACGAGATCCTCACGGCCGATCAGCTTGGCGAGCGGCGCCCAGACGTGGGGCTGAATGATCACGTAGACGTAGTCGTTCGGAGCCCCCGGCTTGCAACGCAGCGCCGCACCCGGTTGTCCGCCGCCCGACGCGTTCCCTGAGCGTGGTACGAAGTCGTCGAACTCTTTGTTCGGATATTCGCGTAGCGGGCCGGCGGCCAGACGCTGCTGGTCGCGCATCTTGACGCGGCACAAGTTGAGGACGGCGTCCTGCATGGCGACGCTGACACGCTGTCCGCGTCCGGTGTGCGTGCGCTGATAGAGCGCCGCGAGCATCGCGGCAACCAAGTGCATCCCGCTCCCCGAGTCGCCGATCTGCGCGCCGGTGCTCGTCGGCGGGCCGTCGGGCCAGCCGGTCGTACTCATCGAGCCGCCCATCGCCTGCGCGACCGTCTCGTAGGCCTTGAAGTCCTCGTACGATCCCGGACCGAATCCCTTGATCGACGCGTAGATCATCCGCGGGTTGAGCGCCTGGATCTTCTCCCAGGTAAACCCTTGGCGATCGAGCACGCCCGGACCGAAGTTCTCGACCAGGATGTCGCAGTACCCGATCAGCTTGGTGAAGATCGCCTTGCCCTCGGGCGTCTTCGTATTGATCGTGATGCTCCGCTTGTTGCTGTTGAGCATCGTGAAGTAGAGGCTGTCGACGCCGGGCTTGTCCTGAAGCTGACCGCGCGTGATGTCGCCGCGTCCCGGCAGCTCCACCTTGATAACGTCGGCCCCCAGCCACGCGAGGATCTGCGTCGCGGTCGGGCCCGCCTGGACGTGCGTCATGTCGAGGATGCGGACGCCGTCGAGGGCTTTGCGGACCTGTTGTCCGTCCGCCTTGCCGTTGCTGATGCTCATCGTTGACCTTTCGCGCCAGAGACAGTCTCCGGACACGGTGGGTGGACTGCAAATATACCCAGGCAGGGGTTGTTCGCTTCCGTTCAAGAGCGATTCTTTGCGACGCCCGCGGGTAGTCGTAGGCCATGGTACGCCATTGGATCCGCTACGAGACCGACGGGCAGACCGGGTTCGGCCTTCTCAATGAGGGCACGATCCGGGTTCACGACGGCGACATGTTCGGCGACAACGGTCCGACCGGACAGGAGCTGTCGATCGAGCGCGTGCGCGTCCTTGCGCCGACCGCGCCCAGCAAGATGATCGCCCTCTGGAACAACTTCGGCGCTCTCGCCGAAAAGCAGGGGCTCACGCCGCCGAAGCATCCGCTGTTCCTGCTCAAGGCTCCCAACTCGTTCATTGGGACGAACGAGACGATCCGAGGCCCGATTGGATACGACGGCCCGGTCGTCTTCGAAGGCGAGCTCGGGATCGTCATCGGGCGGCGCTGCGCACACGCCGACGACAAGAGCGCGAACGATGCGATCTTCGGCTATACGTGCGTCAACGACGTGACCGCGTTCGGAGTGCTCGACGAGGACGCGTCGTTCGCGCAGTGGACGCGCGCGAAATCCTTCGACACGTTCGGGGTCTTCGGTCCCGTGATCGCGCAGGGGCTCGACCCCGCGAATCTTGTCGTTCGCACAATCCTCGATGATTCCGAACGGCAGAACTACCCGACCAGCGACATGCTCATCCCGCCTGCAGCCGTCGTCCAGGCGCTCTCACACGACATGACGCTCGAGCCCGGGGACGTCATCGCCTGCGGAACCTCGGTGGGCGTCGGTAGGATGAAGCCGGGCAACGTCGTGCGGGTCGAGATCGACGGCATCGGCGCGCTCGTCAATCGCTTCGAGCTCGCGTCTATCCCGAGCGCTTCAGCCACTCGAGCAAAATCCGGTTGAACGCATCGGACTGCTCGACGTTGGCGAAGTGCCGCGCCGACGGGATCTCCTCGTACCGTGCGCCGGGAACGAGCTCGGCGACGCGGCGATTCTCGGCGGGTTTGGTCATCGGATCGTCGGCGCCGGCAACGACGAGCGTCGGGACCGCCAGCGACGGTAGTTGCGCGGTGTGGTCGAAGCTGCTCATCGCCGCGACGCAGCCTTCGAATCCGGCCGGCGGCGTAGCGAGGATCGTTGCGCGGATCTGCTCGTAACGATCGGGACGCGCCGCCTTGTACGCGTCGCTCAGCCACGCCCGCAGCAGCGAGGTCGCAACCGGCGCGACAGAGTTGCTCTGGCGTACCATCGCAAGCGGCATCGACCACGCGTTCCGCGCACCCGGGCCGGAAGCGGCCTGCGTGTCACAGAGCACGAGCGATGCGAGCTTTTCAGCGAAGCGGAATGCAAACGCAGCGCCGACCATCGCGCCTAACGAAAGACCGACGAGGTGCGCGCGCTCGATCTGCAGCGCATCGAAGACGCCCACAACGTCGTCCGCGAGCATGTCGAGGGTGTAGTCGCCGGGGACCACCTCGCTTCCGCCGTGCCCCCGCATAGTGATCCGCAGGACACGGAAACCGGTATCGAGGAGCGCGGGGACCTGCTCGGCCCACATCCCGCCGTCCGACGCGAGCGAGTGGGTGAACGCCACGATCGGTGCCTGTGTCGGCCCGAGCAGATCGTACGCGATGCGATGACCGCCGACGATGAGGAGCATCCTCGCGCGGTACGAACGAGTACGTTGGCGCCCCTCCCCGGAGCGCTCGTCCGCAAGCGAGAGCTCGGTCGAGAGACGCCTGACGGAACCCAAGAGAAGCGAGGAGACGACGTTGAGCGTACAAACGAACGTGGTGGCCAACGGCCAAGCGATGACGGACGGCTTTCACCTTGTGCTCGACGCCTTGCGTCTCAACGGCGTCGACACGATCTACGGTCTCGCCGGGATCCCGATTACCGATCTGCTGCGGCTCGCGCAAGCCGAAGGCTTCAAGTACATCGGGTTCCGGCACGAGCAGTCGGCGGCGAACGCCGCGGCAATCGCGGGATACATCACCGGTAAGCCGGGGATCTGCATGACCGTCTCCGCGCCGGGCTTCCTCAACGGCCTCGTCGGGCTCGCGAACGCGACGACGAACTGCTTCCCGATGATTCTCATCAGCGGCTCGAGCGATCGCGCGATCGTTGATCTCGAACAGGGCGACTACGAAGAAATGGATCAGATGAACGCGGCCAAGCCGTTCGCGAAGGCGGCGTACCGCGTCAACCGCCCGCACGACATCGGAACCGGCATCGCGCGCGCGATCCACGCGGCGTGCTCAGGGCGTCCCGGCGGCGTCTACCTCGACCTCACCGCTGAAGTGCTCGGCTCCGTCCTCGACGTCGAGACCGCGCGCAAGTCGCTCATCAAGGTGGTCGATCCCGCGCCCGCGCAGATTCCGTCGCCCGAATCGGTGACCCGTGCGCTGGATCTGCTCGCGTCGGCGCAGCGTCCGCTGGTGCTGCTCGGCAAGGGTGCGGCCTACGCGCGAGCCGATGCGGACATCCGCTCGTTCATCGAGACGACCGGCGTCCCGTTTCTCCCGATGTCGATGGCGAAGGGGTTGCTCCCCGACGATCATCCGCAGTCGGCAGCGGCGGCGCGTTCGTACGCAATCGGCAACGCCGACGTCGTGATGCTCGTCGGGGCGCGATTGAACTGGCTGCTCTCGCACGGCAAGCCGCCGCTGTGGTCGGAGACGACCCAGATCATTCAGGTCGACATCTCGCCGACCGAGATCGACAGCAATCGCCCGATCCAGGCGCCCGTCGTCGGCGACATCACATCGGTCATGAAGGCGTTCAACGCCGCGTTGAAGCCCGGTCAGGTCAAGCCCAGCCCTGATTGGATCGAACAGATCAACCAGCGCAAGCAGAAGAACATCGCGAAGATGGCCGAGCGCCTCAACGCTGAGGTGAATCCGATGAACTTCTCGACCGCGTTGCGCGCCGTGCGCGACGCGATCGCCGACCGCCCCGACATTTCCGTCGTCAACGAAGGTGCGAACACGCTCGACTTCGGGCGCAACATCATCGACATGTTCCAGCCGCGCAAGCGCCTGGACAGCGGGACGTGGGGCGTCATGGGAATCGGGATGGGCTACGCGATCGGCGCCGCCGTCGAGACCGGCAAACCGGTCGTCGCGCTCGAGGGTGACAGTGCGTTCGGCTTCTCCGGAATGGAACTCGAGACGATCTGTCGCTACCAGCTCCCGATCGTCACGGTCATCTTCAACAACAACGGCATCTACCGCGGCGACGTGGACGGTGCCGCGCCGTCACCGACCGGCTTCCTGAACGACGCGCGCTACGAGAAGATCATCGAGGCGTTCGGCGGCGCCGGGTACCACGTCACCGACACGGCGAGCCTGACGAAGGCCGTTCGCGAGGCGATTGCGTCGGGTAAGCCCGCGCTAATCAACGCGGTCATCGATCCGCGCGCCGGTACCGAGAGCGGTCACATCGCGAGCCTCAACCCGAAGAGCGCCTTGGTTACCGCCTGACGCGAGTTCTTCGCGCGGTGACATCGCCGTCACGGCCCACATGATGAACGGGAACGCGAGCATCAAGCCGAAGCCGACGACGTCCAGTGACAGAGCGGCGATGAGACCGCCGGTAAACACGACGGCGGCACTCGCGGCGCCGGTTCGCAGAACGAACGGCTGGTTGCGAAGGAGGAACAGCGCGAGCAGCCCGGCTGCCAGAGAGAACGTATAGAGCGCCAAATGAAGGTGTGGTTGCACGACGATTGCTCGCACGCTACCACAACGAGCGCCGCCTCGCAGCCCAAATAGTCGCTATTGGTCTTTCCGATGAAGAGCACGAACATGCCGCAGAACGCCAAAGAGCAGATCGCGCAACTTCTTCGCCCCGAACTCGAGAACGTGCCGACGGTTAGTGGGGAGGAGGTGGACAGCGTCATGGACGCCTTCACCGTCCTCGAGACGTCATCGCCGCACACCGGGCACATACAATACCGGTTGCTGCACGTCGATCCGCAGATTGAGCGGCGATCCGACATCGCGGCAGCGATCGAACGTGCGATCCACGCCGCGGGCTACTATGTCGCTGGCGAAGAGTAATCAGAACCTGCTACGAGGCGGCCATCAGGTCCACGGGCGTGACCGCCTTCGAGAGCATCCCGTACTTGTAGGCGACTGCGAGCGGCGGTGCGATTTGCTTGGGATCGTAGCTCGTCGCGAAGTAGGCGCGCGTCATCCCGAGAATGACCGACGTGTCGAGCTTCGCCGCGCGCGCAAGAATCGGCGCCGTCTCGGTGGGGTGCTCGTTCGCGAAGCGCGCGGTGGCGTAGATCCCCGCGACGAGATCCTTCGCAGGCTGCGGGTTCTTGGCGAGCCATGACTTCGACGCGAACCAGACGATCGCGACGAACGACGGCGCGATCGCGCTGTAGGCGTTCCCCAGTGCGCGTGCGCGTCCCGAGCGGATCGCCTCGCTGAGCGCGGGCTCGGCGATCGTCGCCGCCTGCACGGTGCCGCGCTCCAGCGCCGCGCCCATCTCGGGGAAGTGGATCTCGACGAACTTCACCGCCGACGGGGCGACGCCGACGCTCGCCATCAGCGAGGTCACCCCGAGCTGGTTGAAGTCGTTGAGCGTCGAGACGGCGATCGTCGTACCGGCGAGCTCTTTGGGCGAGGCGATCTTCGAGTTCTTCGCGACGCAGAGCTGCGAGTACGCGTGCTTCTCGGAATAGATCGCGGCCGGCGCGATCATCTGTATGGGGAGCCCGCGCGCGACGGCGCCGGCGGTCTGCACGATGTTCCCCATGCCAACGTCGAGGTCGCCGGCGACGACCGCCTGCGTGATCGTCGAGCCGTTCGGGAGCGTCGTCAGCTCGACGTCGACGCCGTGGTCGCGGAAGATCCCGCGGTCGGCACCGATGTACGACTCGGCGAACGAGTCGACGGGGTTGGTGCCCACGCGCACGACCGGCAGCGCGGCACGTGCGGGCAGAGCGGTACCGGCGAGGCCGGCGGCAACGAACGCGAGGGCGGCGCGGCGCGTGCAAGTAGGCATCAGCGGTGCTCCGGGAAGAGGCCCGGCCCGCTCGTTAACGTGCGTTCCGGTAGGTCGCCATTCGAGGTCCGCATCGAGTTCGTTCCGGCGGGTCTTGAGCGCCTGCTCGAGGCAGGGAACCTCCAGACGCGCTTTACGCTACGGTCGCTCCTTGGACGGCGTTTGCGGCGGTGCGGATGACATCGATCACGAGACCGGGGTTGGAGAGCATCGGGACGTGGCTGCTGTCCGCCTCATAGGTGGTCGCGCCCATACGCTTCGCGAGGAACCGCTCCAGCTCGGGTGGGACGGCCTGGTCGTGTTCAGCGACGATGTACCAGCTGGGTTTCGTTTTCCACGCAGCGCGTTCGATCTTTTCCGTAAACAGATTCGCATCCGGCGCACCCTGAGTCGCCCAAACAACCTTCTGCTCCTGAGCGGAGAGGTCTCCCGCGAAGCACTGGATGCCATCAGGGAGCATCCAGACGCGACCATCCGCGATTTCAACGTGATGGAATAGATCTGTCATGGGGAATCGGTCGAGCTGGCTCTGCGCCGTCTCGCCATCGTCCGGGGCAAGGGCAGCAATGTAGACGAGCCCCACCACGCGATCATCGTTACCCGCTGCGCTTATGACCTGTCCGCCGTACGAGTGGCCAACCAGGATCGCTGGGCTGCTAACCCGGCCCAACGCGCGGACTACTGCCGCGACGTCGCCTCTGACCGTGTCGAGGCTGTTCTGGGTAGAGATTACCTCATGCCCCTCCGCCTCAAGCGTGGGGATCAGCTTGCTAAAGCACGAGCCGTCGGCAAAGATTCCGTGGGCGAATACGATGCTCGGTTTGGTTTGCGTCGATCTCTTCATTCTCTCGCAACCTCCGGGACGTAGGCTATACCCACCTTAGGACGCCACGGCGGCGCGGCCGTGAAGTCTTTCGAATACTGCTTCGGCGGATTCCGGGGGCGTGCCGAACGCCACGCTGAGCCGATTCCATGAATTGATCGTGTTGATCGCGAGCGTCAAGTAGACGATCTCCGCATCGGTGAACTGTTCTCTCATCCGCACAAGCAGATCGGGATGGGGATGCTCGTCGGCGATCAGCGTGAGGGCCTTCCGGAGCGACCGTCACATAATCGATGGTTCTGGTAGACATCCTGGTTTTCTGTACCTCCACAGCAGAGACGACGCTGCCGCACGGAACGTGACATCCCGCAGTTCAGATAGGCGCGCCGCGGCGAACGTGATCCGCGACTTCCGCACGCGAGCCGACGTCGAGCTTGTCGAAGATCGAAGCGATGTGGCTTTCAACGGTACGTTCGCTCACAACGAGCTCTTCCGCGATTGCTCGATTGGAACGACCCGCGGCGATAAGTTGTGCGATCTCGCGTTCCCGAGCGGTGAGCTCGTTGGGGGCGCGCCCGCGCCGGTTTACCGGCAAGAGGACCGCCTCCAAACGGCGTACCGCCGCCACGTCGCCGAACGTTCGGTAGAGGGCCAGCGCGTCGCGCGGGCGCCCGGCGAGTTCGCACGCAAGCGCCTCATAGAGTCGCATGCCCAGCTGCGCGCACCGTCGCGCCGCATCGTCCGCGAGAGCGCGGGCGTCGCGTCCCTCACGGCTCGCTACGATCGCGCGGAACAGCGCCAGGTACGCGATCCCTGCACGGCAGCCGCGCCCCTCGGCCCACGTGGAGAGCAGGTCGTGCGCGCGCAGGATTGCCGCTGACGAACCGTACTGAGCGACAGTGAGCGCGATTCGGCTCAAGCCGACGCCGTAGACCGCGTCCATTGCGCGATCGAGAAGTTCCCGCGCGCGTTCGGGCTCGCCCCGCGCGACGTACCATTCGGCGAATGCCGCCGTGGCGGGGCCGATGCGCTGATCTTCCTTCGAACGATAGGCGGACTCGACGATCTCCTCGCGTGCGTACCGTCCGACGAGCTCGGCATCGTCGAGACGGATGCCGACGGGGATCGCGATGCTCGCGCGCTGGATCAGGATCCAGGGAAGCTCGTTGGACGGTGAGACCGCGCGTGATTCGAGCAGATGGGCGCGCGCGCGTTCCAGCTCTCCCCGCAGCAGGTTGATTTCTGCCATACCGGCGAGGCAATAGGCGTGTCCGTCGAACAGGAAGTGTTCATTGGTGAAACGAGCGTGATCGTCGAATGCCTTCTGCGCGATCGCAAGCTCGCCCGCACGCGTAGCGCAATATGCGTAATTGACGCGAACGATGGAGTCGTTGTAGGTGTCCGGTCCCTGCTCGGCGAGGCGGAGGGCCGTTTCGTAGTCCTCGATGAGGCCCGCGATGTTCCCCCGTATCAGTCGCGTCATCCCGCGGAAATTGTGAAAGCGTGAACGTGCCAAGCTCGTCGCGCCCCCGCCGAAGCGCTCGGCCAGTTCGATGTAGTGTTCCGCGCGTTCCGCGTCACCACGCAGCGAGAACATTGCGATGCTCTCCACGAGCGCTGCGAAGTAGCGTGGATCCTCCGGTGTCGACTCCATCATCTCAAGCACGCGCAAGCGGCTCGCGAGGGACTGGTCGGGATCTGCGATCTGCCAGTGCGCCCGCGCGATCGCCAGCAAGAGATCGGCCACGTTCGCCCTGTCGCCGACGCGCTCGTAGTACGCGAGGCTCTTTTGGTATGCGCGAAGCGAGCGATGTCCCGGTGCAGCGAGATTGAGCGCGGTCGCAAGCTTGCGATACAGCACCGCTTGCGTCTCCCCGCCTTCGTCGACGAACTCAAGCGCTCGTTCGTAGAACCGAACCGCGTCATCGTGAGCCAAACGACACGCAGCGAGGTCCCCGGCTTCCGTATTATAGCGCGACGCTTCGGGCGCTTCCCGCGCGGACCACCAATGGTACGCGAGCTCGATCACGCGGTCGTCGCCGTCGGGGCGCCGTTCGAGCTCCTGCGCGATCTGAATGTGGATCGGTCGCGCTTCGTCCCAGAGCAGCTCCTCGTACAGCGCTTCTCGCACGAGGGCGTGACGGAACACATAGCTGCCGCGCCGCGTACGCTCTTCGGTGATGAGCTGAAGATCGCGAACGTGGCGGAGCAACGCGGCGATCTCGTCGACGCTGCGGCCGCGCATCCGCGCGAGCATCTCGGCGTCGAATCGCCGGCCCATCACGGCGGCGTAGCTCAGCGTGACGCGATCGTCGGGCTGCAACATGCCGATCCGCTCGAGCACCAGCGCGCGGACCGAGAGCGGAAGCTCGCCGTCGAGCCCGGTCTGTCGCAGCGGTTCGAGCGCATGACGCAACAGCTCCTCGGCGAAGAGTGGTGAGCCTTCGGCGAGGCGCAGAATCTCGCCGAGCGGAAGCACCGGATCCTCGTGCCCTTCGAGCGCGTCGCTCGCGAGCCTACGCATCTCGGCATCGGAGAGCGGTGGCAGCGTGAGGCGCCAACATGCGCGCCCGGACAGCTTCGCGAGTGCCAACGTAAGTGGGTGGTGCGCGTGGAGCTCGTCGGAACGATAGGTAACGACCAGGACGAGCTTCGCCTGCACGACGCGCTCCGCCGCGTAGCGCAAGAACCCGAGGGTCGCAAGATCGGCCCAATGCGCGTCCTCGATCGCGACGACGACCGGCGCGTCGGCGCCGAGATGACGCAGCGCCTCGATGATCGCTTCGTACTGTCCGCGACGATCTTCGCCGGCCTGCTGCGGGGCGTCGTCGGTTTGCAGTTCTGGGAGCAAGCGCGCGAGCGCGAAGCGGAGCCGCGGGATCTCGGCGAGCGCGCCCTGCGACGACGCGTTGAGCGCGCGGAGCGCCTCGACGACGGGGCCGAGCGGCGATTGACTTTGCATGTGGCACTCGCCGGCGGTGAACCGCACGCCGTCGCGTACCAGCCGCGCGCGTGCCTCCTCGACGAAGCGCGTCTTCCCGATCCCCGCCTCGCCGCCGACGAGCACGACCGATCCCGTACCCGCAGCAGCGTCTCGAACGCGCTCGACGAGAAGCTCGATCTCCTTCTCTCTGCCGATGAACTGCCGGCAGAAAACCGGCGCCGAGATCATGCCGAGCGCAATCTTCGCCGCGCGCGGGAACAACTGCTCCTGCTAGCTGGTTTGCTTTGCCGTGCCTGCAGCGACGACGACGTCGGCGAACGCCGTCGGCGGGATTGCTCCCTCGATTGCCTCTCCGTCGTTGATCACGGTGCGCGGTACGCCGCGGACCTGATAGCGCTGCGTGAGATCGGGGAACTCGGTCGCCTCAATGACCGTCGCGCGAATGTTTGGATTCGCGATCGCAAAGGAGACGGCCAAACTGGCCATCTGTGGGCAATACGGTCAAGTCGGTGTTGTGAACACCTTGAGATCGATCGGGTCCTTGACCGCGGCGAGCTTCATACGCGTCGTGTTGTCGACGCCTTCTCGCGCGCCGCCGAGTTCCATGAGCGCTGCAAGAAATGCCGCGAACTCGTAGCCAGCTGGGATCCCCAAGAAGCGGACGCGGCCGGCCGCAGCGCCGTCGAGCACGAGCGCAGGGACGCGGTCGATCCCCTCTTGCGTAGCCTTGTCGCTGTCCGCGACGAGGTCGAGAACCGTGACGTTGAGCCGCGGTATGAGCTCATCGAGCTCGCTGACGAGTCGCTCCGTCGCCTCGCAAGTCTCGCACGGAACAACATCAGGGATGACGATCGGGCTCTTGCGCTGCGTGTAGAGTGTCAGCGCTACATCGTTGCGCATCCGCTCTGCCATCGTTTGAAGCGCTTTGCGATCGCTTTCAGGGAGCATCGCCATAGAAGTGTGACCCTCCAGGACGCGACGTTCGACATCGATCACCGTGGCCCAGGCAGGCGACCTACGGGAAGCATCTCTTATGACTGCTGTTCATGCTGAGTTCACTTTGGTCTTGTAGTGCTAGGGGACCATGCCGGTTTACCGACAGATGCTCAACAAGGTTCCGCTGATCACCGTCGTCTTTTGGGTGATCAAAGCACTTTCAACGACCATCGGAGAGACAGCGGCGGACTTTCTCAACACCAAGCTTGGACTTGGTATGAACGGTACGTCGATCGTGATGGGCGTTCTGTTCCTCATCGCCCTCACTGTCCAGCTTACGCGCGGGCGCTATGTGCCGGCGGTGTACTGGACCGTCGTCGTACTCGTCAGCGTCGTCGGCACGCTCATCTCAGACAACCTGGTCGACAAACTCGGTGTCCCGCTGGAGACGACGACGCTGGTCTTCGCAGTCGGCTTGGCCGTCGTCTTCACCGTGTGGTGGCTGCGCGAACGCACGCTTGCTGTGCACACGATCCGGACGACGCCAAGAGAGCTCTACTATTGGTGCGCAATCCTCTTCACGTTCGCACTCGGGACGTCGGCTGGCGACCTGCTCGCCGAAGCGCTGCACCTTGGATATGCAGTATCGGCGCTCGTCTTCGCTGCAGCGATTGCTGTGACGGCCTTCGCCTACTTCCAACTGAAACTCAATGGCGTGCTCGCGTTCTGGATCGCATACATCCTCACGCGGCCCATGGGCGCATCGCTGGGCGATTTGCTGTCGCGGCCGACCGCGAACGGCGGGCTCGGGATTGGTACGACCACGACGAGCTTCGTGTTCCTGGCAATCATTGTCGTGCTCGTCTGGCGCCAGCAGCGGATTCAGCGCTACGGCGAGGAGCAAGCTGCACCGGCGGCGGCGTAACGGATCCGCAAATGGCGGGCGGCCCAGGCCGTTTGCTCGCGGCCTGGGGGTCGTCCGGTCCTTCTGCACCGGTCTTTTGCACTGCTACCGTTGCGTCTCGCACTGAACAGCGAGGGACGCCATGTCAACGATCACCCCGCTTGACGCGAACGCGCTCGCGTCGCTTGCCGAGTTCTCAGGTGTGTTACTCGGCCCGGGCGATCCCGGCTACAACGAGGCCCGGAAAATCCACAACGGCTTGATCGACAAGCGGCCGTTGCTTATCGCGCGCTGTCGCGGGTCGGCGGACATCGCCGACGCCGTGACGTTCGCCCGAGAGCACGGTCTCGAGATCTCCGTGCGCGGCGGAGGTCACAACGTCGCCGGCCGCGCCGTCTCCGATGGCGGCGTGATGATCGATCTCTCGTTGATGAAGGGAATGCACGTCGATCCGAATACGCGCACGGTTCGCGCACAGGGCGGTTTGACGTGGCACGAGTTCAATCGCGAAACGGCGGTCCACGGACTCGCGACGACGGGCGGCGTCGTCTCGACGACCGGCGTCGCAGGCCTGACGCTCGGCGGCGGCGTTGGATGGCTGATGGGAAAGTATGGCCTGGCCGTCGACAACGTGCTCTCGGTCGAGCTCGTCACCGCAGCGGGCGACGTGCTCAACGTCTCCGCGGACAGCGATCCCGATCTCTTCTGGGCGGTGCGCGGAGGCGGCGGCAACTTCGGCGTCGCGGCATCATTCGCGTTTCGGGCGCATCCGTTGCGGTACGTCTTTGGCGGCATCGTTGCGCATCCGATCACTGCAGCGCGTGAGGTCCTGCGCTTTTTCCGCGATGTTACCGCGTCGTTCTCAGACGAACTCACGGTCGTGGCTGCCTTGACCCACGCTCCGGACGGCTCGGGCGTGCCGCTCGTCGCCGTTGTGCTCTGTCACTGTGGAACCGAGGAACAGTCGGCTCGTGAGCTTCGTCCGCTCTTGGAGTTCGGCGAACCGGTCCTTGTGAACGTCGACACGATGCCATATCCCATCATGAACACGATCCTCGACGCCAATTATCCGCGCGGCATCCTCAGCTACTGGAAGTCGAGCTTCGTAGAAACGTTGAGCGACGAGACGATCGACGCGATGATCAACTGCTTCGCGGCGTGCCCCTCGCCGACGACCGGGATGATCATCGAGCACATGCACGGTGCCATGACACGCGTCGGAGTGACGGAGACGGCACTTCCGCACCGCCAACCAGGCTACAATCTCGTCATCCCATCCGTTTGGATGGATCCGGCAACAACGAGCGAGAACATTGCCTGGACACGGGCGACGTACGACGCCCTCAAACCGTTCTTCGCCGCGCGCCGCTACGTGAACTATCTGGACGCTGACGAGAGCGCGGACGCGGTTCGCAGCGCATACGGGCCGAACTACCCACGGTTGGTAGAGATCAAGCGCAAGTACGATCCGGAGAACCTGTTCCGACTGAACCAGAACATCGTGCCGTAGGGCATTGTCATGGTTCCCCCGTAGCCGCGGTAGGCGATGCGTTTTTCCCTGGGCGTCAACTACTGGCCGCGACGGACCGCATTTGCGATGTGGCAGCGCTTCGACGCCGGCGAGGTGCGCGAGGACTTCACCCGCATCGCCGGCTTGGGGCTCGATACCGTGCGCTTCTTCTTGCGTTGGGACGACTTCCAGCCGCAGCCCGACGCCGTCGATCCCGTTATGCTCGATCGCCTCGAGGAGGTCGTTACGATCGCAGCGGAGGCCGGACTCCAAACCGTGCCGACGTTGTTCTGCGGGCACATGGCGGGCGTCAACTTCCTCCCTCTCTGGTCGCTCGATCGCAAGACACCGCACGGCCGCTATCGCACGATCGCCGGCGGCATCGAACAACCATGGGGGATCGCGAATATTTACCGCGATCGCATACTCGACGCGCAGCTCGTGCTCGCGCGCGCAGTCGGAACGCGCCTTCGCGAACATCCCGGCGTCAAGACGTGGGACATCGGCCACGCGTTCAGCAACGTCTGCGAGCCCTCTCACCGCAAAGTATCGACGGGCGACCACGGGAGCGAACCGGCGGCCGAGCGGGAAGTGGCCGCGTGGAGCCGACGCCTTACCGATGCGCTGAGCGAGACGTCCACGTTCCCGGCGACAGCGGGGACGCACGCTGACGACCTTACGATTGACCGCGACATCCGGCTCGGCTCGCTGTGCGCGCCGTTCGCGTTCGCCTCGATGCAAGGCTCTCCGGTGACGAGCTTTTTTGCCCGAGAGCGTCGCGACCCGGAGGTCGTCCCGTTTCTCGCCATGCTCGCGGCGGCGTTCTCGTTCAAGCCCGTGATGTTCACGGGGCTCGGCAATCCGACGTGTCCGCCGGAAAAGTTCTCGGCGCTCGAGCGTTTCGCACTTCCCGGCGAGCCACCGGACGTCCTCATCGCCGCCGACGATCCGGTCTTTGCAACATACCCGTGCTTATTGGAAGCCGAGAACGCTGTCTATTGCACCGAGGTCCTCGAGCGGCTCCACACCGATGGACGGCTCGGCGCGTATTGGTGGTGCTGGTCGGATTATCCCGACGAGTTTGCGAACGAGCCGCCCTTCGACCAAGCGCCGCACGAGCGTTCGCTGGGGATCATACGCAGCGACGGGAGCGAAAAGCCGGTCGCCGCCGCGCTGGCCACGTTCGCTCGCCAACAGCGAACCGTTCTGAAGGCGAACGACATGCCCATGATCTCGAGCACGTACTATTACCGGACGCTCCCGACCAGCGCCAAGACCTTGTATGAGGCCTTCCTCGGCTTCGTGAGCGAACGCCGACGCGTCGCATGAACGCTCCCTGACCTTTCGCTTGGCGCGCGGTAGGATTTCATCGGTTACTCAGTAGCTGAATCGCTAAGCGTTGGTGGCACGGGCTGCGGCGCGCGACAGTAGTTGACGCCGCGAACTCGACGCCACTGATCGCCATCATGCCGGAAGGCACGACCGTCGGCCGTGATCTTAATCGCCTCGTTTTGAAACATCATATCGAGCATCGCTTGAGTCGTTGCGCAGTAGATCGTCCCATCCAATGACTTCTTCTCGTGCTTGAATGAATCAAGGAACGTCGACGGGACACCAAGCCACAGCCGATACCTGTTAATCCAGGGCGATGTGAGGAGGCCGGCTATTGAATTGAGTCCAGCGAGTGGATTTGCCACATAATTATCGGCACTCGCTCCCGATGTGCCGGCGACCCAGGCTTGGGATATAACGCCGCCTTGGGGCGTTGCGAAGGGACCTCGCTGTTGGGTGCTTTTGGGCTTAGGACAGTTTAGTTGAGTGACGTTGAGGAGGACATCGTTCCGATATATTCCGGTATACTGGTTGACCGATTGGTCCGCACGCGTCAGTGAAAGCACGATAATAAGATCACCCGGCTGCAACGCCGCATCGCTCTGAACATCGGCTGGCGCAACGTCCTGCAACGCCGTTTGTTTCGGCATTGAAGGCGATGTCGTTGGAGACGGAGTCGGTGTACTAATCCCCTGTTGTTTCGCTTGAGGTCGAGCTATGTCGATCGCCTGCATGCAAAGATCAAGCGGCCGACTAGGGTCGAAGCCGGCCTTCAGCTGAATCGCGGCAAATCCGTAAAGGTTTGCGACGTTCGTTGCGCTTCGTATCGACGACGTAAGAGCGTCGCTTTCAGCTGCCGTTGTGTTTCCGGAACTCGGTGAAGCGATGTAAATTGTCGCGCACTGGGCAGCACTAGGCCAAGACGCTGCAATGACCACGGCAAGAGCGACTATCCTCATCCCACACCCTCCCAGAGGATTACTCGGGCGAGAAGCAGTCTCGTTCCCCGCCCTGTTCGGGGGTTGTCCCGTCCTAAGAATATCCGAGCGCGGTAAACAACCGGTAAAAGGGGCGAACGGACACCGGGTCGCCGCCGCCTGGGTCGGGTACACGGACAACAGAGTCCCGTCGCGCCCTTGGCGCAAACGGGTGCGTAAAGGTACCACTGGTATGTTCGAGATTTCTTCCGAGTCCAAACGAGTGACGGCCACACTTCCGAAGACCATGCGCGCCGTCGTGCTCGATGGCGCGGGGCCGCCCGAAGCGCTCCACATCGCCGAGGTTCCGGTGCCGCCTTTGCCGCGCGAGCACGTGATGATCGCGCTCGACTTCGCGAGCGTCGGGAGTTGGGATGCGAAGCTGCGTTCCGGTGATTGGGGACCGGTCGCCCCGGGGACGGTGCTTGGCGCCGACGGTGCCGGCACGATCGCGGCGGTCGGGGAAGACGTCGACGAGTTCCGCGTCGGCGACCGCGTGTACGCGTACAGCTATCAGAATGCCAACGGCGGCTTCTACGCGGAGTACGTGAGCGTGCGGGCCGACCACGCAGCGCCCGTCCCGCCACAGCTCCGGGAGCCGATCGCCGGCGCGCTCCCGTGCGTTGCCCTCACTGCGCTCGCAGCCGTCGACGCGGTCGGCGACATACGTGAGACTACCGTGCTCGTCTTCGGTGGAAGCGGCGGCGTCGGCTCCCTTGCCGTCTGGCTGTCCGCGGTCAGGAAGGCGACCGTCGTCGCGACGGGTCGGCCCGATACCCACGAGTATCTGCGCAGACTCGGCGCAGCGCACGCGATCGATCCCAACTCACGGTACCGCGATGACGACATCATGAGCGCGGCCCCGCGTGGATTCGACGCGGCGATCGCGACAGCCAATAGTGACGCACTCCCGGCGTTCCTCACCCACCTACGGAGCGGTGCACCCCTTGCGTATCCGGACGGTGTCGAGCCCGAACCGATCGCCGAGCGTCATCCGGTGCTGGTCGTCAACGGTGAGTCGAACCGCAAGACGTGGACCGAACTCAACGAAACGATCGGCACGCGGGAGATCCCGCTCGAGGTCACCGTGTTTGAGTTCGACGACGTCGTCGCCGCGCACCGTCGTATCGAACAGGGCCACGTCGTTGGCAAACTCGTGCTGCGGATCCGCTAGAGGGCGGCTACGCGCTCCTGGGAGGCTTTGAGATACTGCAAGCACATGTCGTGCGCGCACTGACATGTCGCATTGCTCTCGTTGAGCACGACCTTCCCACGCTCGATGTCGGCCAACTCGATGGTGTGCGCGGCGCACCACTCGTTGCACGGTCCGGCACTAACGAGGTCGGCACATCCACACACGGCGTTGATGCAGCGATGCCGTGGGGCTGCAAATGGTTCGGTGACGCTGCCCATACGTGCATGGTTACCCGTTCCGGCGAAGACACCGGAGGGAGCCGCTAGCCTAACGGGCATAAGGCAGTATGGCAAGAGTGTTGATGGTGGTCACGAGCCACAGCGAACTTCCCAATGGTCACAAGACGGGCTTGTGGCTCGAAGAGTACGCAGTGCCGTACAACGAGTTTACCGACGCAAGCTTGAACGTTACGACCGCGAGCCCCAAGGGTGGCGAGGCGCCGATCGATCCGAGAAGCTTCGAGAGCGACAAAGCGACGACGGTCTACGCGAAGGCGATGACCCAAATCAAACAGACGAAGGCGCTCGAGGAGATCGACCCCGCGTCATTCGACGCGATCTTCTTCCCCGGCGGACATGGGCCGATGTTCGACCTCGCTGTCGATCCCCGCGTCAAAGCGCTCCTGCGTCATTTTGTCGACAACGGCAAGGTCTACGCTGCGGTTTGCCATGGCCCTGCGGCATTCGTCGGCGCGAAAAATGCGTTGGGGCAGCCACTCGTGGCCGGAAAGCGGGTGACCGCGTTTACGAACGAGGAAGAACGCGAAGTCCACCTCGACAAAGTCGTCCCGTTCCTCCTTGAAGACAAGCTCCGCGAAGAAGGCGCGAAGTTCGAGAAGGCACCGAATTGGAGCGACCACGTCGTGACGGATGGCCTGCTGATCACGGGACAAAACCCGCAGTCGAGCGCAAGCACTGCTCGCGCCGTCATCTCCGCGCTGCGCGTAGCGACGCGGCCCTAGGTCAGCGCTAACGCGGCTCCCGGCGACGAAGGTACGCGTCCAAGGCTTGGTCCACGAGTCTACGTCGCGCGGCCGCTGCGCAAAAGCCACCGAAGGACCGAACCGCGCGATAACACGTCTCGCGATCTGGCAGTTCCATGTCTTGTTCCGGTCGTCACAAGCGCGACTCATCCGGGAACCACGTGCCGCGCGTAACGCTGATGACAGCCACCGGAGGTACCCGCATGCGGTTCCCGATTGGAGCGTCGACTGCGTTTGCGCGCGCGTGCGCGTTGGTCGGAACACTTCTCACCGTCACGACGCTCTGGCGCGTTCCGGCGAACGCCGAGCCCGCGCCTTCGCCGGTTCCGTCGCCGTCGCCGGTGCCGGCGCCATCGCATCCGTTGTCGTTCCGCGGCTTCTTTCGGGCGTACGACTTCACGCGGCAGAACGCGAGCACGGGGATCGGCGGAGGGGGCCAAGTGAACCAGCAGTCAGTCGAGCTTGGTCTCGGGCTGCACGCCGAGTACGCTCCGTCCAGCACGCCGTTCTCCGCGGGGCTGTCGTACCTTGTAGCGACGCCGCTCAACGGTTGCGCGAGCCCTGCATCGCACTTGAGCCCTCCGTGTGGAAAGCTGAAGGCACCCGGCCTCAACCCCGACGATTCGCTCCCCGGCTTCGCGCTCAACGCGCTTTATGAAGCGTACGTTCAGTACAAGGATCCGCGGCTGTACGTCAGGCTTGGAGACCAAGTTTTCAATACGCCGTGGACGAGCTCTTCCGATACACGAATCAAGCCGACTGCCTTCCAAGGCATCGACGTCGTGTACTCCGTTTCGCCGGTTTGGTCGCTGGAGTTCGCCGATATGATTCGTTTCCAGGGGCGCGTCAACTCGACGTTCGAGAACAACACGCTCCTGACGTCATTTCCAGCCGGGACCGCCGGGGTGCCGGCGAACATATACGTCCCCGGCGGCACCAGCATCCCGACCGGAGGGCTGCAGTACGCGCGCATCGGCTACGCTGGGACAAACGGCTTTACGTCCACGCTCCATCTGTATCACTTCGACGACATCGCAAACTTGGCGTGGTTCGAAGCAAAGTACACAGCGCTTCATCGCATCATCAAGCCATTCATCGCTGTTCACGGCGGGTACGAGCGCGACACCGGCGCGGCGGTTCTCGGCAAGATCTTCAGCACTCCGCTCGGCGTTCAGGTGGGCGCATCGGTTGCGCGCAATATCGTTGTGACGGGCTCCTACGAGCGCATTCCGTCGCGTTCGGACACCATCCGATTACCCGCGCACGATTCGTGCAATGCCAACCAACAGCTCGTGCTCGCGAAAGGCGTCTCGTTCCCCTACCTTCTTCCGGTGAACGCACCGCAATGCAGCGCGAACGCGAACGGGACGACGACAATTCAGTACGGCGGATTTGCGAGCCCGTACACCGACGCATACGGCACGGACCCGCTCTGGGTCACCAGCCTCACGCAAAGCCCGATCGATCGGCACGCTCCGTTTAGCGGCCCGAAGATTCAGGCGACCTGGACCTCGAACGACAAGCGCCTGATCCTCTACGTGACACAGTCGTTCCTCCAGTACGGCAGCGCGGGGCACGCTTCCGCGATCTCGGAGATCAACGGCGACGTGCAATACTTCGCAAACCCGATTCACCCGGGTCCCTACAAAGGACTTCTGCTGCGCTATCGCTATGGATCGCGCCGGGCGACGAACGTAACGACGTACGGGGGACTGCCGCTGTTTCGCTACAACCGTGCCCAGCTCGAGTACGACTTCTAGGGGAGAGCGAAGACGATCAGCGCGGATGTCCCCGTGCCGCCAAAGAAGCCGGAGACGATGCCCGACGTCGTCGCGACGTATTGCTTCCCGTCGACGGCGTAGGTGATTACGCCGCCGCCGATCGTGCCGCCGGTGTTGAACCGGTACAGCGTCTTTCCGTCGCGCGCGTCGATCGCGACGAAGTCGTTGTTCAGATCGCCTGTGAAGAGAACGCCGCCGGCGCTGGCGGTAAGGCCGGCCACCAGTGGAGTCTCCCACCGATCGCGCCACCGCACGGAGCCCGTCCCAGCGTCGATGGCCGTCAGCCAGCCTTTGGCTTGATCGTGGCCATCGGGCGTGAACACACCGCCGTAATAGTGCTGGTTTTGCGTGTATTGCGGGCGCGGCTCAAATTTCTTGACGGTCCCGCACCAATCGACGGACGAGACGAACAACGTCGTCGTGCTGGGGTCGTACCGTGGGATCCGCGTCCGTGTTCTCGCGTGTCGTAATCGGCATCTCGTAGAGAATCTCGTGACTGTCGCGGTCGACCATGCGCAGCAAACCGTCCTTGCCGCTTACCGTCAGCAGATCGCGTTGCTTACCTTTCACGGCCGCATGGAAGAGCGGGCTCACCTGGCTTAGGTCGGAGTCGTGCGTATCGTGCCCGCGGAACTGGTGATACCAGAGCAGCTTGCCGGTCCTCACGTCGAGCGCGAGCGCCGAGTCGGTGTACAAATTCGTGCCCGGCCGCGCGTCGCCATAGAAATCCGGCGCCGGATTTCCGACCGGCACGTAGAGCACGCCTTTCTCCGCGTCGAGAGAAACCGGGGTCCAGATCGCGCCGCCCCCGTGCGCCATCGACTGCGGATCGCGCCAACTCGGGTCGCTCTTGCCACTCGCTTCCGCGATCAAGTCGAAGCGCCAGACGGGCTCTCCGTTGTCGAGGCGAAACGCGCCGATCCAGTTCTTCGATCCCCAGTCGCCGCCGGCGGGGCCATAGATCACCAAGCTGTCATAGATGAGCGGCGGCATGCTCAGGTATTGGCTCATCTTTGCGTCCGCGATTTTGTGGCTCCACAACAGCTCTCGGCACGTCGCCGCATCGAGCGCGACGATCGACTGGTCGATCGTCATATACAGCACGCCCTTGTAGACGAGCGGTCCGGTTTGTGTTGCGCCTGCGTTGTTCGAGCGATAGATGCAGACGGGGCGAAGGCTCGGCGCATTGCTTGCGGTGATTTGGTTGAGATCGGCGTAACGTCGGCCGGCCCAGTCCTTCGAGACGTAGAGCCAGTTTTGCGAATCGGCAGCCGCGCGCAGCAGCTCGTCCTGCGTCGGCCCGGTGCCGATTGGCGCGATCGCTGCAGCAGGCGCTGCAGCCGCAGCGGCCGGAGTCGCTGCCGACGCAGCAGGGGCGCCGAGGGTTGCGAGATATGCGATCACCGCGTCGCGCTGCGCCTTGTCAGGGAGCGCGAGCGACATCGACGTTCCGGGAACTTTTTTCGTGGTGTCGGTCAGAAAGGTGTCGATCGTACTTGCATCCCAGGTGAGCCCGGAGCTGACCATCGCGCTCGAGTACTTGTAGCCCGAGAGAGTCCCGGCTTTTCTGCCGACAACGCCCGCCAGCGACGGGCCGAATCCGGTCCCGCCAACCTGCGCGGAGTGACACGACGAACAGACGTTGTTGAAGACTTGCTTGCCGGCCGCGACATTACCAGCTTGTGCCAAGGCGTGACCGCCGGAAGCGATCACGGCGAAACCGATCAGAAGAGTCACGCACGCTGCGGCTTGTGGAGGCATGGCCGTTCGCTCCTTTGATCAGTTCGCCTCGGGGCGTTCGAGTATATGCCGAGCGCGAATCGAACAACAAGAGCAGATGTGTCCTAGGAGTGGCTATCCTGCTCCGTGATCTGCTGCTTGGACGCCTGGCAGACGTCCTGATGCTCAGAAGGTTTGGCGGCTCAATCGCACGCATGCGAAAGGCCGATTTCGGCGCGCGGCTTCCCCTGGGGAATCTTCTCGCCCTAGGATCATGACAATGACCGCCTGCAAGACGCGCCTCGCTTCCGCTTTCCTTGCGACCGTTGCGCTCATGGTGCTCTTCCTCACGCTCGCCTCGCCGGCGTTGGCGCAGCAAGGTCTTAGCACGACGTCCCTCACGGGGCCGTCGGTTGGGGCGCGCGAGGGCACGACCGTCGAAGACGTTTCTATCGAGAGCTATGGCGTCGTCGATGCGAACGCCGTCTGGCGGTATCTCTCGGTGCGCAAGGGCGTCACGCTCACGCAGGCCGGGATCGACCGGGACTACGCGAACCTCGTGCGGCTCGGCGGCTTTCGCACGCGGCTCACGATCGCAAGCGGAAACGACATCAATACGACGACCCTCCATTGGATCGTCATGGCGCCATGGTTCACCATCACCATTCATCCGCTCTACGAGGAGCCGCCCCTTTCCGATCCGACGAGAGGCGTCGGGTTCGCGGTAACGTCGCGGTCGAACGTCGCGCTCGTTACGTCGTTCAATCGCTTCGCGCAGCATGCCCTCATCACGTTCACGTCCCCCATTGCGGTGAACCCATACGCCGGTCGAGAGACCGATCTGCTCGTCAGCGTGCTCGGCGAGCGAGACGCCTATCGCGTCTCGATCCCGCAGGCAGTGACGGTCTACAACTGGACATCCGGCGGCCAAGTGCAATACCTCCGGCGCGGGACGGCCGGCACGCAGTTCGAGATCGGATTACGAGAAGAGCGCTCGACCACCAATCGCTCCGCCGGAATCATCGCTCCCTCCGTCTATCCGAGCGACGTCGCGCCGGCGAGGAGCACGATTGCAGCACTAGGAATGTCGCACGCCTGTAAGCCGGGTCCGACGGGCGGCTGGTACGCGCCCTTTTGCCACGCTCAGTATCGCACGTTCGTCGCCGATGCGATTGGCGGTCTCGGCGCAACGAGCACCTTCCAATTCTACGCCGGCGACGTCGCGCAATACATTCCGGTACGAACGTCGACGCTCGCACTCCATGTAGCGGCTGCTCGAACAGGCGGCGTCGTCCCCGAGAGCCGACTGGTCTGCATAGCAGCGCTCCGCGGTTATCCCGAGCCGTTCTGCGGGACAGATGGCACCCTACTCCAGGCTGAGTATCGTCTTAACGATGCTAGCGTCCAGCATTTGAAATTCGTCCTCTTCACCGAAACCGGATCATTTCGTGTGCGCGGGGGAAACCAGCCGTGGGAGCCCCCGACCTTCCAATGGCACGCGGATTCCGGCGCCGGCATCCGCTATCGCGGCCTGGAGGTCGACGTTGCGCACGGTTCGGAAGGGTACCGGCTCAACGTCGGGCTGAGCGGCCAGTCGTTCTGACGCGACTACGTGCCGAAGGCGCACCCATGTCTCCATCTAGAAGTCGTACTCGAGCTGAGTGCGGGTGTAGACAAAGTACGGCAACTGCCCGAAGAACGGACCGACCGTTCCCGCGGGAACGTTCAACGCCGACGAGTGATCGTCGGTACGAACGCCATACCGGTAGCGTACGCGCAGGCCGTGATACGGTCCCGGCGTGACCGGGCTGAAGTAGTACGACGCATCGCCGTCGGTCTCGGCAGTCTGATCGGGAAAACCCGTGAAGCCGTAGTCGTAATACGCGCGACTCACCATCAGAACGAGGCGCTTGTTGGTCGACGTGTACGTCAGCGCGAGCTTCTCGCTCGAACCTGGCGCACGGCGATCCACCATGCCTTGCGTAAGGCTCGACGTAAACAGCGGATCGTTTCCGTACGCGTCGGTGTACGGGCTGGCGATGCCGCCGTACTCGACGGACGAGGTTCCGTTCGGGTTGGCGATGCACTGCGGCACTCCGCTGCCAACGAAAAAGCCGGCACTCGGGTTGGGGAACGTCTGCATCGGAACGATCTGCCCCGTGGCCGCGGCACAGTTCACGCCGGGCGGAAGGTTCTCGATATGCCGCGGGAGCACGTCGGCAGCCGCCGTGAAGACGAGGTTCTTCGAAACGTTGACGCCGACTTGAGCGCCGTACACCTGTGTGTTGATCTTGCCGACGATCGACGCGCCCGTGTTCTTCTCATCACCCGCCTGGATCGCGAGCCACGACTTGAGCGGCTGATGCGAGAACGTGTACTTTCCGTCCAGCCACGCGAAGTTCGCGAGGTCGAGGAAATGGTAGTAATGGAGGTTCGACACGAAGTTCTTGCTCGTGTAGCCGACGCGAGCGTACTGGAATCCGCCCGTGTTCGCGCCGGGCGCAAGCGGCGGGCCGCCGCCATGCGGTAACTCGGCTGGGGCTCCGGTCAACAGATTCGACTGCACGAAGTCGCTCGTCGTCCGCGGCTGAAACCGAATCATGTCCATCAGCTCGACGTTATAGTGTGGGTTGATCTGGTACGAGACGTCGGCCCCCTCGAACGATGCAGGTTTCAACCGAACGTCGCCGGCGTTCGCCCACGGGGTATTGATGATCTGATCACCGATCCTCGCGAATAACCCATTCTTGCTGTATTGAAGGTATGTTTCCAGGAACCCACTCAGGCTGTAGCCCGGCAGGCTCGTATCCGGATTGAGATGATTCGGCGACATGAGGGCGGCGTTTCCGCTTAGCGTCGTGCATTTGACCGACGTTGATCGCGGATCGGCACAGCCGTTGAAGGGATTGGCATAAAAGTAGGTAGCTCCCAGCGAAAATCCGCTGTTTCCGACCCGGTAGTTCGCACCAAGGGTCGCTCCGAAATTGATCGACTGCTGATTCAGCTGGTTCGCAGTGCTCGGGAATCCGCTTGCGTTTTGCCGTGTGAACCAGAAAGCACGGACGTTGCCGTGAACCGTGAACGCCTTTGGCGTCGCGGTCGCTTGCGGAACGGGAGATGGGGATGCGATAGGGGTGAGTGGAGTCTGCGCCTCGGCGGCTCGCTCGAGCTGAAACGATGCGAGCGCCAGGAACGCAACCGCAACTGTGAGGCGCAACCGTGAGGCTGCGAGAGGCATTAAAAACCGTGAACACGATGGATCTTCATGGCGTCGACTATACCGGGCTGACGCGATCGATGTCTTGAAGATATTCTGAAGCGCTCCACACATGGAGCAGAGATGCATAGAAGACTGCCGGTTTCTGAAAGCGCAACGCCCCCGTCGCAATTTGCACTCTTTCTGAAGTCGCTTCGTCGACGGATCGATCCTGAGGTGCGCGAGCTCGGCTCACACGCGCGCCTTCCTGCGCGCGTTGGAAAGCGCGTGACGCAAGCAGAGCTCGCCGAAGCGATCGGTGTCAGCCGTGAGTGGTACGCGGTGCTCGAGTCCGCGCCCAGCACGCGAACCTCAACCGGCTTGTTAGACCGGTTGGCCGACGCTCTCGCCGTCACGCCGGAAGAGCGAGCACTGATGTTTGAGTTGGCTGTACCCGAGGTCGGGCGGGTGCGGCTGCGCGACGATTCGCTTGCGGTCCTCGAGGGTTTCTCGCGCCTCCGGTCGCTCTCGAAACGGCTGTGGGCGGCGACATCGATCGATGAGGCCCTTGTCACCGCGACCGAACAAATCTCGGAGTGGTTTGACGGCGCAGTATTGGTCCACACGTCGCGTCGTCTTCGCTGCGGTCTTTGGGAATGTCGGGCCATCGATGACAAACAAGATCGGACCATCGCTTCGAAGCTGATCAGGGAACTCGAGGACGAGATTCTTCCTTCACCCGAAGCAGTCGACGGCCTCAACCTCTATCCACGACTCGTCAGCGCCGGCGACGTCGGAACGCCGGATCTCCAGCCGCTCCCCGTCCAGCGGGAAGTTCGCGCGGTCTTCGCGCGCCGTCGACTCTCCGGCTTCACCTTCGTGAAAGCTCGGGTACGGTCGCGTGGCGGTCTGATCGCCGGCTTTTGCGTCGTGCACCAGCTGCAACACTCCTATTCTGCATCGGACCGTGCCGTTTTAGGAGCGTTCGCAGAGCTTGCCTCACTCGCTCTTTCGTAGCGCTCAGTCTCCGTGTCCCGCAGCGTATAGCCAACGCCGCGGACCGTATGGATCAGCTTGCGATCGTGTCCGGCATCGACCTTCGCGCGCAGGTAGGATATGTACGTATCGACCATCGCTGGGGTGACGTCCGACTCGGCACCCCAGACTCGATCGAGCAGCTCGTTGCGGGACAAGACGCGTTCGGGATTGCGAATCAGGATCAGCAAGAGATCGAACTCGCGCTTCGAAAGCTCGATGTCGCGGTTTGCGCGAACGGCGACGCGCCGAGACACGTCGGCGATGAGATCGCTATAGCGGTGCGTCTCCGCGATAACCAGGTGCGGCCGGCGCAGCGCGCTGTGCAGGCGCGCTATCAGCTCGTCCATATCGAACGGCATGCTCACGTAGTCGTCCGCGCCGCGCATCAGCGCTGCGACCTTCTCCGAAGCGGCGTCCTTCGCGCTGAGCATGATGAGCGGCGCCTGCGTGACGCGCCGCAGCATCGGAATCCACTCGAACCCGTCACGCGGCCTGGTGACCTCCAGGAGGATGACGTCCGGATTCCACTCATGGACCGCTTTGAGCGCCGAAACACCGAGCGAGACGGCCTCAACCGCGAACCCTGCGGTGAGCAAGCGCGACTGCAGCAGCGTCGTATGCACATCCTTGTCATGGACGAGCAGAACGCGGACGACGAGGCGATCGAGCGCTTCGCTTCTGCTAAGAATCTCTCCGGGCTGGACGGCTCTCATGACGCCGCGATTGTAGCCGCTCGGAAGCCCGACATCTGTAAGCTAGCAGTCTACAAATTACCACGGTGTGCGCAGCTCGGGTGTTAGGACAACGCGAGCGAAGCAAAGTCGACGATCGTCGCGGCCAGCTCGCGATCGCCCCGACCGCTGCTGCTTTTGAAGAAATCAGCGAAGAACAGGTGGCCCACATACCCGTCCCGCGAGCGCATGCGCGCGAGCAGTTCTCCGCCGTTGTTGCGTTCGTACCGGCGGCGCGCCGCTCTGAGCATCGTGGAGAGCGCTGCGCGATCCAGGTCGGCGAACGTCATCAAATCGCCCGGTAGCGAGATCGCAGGGTACCCCATCAAGCGGTCGAGCGCTGCCGGATCGGTTTTCGCGAGTGGCCGGTGGAGATCGTCGTACTGCCGCCAGACGCGACGCATCGCCATCTTGGTTCCGAGTCCTTCACCGTGCGGAACCCACAGCCCACCACGCGTTCTCGACATCGCAACCATGAACGACACGTCGGGAAATTGTGCGTAGGCAGTCTCCTCCGCCAAGGAGAGGACCTCATCGACGCTCGATGCAGCGTTGAGTTTGCGTAGGTACCGCTGCATCGACGCATACGCTTCGAAAATGAGGCGCGACTCGCCGCGCGGTTGCGTTCGCGGCGCCGGGAGCGCCAGGCTCCAAAGCGTCTCGGTGTCTGACGGAGACAGCGCAAGCGCGTGGGTCAGCCGCTCGATGAGCGGCGCGGAAGGTCGCGTCGGCGCACCCTCCTCGACGAGCGCGTACCATCGTTCGCCGACGCCGATCGCTCGCGCGATCTCGGCGGGACTAACCGGGCTGCCGTGCCGCTCGCGCAGGCGCGGATATGGGCCAAGCGCAAGCGCCGACGCTGATATACGCTCGCGCCTACCGATCAAAAACGCTGCAAGTTGACGCCAGCGTTCTTCCTCCATGGTGTGTGCATCCTCGTCCTTTGGTCTGCTCGAGAGACTCGACGAGTCTCATCTCGCCAGATCATAAGGCGGCGACGACGCCGGCGTCTGTAACGTGGTAGTATACACGCGAATTCGCACCCGGTGAACGCTCTCAGAACGTTCACAAGACCGTTCTCGGGCGTGACGAGTATAGTCGCGTTACGATGACGGTACGGGGCATTCGCGGGGCGATCACGGTCGATCGCGACGAACGCGAAGCGATCCTCTCCGCAACTGAGCGCCTGCTCACATCGATCGTTACAGAGAATCAGATCGACACGACCCAAATCGCGTCAGCCTTGTTTTCCGTGACACCCGATCTCAGAGCGGAGTTTCCGGCGGCAGCGGCACGACGCATCGGCTGGACCCTTGTCCCGCTGCTGACCTTTCGCGAGATCGACGTGGTGGGAGGCCTTGCACGTTGCGTGCGCGTCCTCGTCCACCTCAACACCGAGCTTGGCCAGGATCGGATCGTTCACGTCTTCCTCGACGGTGCGCGCGTGCTGCGCCCCGATCTCGTCAGGCACAACGACGAGTAAGCGCGTCAGCGCCCGGCAGTTTCCCGAACGAGGATCGCTCGCGCGTCGTCGAGCAACGCCGGAAACGGATCGGGGCTGACGTGCGTCATCATCATCCGTCCGTCGACCGTGATCGCGGAGATCTTCTGCGTCTCCGCGCCGCCCGATGCGCTCCCCGACGACAACGCGCTCAGCGTCAGCGGGCCAAAAGTCGTTCTCACGTTCGTGTTTCCGTAATTCGTCACCATGAGCTCGTGCATCATCGGACTATTCCTTTGGCGAGCCCAGAACGTGGCCCCGTCGTGCTCGACTTCCACGGCCCGGCGCAACACCAGCAAGCCGGCACGGACGCTCTCACGCGTTCGGATCTTCGCCAAGTCGTCGCTCACGATGCGAGCGAGTTCCCAAAACGAACGATGCGGCGAAGACGCCAGCGTCGCGACGTGTGCGGAAACCAAGAGCCCGGGCGTGTCGGCGATCGACAACATCCCTCGCACGTCGAACGGGATGGCGTACCGGATCGGTGCGCTCCGCCACGTGTCACGATAGCTCCGACCCGCGATGGCCAACGCCGCGACGAGGGCTCCTTGCACGGTCGTCGCCGCCGCGCGAGCTCCGCGCACGAGCGCCGCAGTTTCGTCGCGCGAGAGCTCCAGCCGCTTGATACGAACGCGCCTTTCCGGCGCAGCAGCCTCTTCCGGTGCGGGCGGCGGCGTCGACGCGAGCGTCTTTGTATACGGGCCGCTTGGAGGGAGCCCGAACAGCGCACTGAGCGCGGTCGGCATCGGCCGCGGCGGTCCCAGCTCTTCTCCCGCGACCGCGGCGAGAAGGTCGAGGAGTACCATCAGGTTCGTCTTACCGTCGAACGCTCCATGATGCGACACGAGGAGTACTGCGCAGCGGGTCGCGCCGTGGAACAGGGTCACGCGCATGAGCGGGCCGCTGCCGTCTCCGAACGAGGCCTCGATCGCGCGCCCCATCTCCTCTTCGAGCTCGATGCGCTCTGGGAGCGGCACGACGCGAAACGGAACCTGTTGACCGGCAGCGTACGCAAAGAAGGGGCGATCGCCGGGCGCTTTGGTGATGCGGATGGAGAGAGCCGGGTATCTGCGCTCCAGCGCACGCACTGCCTCTTCCCACGCCGGCACGGCGGTCACTCCCTCGAGCTCTGCGAGGAGAACCGCGCTGCGCGGAACGCTCTGCTCCAACAGCCAGAAGATCTCTTCGAACGCGTCAAGCGCGCGAATCTTTTCCGTCCGAGTGACACTCGATCGCATGCACAGAGGCTAACGCGACACGGCGTCGTCGTCCAATTCCATCTGGATATTACGGCGATGCTGCACCGAGGAGAGCGGCGAAGTCGTCGGCGCTCATCGGACGACCCAAGAGAAATCCCTGTGCCTCGTCGCAGCCCATCGCGCGCAGGCGGTCCAACTGCCCGACGGTCTCGACTGCTTCGCCGACGGTCGTGAGGCCACGGCGATGCGCGAGACGGACAAGGCTTTCCGCGATCTCCCGCTGGAACGGATCGTCGTCGATCGGCGCGACGAAGGCGCGATCGAGTTTGAGTGTATCGAGTGGAAGCTCTGTGAGATAGCTCAGCGCACTATAGCCGGTTCCGAAGTCGTCGACCGAAACGTGCGCGCCAAGACGCCGTAACGCGATCAGATTTCGCAGCGCGAGACCGTCCCGGTGCATCATCACGCGTTCGGTGAGCTCGAGCTCGAGATGTGAGGGCGAGAGACCGGTGCTCTCGCAGATCGAGGAAACGAGGCGGAGGAACTCACGCTGCTGGACCTGCCGCGCCGAGACATTGACGGCGATCCGAATCGCAGGCAAGCCCTCGACCTGCCAACGGCGATTCTGCGCGCACGCTTCGCGCAGAATCCATTCGCCCAGGCGTAGGATCACGCCACTCTCCTCGGCGATCGCGATGAACTCCTCGGGCGGGACGGCACCGATCCCCGGACAGTCCCATCGCATCAGTGCCTCGGCACCGGTGATGCGCCCCGACCCAAGTGAGACGATCGGTTGATAGGCGACACCGACGCGCTTTTCGAGAATCGCGTGGCGGAGGTTGCGCTCGATGATCGCGCGGCGGTCGTGCGCGCGTGCCAGCTCGGAGGTATACGTCGCAATGCGCCCGTCGCTGCGCTCGGCCTGATGGAGCGCGGCCTCTGCTCGCAACGCGAGCTCTGCAAAAGACGCCTGAGCGCCGTCCGCGACGCCGACACCGACGCTCGGGTTGACGACGAACTCGTCCTCACCGATCCTCACCGGCCGCTCGAAGGCAGCAATGATTCGTTGCGCGAGAGCTTTCGGACGCCGCATTCGCTCGCTGCTTTCGATCGCGATCCCGAACGTGTCGTGGTCGTTGTAGCGCAAGAGCGTTGAACCGGCCGGCATCAGCTTGCGCAGCGTATCGGCGACCTGTCGAGCTCCCTCGATGCGGATCCGCTGCAAGCGCCCAGACGTGTCGGCGACGGCGCCGAGGCGCACAAGGACGAGCGCCCCAAACGCTGGCTGCGCGTTCGCTTGGTCGAGAAGCGCGGCGCGGTTTGGCAGACCGGTTACCGAATCCGTGAACGCAATCGCCCGCAGCCGCTCGCTCTCGAGCTTTCGATCGTTGATATCACACGAGATCCCGATCATCCCCGTCGGCCGACCGTCGGCGTCACGTATGATCGACGTACGACCCGTGAACCATCGCGTTTCACCGTTCACGTCCATGCGGAACTCTCCGTCGTAGGGCGTGAGGCTCTCGAGCGCCTCGATGAGGCGTTCTCCTTCTTGCGGGTCGTTGTAGAAGACGCGACGGACCTCGGCTGCAGCCTCCGCGATCGGCGCCTCGGCGCGGCCAAACGCACGCGCCGTCATACCAGCGAGCCGGTACACGCCTTCATCCAAGTCGAGGATGAACGTGCCGAGGTTACCGAGGTCTTGCGCATCATGCAGTGCGGTCTGGTACGCGCGAAGGTGCTTCATGTGCGTGTTGCGGTCGGTCACGTCGAAGACCATCACCAGAAGCGCGCGTTGCCCTTCGTACGAGACACCATGCGCGTAGCGAACCTCGACCTGCACTTCACGGCCATCACGACGGCGGTGGATCCAAATACCGCCCGAGGCGTGAACATCCGTGCCACCTTCGAGGGTGGCAAGCCGGGCAAGAAAGCGTTCGTGCTCAGCGACGGGACGAATGTCAAGGAGGGTGAGCGCGAGAAACTCCTCGCGCGAGTAGCCGTAGAAGGCAATAGCGGCGTCGTTGACCGCCAGGAAGCGCAGTGTATCGAGAGCAGCGACCCACATCGGCACTGGGCTGCGCTCGAAAAACGCGTCAGAAAAACCCGCCGACGACGGCGGTCCGGTCAACACCCTCGGTTCCTCCCAATAACGTAGTCCTAGACACAACGCCGCCGACGGACGAAACCGCTACGAAAGCGTTATCGGAGCAACGGATCGTTCAAAAGAGTCCAAATATCGACACGCGGCAAGCGCTTGCTAGCGTAGCAAGCTGCGCGACGCCGGGGCGAGACGATGGAGCTCGGAGCGGAGCACCGTGGCGCGCATCGCGTCGGGTAGGCGCTGCTCCTCGAACGCGGCCGACCACGCGGCGACGTCACCGAGCGTCGGGCACACGCCGGCAGCGACGAACGCGAACTCCCCCTCGCGCACCGGCAATCTCGGGAATTCGTTCGGCCGCGGGTCGGTGACGAAGTATGCGACGCGTTGCGCGATGCCGTGGAGCGCCGGCAGCACCTTCTCCTCGAACACCGCGAGGAACGCGTCATCTGCTGCGCGCTCGAGCAACAACACGGAAACCGCCAGCCGTGAGTCTGGACGTTCGCGATTCGCCGGGCCCGGACGATTCAGCCCGCCGAGGTCGAATCCGCTGTCCGTACGTGCAGGACGGAGAAGGAAGACGTCGTCGGAGTCGATCATCGTCTCGTTCGCGGCGTCGCGGTTATCGCGCCACGCACGCGAATCGACGTAAAACGCTTCGAGTGCGTTGCGACGCGTCTCGATGTTCGGAAATCCGCGCAGCCAGACGAAGCGGTCGTCGTCATCGAAGTCGCGGTAGTGTCCGAACGGGACCATCCCGCACGCCTCTTGGCTCTCGATGAACGAGCGCTCGAAGAGTGCGATCAGCTCGTCGCGGCGACCCGGCCGTAGAGCATAGCGGCGCAGTTCGATGACGTCGAAATGCAACGAATCGGAGATCATCGCCGCACTGATAGCGGCAGAGTGTTCGGCTGTCCTGCTCAGGACGAGAGATGGCCACCGGACAGCAACAGCTGCTCGAGCACCGGGCCCAGGAAATCTGCCGGAAGGACGGGCGTTGCGCGGACGGGACGCGAGCGCTCCGGCGAGCGCGAGCGTCGGGGATAGCAACGCCGTAGCGTCCCACGATCATCGCGACGCCCGTCGCGACGTTGTAGAACGGCGTATTTGCGGAAAGTCCCGCAAGCGTGCTCCCGTTGCTCGCCGCGGTCGAGGTGAACGCGTAGAGCATCTCGGAAAAGCCATGGGGCAGCGGATTCCCGATACCGATACGCGCGCACGAACGGAACCTGCCTTTTGGCCGGGTGCCTTCTGGTTAGCCCTTACGCCGTCTCGTGTTTTTCCAAAAACGCTTCGATCGTCAAGCCGCGAAAAT
>CAZABL010000027.1:0-40944 GCA_964483365.1 uncultured bacterium
CGCTTGCGTTCGCGGAGTATGCGCGCCGCAGAACGCAACACCGCCGCTCGCTGCGCAAAGCTCGTCGCGCGCCAGCGCCGCTGCGCTTGCACTGCGGCATCGAGTCGCGCGTCGAGCGCGGCTTTGTCATGCCGCTCATACCGTTGGAGGACCTCACCCGTGGCCGGATTCCGGGTCTCCAGAGAGGCCGCTGCGGCAACCGTCGTGCTCATGCCAAGAGTGTTCCCCTCCGCGCCGCCGTGTACGCCTTGTGGCACGGGAGACACAACGTCTCGAGATTCGACAAATGGTGCACGCACGACAGCTCGCGGTGGCGTCCCGCGGCCGGCTCGATATGATTGACCTCCAGACGCGCCGTTCGCTTCTGGCCGCGCCAGGCGCGCATCGCCGCGAGGTACGCCGCGTGCGTCGCGTATGCGGTTTTCACCGGCCGCTTCGGCCCGCGCGCGCCGCAGCGCGTGCAGCGATAGCGATCGCGCCGTTTCACCGCGCGGCGCGCGACCGACCACCAATGATTCTCCCAGAACGCGTCGCCGCAGCGGTCGCTGCACCACGTGCGCCGGCGCGGCGGCAGCGGCGCGGCACACCAGGCGCAGCTACCCTCGGCAAGCGTGGGCGCGAGCGAACAGACCGCGAGCAGGGCGTCGCGCTTCACGGCAGCGGCGCGGGCTTGCGGTAGACGATCTCGAGGCGCGTCCCGATCGGGTCGGTGAAGAAGACGGTCCAGTAGCGGTCTTCGAAGTCCCAGCGCTCGACCTCGCGTGCGCCCAGCGACGGAAGCTCCTGCGCCCAGCGCTCGACCTCGTCGCGCGATGCCGCCGCGAACGCGAAGCGGGTGCGAACGATCGTCATTCCTTCGTCTTCGATGATGCCGATGAAGCGCGGGGGCGCGCCGTCATTGCGCTCCTCGCGCCACTCGACGGTGTTGTAGCGGCCGTCGACCGGTTCGTGCCATTCACCCATCGCATCGACGTACGACTCGCTTCTGCGCGTGAGCCCGAGGCGCGGGAAAAGCCGGTCGTAGAACGACTCGACCGCTGCGAGCGAGGGCACGCGCACGTCGAGATGGTCGAACCCCGCGAACGGCATTTACCGCGACAGAAACGCTGCGCCGTCTTCGGCGACGAGCGCGGGCGAGGCTTCGCCGGCGAGGAACACGCCGAGCTGCGGGACCGAGAACTGCATCCCCGTCCAGAAGCGGCCGAACTCGCCGAAACGCGCCGACGCTTCGTCGAAGCGCATCTCGTAGACGAGCTTCTTGAACACGATCGGATCGTCGGAGTAGAGGTCGACGCCCCACTCCCAATCGTCGAATCCGATCGAGCCGGAGATGACCTGCGTCACGCGGCCGTGCCACGAGCGGCCGACTTTGCCGTGCTCGAGCATCATCTTCGCGCGCTCTTCGTACGACGCGCTGTACCAATTGTCGGCACCGTCGCGCTTTTTGTTCATCGGGTAGAAGCAGACGTAGCGGCGGCGCGGGATGCGCGCCCACAAACGCCCCGCGTTGCGTGCGTCGCCGGCCGCCTCGCGCAGCATCGCGTCGAAGGCCTCGTCCCACGCACCGGAGTGCGGCTTGAGGCCGCGGTCGCGCAGCTCGGAGTGAATCTTTCCGGTGAACTCGTACAAGCCCAGCTCGAGAACCGAGACGTACGAGTCGGCCGGCTCGAGGTAGTCGCGCAAGGCGAGTTTGTCGACCTGCGCTTGCATCTCGCCGAGCGCGTCGAAGCTCTTCGCGTAGTGCGTGAGCATCAGGTCGCCTTTGTGGCCGAGCAGTTGCGCCAACCCGAGATCCGCGTCGCCGTCGCGCGCAAGTGTTGAGAACAGCTCGATCGCTTCGCGCTCAATCGGAATCTGTTCCGATGGCTGGAGCGCATCCCAGCGGCGGCGATCGAAGCAGAACATGCGATGAAGGATCGACCAGCCGTCGAGTGACTCGGGAACGTTCGGATGTCTCACGCTGGTGCGACCTTCTTTTCTCGCCGACGGTTGACTTCGGCTTGGATTTCGGCGACGAGCGCCTCCGGCCGCTCACGGTACTTCGCCCAGCTCTGCGGCATATGCGTGATGTCGTTCACCACACGCACGAGGCAAGCGTTGATCGGCGTCGGGACGCCGGCTTCGCGGCCGGCCCGCACGACGGCGCCGTTGAGGACGTCGACCTCGGTGCGGTGCCGGGCGGCGCGCAGCTCGAGCAGGAGCGAGGGCGGCTTCTCACCGCGTGCACTCGCGATGCGCGGGCCGAGCAGCCCGCGCGACACGGGGGTCGGCAGTGACGCGATGCGATGGAGCGCGCGGACCGGATAGCGCGGCAGATCGATCGTCGCGATGTTCGACGCCTTCATCACCGCCTTGACCTCGCGCATCGCGCGGATCTCCCAGGCGAACATCTCGTCCTCACGCACGAGCTGCTGCGGCGTGATGTCGAGGATCGCGCACGAGGCGTTCGCGACGACGTTGAGCGCGAGCTTGGACCACTTCATCGCGCGGTAGTCCTCGACGGCGCGCGTGGGGAGACCGGTGCTGCCGAACGCGGCGAGGATCCAGTTGTGCGCGCTCGCAGTCCCGACGGGAGCGAACGCGATCCCGCCACCTTTCGCCGCGACGCCTTGCCCGCGCGCGTCGCGCTCGACCGGGACGGTCAGCGCCGCCGAGACGATGCTGTCGACACCGAATGCGGCGGCCAGCATCTCTTCGTTGCCGACACCGTTCTGCACGGTGACGATCGTCGTACGCGCCGGCTCGCGCAGCGCGCGGCGCAGCGTTTCGATCGCCGACGGCGTGTCGTACGACTTCACCGCCACCAAAGCGAGATCGGCATCTGCGGGTTCAACCGCGCAGCAGTCACGTGGAGCGTACACGACCTCGTTGCCGATTCCGCGCAGCAACTCGCCGAGATACGTTCCGACGGCACCGGCGCCCACGACGAAGACCTTCACACCGGAGTGTTAGCGGCCGGTCGACCCGAACCCGCCGTTGCCGCGCCCGCTTTCGGCGAGCGTCGCGACTTCACGGAACGCCGCCTGGACGACCGGCGCAACGATCAGCTGCGCGATGCGCTCACCACGGCGAACGACGAACGGCTCGCTTCCCAGATTAACCAGCAACACCTGTACGTGGCCCCGGTAGTCGCTGTCGATCGTACCGGGCGCGTTCAGAACGGTGACGCCGTGCTTGAACGCGAGACCGCTGCGCGGGCGCACCTGGACTTCGAGGCCGGTCGGGATCTCGAGCGCGAAGCCGGTCGGAACCAGTGCCCGCGCGCCGGGCGCGAGGACCAGCTCATCGTCGACCGCAGCGACCACGTCCGCGCCGGCGGCGCCGACGCTCATGTACGCGGGCAGCGGCAATCCCGCGCCTTCGGGAAGGCGCACGACGCCGATCGTGGGTGCGCTCACTTCGCGAGCAGCTCCGCCAGCTCGGCCTGAAAGCTCTCCACGTCGCGAAAGTCGCGGTACACGCTCGCGAAGCGCACGTAGGCGACGGCGTCGACGCGGCGCAGCGCCTCCATCACCTTCTCGCCGATCAGCGAGCCCTGGACCTCGTTCTCGCCGCGCGCGAAGAGATCGCGTTCGATCTGCGCGACGATCTCTTCCATCTGCGCTTCGGCGACGGGGCGCTTCTCACAGGCGCGGCGCAATCCGGAGAGGATCTTGTCGCGGTTGTACTGCTCGCGACGGCCGTCTTTCTTCACGACGAACAAGCGCGGGGCTTCCATGCGCTCGTACGTGGTGAAACGGTGCTTGCAGCCGAGACACTCACGCCGCCGGCGGACGGAGTTGTCATCGTCGCGCGAGTCGACGACCCGGGTCTCGTTCTTGCGACAGTGCGGGCAGAGCAGGTGGGCGGGTCCTCTCCGGGAGTCGCACCCCTACATGTTGTGGTGCCCGTTCAGTATACGCCCTAGGGGCCGGAAAACGAAGAAGGGCGGCGTCCCTTAGGACGCAGCCCCGATCTTGAACATCTTCGTGCCGCACTGCGGGCACTTGCCCTCGGTGGCGGGGCGGCCATTCTTCATCTGGATCTGGACCGCGTCCTTGATCTCACGCTTCTGCTTGCACTTCACGCAATATGCTTCTGCTGCCATGGCTCGCTCGGTTTCTCCCTGGGATCGGGCGAGCTAGGCGCTCGTCCGGTGTCGCCCGGCCGTTACAGGGGGCGCCCTCGAATCCCTTGGAGGTCCCCGCCCCCTCGCCGTGCGGCCAGCCGAGCGTGAACGACCCTCGTGGATCCCCTTCGCGATGACGACGGCCGGCGCTGGGTGCCCCGTGCGGAGCTGGACGTGCTGTGCGGCGAGCGCCTCGGCGATGCGGTATTGGAGGGTTTGTGGGCGGCCGGTTCGCTCGCGGGACTCCACGCGCCGTGCGTTGCAATCGTCGGAACGCGCGCACCATCGGACGCGGGCCGGCGACAGGCACGAATGCTCGGTGAAGCACTCGGACGCAGCGGCGTCTGTGTCGTCTCGGGGCTTGCGCTCGGCATCGACGGGGCTGCGCATGAGGGCGCGCTTGCAGCCGGGGCGCCGACGATCGGCGTGCTCGGCGGCGGACACGCGCGGTTCTTTCCGCCACGTCATCGCGAGCTTGCCGCGCGGATGGTCGTCGCCGGCGGCGCCGTCGTCTCGCCGTTTTCGCCCGAGACGCAGCCGCGTCCGTGGATGTTCCTCGCGCGCAACGCGGTGATTGCGACGCTCGCCGACGCGGTCGTCGTCGTCGAAGCCGCGGCGCGCAGCGGCGCGCTCAACACAGCCGGGCATGCCGCTGACCGCGGGATCCCCGTCCTCGCGTTCCCCGGCGACGTCGAGCGGCCCAAAGCCGCCGGCTGTAACGCGCTGATCCGCGACGGCGCGACGCTCGTTCGAGACGTCGCCGACGTCCTGGCCGCACTTCCTGGCCACGCGCAGCAGGCGGTGTCCTGTGCGCGCGAGCACAGGCGCGACGATCCGCCGGCGGTGCGTCACGTCGTGGCGGCGCTTGCCGAGCGCCCACGTGATGCGGGGAGCCTCGCGGACGCGCTCGCTGTACCGCCCGCCCAGCTTCTCGCGCTGCTCGGCGAGCTCGAGCTGGCCGGCCGCGTCGTGCGCGGCGCGGAGGGCTACGCACTGGCGTGAGAAACGCGAGAGGCTCCGGGGAGTCGCCACCCAGAGCCTCTCTGCGGTCGCTCGGAGGACACCGAACGTGCCGACATTGTCGCACGATGAAGCTGGGGGCGCGCTGTGCAGATGGCCCAGCGTCGCGCGGTAGTCGCTGCGACGGAAGTCGAACCGCGACGCGGTGCAGCTTCGTCTCATCGCCGTCGGCAAGGTCCGCGAGCGCTACATCGCCGACGCGATCGCCGATTTTCGGACGCGGCTGCGCCCGTATCACCGCCTCGAGGAGATCGACGTGCGAGCCGGCGACGGCGCCGATCCCGAGCGCGCGATGCGCGCCGAAGGAGAGGCGATCCTCAAGCTCGTCGAGCCGAGCGACCGGCTCTGGCTGCTCGAACGCACCGGCGAGTCGTTCTCGAGCGAAGAGCTCGCGCGCCGGATCGAGCGCTTACCGCACGAGGGCGTCGCGCGCCTGACGGTCGTCATCGCGGGAACGTTCGGCGCCTCCGAGCCGCTGCTTGCGCGCGCCGACCTGCGCTGGTCGCTCTCGCCGTTGACGCTGCTCCATGAGTGGGCGCGCGCACTGGTGATGGAACAACTCTACCGCGCGGCGAAGATTGCGCGCGATGAACCCTATCATCACTGAGGATTCGTTGCTGACGCTCGACGAGCTCGCCGAACGCTTCGCTGCTGCGGCGCGCGCGCTCTATCCCGACGCGCAACCGGTCGTCAGCTTCGAGCCGCCGCGTCGCGCCGAGTTCGGTGACGTTGCGACGAATGTCGCGTTCGGGCTGGCGCGTGCCGCCAAGAAGGCACCTGCGCAGATCGCCGGCGAGATCACGGCGCGAGCCCTGGAAGATCCCGCGGTGCGCGCGACGGTCGCCGAGGCGACGCCGGTCGCCGGGTTCATCAACCTGCGTCTCGTGCCGGCGTTCTGGCAGCGCGTCGTCGCCCGTATCCTTCATGCCGGCGAGGCGTACGGCAGCGGCACGCCCGTCGGTGAGACGATTTCGCTCGAGTTCGGCAGCGCCAACCCCACTGGTCCGCTCGCCGTCGTTCAGGGTCGCACGCTGTCGGTCGGCGACACGCTGGCGAAGACGATGCGCCACGCCGGCTACGAGGTCTTCACCGAGTGGATCATCAACGACGCGGGAAACCAGCTCACGCAGTTCGCGCACTCGGTGCTCGCGCGCTACCGGCAACTGTCGGATCCGAGCGCGCCGTTCCCCGAAGACGGCTACGCCGGTGAGTACGTTGTCGAGATCGCCGAGAAGCTGCGCGCGCGCGACGGCGATCGCTGGCTGCACGTCCCACAAGAGGAAGCGATCCCGCAGATCGCGGTCTTCGCGCGCGACATCATCGTCGCGCAACAGCAAGCTGACGCGCACGAGTTCGGGGTCGACTTCGATCTCTGGCAATCGGAGAAAGCGCTGCACGATGCCGGCGCCATCGAGCGCGGGATCGAGCGGCTGCGCGATCTCGGCGTGCTGTATGAAAAGGAAGGCGCGACGTGGGCGCGCACGACGGACAGTGGCGACGACGAGGACCGCGTCGTGATTCGCAGCGACGGCCGCCCGACGTACTACGCCGGCGACGTCGCCTACCATTACGAGAAGCTGCGCCGCGCCGACCACGTGATCGACATCCTCGGACCCGATCACCATGGCTACATCGCGCGCCTCGATGCGCTCGCCAACGCGTACGACCGGCCCCACGCGATCGAAGTGCTGATCGCGCAGCAGATCACGCTCAAGCGCGGCGACGAGCAGATCAAGATGTCCAAGCGCGCCGGAAATCTGATCACCCTGCGCGACGTGATCGACGAAGTCGGCGTCGACGCCGCACGCTTCTTCTTCGTCATGCTCTCGCTCGACCAGCCGCTCACGTTCGATCTCGAGCTCGCCAAGAAGCAGTCGAACGACAATCCGGTCTTCTACGTGCAGTACGGTCACGCGCGGATCGCGTCAGTGCTGCGCAAGGCGCGCGAGACGGCGCCGGCGGCGCTCGACGCGGCGCAGCGCGGCACGTCGCTCGACCGACTCTCTCATCCCGCGGAGCTTGCGCTCATCCGCCGCCTCACGGAGTTCCCCGCAACGGTTTCGGGTGCCGCGCACGCGCGCGCTCCACATCGTCTTCCAACGTACGCGCGCGCCGTCGCGTCAGACTTCCATCAGTTCTACGACGCATGTCGGGTGCTCGGCGAAGAGGAGGCGGTCACCACCGCGCGGCTCGCGCTGTGCCTGGCCACCAAGACGGTCCTCGCAACGACGCTGCATCTGTGCGGGGTCAGCGCACCGGAATCGATGTAGCGCCGTCTTGTGCGGCGAGGAGCTGCGCGGCCTCCTCGTCGGAAAGGTTTTCGACCGCGGCGAGCTGCGCTTCGCGATCGACCGCGGCGGCGAGCTCTTCGAGGGTCGGGAGATCGAACAGCGTGCGCAGCGCCAGCCGCACGCCGAGCTCCCGGCTGATTTTCCCGAGCACGCGAATCGCGGAGAGTGAGTGGCCGCCCAAGGCGAAGAAGTCGTCGGACAAGCCGACGCGTTCGCACTTGAGCACCTCGGCCCAAATGCGCGCGAGCGTTGCTTCCGTTACGGTGCGCGGTGCGACGAACTCCTGTGTTTGTGTTTGCATCTCGACCGCCGGCAGCGCGGCACGGTCGAGCTTTCCGTTCGCCGTGAGCGGCAGCGCTGCAAGCGTCACGAACGCTGCCGGGATCATATATTCGGGTAGCTGCTCTGCCGCGTACGCACGGAGAACGGCGTCGAGCGACTCGTGCAGGTCCGCCGGAACGACGTACGCGACGAGTTGCGCGTTGCCGTCATCCGCGCGCAGTTGCACCGCCGCGGCGGCGACCGCGGGATGGCCGGCGAGCACCGCCTCGATCTCGCCCAGCTCGACGCGGTAGCCGCGCACCTTCACCTGCAGATCGACGCGCCCCAAGAACTCCAGATCGCCACTCGGCAAACGCCGCACGCGATCGCCGGTACGATATGCGCGACCGATCCCGGCCAACTCGACGAAACGCTCCGCGGTGAGATCAGGACGTCCCACATAGCCTTGCCCGACTCCGGCACCGGCGATGAAGAGCTCGCCGGGAACTCCGACCGGCAACGGCTGCAGCCGCGCGTCGAGTACGTGGAGCTGCACGTTGGCCAGCGGTGCACCGATGGGGACGGTCTGCGCGCCGGACGCGCGCCCTGCCGCTGACGACTCCGCGGTCAACGCGAACGTCGCTGCACCGATCGTCGTCTCGGTCGGGCCGTAGTGGTTGAGCACGCGGCACGTGCCCTCACGCAGCACCGTCTCCGCGAGCGGCCACCCCAGCGCCTCGCCGCCGCAGATCAGCCAACGCCCCGGCAGAATCGATGCCGTCGGCGCTCCGTCGAGCAACGCGCGCAGGTGCGAGGGCGTGATCTTGAGCACGTCGACCGGCGACGCCGTCATCTCGGCCGCAAAGCGCGACGCGTCGGTAGCGACCTCCGGTGGAATCACGTGCAGCGTTCCGCCACTGCACAGCGCCGGGAAGATCGCCGTGTTGCCGAGATCGGCCGCCGGGCTGCTGACGAGACCAAAGCTCCAGCCGGCGTCGGGCGCGAGAACGCGCGAGATGCCGCGCACGTAGTTGACGAGGTTGCGGTGCGTGATCGCGACGCCTTTCGGCGTCCCCGTCGAGCCCGAGGTGAACAGCACGTATGCGACCTGCTCGTCGCCGATCTCGATTTCCGGCGTCGCGCGCGCCACCGCATCGTCGTCGTCCATCCAAACACGGGCGAGCTCATCGGGGAGGGGACGCTCCGGCGGCGCGATCGCGACGCGCGCATCGCACGCCCGCACCTGTTCTTCGAGGCGGGCGGACGGGATATCCGGAGCAAGCGGGACGTACGCTGCACCAGCCTTGAGCGCTCCGAGCAGTGCGACGACGAACGCGATCGAGCGTTCGAGCACGATCGCGACGCGGTCGCCTTCACGCACTCCGCTCTCGCGCAAACGGTGCGCGAGCCGGTTCGCGCGCGCGACGAGTTGCGCGTACGTGATCGTCTTGCCGCCGCAGCGCACCGCGTCACGCGCCGGTGAGTCCGCCGCCGCGCGATCGATCAGGGCCGTGATCGTCTCGCGCGGCCCGTCGAGCGCCGTCGCGTTCCATCCTGCGATCGCGCGCGACTCGTCGTCGCCCAGCGTGAGGAGCTGCGAGACGGGCAGCTGCGGGTCGGCGGCTGCGCGGCGCAGCACGACCGCGATCTGCTCGAGGATTCGTTGCGGGGTCGACGGTGCGAACAGATCGGATCGCGCGAGCAGCGTGAGCGCCAGACCGTTGGGTTCGTCGCCCGCGAGCAGCGTCAGGTCGAACTTCGTCGTCGCATCGACGTTCGCGAACGGCCGCAGCTCCAGGTCGCCGAAGCGCACCGCATCCGCGCGCTGGTCGGTCAGCATCGTGAAGACGACCTGGAAGAGTGGGGAACGGCTCGCATCCCGCAGGTCGTCGCGCGTACTCTGCAGATCGAGCACGAGCTTCTCGAACGGAACGTCTTGATGATCGTACGCATCGAGCGCGGCGCGCCGGACGCGGCCGAGCAGCTCGGCGAACGACGGATCGCCCTCAAAGCGGCCGCGGTGCACGAGCGTGCGCAGGAAGTAGCCGATCAGACCCTCGGTCTCGGGGAGCTCGCGTCCCGCGATCGGTGAGCCGACCAGGATGTCATCCTGTCCGCTCGCGCGGTGCAGCACGGACTGATACGCCGCCAGCAGCGTCATGTACAGCGTTGCGTCGAAGCGCCGCGCAAGCTGCTTGATCGCGTCGACTTCTGCCGGCCGCAGGACGATCGCAGCGGAAACGCTCGCCGAGCCCGCACGCGGCGGTCGCGCAAAATCGGTCGCAATGCGAAGGACCGGATCGGCTGCGGCCAACTCGTCGCGCCAGTAGCGCATCAACCGCTCGAGCCGTTCGCCGGAGAGCTGCTCGCGCTCCCACGCCGCGTACTCGGCGTATTGGATCGGCAGCTCTGCTAGCTGCGTCTCGCGGCCGCCCGTTGCGGCCGCGTAGAGCTCGCCGAGCTCGCGCCACAGAATCTCGCCCGACCATCCGTCTGAGGCGATATGGTGGGAGTCGATGTGGAGCAGATGATCGTGCTCGCCCAACCGCAGCAGCGTCGCGCGGAACGGCGCTTCGTGTGCGAGATCGAACGGCCGCGACGCGAGCTCGCGCACCAGCGACTCGGCCGCTGCTTCACGCTCGTCTTCCGTGCGATCGCGTAGATCGACGATGGCGGGGGTGACGCCGGCGACCGGGTGGACGATCTGCACCGCATGGTCCGCAGCGAAGCCGTACGTCGTGCGCAACACCTCGTGCCGCTCGACCAGACCGTCGAGCGCGGCACGCAACGCCTCGACGTCGAGCGCCCCGAGCAGCCGTCGTGTGCGCGGAACGTTGTACGAGCTATCCTCCGGCGACGCACTCTGCATCAGCCACAGCAGCTCTTGCGCGTAGGAGGCCGGGAAGATGAGCGGCTCGTTCATCCTTCGCTCCCCGTCGTGCGCGCGCGCCGTGGAATCGTCGTCGTGCCGCCTTCGCTCGTCGCGCCTTTGCGCTCGTCGATCGCGGCGGCAAGCTTTTCGAGCGTTGGGAGATCGAAGAGCGTGCGCAACGCGAGCCGCACGCCCAGCTCCCGGCTGATCTTGCCGAGCACGCGAATCGCCGAGAGCGAGTGACCGCCCAACGCGAAGAAGTCGTCCCGCACGCCGACGCGATCGCACTTGAGCACCTCGGCCCAAATGCGTGCGAGCGCAGTCTGCGTCGGCGTGCTCGGTGCGACGAACTCCTCGGTGCGCGCTTGCGTCTCCACCGCCGGGAGCGCTGCCCGATCGAGCTTTCCGTTCGCCGTCAGCGGCAGTGCCGCGAGCGTCACGAACGCAGACGGGATCATGTAGTCCGGTAGCTGTTCCGCCACGTATGCCCGCAGCACGCCGTCGAGCGGCTCGCGCACGTTTGCGGCGGGAACGACGTACGCCACCAGCTGCGCGTTGCCGTCGTCGGCGCGCAGTTGCACCGCAGCCGCGCTGACGGCGGGATGCGCGGCGAGCACCGCCTCGATCTCGCCCAGCTCGACGCGGTAGCCGCGGATCTTCACCTGCAGATCGACGCGGCCCAAGAACTCGAGATCGCCGCTCGGCATACGCCGCACGCGGTCACCGGTGCGATAGGCGCGCCCGATTCCGGGCAACTCCACGAAACGCTCCGCGGTCAAATCCGCACGCGCGGCGTAGCCCTGTGCGACGCCGGCACCGCTGATGTACAGCTCACCGGGAATTCCCAACGGGAGCGGCTGCAGGTGTGCGTCGAGCACGTGTAGCTGCACGTTGGCTAACGGTGCACCGATCGGAACGGTTTGCGCACCGGCGGCGCGCGCTGCTGCTGACGACTCTGCCGTCACGGCAAACGTCGCCGCGCCGATCGTCGTCTCGGTCGGCCCATAGTGGTTGAGTACGCGGCAGGTGCCCTCGCCCAACACGGTCTCGGCCAATGGCCACCCGAGCGCCTCGCCGCCGCAGATCAGCCAACGACGCGGCAAAATCGAGGCTGCCGGCGCGCCGTCCAGCAATGCGCGTAGATGTGACGGCGTAATCTTCAGCACGTCAACCGGGGACGCCGTCATCTCGGCTGCAAAGCGCGTCGCATCCGTCGCGACGTCGGCCCCGATGACATGCACCGTCCCACCGCTGTACAGCGCCGGGAAGATCGCCGTGTTGCCCAGATCGGCGGCGAGCGTCGAGACCGTCGCGGCTGACCATCCCGGTTCCGTAAGACCCAACCGCGCCGTGAGGGCGTTACAGTAGTTGGCGAGATTACGATGCGTGATCTCGACGCCTTTCGGCGTACCCGTCGAGCCGGACGTAAAGAGCACGTACGCAACATCGCCCAGGCTCGTCGACAGATTCGGCGGCACGAACGAATCGTCGTCCCAGGTCGTGATCTCGCGCATGAGATCGGTACTGACGACGACGCGCACGCCGCTGTCGGCAAGCTGCTGCTGGCGACGTGTCCGGGGAAGTCCCGCGGCAAGCGGCACGTACGCCCCGCCCGCCTTCCACACCGCAATGATCGCGGCGATCGCGTCGAGTGAACGATCCAGCGCGATGCCGACGCGGTCGGCGACGCGAACGCCGCACTCGATCAGCGCCCGCGCAAGCCGGTTCGCGCGCGCGTCGAGCTCCGCGTACGTGAGCTGTTCGCTTCCGCTCCGCAGAGCGACCGCGTCGGGCGCACGCGTAACGTGCGCCTCGACCATCGCCAACACGCCAACGTCGCCACGATCAGTCGCGGTCGCGTTCCACTCTGCGAGGACGGCGCGCTCGGCGGGTCCCAACAGCGGGATGCGCGAGACGGGAAGGGCGCGATCCTCGCCGACGACCTCGAGCACGCGCAACAGATGGTCGAGCATGCGCTGCGCCGTCGCGGCGTCGTACGCATCGCTGCGATAGAACAACGAGAGCGCGATCCCGTCGTCGCGTTCGACCGGATAGAGCGTGAGATCGAACTTCGTCTGACTCGGCTCGCGATCGACGTACTCGACCTCGAGTCCGTTCAGCCGCAGCGCGAAATTCCGCGCCGCGCCCATCGTGAGCACGGAGCGGAAGAACGACGCAGGGCGCCCGGTCGCGCGCGCGTGCTCGAGCGCGAGCAACTCGAGCGGCACGTCCTGATGATCGAACGCGCCGAAGACAGTCTCCGCAACGCGGCGGATCACGTCGGCGAAGCTCGGGTCGCCGTCGAACGACGTGCGCATCGGAAGCGCTTGCGAGAAGTACCCGACCACACGCTCCGCTTCACTGCGGGTGCGTCCCGACACCGCCGAACCCACGACGATGTCCGATTGTCCGCTATACCGGTGCAGCAACGTCTGCCACGCTGCGAGCAGCACGATGTAGAGCGTCGCGTCGTGGTGCTCGGCGAGCGCGCGCAGTTTGGCAGTGAGCGCCGGCGAGACGGACGTCGCACACCGCGCTCCTGGGAAGCTGTAGGCATGGCCGCGCGGGCGATCGGTCGGGAGCTCGAGCGCGGTAAGCCCCGCCAGTCGCTCGCGCCAGTGCGTAAGGCGGCGTTCGAGCTCGTCGCCGACGAGCGTGCGGCGCTGCCATGCCGCGAAATCGGCGAACTGCAGCGCGGGCGGCGGCGGAGGCGGAGCACCGCTGCGCGCCGCGTCGTAGAGCGTCGCGAGGTCGTCCGTCAAGATCGCGAAGGACCAGCCGTCGCAGACGATGTGATGCGTGACGATCGCGAACAGATGCTCACGTTCGGACAGCCGCACGAGCGCGACGCGAAACGCCGGCTCCGTAGTGAGCGCGAACGGACGATCGGTCAGCTCGCGCACGATGTCGAACGCGGCTTCCTCGCGTTCGGATTCCGGACACATCGAGACGTCCTCGACGCGCAAGACGCCTGCTTTGGCTTGGAGCACGATTTGCGCTGCGTCGTCGCCGCGTTGCGCGACGATCGTTCGCAGCGCCTCGTGACGCTCGACGAGCGCGTCGACGGCGCGTGCAAACGCGGCGACGTCGAGCGCACCCCGAATCCGCTGCACCATTGGGATCGTGTATGCGGTCGAGCCGGGTTCGGCGACGTCGTGCAGCCAGAGGACTTCCTGCGCGAACGAGAGCGGCGCGGGGACGTCCTGCGGGCGGCGGGTCAGCGCGAGCTCGTCGTGACTGCCGAGCCCTTCCTCTTCGAGCAAGCGTGCGAGAAGAGCGCGGCGCTCGTCGTCGTCGAGCACGCCTGGGCGAACAGCGTCGGAAGCCACGGCGCTATCTCACCAAGCGGGGGGAACCTGGGGGTAGAGCCCGGCGGGCCCACGCGGCGAGACTTCCAGCCCTCGTGCCGAGCGTCACCGATCTGCGACACTTCGGACCCAACCCCGATGCAGACGAGCGCCTACGCGACCTCTCCCCTTCAGCACGGCATGCTCGTGCATCGCTTCGTTGAGTCGGCGCGCGGCGTCGATATCGAACAGATCGTCTACACCCTGCCCGAAGCGGTCGACGTCGCGACGCTCAAGCGCGCATGGGACGCCGTCGCGGCACGGCACGACGTCCTGCGCACCTCGTTCGCGTGGGACGCGAACGCGAATCCGGTCCAGCACGTCTGGGACACGGTAAGCATTCCGTTCACGTTCGAGGACTGGGGCTCGCTCGATCCGGCTCGCCGTACGGAACGGCTCGAGGCGTTCCTCACCGCCGACCGCGCGCGCGGCTTTTCGATGAACGAGGCTCCGCTGTTCCGCGTCGCGCTCATCCGCACGAGCGACGACGCGCACGTACTCGTCTGGACGGTGCACCACGCGATCATCGACGGTCGTTCGTTCGTGATCGTCCTCGACGAGCTCTTCGCCTCGTACGAAGCGCTGCGTGACGGCAGCGCCCCGCTCGCGCCGGCGCCGGTGCAGTTCGGCGCGTACATCACGTGGCTGAAAGACCGTGACCCCGCGGCTTCGCAGACGTACTGGCGCGAACGCTTACGCGGCTTCTCCGCGACGACGCCCCTTCCGGCCACCGCGCTCGCCGGCGACATCGACGCGCGCGCCGTGCAGCGCGAGCGCGAGCTGCGACTCTCGGAAGCGACGACCAGCGCGCTCACACGACTCGCCGGCGAGAACGGCGTAACGATGACGACGCTGCTGCATGGGGCGTGGGCGCTGCTCCTCTCGCGTCACTCCAGCGAGTCGGACGTCGTCTTTGGCACAACGCGCACGCTGCGGCGCGTTCCAGTCGAAGGCGCGGACCGGATCGTCGGGCCGATGATCAACACGCTCCCGCTGCGCGTCGAGGTGCGCACCGACCAGCCGCTGGTCCCGTGGCTGCAAGAGGTGCGCGCCCGCTGGAACGAGCTGCGCGAGCACGAGCATACGCCGCTCGCGCTGGTGCAAAGCTGGAGCGAGATCGGCGCCGGGAAGCAGCTCTTCGAAAGCATCCTGGTCTACGACGACCTCACCCTGGACGAGCACCTGCGTCGCAAGGGCGGTGCGTGGGCGCGGCGGCGCGCAGCGCTCATCGAACAGGCGAACTACGCGCTCATGCTCTCGGCGTTCGGCGGAACCGAGCTGAGCATCAAGCTCGAGTACGACGGACGGCGTTTCGACGACGAGACGATCGAGCGACTCGCCGCGCAGTTCACGACGCTGCTCGACGCGATCGCGCGTGATCCGAATCAACGGGTCGGCGATGTGCCGATCCTTGGAGACGCCGAGCGCGACGATCTGCTGCGTCGCTGGAACGCGACCGACGCCGAGTATCCGCGGGATCGCTCGCTGGTCACGCTCGTCGAGGCGCAAGTCGCGCGAACCCCCGACGCGGTCGCGGTGGTCTGCGGTGATGCGCGCCTGACGTACAGCGAGCTCGACGCGCAGGCGAATCGCGTCGCGAACTCGTTGCGCGCGAGCGGGGTTACCGTCGGTTCGCGCGTCGGCGTGAGTCTCGATCGTTCGCTCGCGCTTTCCGTCGGCGTTCTTGCAATCCTCAAAGCCGGCGCCGCATACGTCCCGCTCGATTTGGCACTTCCGCACGCGCGATTGCGCTTCGTCATGAGCGACGCGCGCCTCGACGCGCTGTTGACGCAACGTGCGCTGCACGACCGCGTCGCGGAGATCCGCGAGAGCGACGTGCCGATCGTCTGCATCGAAGATGCGGCCGACGCGCTCGCGCAGGACGGCGCAGAGCCGGGTCCCGACGACACGGCATACGTCATCTACACATCGGGTTCGACCGGACAGCCCAAGGGAGTTCCGGTCACCCATCGCGCGCTCGTCAACCTCCTGTGCTCGATGCTGCGCGAACCGGGCTTCGGCGCGAACGACGTCATGCTCGCGATCACGACGCTTTCGTTCGACATCGCCGGCGTCGAGCTCTGGTTGCCGCTGCTCGCCGGAGGGCGGCTCGTGATCGTGCCGCACAACGCGACGCGTGACGGGCGTGAGCTCGATCGCCTGTTGCGCGCATCCGGCGTCACGCTCATGCAGGCGACGCCCGCGACGTGGCGTCTTCTGCTCGCTGCCGGCTGGAACGGAATCCCCGGATTACGGATGATCACCGGCGGCGAAGCGCTCCTCCCGGATCTCGCCGCACAACTCCTCGCGCGCGGCGCTGAGCTGTGGAACATGTACGGGCCAACGGAGACGACGATCTACTCGTCGCTCCAGCGCATCTTGCCGCGAGCGCCGATTCGTCTCGGTCACCCAACTGCAAACACGCAACTGTACGTGCTCGACGCCGAGGGCGACCTTGCACCGATCGGCGCGGTCGGCGAGCTCGCGATCGGCGGCGACGGCGTCTCAGCCGGCTATCTCAACCGCGACGACCTGACTGCGGAGCGGTTCATCGTCGATCGCTTCCGCGCGGTTCCGGGAGCGCGCCTGTATCGCAGCGGAGACTTGGCACGGCGTCATCCCGACGGCAGCCTCGAGTTCCTCGGCCGTCGCGACAACCAAGTGAAGATTCGCGGTTTTCGCATCGAGCTCGGCGAGATCGAATCCACGCTGGCGACGCATTCGAGCGTCGAGCAGGCCGTCGTGGTGGTGCGCAGCGAGGCCGACGGCGAGCCGTTCCTGGTCGCGTACTACACGCGCGCCGGCGGTGACGGCGCACCAGCTGACCAGGACGCGCTGCGCGCGGATGTCCGTGCGGCGCTGCCCGAGTACATGGTCCCCGCCTGGTTCGTCGAACTGGACGCACTTCCACTCACCGCGAGCGGCAAGGTGGATCGCCGCGCGCTTCCCGCCATATCGAACATCGCGCCCAAGCGCACGCACGCACTCGTCGCGCCGCGCAATGCGACCGAAGCGGCGGTCGCACACCTCGCCGCCGAGATCCTGGGCCGCGAACAGATCAGCGTCGAGGACGACCTGTTCGACATCGGTCTGCACTCACTCAACGGGATGAGCCTGCTGTCGCACCTGCGCCGGAAGCTCGGCGTCGAGCTTTCGATCGCGACGCTCTTCTCGGGACGAACGATCGCGGCGCTGGCGAACGCGATCGCACAGTCCGAACACGCCGAAGGCGTGCACATTCGGCTGCGCCCCGCCGGCGAGCCGGTCCGGCTCTCACCGGCGCAGGAAGCGCTGTGGCTCCTGCACACGGCCGGCTCCGGCTCGATCGCATACAACATCCCGATCGCGATGCGCTTGCACGGTTCGCTCGACCGCATCGCGCTGGGCATCGCGCTCGACGCGCTCGTTGCACGCCATGCTGCGCTGCGCACGACGTTCGTCTCGCGGGGGAGCACACTGCTCCAGCACGTCGAGCATCCCGCCCGTGTCGCGCTGCGGATCAGCGACCTCTCGATGCTCGACGCGGACGAACGCGAGCGCGAAACCGGCGCCGAGCTGCGTGGGTTCGCGCGCCGTCGTTTCGATCTCGAGCGCGACGTCTTGCTGCGGGGCCTGCTGCTCAAATGCGGTCCGCACGAGCACATTCTGGCGCTCGTCTCGCATCACATCGTCACGGACGGCGTCTCGTTCGACGTCCTGCTCGACGAGCTTCCGGTGCTCTACGCTGCCGCCACCGCCGGCGCCGCTGCCGACCTCCCGATGCCGGCGATCGAGTTCGCCGATGTCGTGCAACGCAAGAGCGAATGGCTAACCGAAGCGCGCCTCGGGGACGCCGTTTCGTTCTGGTCGAGCGAGCTCGCCGGCGCCAACGCCGACCTTGCGTTGCCCAGTGACTTTCCACATTCCGCCGAGCCGCGCTTCGACGGCGCGCGGCTCGTCGAGGTGATCCCGTCCGAGTTGCTCGAGCAGTTGCGCGAGCTTGCACGCCATAGTGGCGTCACGCTCTATATGGCGTTGCTCGCCGTGTACGCGGTGCTCCTCCACCGGTACACGCAGCAAGACGAGGTCGTGATCGGTTCGCCGATCGCGGCGCGCGATCTGTTCGAGATCGAGCGAATCGTCGGCTACTTCGCCAACACGGTTCCGCTGCGCGTTGCGTTCGACGACGGGCTGACGTTCGCGCAACTTCTCGGGCGCGTGCGCGAAACGTGCATCACCGCCTACGAGCATCAAAACGTTCCGTTCGACGCGGTGCTCGCGCGACTTCCCGGCAGCGGCGGGACGAGCAACAGCGCGTTCAAGACCATCTTCGCGATGGAGAACTCGTACGCCGTTCGCCCGACCTTCGGCACGCTCACCGCGACGCCGATCGACGTCGATCCGCGCGTCGCCAAGTTCGACCTGAGCGCATGGCTCACCGAGATGGACGACGGGATGCACGTCGCGTTCGAATATCGCACCGACGTATTCAGACCGCAGACCGTCCAGCGTCTGTGCGCGCACTTTGCGGAGCTGCTGCGCCAAGTCGTCGCCGATCCCGCGCGCCGCGTCGATGCGCTCCCGCTGCTGTCATCCGACGAGCGCGCCTATCTCCTCCATCAGTGGAACACGAGCGACGTTCCCTATCCGCGCGATCACACGCTCGTCGATCTCGTCGAAGCGCAAGTCGCTCGGACGCCGAGCGCCGTTGCGGTCAGTGCCGGCGAACGCGCGCTCACGTACGCCGAGCTCGACGAACGCGCCGATCGTCTTGCCGACCGCTTGCGCGGGTCCGGCGTGACGGTCGGGACGCTCGTCGGTGTCTGCCTCGAGCGTTCCGTCGACCTGACCGTCGGGCTCCTCGCCATCCTCAAGGCCGGCGGCGCATACGTCCCGCTCGAACCGACCTTCCCGCCGGCACGCCTCGCCTTCGTGGTGACCGACGCCGACGTGCGCGTGATCCTCACCGAACGTTCGCTGCGATCGTTCGTCGATGAGATCGTGCTGTACGCCGAGGGGAAGCGTGCGATCGTGAGCGTCGACGACGACGGGTCAGCGAGCAGCGACGCTTCGACCGTCGCGCAACCGCCGCGCAAAGCCGGTGCCGAGGATCTGGCGTACGTCATCTACACGTCGGGTTCAACCGGCCTGCCGAAAGGGGTGCGGATCCAGCACCGCGCGCTGGTGAACCTGTTGTTGTCGATGCAGCGCAAGCCCGGAATCTTCCCCGGAGACCGGCTGCTCGCGATCACGACGATCTCGTTCGACTTGGCGACGCCCGACATGTGGCTTCCACTCATCGCCGGCGCGCGGATCGTGCTCGCGCCGCGCTCCGCGGCGTTCGACGGAGCCGACATCGCGCAACGCTTGGCGACCTCGCAGATCACGTTCATGCAGGCGACGCCGGCGACGTGGCGGTTGTTGATCGCCGCCGGCTGGAGGGGTACGCCCAACCTCACGGTTCTCTGCGGCGGTGAAGCGCTGCACCGCGACCTCGCCGATCAGCTTCTCGATCGCGCTGACGCGGTCTGGAACATGTACGGCCCAACCGAGACGACGGTCTGGTCTGCGCTGCAGCGCGTCCGTCGCGACGAGCCGATCGCGCTCGGCAGACCGCTCGCGAACACGCAGCTCTACGTTCTCGAGCCCGGCGGCGAACCGGCGCCACTCGGCGTCGTCGGCGAGCTGTTCATCGGCGGCGACGGCGTTTCGGCCGGCTATCTCAACCGCGACGAACTCAACGCGGAGCGCTTTCTCCGCGATCCGTTCCGACGCGCGCGCGGTGCGCGCTTGTATCGCACGGGCGATCTCGTCCGGCGGCTTCCGAACGGGCGCTTGGAGTTCGCCGGCCGCCGCGATCATCAGGTCAAGATCCGCGGTTTTCGCATCGAGCTCGGCGAGATCGAGGCGAGCTTGGCCGCGCATCCGCAGGTCGGACAAGCCGCGGTCCTCCTTGCCGAGGAGAGCTCGGGCGATCCGTTCTTAGCAGCATACTACACCGCGCGCGACGGCGTGCCGGCGACCCCGGACGCGTTGCGAGCGCACCTGCGCGCTTCGCTCCCCGAGTACATGATTCCGACCCGCTTTCTCGTGCTCGACGCGCTCCCGATGACGTCGAATCGCAAGATCGATCGCAAGGCCTTGCCGGCGCCGTCGAGCGTCGACGAGGTGCGCACGCGGCCGCTCGTCGGCCCGCGCGATGCGACGGAAGCACTCGTCGTGCGCGTCGCCGCCGAGATTCTCGGGCGCGACGCGCTCGGCGTCGAAGACAACCTCTTCGAGATGGGGCTGCACTCGTTACACGGGATGCGGTTGTTGTCTCGCTTGCGCGACATGCTGCGCGTCGAAGTCCCGATCTCCGCGCTCTTCAAGGGCCCGACCGTCGCCGAGCTCGCGCGCGCCCTACGCGCCGCCGAGAGCAAGCCCGGTCAGGTCGAACGGATCGCGCAGCTCGTGGCGCAGGTCGAGGAGATGTCGCTCGAAGAGGTCAGGGTACCACGCTGACGACGACGGTTTCGACCGGCTCGTCGTCGTGCTCCACGACGCGCACCGGCGGGCGAGTCTGCATCCCAACGACGTACGGCTGCACGAAGTAGCCGAAGAGCACCTTGAGCAGCGCGGCGGCGGGGATTCCGAGGATCAGTCCCGGGATGCCGAACAGTTCGCCGCCGGCGAACACGGCGAACATGACGGTGATCGGCGAGACGCCGACCGAGTCGGACATGATCTTGGGGACCAGTACGTTGTCGGCGACGCGCGCGATGACGAAGATCGCGACCGTCACCCAGATCACCATCCCGCTCCCCTGCGGGACGGCGAGCAGCGCAGCGACGAGCTGCGCGACGATCATCCCGACGAACGGGACGGCGTAGCCAAGCGCGCAGATCAACGCGACCAGCAGCGCGAACGCGAAATGCGCGGGCGCGAGCGCGAGCCAGACCGCGACCCCGACGATGATGCACACGATCGCTTGGCCCGAGACGAAGTGCGCGAAGACGTCGGAGAGCTCGTGGATCAGCGCGGCGAGCTTGGGACGCCGTGCCGGCGGAACGAACGCCAGAATCCCGTCGCGGACTTCGCGCCCCTGCAACAGGAAGAACACCGAGAGAATCAGCGCCGAGGTCCCGACGAGCAGCGCGCTGACCGCACCGACGACGAGCGGGCCGAGTTGTGCAACCGTTGCCGTCAGGAGCGCCGAGACGCGGTTGCCGACTTCGACCTCGACGTCGTGTGTCGTCGGCAGCGGGACGCGCGAGCCGAGGACACGCCGCAACGCCTGCTCCGCGCCCGCAACGACGTCTTGCGACGCCGCGACGTACTCGGGCGTGCGTCCGACGAGCCCACCGATCTGCTCGACGCTGATCGGCACGATCACGAACGCCAGCACGACCAACATCCCAAGCAGGGCGATATACACGATCGCGGTCGCGACCGGCCGCGGCATGCGGCGCTCGAGGCGCTTGACCGGCGGATGGGCACCGAACGCGATGAACCCGGCGATGAGGAAGATCGCGATCGTGCGCGGGATGCGCGCCGCGAACAGCAACGCAGCGACCGACACGAGCGCGACGACGACGACGGTGACGGTGCGCCGGATGAGCGTCGCGGTCATAGCGGCTTCGTCATCATGCGGCGCTCGGTGACGAAGCCGCCGTGGTCGTACAGCGCGCGGGCGGGTGCGTTCTCCTCGGTGACCATCAAGCTCAGCGAACGGAGTCCGCGTGCGCGCGCATGCGACTCGGCCGCGTCGAGCAAGGCCCGCCCGACGCCGCGTCCGCGCGCGAACGGCTCGACGGCCGTGTAGGCGATGAACGCCTGATCGGTGAGCGTCACCTCATCGGGCAGATCGTAGAGCAACAACAGGAAGCCGACGGGTTCGTCGTCCTCGGCGACGAGCAGCTCGTGATCGCGACCGTAGACGAACTGCAGCAGACGATCGAAGGCGAGGAGCACGTCGTCGAAGCGTGCCTCGCGGACCGCCGACACGCTCGACGCCGCGCTGCGACGCCCGAGGTCACGCACGAAGTCGCGATCGGAGGCGGTTCCCCGCCGGATCGCGACCGCTGCGTTCATGCGTGCGCGGGAACGAGCGCGCCGAGTGCCGCGACGACCGCCGCGTTTTCATCCGGCGTCCCGATCGTGATGCGCAGTCGTCCGGGCATCCCCAGCGCGTCACCGCTGCGCGTCACGATCCCACGCCTCAGCAGCGCTTCGTACGCGTCGGTCGCGGTGCCGGGGACTTCAACGGCGACGAAGTTCGCCGCCGTCGGATACGCGTGCACGCCGAGCTTCGCGAACGCGGGGTAGAGATATGCCTTGCCAACCTCGTTCGTCTCGATCGAGCGGCGCACGAACTCGGTGTCGTCGAGCGCCGCGAGCGCAGCGACGGCGGCCGGCCGCGAGACGTTGAACGGGAGCCGAATGCGCTGCGCGTATCCGAGCAGCTCGCGATCGCCGAGCGCGTAGCCGAAGCGCAACGCCGCCAAGCCGTACAGCTTGGAGTGCGTGCGCAGCACGATCGTCGCGGGGCGGCTCTTCACGAAATCGGCGCCTTCGACCGAGCCCGCCGGCATGTACTCGCGGTACGCTTGGTCGATGACGAGGATGACGCGCTCGGGGAGCGCGGCGACGAATCGCTCGAACGCTATGCGCTCGACGCGGGTCGAAGTCGGATTGTTCGGATCGACGACGACGACGATCTTCGTGCGCGGCGTGACCGCGGCGAGCATCGCGCCGAGATCGTGCACGCCGTCACGCAGCGGCACCTTTACCGCTGCAGCGTCGAAGAACACCGTGTCCTTCGGATACAGCGAGAACGTGGGATCGGCGAGCACGACCTCGTCGCCCGCGGTGAGAAACGCACCGAACAGCGTGCGCGCAACGTCGTTCGAGCCGTTGCCGAGCAGGACGTTCTCGACGTCCAGTCCGTACGGCGCCGCGAGCCGTGCGCGCAGTTCCCGGTGATCGTCGTCGACGTACACCTGCAGATCGCCGATGCGCCGCACCGCCTCGAGCGCAAGCGGCGAGGTCCCGAGCGGATTCTCGTTCGAGGACAGCTTGATGAAGCGGTCCAGCCCGTACTTGGCCTTCGCCTGGGAAACAGTCGTCCCCGGCGTGTACGGCTTCAACCCCGCAACCTGCGGGCGCACCATCTTCGTGTAGTCGGGTGGCATCGTCACTTGGAACCCAGGAAGCGCGATCCGGGTTCGGTGATCGGCTCGCCGGCGGCACATTGAGGGCACGCTGACGGTTCGTAGGATTGGATCGGCATGTCGAGCAGTGCGAAGGTGGGGACGCCGAACTCGACCGGGGCGCGGCGAACGATCGCGCCGACGCCGACGACCTCGGCACCGCAGGCACGAACGACGTCGAGAACCTCACGCACCGAGCCGCCCGTCGTGACGACGTCCTCGACGACGAACGCGCGGTCGCCGGGGCCGAGTGCGAAGCCGCGCCGCAACGTGGGCTGTCCGCCCTCCTTTTCCACGAAAATTCCCAGCGTGTGCAGCTGTCGCGCCGTCTCGTAGCCCAGCACGATCCCACCGACGGCCGCGCTCACAACGACGGTCGGCGAGGCTTCGCGCGCACGCTGTGCGATCTGCGTCGCGACGCGTTCGACGAGCACCGGATCTTCGAGGATGCGGAACTTCTGCACGAAGAGATTCGAGTGCCGGCCGGACGAGAGCCGAAAGTGCCCACTCAAGATCGCGCCGCGCTCTTCGAGGACGCGCAGCAGCTCCGTCTGGCCTTGCGCTGCGATTGTCATCCCTTGAGCTCCTCGAGAATCGCGCGCGCCGCCGCGACCGGATCGTCGTCTTCGACGATCGGCCGTCCGACGACGACGTAATCGGCGCCCGCGATGCGCGCGTCACGCGGCGTCGCGATGCGCTTCTGATCGCCATGCGCCGTGCCGGCCGGACGCACGCCCGGGCAGAACGTCCCGAACTCCGTCCCGAAGTACGATTTGAGCGTCGCGACCTCTTGAACGCTGCACACGACCCCGCTACACCGCGCGTCGCGTGCGAGCGCCGCAAGCCGGATCGCGTTCTCGCCCGGCCCGCCGCTCAAGCCGAGCTCGCCGAGCTCTTCGGGCCCGATACTGGTGAGGATCGTCACCGCGTAGATCTCCGGAATCGGGATCTCCAGCTCCGCCGCTCGCTCGTGTGCAGCCTCGACGGCAGCTTCGAGCATCGCCGCACCGCCGAGCGCGTGCACCGTCAGCAGTCGAACGCCGGGAGTGACGACGGCTTTCACGCCCGCGTGCACGGTGCGCGGGATATCGTGAAGTTTGAGATCGAGCACGTACTGCGACTCATGTCGCACCAATGCCCGGCCGATGATACTACCATATCCGTAGAACGCCTCGTACCCGACCTTGAAGAGCACCCCGAGGGGACTCAGGAGGTCGACTAGCGAGACGGCGCGCTCGGGGTCGGGGACGTCGAGCGCGACGACAAGTTCGGGATGATTCATCGACTCCTCATCTTCGCCCGAACCATAGTCCCGTTCTTTTCGTTCTAAAAGTAAGGCGCCGAGATAAATCGACGCCGAGAGGAGGAACGAGATGCCCGGTATCCAGGTCTTCAACACGTTAGCCGACGCGCTCCGAGCGGGCTATCAGGTCTACGACCGCACCGAACACGGCTATCTCGTCCGCACGCGTACTGCCTCTGGTTGGGCGATGGCCCTGGTCACCTGCCGCTAGCGAACGGAACGCACGCGAACGGAGTTAGCAACGAGGACCGGTCGCTACGGCGGCCGGTCCTTTTTGCGTCCTGCTAACGGAGATCCGGCGGCGGTGTTGGCTTCGAGAGTTCCTCGAAACGCGGACGACCCGGCTGCTGCCATGCGGCGGATCCCGGCGGTGGCGGCGGTGGTGTACCGGGACCCGGTGGCGGGGGCGGCGGCGACGGCGGCGGGACGAACGTCCCGCGTCCGGTCACACCGGGAAGCTGCGCACCCGAAAGCACGGCGACGATAATTTGCGCGATTCCGACAAACATCGGAACCAAACCACCCAAGAGCCACGGTCCGTAGCGGAAATCCGGCGTCCCCGGCGTCCCACCGACGAACGAGAGCCCGATGAACAGCGCCAGACCGATCAGCGCGAGGCGAATCCCTTTGAAGAGCGCCTGTTGCGGCTCATCGTCGATCAGCGGATCATGCGGGCGTCCCGCTGCGCCCCACTGCACCTGCTGCTGTTGTTGCCGCTGCTGCGCCGACCACTCGCGCCATGCACGCCGCCGTCCGAAGCCCCAAAACCCGCTCTCCGGCGGCGGGACCATCCCGTGCTTGATCATCTCCATGCGTTCCAGGAAGCGGAACGTACGGATCGCGATCCACCCGACGACCGGTAATCCGAAGATGCAAAAAATCGCGAAGAGCGCGATGATGCTGTCGTCGTGCTGGCCCATGATTTAAATGGTCCTTCGGGAAGTCATGCCCCATGTACGGTTCGCCAGGTCGGCGGTTTCGCCGCTCGCGAAACTGCCGCACCCTTGGGCCGTAGATGCAGGCGTGGGAGCCGCGGTCGCGATGGAACCTCCCCTAGCAACGCCGGTCGTCGAAGACCAGGCGTTGATCGCCGCTGCGCTCGCGGGGCACGGCGAGGCGTTCGGCGAGCTCGTCCGTCGCTACCAGCGGGCCGTCTATCATCTCGCCGCACGCACCCTGCGGGATGCCAGCGAAGCCGAGGACGCGACGCAGGAAGCCTTTCTGCGGGCGTACCGCGCCCTGCCGAGCTTCCGTCCCGGCGCACGGTTCTCGACCTGGATCTTTACGATCTGCTACCGGCTCTGCTGCGACCGTCTCGCCAAGCGCAAACGTTTCTCGGGTGACGAGCTTCCGGACCGCGCCGACCCGTCCGCCGGGCCCGCCGATCTCGCCGAGCGCAGCGACGAAGCGCGCCGCCTGCGGGCTGCGATCGACGAGCTCCCGGAGAAGTACCGGACGGTCATCACGCTCTACCATCTCCAAGGGAAGCAGTACGAAGAGATTGCAACCGTGTTAAATCTCCCGCTGGGAACGGTGAAGACCCACCTGTTTCGGGCGAAGGAACACTTGCGGAAGGCACTGGCGGAATGATGGACCGAGACGACGACCTGGACCGCATGCTTGCGGCGCTCCCCCTCGAGGAGCCGCCGGCGACCCTCCACGGCCGGATCATGGGCGCGACGGTCTACGCGCCCGCCACGTCCGCTCCGAGCGTCTCGGGCTGGGAGATCTGGATGGTTGGGATCCTCGCCGCCGCCGCCGTCTGGCTCAGCTGGCTCGTGCTCTCCGTCCCGAACGCGACCCAGCGCCTGATCGGCGCTGCCGTCAACGCCGTCCAGGCCGCAGGCCTCGCCTCGCCGGAGACGCTCCTGTGGCTCGCGGCCGGCGCCTCGACTGCCTGGTGGATCTCGGCGATCACGATTCCACGCGACCGGCGCATCCGCGTCGGATGAGAGAAGCTTCTGCGTTTCCGCGCGTCGAGGAGCGCAAGTACAAGATTCTCCTGGTCGAGGACGATGCGCAGATCGTGCGCGTCCTCAAGCTCGAGCTCGAGCACGAAGGCTTCGAGGTCGAGACGGCGAGCGACGGGCTCACCGGGCTCGAGAAGGCGCTCAAAGAGCCCGACCTGGTCGTGCTCGACCTGATGCTGCCCAAGCTCGACGGGATGGAAGTCGCCGCACGCGTCCGCGCGAAGTCTCGCGTGCCGATCATCATGCTGACCGCGAAGGACCGCATCCCGGACCGGGTCGCGGGCTTCGAGCGCGGCGCCGACGACTACGTCGTCAAGCCGTTCTCGATCGAAGAGCTCATCGCGCGCATTCGCGCCCGGCTGCGCGACCGCGCGCCGCAAGAGAACGTCCTGCACGTCAAGGATCTCGCCATGGACCGCGACCGCCACGAGGTGACGCGCGGCGGGCAGTCGATCCACCTCACCGCCAAAGAGTACGCGCTGCTCGAATACCTGCTGCTCCATCGCAATAAGGTGCACACGCGCGACGAGCTCTTCAACGGCGTCTGGGGGAGCGATTTTCTCGGCGACTCCAATTTGATCGACGTCTACATTCGCTATTTGCGTGGCAAGATCGACGACCCGTTTGAGGACAAGCTGATCCAGACGGTTCGCGGCGTCGGCTACGCGCTCAAAGAATAAGCGCTGAACAGTCTTCGCACCCGTATCGCGGCGTTGTACGCCGGACTCATCATCACCGTGATCTTGATCGGCGCGGTGGCGATCGACTTCGCGTTCCGCTCGCTGCTGATCGACCAGGCACGGCTTCAGATCTTGCAGACATACGAGCAGATCGAGCGCACCGCGGAGGCGGAGGCGTCCTACGCGCTTAGCGACGTCCCACTCGTCCTGCTGCTGTCGGACCGCGCCACACTGGACCGCTGGGCTGCAGCCGGGCAGTACGTGCAGATCGACACGCTCGACGGTCGCGTGCTCGGCAAGAGCTCGAACCTGGGGAGCTTCACGTTCTCACCGATCGATCCGCAAGAACCGCCGCAGAGCGCGCACATCATCCACCACAGCGGTGAACCGCCGAACTCGATGCTCGTCCTCGACCGCGTGCTCACCGACGCCGAGCACCGTCCGCTCGCCGTCGCGCACGTCGCGCAACGGCTCGACAACGTCGACGCGCTCACCGCGCGCGCACGCACGATCCTGCTCTTCGTGACGCTCGGCGCGATCCTCGCGATCATCCTGGCCTCATTCGCGATCGCTTCGCTTGCGATCAACCCGATCGTGCGGCTGACCGGCGCGATCGCCGAGATCGGATCGGATCGGCTCGACCTGCGGCTGCGCTGGAAGCGTCGCGACGAGGTCGGCCGGCTCGCTGCCGCATTCGACGCGATGCTCGATCGCCTCCAATCGGCGTTCGCGCGCGAGCGCCAATTCATCAGCGACGCGTCCCACGAGCTGCGCACGCCGCTCACGATCATCAACGCGAACGCACAGCTCTTGCAGCGCTGGGGCGATCGCGACGAGCGCGTGCGACATGACTCGATCGCCGCGATCGCGGAAGAGAGCGGACGGCTAGCGGGGATGCTCTCCGGAATGCTGACGCTCGCCAAGGCTGAGTCCGGCGACGCGATCCCCAAGGAGCCGCTCGTCCTCGAGCCTCTCGTCGACGACGTCGTCGCCCACGAGCGCGAGCGGGCGCAAGCGAAGGGCCTCGAACTGCGCGCACATCACGACGGGACGTCGACGATCGTCGTCGGCGAAGCCGGGCTGCTGCGCCAGCTCCTCAACAATCTCGTCGACAACGCGATCAAGTTCACACGTGCGGGCCATGTCGACGTCACCGTGCGTCGCGAGGGCGATCGCGCGCTGATCGAGGTCAGCGACACGGGCTCGGGGGTCGAGAGCTCGACGGCAGACCACCTGTTCGACCGCTTCTTCCGTGGCGACCCCTCGCACGCACGGACTGTCGAGGGGACGGGGCTGGGACTGGCGATCGTGCGCAGTATCGCGCATGTCCACGGCGGGTCGGTCTCCGCCGCTGCCCGCCCGGAAGGCGGCTCGGTATTTACCGTCAGCCTGCCGGCCGAGCCGGAAAGCTTCACCGCGACCTCATGACGCGCGCCCAGCGCAGGGGCTACGATTGCTCGGTGTTCGTCCCCCGGTTCTCAGCTCCACGGTGGATCGCCGCGGGGCTGGGAGCATTCGTGCTTGCCTGCTGCGCTGTGTTTCCGACGCCGGCGAAGGCGGCCACCTCGTCGTTCGACGTCGGTGATCAGTCAGTCGTTACGATCTTCGTAAAAGGCCGCGACAACGACGTCGAGTTGCGTAGCTGGGACCGCCCGACGGTTCAGATCGAGTCGAGCGACGAGGACCCCGGTATCGAACGACGTGGCGTCGTCTACGGGCCGGGCGGAGCGCAGCCGCTGATCCAGACGATCCCGCCGCAACAGTGGCGGCTTCCGGACGGGACGACGCAGACGGTGCCGCCGGAAGACTTCCCGCTCGCCGGGATGCGAGCCGGCGTGCACGACACGATCCGCGTGACGGTCGCCGAAGGGACGCGCCTGGTCGTGACGGTTCCGACGAACATCGGGCTCGTCCGCGCCGTCATCGGGTCGGGGATCACGACGATCGACGGTTATCGCGGCGCCAACCTCTTTCTGTTTCAGGGGAACGGGCGGGTCGCGCTGCGCGACAGCACGACGACCGCGTTCGTGCAGCTCGGTTGGGGGCTGTTCTTCGCCGATGACGACACGTTCGATCGCATGCGCCTGCGCGCCAACACGGCGCGCGTCGTCTTCGAACGCTGTCGCACCAAGCAGATCGAGTCGACGACGATGACCGGGAGCATCGTCTACGACAACGGCTCGTTCGAGCCGGGACTCGCGCGTTTCGAGTCACTGAGCGGGAACATCGCCGTCGGGACCTCGTCGCAAGCGCAGCTCTCGGGCCGCTCGAGCGACGGACACGTCTACACCACGTTCGACAACCGCGCCGTCCACGTCGATCAGTCGTCGCCCGGTGCGGCGGTGGCGAACGTCGGCACCGGCGGCCCGCTCGTCAACGCGCTCAGCACGCACGGGAACGTCTACCTGTACGACGGCTCGCTGCGTGGCCGCCGCGACCTCCCGCCGGAATGGCGGCCGGTTCATCAGCAGATCAACCGTCGTCCACCGCGTCAGAAGACGAGCAGACAGCGAACTATAGAAGAAACTTTCGAAGCATCGCGACGTCGAGCTTGAAGGTGTGCTGCGGGATGACCGCCTCGACGCTGTAGCCGCAACGCTCCAAAAACCGCTGCGCACCGCCGTCGTGAAACACCGACGCGGTCACTTTATGGCAGTTGTAGTAGTTGCCGATGTCTTCGGCGCGCGAGAGGAGCAGGCGCCCCAGGCCGCGCCGGCGCTCCGACGGGAGGACGTAGAGCGCCTCGACGTGGGCGAGCGACGCGGCGATCCGCAACCGCAACGCCGCGAGCACGACGTCGTTCTCGCGCGCGACCAGGTCGTGGTGCTGCTCGTGCCAGATGACGCGAAACGCCCACAGCTCGCTGCGCCAGTCGCGGTCGTGCTGCTGCCAAAAGCCGTCGGTCTCGCCGGGACGGGCGCTCTCGATCTCAAGCGACATCGTACGTCCAGCCGTCGTACGCGGCGAACGTCTTGACTCCCGTCGCGTCTTCGAGCTCGTAGGCCAACTGCGCGGGATCGCGCTCGAGCATCCGCGTCCCGAAATGGCTCATGATCGCCGCGCCCGGCCGGATCCCCTCGATCAGCGTACGCGCGTCGTCGAAGGTGAGGTGGTCGACGTCCATCGTGTCGCGATAGCGCAGCACGTTCATGACCAGCACGTCGGGAGATTGCGCACGATAGTCGTCGACGATCGCGTCGAAGTAGCGCGTGCAGGGCAAGTAGGAGATGCGCGCGTCTGGCGTGCGCGCGTGCAAACCGTACACCTCGACGGGGTGCGTCAGGCGCAGCGAGGCGCGCAGCTCGACCGCGCCGACGACGAACGGCCCGCTGCGTTCCTCGACGATCCACTCGCGTGGAACGAACTTGCGGGCGTAGGGCAGGACGACCGGCTGCATCGCCTCGTCGAGCGCGTCGCGCGGGGCGCAGATCGCGCCGCGCGGTCGCCAGCCGCCCTGACACATCGCCTCGATCATCGCGTTGACGTCGCCGGCATGGTCGAGATGCTTGTGCGAGAGGACGATCGCGTCGAGCGTCGCGGGATCGCAGGGCGGGATCTGCGCGAGCGCGCGGACGAGCGCCCCGGGACCAGGATCGATGTGGATGTTGGTGCCGCCGGCGCAGAGCCAGAACCCGGCGGAGGCGCGGATCTGTTTGGCGACGACCCAGCGCGCGCCGCCGGTGCCCAGGAAACGCAACGAGACCACGGGCGCGGGCTTCGCAGCGGGTCTGGAAACTTCCGGCCCGCCGGCGAACGTTCAGCGGCTATGCTCAGCGCTCCCGAAGCGTTCATGGCCGTCGCCAACGCCACCGCTGCGATCGTCCATCACGATCCGGCGTACGTCACATATCGCGTGAGCGGAACGATGCACTTCGCGCGGGGCGACGCCGCGATCGCGCGCACGGTCACCGTGCGAACCGTCGACGGCAACGCGGTGGTTCGTGACGAGCGCACCGGAGACGAAGTACTCGAACCGCCGTTCCCCGCGCCGCCGACGTTCGACGCGCTCGCGCACTTCACGCTGCACGGCGAGTGGTCCGCGCTGCCGAGCAAAGAGGGAACCACGCGCGACGTGCAGCTGCGCGTCACGAACGTCGCGCCGCTCCAGTACACGATGACCGAGTCGCACGCCGACGTCGTGGTGCACAGCGTGCGCGGCTACACGATCACTTACGGGCAGCCGGGCAGCGACGGAACCACCCATCTGCAGCTCGCGCCGACGCCGCAGTATTTCGTCGACGGCCCGCACCGCACCGCATGGCTGCACGACGTCTGGTACGATCCCGTCACCCTCGTGCCGACCCACGTGGTGTGGAACGGCCACGATCGCTTCGAGCTCGACGCGCGCTACGCGACGGTCGACGGCGTGTGGCTCCTGCACGAACTGCGCGTCGCGCAGGTCTTCCACACGCTCGGCGTCATTCAGACGGCGGCGTGGTTCGACGGCGTCTACGACGGTTACGTCTTCTCCGCGACGCCGCCCGACCCGCGGTTGGTTCCGACTCCCGCGGCCTCTTCCGCCGCCACGGCAGGACGCACCCGACCGATGACCGTTCCGTTGGCGTCGCGTAGCTGAAGCTCGCGCACGCGGCCCATGTCGCGCAGCGTCATCACGTCGGCGTTGCCGCGCTGCGTGAACGACTGCGGCATCACGACCGTTGAGCCGTCGCGCACCACCGCGAGCCGCCAAGACGGCTGAGCGTCAAGTGCGACGATGTCGTACCACTGACCGTGCCGCTCGTAAATCACCTTCGCCTCGAGCGGCGTGCCGCTCGGCGAGCTGAACTGCGCGTGTGCGAAGTGGCTGCGAACCATCGCGCCGAGCATCAACCCGTCGCTGTGCACCGCGCCGGAGAGCACGTGATTCTGCTGCGCGAGAACGCCCGTGGAGATGGCGAAGACCGCTGCCGCCGCGTAGCCGGCCCACGCCGGAACCGAGCGACGCCGGTGCGCCGCGAGATCGACGACCGGCGCGAACTTTTCGATGTTCGCCTCGGCCATCGCCGCAACAGTCGCTTCGGCACGACCCAAACGCTCCAAGCACGGGACGCAGTCGCGCACGTGAGCGTCGACGCGCTCGCGCTCGGACTCGTCGAGCATCCCGAGGGCGTACAGCTCAGCAGTATCGTCGATGTGGTTCTCAGACATGGTGCTCCGGTGCGAGGGCGAGTGCGAGCTTGCGCAAGCCCATGGATGCGCGGCTCTTGATCGTGCCGAGCGGGACGTGGAGAATTGCGGCAATCTCCGTTTGGGTGTGACCGTCGAAGTAGGCCAGTTCGATGACGCGACGTTGTTCGACGGGAAGCGCGGCGAGGGCGCCGGCGACGTGGGCCCGCGCGACGGGATCGGAGCGCTCGAGCGAGTCGTCGTACTCGACGGCGTTGTCGCGCGCGACGCGCTCCTCGATCTCGAGATGTCGCGCGGCAGAGCGCCGCCGCGCAAGGGCATCGTTGCGAACGCAGACGACCAGGAACGCGCGCAGCGCGCCGCGTTCCCGACGGTAGGATCCGGGGTTACTCCAGACGCGCATGAGCGCGTCGTGCACGCAGTCCTCGGCGTCGCCGCCGTTCGTGAGGACGCGGCGCGCGACGCTGATCAGAAGCGGCGCGTGCCGGCGGTAGGCTTCGTCGAGCGCATCGGACTGATGCGCGACGAAGGCCTCCGCCAGCTCGTCGTCGGTCATCGGCGCGCGCACGGACGTCCACATCGCGTCAAGCCAACGCGACGTCGTTCACCGCCGCGTCGGACCCGCCGAGTGCGACGGTGCGGTACCCCAGGACGTGCAGCAGCCGATCCGGCGGAACCGTCAACGGTCCCGGTTTGTCGGCGGTCCCCGGTGCGGGCTGCGGATATGCGGTCGCAGCGGCGGTGAAGAAGCGTAGGTTCCCCTCCCGGTGCGTCACGATCTGGTGGATGTGGCCGTTGAGGACGGTGACCGACGAAAAGCGCGCGAGCATCGCGAGCGCTTTGCTACCGTCTTCCGTCGTCCAACCCCACTGCGGGTAGAGCGCATAGAGCGGAACGTGCGCGAAGACGACGACGGGTGTGTCGCTCTTGCGCGACGCGAGATCCTTCGACAGCCAGTCGAGTTGTGCCGTCCCCAGCAGCCCCATCGTCTCGAAGTTGAAGACGTTCACCAGCGCGACGAAGTGCGTCCCCTGCGCGTCCCAACTGAACCAGCCGTCGGGCGCGTCCTTACGACCGAACGCAGCCTTATACGCTGCCATACCGGCAGCACCGATCGAGTCGTGCTCACCCGGCAGCGCGATGAGCGGCGCTTTCAAGGTTCCGAGCACGGTCTTGGCATCGTCGAATTGCTGCGGCTTGGAGAGATGCGTGATGTCGCCGGTGTGGATCACGAATGCCGGCTGAACGGGAAGTGCGTTGATGCGGTTGACGGTTTCGCGCAGCGTCGCGGTGACGTCGGGGTTTGCCGGCTGCGAGAAGCCGATGTGACTGTCGCTGATCTGCACGAAGGAGTAGCCGGTCGCTGCGCCCGCGGGTTGCGGCGTGAAGAGGCCGGCGTCGTTGAGTGCGAACGCGATGCCTGCTCCGGTCCACGCGACGTGGTGCAAGAAGTCGTCGCGGCGCATCAGCGTCCAGCCTCGGTAACGACGATCTTTGCTTTCATGTAGGGATGGAGCTCGCAGAAGTACGTGAACGTCCCGGCCTTGGTGAAGACGTGCTTCCACGTCCCGTGCGTGTCCAGGCCGGCGGAGTCGAACGACTTGTCGGTCGCGGTGACGGTATGCGGCTCCTCGTCGTCGTTCATGAAGGTCACGCTGTCGCCAACGTGCACGGTCAGTGTTTGCGGCTGAAACGCGAAGTTCGCGATGTGGACGGCGGGAACAGGGTCAGGCGCTGCGCCGATCAGCAGCAGCGCCGAAACGGGAAGCGCGGCGAGCGCGCTGAGCATCTTCATGCCATGGTACGCCCGACGAACGGCATCGGATGACCGCTCGTGGCGATTCGCTGCAACCAAGGCCTGCTTACTTGCGGTCGTGGTGGGACGTGATCGAGCTGGCCGGTCTGCGTAAGACCTACGGCGGGGCCGGCGGCTTCGTCGAGGCTCTGCGCGGCATTGACCTACGCGTCGAGCGCGGCGAGGTCTTCGGCGTGATCGGCCGCAGCGGAGCCGGAAAATCGACGCTCCTGCGGTGCATCAACCTCCTCGAGCGGCCGACCGAGGGCCGCGTCGTCGTCGACGGCGTCGAGCTGACCGCACTGGGCCCGGCGCAGCTGCGCGACGTGCGGCGCCGGATCGGGATGATCTTCCAGCACTTCGCCCTGCTCTCGTCCCGGACGGTTCGGGACAACGTCGCGCTCCCGCTCGAGCTCGCCGGCCGCTCGCGAAGCGAGATCGACGCCGCGGTCGACCCGATGCTCGCGTTCGTCGGCTTGAGCACGATGGCTGACCGCTATCCAGCTCAGCTGTCGGGCGGTCAAGCGCAGCGCGTCGGGATCGCCCGCGCACTCGCCGCTCGCCCGGCCGTGCTGCTGTGTGACGAAGCAACATCGGCGCTCGATCCCGAGACGACGGCGTCGATCTTGGCGCTGCTGCGCGACATCAACACGACATTCGGCGTGACGATCGTGCTGATCACCCATGAGATGAACGTCATCAAGAGCGTCTGCGACCGTGTCGCGGTGCTCGACGCCGGACGGATCGTCGAACAGGGCGACGTACGCGAGATCTTCTTACATCCGACCGCGCCGGTGACGCGAACCTTCGTCGGCGAGCCCGACGTCGAGGAGCTCTCGGCGATGCTCGGCGCTCCGCTCGCGAAGGCCGGCAGCAGTGACGCCAACGCGATCTGGCGCTTGGGGTTCTCGGAGTCGGCGCGCGAGTCGATCGTGACAAACCTCGTGCGGCGTTTCCCGCTCGAGCTCAATATCGTGAGCGGCGCGATCGAACGCGTCGGCGGCGAGCCGCTCGGCGCGCTCGTCGTCGAGGTCGATGCCGAGGCGGCGACGCGCGAGGACGCGCTGCACTATCTCGATTCGGTCGGCGTGCGCGTCGACGTGCTAGGTTATGTGGAACGAACTCTCCGCTCTGCTTCCTGAGGCGCTGTGGGAGACGACGCAGATGGTCGTCGTCTCGGCGCTCGTCGCGCTCGTCGTCGGGATTCCGCTGGGCGTGCTGCTCGTCGCGACCGATCGCGGCGGGATCACGCCGAATCTCGCTGTGAACCGCGTCCTGGGCGCGATCGTCAACGCGACGCGCTCGGTCCCGTTCATCATCTTGATGGTCGCAATCATCCCGTTCACGCGGCTCGTCGCGCACACGTCGATCGGAACGACGGCCGCGATGGTCCCGCTCTCGATCGCCGCGATCCCGTTCCTCGGGCGGCTCGTCGAAGCCGCGCTTCGTGAGGTCCCGCGCGGGTTGATCGAAGCGGCGCGCGCGATGGGCGCGACGCCGTTGCAGATCGTCACCAAGGTACTGCTTCCGGAGGCACGGCCGGGGATCGTCGCCGGCTTCACCATCACCGTGATCTCGCTGATCGGCTATTCGGCAATCGCGGGTGCGATCGGCGCCGGTGGGCTCGGTGCCCTCGGGGTGCAGTACGGGTACGAGCGCTTCGATACGCCCGTGATGATCGCAACCGTCGCGGTGCTGATCATCGTCGTACAGGTCATCCAATTCGCCGGCGATCGTATCGCGCGGCGGCTCACGCATCGTTAGGAAAGGGCCATTACGTTGAACCGGATTTCCCGCGCCGCGGCGCTATTCGCCCTGGCGGCTTCGCTCGTTGTCCCCAGCGCAGCCGGCGCGCAGACGAAGACGATCCGGGTCGGCGTCACCCCGGGCCCGCACGCCCAGATCATGGACCAGGTTGCACAGCTCGCGGCCAAACACGGACTGACGGTCAAGGTCGTTGAGATCAGCGACTACGCGGTCCCGAATCAGGCGCTCGACGCCGGCGATCTCGAAGCGAACTCGTTCCAGAATCAGCCGTATCTCGACGACCAGGTGAAGAACCGCGGCTACAAGATCACGACGATTGCGAAGACGATCCTGTTGCCAATGGGGATCTACTCGAAGAAGGTCAAGCACGTCGCTGACCTGCGCGACGGCGCTATCGTCGCCGTGCCGAACGATCCGACTAACGAAGCACGTGCGCTCAAGCTGCTGCAAAGCGCGAAGCTGATCAAGCTGCGTACCAACTCGTTCACAGCGGGCATCGCCGACATGAGCGACAATCCGAAACACCTGCAGATCCGCGAGCTCACCGCAGCGCAGACGCCGCGTGCGCTCGACGACGTCGACGCCGCGTGCATCAACGGCAACTACGCCGCGACGGCGGGACTGACGCCGAATCACGACGCGATCGTCGCCGAAGGCGGCAGCGTCGGCGAAGCGCTGCGCTCGCCCTACAGCAACATCATCGCGGTCCGCGACACCGACCGCAACGCACCCTGGGCGCGCGAGCTGGTCTCGATCTACCACTCGACCGCGATCCGCGGCTACATCCTGCGCCAGTTCGGCGGCACGATCTTCCCCGCGTTCTAGCAGGAAAGGCAAACCTAAGTTTCTATTTAGGACTTCCTAACAGCTGATGTAGGAGGTCCTTTGTTCGCCCGCCTCTCGCTCGCCGCCGCCTTCGCAATCGTCCTCAGCCTGGCCGCGAACGCTCACGCCGAGGCGATTCCGGTGTTCGCTCACCGCTACGGACTGACGTGCCAGGCCTGCCACACCGAGGTCCCGCACCTCACCGCCTTCGGCGAGGCGTTCATGGCGAACGGCTATCGCCTGCGGGGCATGCAAGCGAAGCCGGCGTTCCCCGCGGCGGTCCGCGTGCAGCTCGCATACGCCAACGGAGACTCAGCCCAGAAGCAAGGCGGGCTCCCGAAGGCCGTCGTCGACGAGGTTGAGCTCCTTCTCGGCGGCCCGGTCGGTCAGCGTGGAACGTTCTGGACGGAGGCGTACGTCATCGACGGCGGCCAGCCGGGACGTCCGCGTGATGTCTGGTACGCGGATCGGCTCACACCGGACGGCGCGCGCACGCCGGTAGCGGTCCGCGCGGGGCAGTTCACGCTCCCGCTGCCGCTCGACCCCGAGACGTTCCGCGAGACGACCGATCACTACGCGATTTGGGACCAAACGGTCGGTGCGAATCCGTTCGCGTTCTTCACGCCCAAAATCGGGCTGCAGTTCGAGGCAGGAAACCCGGCGCGCGCGCTCGGCGCGAGCATCTCCGTCCTCCAGGGCCACGACGTTGCATCGGGACTTCCGTCGCACGGCGCCGACACAATGCTCGCGCTCGCACGAGAGCTCGGGCCGTTTCGCCTAAATGCGTACCGCTACGACGGGACGCGCATCTTCGGTGACGTGAACGACCGCTTCTGGCGCCAAGGCTACGGCGTCGGGTGGACATTCCGCGGCACCGAGCTCGACGCCGTCTATCAGCACGGATACGACGCCGCGGGAGACAGCGCGATCGGTGGGGTACGCAGCAGCGGTGGTTTCGTACAGCTCCGCCAAGCGCTGGGCACGCGTACGTTCGCGATCGCGCGCTGGGATGCAACGCAAGACACGAAGTTCGGACGTGCGGTAACGGCCGGTCTCGGCTATCGCCCGACGCGCAACACGCGCCTCGGCATCTTTCAGACCGTGCGCCGAGACGAAGAGGGCCGGTTGCGGCACATCATCTCGTCATCGTTCTTGATTGCGTGGTGAGGTCCATAACAATCAGTCGACAGTGCTCTCGTTGTCCCAGGGACGCGGACGTGCCGCTGCTCGCTCGGCGGAATGTAGTCCGTACAACTCACGTGCCGCGAAATCGGCCTCAGGCTGCTCGCGCTCATCGCGAAGGCGCTCGAATGTCTCACGCGAGGGAGCCTCGGGCGAGAGAAACTTGGCGGCGAGCACGCTGACTGCTCGGTCGTCGTCGACGCAAAGCGCGCCGAGAACTTCGCGGTAGTCTGCCCGGTCACGCAGGGCGCGCGCGACATCCCACTGCTTGGAAATAAATGCGGCTTCGGCGGCGCGGTTCCCCGCGGCGGATTGCTCCCGCGCCTCGCGCGCGGCCGCGCGAAGCATCGCGACGAGCTCGTCCCGAGAAAGCAGCGAGAGATCGCGCCCTGCGTCGGGATCGTATTGTCGACGCACCGCAGCCCAGCGCTGCTCGCGGGGCTCGAACTGCGCCCGAATCTCGCGGTGGACGAGCTCTTCCACCTGCGCTTCGAGGCGCCGCGTTTGCTCAGGCGTGCTGCGCGCCGTCACTTGCAACGGGATGCCGATCTCGCCGGGAGTGTCGAACTGTGCAAGCCGATCGATATGCGGCATCAAGAAGCTTCGCACGCCGTCGAGCGCTACCATGAGAGCCTGCAGCGAATCGACACCCATCCCGTTCGTGCGAACCGGCTCGTCGAGTCCGTCGATCGCGAAGTCGCAGACGAAGGCGTTGTCGAATGGGACAGGCGCCCACATCCGCACCAGCACCTCACGCCTGCCGTCGTTCACGCCGAGGAGATGCAGCCGACGAGTTGCGATCGGTTCAGGAGACGTCGCCATGACGCGATCGTACCATGAGGCCTTTTTGAGTAGCCAGGCGCATCGTCATCGGGCGCTCGTCGGGCTTCTTCTCGCCGCTACGCTCGTGGCGGCGCTGGGTTCCGTGACGGACGCGCAATGGCAGACGGTCGATGGCACCCGTGACGCGCCACGCACGTATCCGGCGAACCGGCGCGCAACGAACCTTCTTTCCCGGCAAGACGTGCTCCAGCGAGTCCATCTCGTACTCGGCTACACGAATGGAACCACCGCTCGTCTCAAGATCGTACGGGTCGAACTCAAAAGATTCGGTGATGCGAGCGGAATCCGGAGCGGGGGCTTCAGAATGCCTCTGACGTCGTCTGATCGGCAAGTTTACGAAATCACGACGTCGTTCTCGGGGCCGTATGAGGACCGCGGAAACATCTGGGACACTGGAACACGGGTTTTCGTCGTCGATGCCGCAACCGGCCACATCTTTTTTAGCGCGATCCACGCTCCGATGCTTCACAGTGGTCATGTCCGCGCGGGGCACCAACCGCACCCCCCGGAACTAGGCGCGACATTGCCGCCACATTGACGTCGATGGCACTTACGTCGACGCGTGGAACGCCGGATTGTTCTCCTGGATCGCATAGTGGCGGCGCAGCGCGGCGACGAGCGTGCCGCGACGGCCCAGGACGTCGTCTCCGAGCATTACGACGCGCATATTTGGCCATGCTTTCGGACGGATTTTCCGGATCGCTGTGAAGATCTCGTCGTTCAACGCCGGATGGCGCGCGGCGAGGAGCACCGCCAGCAAAGCGGTCGAGCGCGAAATCCCGGCTGTGCAGTGGACGACGAGCCGTTCGTCCTCGCGGGCGCCGGCGTCGAATTGCAAGGCTGCGCGGATGTCGGCTTCCGTCGCTGGACGAGCGTCGTCGATTGGCGCAACGACGTCGTCGAAGCGCAACGTGAGCACGGGTGTGGAGATCCCGCTCAGCTCCGGTGGCGTCGGCTGCTGCGTCCCGATGATCGACACGATTCGATCGGCCGTCGCGAGCGGCGCGGCCGCAAGTTCGTCGAGACCGCAGATATGGTGAATACTGAGATCGAGGTCCACCAAGACCCCTTCTCGCCGGTTCCTGTGTCACCCTGAGCTTGTCGAAGGGCGCGTCCTCCCCGAGCTTGTCGAGGGGTTCGTGCCACGAGGCTTCGACGACGCTTCGACAAGCTCAGCGTGACTCGAAATGTGACATGAAACGCGGCAACGCGACCCTTATGCCAACGCAGGGATGCTCGCGAAGGTGCCGCCGACGATCGGTGCGGCGGGGCGGGAGAGCCAGCGTTCGAGCACGGTGGCGTAGACGCTGCGGAAGTCGGTGGTGAAGGCGAGGTTGCCCATCGCGAGACGGGCGAGGTCCGGGTGCTGGCCGTACATGCCGCCCTTGACGCTCCCGCCGATCAGGAATACCGGCGCGGCCTCGCCGTGATCGGTGCCGCGGCTGCCGTTTTCGCCGACGCGGCGGCCGAACTCGCTGAACGTCATCGTGAGGACGCGCTTGTCGTTGTTGTGCGCGGCAAGGTCGGCGTAGAATGCGCTGATCGAGTTGGCGAAGTCGCCGAGGAGCCGGTCTTGTGTCTGCTTCTGGGTCGTGTGCGTGTCGAACGAACCGTGCTGCACGTAGAGCACGCGCGTGCCGAGCTTCGAGCCGACGATCTGCGCGGCGAGCGCGAGGCTGCGTCCGAGCGGCGTCGCGGGATATGTCCCCGCCGGCTTGTATCCGGCGACGAGTGCGGGAAGCTCGTGCGCACCGCGTTGCGCGTGATCCTCGATCTCGGCGACCTGCGCGAGGAACGGCGAGCGGAACGGTACGGTGCGATCTTGGACGAACGCGTGGAACGCATTGCGGTTCGCGTTGTTGCGGTCGCCGCGCAGGCCGTATCCGCGCAGGGCGTCGATCGCCGGAACGTCGACGGATTTCGCGACGAGCACCTCGGGCAACACGTTGCTGACCGCGACGGCATTGAACAAGTTGTTCTTCGGCAGCCCCGCGTCGTCGAGATAACGTCCCAGCCAGCCCGTCGACTCGTAGCTCGTCGGCGCCGCGGTCTGCCAGATCTCGGTGGAGCGGAAGTGCGAGTGGTCGGGATTCGGATACCCGACACCCTGGATGATCGCGACCTGTCCCGCATCGTACATCTTCTTGAACGGCGCGAGCTGCGGGTTCAAGCCGACCGTGTCATCGATGCGCAACACGTCGGACGGCGCGATCCCGATCGTCGGACGGTAGCGATAGTAGTCCGCCATGCCGTATGGGACGACGGTGTTGAGCCCGTCGTTGCCGCCCTGAAAATTGATCACGACCAGCACCCGGTCGTCGCTCCCCGGCAACCCGGGCAGCGGCGTGTCGGCAAGCGCCCGCGAAAAGATCGTGTCGTTGTT
>CAZABL010000028.1:0-32952 GCA_964483365.1 uncultured bacterium
TCGCCCCCATCTGCTCGAACATCGAGCGCAGGGGGATGAGGATGGTATTGCCGCGGACCAACGCGGCGAGGACACGGTTCGCCTTCAGACGATCCGGCTTCGAATAGACATGCCGGTCGTTGAAGAGAATCGGGACTTCGCCGGAAGGCGGCGTGCCGAAGTCAGCGGGTGGCATCGAGGTCGGGGCTCCGGCCTGAGCGATCTGTGTCGGCGCGAAGGTTCCAATGTTGCCTTTCGCCTGGACAGACTGCTGGGCGGCCGAGACCGACGTCGTACCGATTCCGACCGCGACAAGCGCGGCCAGAAGCCCGGTGCTCAGTCGTTTCACGTTTTACTCCCTAGCTTAGGTGTTGTGTCGTAGAAGGGCAGGTGCCGGTGTGGTCCGGCCCGGGGAGGTGGCTGTGGCTCGCGAGGGTCCCTCGCTTGCTCAGTCCCCATCGGACCTACCCACGCTGCGGAACCTCTAATCACGAAGGGCTATACGCCCCACGTCTGGACAGTACAACGCCGCTCGCTCGCTTGGGGTTCCATGCGAACGCCGGCAGGCTGTCGCCCTGTCTTCACGACACTCCCCTTACTGCTAGGGAAGCCTGAGCCCTTGGCCCTGTCGGGGTGGGGTCAAGGGCTCAGTGACAAAAATCACGCGTCAGAAGTGAACGCCAAAGCCGGCGGCACCTCCGTAGTGTTTGAAGTTGACCGGCGCGTTGATCACGTTCGTGCCGATGTCGCCGATGAAGGCGCCCTCGAAGAACAGCCCGCTGGTCCGCGTGATCGGGATGACCCGAACCGCAAAGCCGATGTTGTATTTCTGGATGCGGTACTTCAGCAGCAGGTTTTGCCCGGTGGTCGGCTCGGTGAACTTGCCGTAGACGTTCGGGAAGTACCAATAGCTGCCAAATAACGAGATCGCGTGATCGAGGTCGGGCAGCTTGTCGAAGCCGAAGCCGAACCCGTTCTGCTGCGGATAGCCGTAGTTCGAGTTGCGCCACAGCCACCCGACACCCAAGTAGATTCGCGGTTCGATGAGGCGGACGCCGAAGCGGCCGTCGATGTCGCGATCGAGAGCGGTGAACGACGGCACGTAGACCGAACCCACCCCGCCGATCGGCGTCACGCAGCCGGACTCACCGGGAACGGGGCACGGCGCGTTGCGCGGCACCAGGCTGTCGAAGTGTCCGGTGTGCGCGTACTGGTACTGGCGCGCGTCCGCCTCGAGCATGAACGGGATCGACATGATCGGGAACTCGGCTACGGCGCGTCCGGCGTACGAGGCGCCGGTGATCGTCTTGCTCGGCGGTGAGAACTGGTTGTACACCTTCGGATTGAAGATGTAGTCGCCGACGAGGAAGATCTCGTTGTAACGCTTCGGCCGCGGCTTGGGAGTCGGCGTCGGCGCGGGCGTCGGCGGCGGGGTCGGTGCGACGGTCGGCGGTGCGGTCGGGACCGGCGTCGGAGGCGCCGCCTGCACGTACCGGACGACGACGATCCGCCGGTCGGGAACCCACTGCACGTACGCGCCCATCCCTTCCGAGATGACGCGCACGGGGACGACGACCGAACCTTGGTAGATCTCCGGCGGGACGTCGAGCGGGCGGGATTCACCGTTGATGAGGACCTCCGGTCGGCCCACCGTCACCTTGACCTCTGATCCAGGTTTCGAGACCGTGGCGGTGCGCGAGGCGGGGTCGTATGAAACGGTCGCACCCATCTGCTCGAACATCGAGCGGAGCGGGATGAGGATGGAGTTGCCGCGCACGAGTGCGGCAAGGACGCGGCCCGACCGTAGCCGGTCAGGCTTGCTGTAGACGTGGCGATCGTTGAAGAGAATCGGGATCTGGCCCGACGGCGGGGTGCCGAAGTCGGCTGGTGGTACTGCGGCGGCTGGCGCCGGAGCTGCCGGCGCGGCCGGTGCCGCAGGTGCTGCTGGTGCTGGAGCGGCGCCCCCTGGCGCCGAGGGTGATGGGGCGGCGGTCGCGGTGGCGCTCGGTCCTGGGCTCGTCGGCTGACGAGCCGCGATCGGAGTGGCGCCGAAACCAAATGCGAACAACGCCACCGCGATGCCGGTGCAGAGTTGTTTCACAGACGGGGGGTCTCCCTGAGGAAAGGGACGTGCGCCGTCAGTTTAGGAGGCGATGTTAGCGGCTACCAAGGGCGAAAGGTCCCGAAGGACCTGGGTCGGTCGCCTTTTTCTCCGTGGTGCGCTGCCGGGGGCGCGCTTGCTGTGCGGTTAGCCGAGCTTTTCTTCGAGACGCTCGCGGAACTTGTCGCGCCGCGTGACGTACCGTTCGTGCGTCCCTTCCGCGATCTTCTCGCGCTCGTCGAACGCCGTGAATGCATACTCGATGCGCCGGCCTTCGACTTTCAGGATTTCGACCTCGGTGCGCACGATGAGCCCCACCGGGGTCGCCGCCAGGTGCGAGAGATCGACGTGGGTTCCCAACGTGATCTCCTCAGGGTCCAGTAAGGGGGCGACGCATTGCATTGCAGCCTCCTCGACAAGCTGGAGGAGCATCGGGGTCGAGAGAACGTCTACTCCGCGATTCCCCGCCTTTTCGGCCGTCATCCACTCCTCGACCCGGGTCTGGCTCTGATATGTCCTCCCGACCTCGATCTTGCCGCGCACGGCGTGAGTGGTACGACCGGCAACCGGGCGAATCATTTTCGCGGTTCACGCGGTAGTTGCAGCGGACGGCGCGAAGAAGCGCGGTTCTGAATCGGTTCGCAGGAAGCAGGGTTAAGAAAGAGCATGATGAGACCCAGTCAGCGCATGGTGTTGGCCGTGGCCGCTGTCGCCGTCGCCCTAAGCGCGTGCGCCCCCAAGGGCGGCGCGGCACAGAAGGGCGGCGGACCGCCGCCGCTTGCGGTCGACGTCGCGAAGGCACAGCGCCAAGACATCGCCACGTTCGTCACGCTCGACGGGCAGATCGCCCCGCTTCAAGAGGCGACGCTGAGCACGCCGCAGTCCGGCAACGTCGTCTCGGTCTACGTGAACGAAGGGCAGCACGTCCGTGCTGGCCAGTTGCTCGCGAAGCTCGACGACTCCACGCTGCGCGCACAGCTCGCGCAGCAGCAGGCGGCGGTGCAGCAGCAGACGGCGGCGCTCGGCGGCGCGACACTGCAGGCGCCGGTGACCGCGGCGCAGGCGTCCAACACCGTCACCACCGCGCAGCAGCAGCTCGCCGCAGCGCGGAACAACGTGCAGACGACCCAGGCCGCGTATCAGAGCGCGCAGACGACGTACAACGCCGACAAGCAACTGATCACGCAAGGCTACGTCTCGCAAAGCGCCCTCGATCAGGCGCGCGCGCAGTACGTCTCGGCGCAGCAGGCGCTCAACAACGCGCGCGAACAGCTGCGTCAGGCGGAGGTCGCGCTCACCTACGCGCGTACGCAGGGCGGCAACGCGTTGCCGATTCAGCAACAGACGATCGCGCAAACGCGCGGTTCGCTCGGGCAGGCGCAGGCGCAGGTCCGGATGCTGCAGACGCAGATCTCGCAGACGAACATCATCGCCCCGTTCGACGGCGTCGTCACCGCACGGCTCCTCGATCCCGGCGCATTCGCGAGCCCGAACCAGCCCGTCGTCCGCGTCTCGCAGATCAACCCCGTCTATCTCAACGTGAACGTCCCCGACGACGACTTGCAGTACGTGCGGGCCGGAACGCCGGTCTCGTTCACGACCTCGAGTCTGGGTAATCACACGTTCCGCGCTTCGGTGATGGACGTCAACGCGACCCCGACGCAGGGCACGCTCTCGTATCGCGCTCGCATCCGCGTCCCCAATCCGACGGATGAGCTGCGCGGCGGGATGCTCGTGAGCGTCAACGTGCGCAGCGCGTTCCATCCGGGCGCGATCGTCGTGCCGCGGACCGCGGTCTTCCAGAGCGAGAGCGGCGCGAACGTGTTCACCGTCGTCAATCTCCCGCCGCCCCCCGGCGGCGCGCCGGGTGGTGGCGCACCGCCGAAGGGCGGTGCCGGAGGCGGCGCGCAGGCCGGACCGCCGGTGAAGCTGATGCAGGCGAAGGTCGTCCCGGTCCAAGTCGGTTTGCAGACCGATACGATGGCCGAGATCCGCAGCGCCGACATCGGTCCTGGCACGACGGTCATCACGACGCGTCCGGACGCGCTCCAGGACAAGAGCACCGTCGCGATTGCCCAACCGCGCGCCGGCGCGCAACGCGGAGCCCAGTAGATTGCCGGGTCCGAACTTCATCCCGCGCACGCTGGCCGGCGTCGCGCTGAGTACCTTTGCGCTCGTCGCGGTTCTCCCCGCGACGAGCTCTGCGCAGCCAGGGCCTGCGCCCAGGCCGTCGATCTCGCCGGCACCGGGGACCATACCGACGCCGACGACCACGCCTGTGCCCGTGCCGATGAGCTCACCGGCTGCGCCGATGCCGCAGGCGTCGGTGGTTCCGGTCAACCCGTCGGCGCTCCCGACGCTCGCACCGGCCGATCAGGCGGTGCCGTTGCCGTATCCGGCCTACGGAACGCCGGCGCCGGTAAACCGCGGTGTCGCGGCGCCGGGACTTCCGCAAATCGTCACGCTCCAACAGGCGACGCTGATCGCGTACGCGCAGTCGCCGACGCTCGCCGCGGCGCGCGCCGCGGTCGAGATCTCGGCTGCACCCGTCCTGTCAGCGCAGGGTGCGATCTTGCCGAGCCTTTCGGGCACCGCGAGCTCGTCACGCGATCACCGTCAGGCCGGCACCACCGCGACCGGCATCGGCACCACGCAGACCGGGTCCACGACGGTGAACGGGCTGACGTTCACCCTCCGGCAGCTCATCTACGACGGCGGGCGTGTCGCGGCGTTGATTCGCGAGGCGAAGGCCAATGAAAACGCCTCGATCGACACGTATCGGCGCCAGCTGCAGACCGTCGCGTTCAACGTCGCCACAGCGTATTACAACACGCTCAGCGCCGAACGCACGACACAGGTCGCGCAAGAGACGGTGCGTTTGGATCTCGTTCAGGAGAGCCTCGTCGGCGCGCAGATCCGCGCCGGTACCGCAGCCCGCACCGATCTGTCGACGGCGCAGCTTGCGACCGCGCAAGCGCGCGTCGCCGTCGTGCGAGACCAAGCGATCGAGCTCAACGCGCTCGCGACGCTTGCCAACACGCTGGGGATCGACGCGAACTACAACGTTCAGCCCAAGGACGATGTCCCGGCGCTCTCCGCGACAAGCGGAACGATCACGATCACGCCGGCGTTCCCGACGCCGACGTACGACGTCGCGATCGCGCGCGCGAACGCGTTGCGTCCGGACCTGGCGTCGCAACAGCAAACCGTCATCTCGTTCCAGAACGCGCTGAAGGCTGCGGGCCTGGGGCTGTTCCCGAACCTCTCGCTCAACGGCACGTACGGGACGAACTCGAGCGACATTGGCGGTGGCGCCTTCCGGAACAACAGCTCGATCGGCTTCGGGTTGACGCTCCCGATCTACGATCAGGGGCTGACTCGTGCAGCGGTGCTGCAGGCCCGAGGTCAGGTTGACCAGGCGAAAGCGAATCTCGCCGTCATTCAGGAGTCGGTCAGCTTGAACGTCAAGCAGACCTTGGTTTCGCTCGTCTCGGCATATGCGGCGCTTACGCAGGTCAACGCCGAGCTTAGCCAGGCCCAGACGGTCCTTCGGTCGACGCAGGCGCAGTACGCCGCAGGCGTCACCACCTTGCCACTCCTGCTCAATGCGCAGGTCGGGATCAGCACTGCCCTGTTCGACGAGGTTAACGCGCTCTACACCGTTCGCCAGGCAGAGCAGGCGCTGCTCTTCGCGGAGGGCGCGAACGCCGCCGGGTGAATCCCGGCGTATGCCCTCGACTCTTCCCGTCTGGATCGATGATCCGGTCAACGCGGCGATCCTCGCGGTAAGCGAGGATCGCCTCCAGGGTTTCCAGCGTGATCCGTTCGGCGAGATCGCCGCGCGCAGCGGTATTGCGCCGGAGATCGTGCTCGAACGCATCGTTGCGATGCTGGGGGCGGGGACGATCCGCCGTGTCCGCCAGACGCTGATGGCGACGAACCTCGCCGACGGCGCACTCTGCGCGTGGCAGGTCCCACAAGAACGTCTCGCCTCCGCGTTCGACTGGCTCTTCAACGAAGATCCGTTCTCGGGGCATGTCGTCATCCGGACGACCGACGCCGCGACGCCCGGCTCGAACTATCGCCTGTGGACGACGCTCAAGGTTCCGCAGGGCTTCTCGATCGAGAAGCACGCCGCGTTCCTCGCGCAGCGCATCGGTGCGGAAAAGCATCGCTTGATGCCGGCCAAGAGATTGTTCGCACTCGGCGTCGGACACGTGCGTCGTCGTGGAATGGAGCCGGGCGCGCGCGCCGACGTCCTCGCTGAGGTGACGGATACCGAGATCGTGCAGTTGAGCCCGCTCGAGTGGCGTGTGCTCACCGCGATCAAACGCGAGCTCGCGCCAGACGAGATCGTCCGTGACGTGTGGCGTGGTCGCGCGCGCGAAGCCGGCGTCTCGCTCGACGAGTTCGAGCGGGTCGGCAAGGAGCTCAACGAGCGCAGGGTGATCGGACGCTTCTCGACATTCCTCGAGCACGTCAAGCCGAGCGCCGCCGCAGGCGGAAAGAGCGTGACGCGGTACAACGCGTTGTTCCACTGGAAGGTCCCGCAAGGACGCGAGATCGACGCCGGACGCGAGGTCGGGCGTCACTACATCATGACGCACGCCTATTGGCGCGAGGGCGGGCCGGAGTTCCGGGGCGTCAACCTCATGGGTGTCGCGCACGGTACCGAAAAGGAGACGGTTCTGGCACACAAGGACGCGATCGACCAGCACCTGCGCGAAGCGGGGATCGACTTCGACTACACCAACGTCTTTTGGGGCGGACGCAGCGAGATCAAGCCGTCCGAGATCGCACCGGCGGCATACGTCGCCTTCTGCGAACGCTTCGGTATCGACCCGGAGACGATGCGCTGATGCGCCGGCGGTTGGCAGCAGCGGGCGTGCTCTTCGCGCTCGCTCTTTCCGCGTGCACGAAAGTCGGTGACACCGGGTCGACGACAACGACGACGACGGGCGGCGGGGGCGCGCATCCCGACCGCTTGGTGATCGCGACCGCGGCCGATCCGAAGAACCTCAATCCCGCGCTCGCGTCGGCGGACCCCGTCCTTTCGCTCTCCGCGTTCATCTACTCGTACACGGTGCGGTACGATGACAAGTCACAACCCGTTCCCGATGCGGTGAGCGAGATTCCAACCGTCGAGAACGGCGACGTCTCGAAAGACGGGTTGACGATCAAGTACAAGCTGCGCAAGGGGATCGCGTGGCAAGACGGTCAGGGCGACGTGCAATGCAAGGACCTGCGCACGACCTGGCAGATCATGATCAACCCCAAAAACAACGTCAACACAACCGACGGCTGGAAAGACATCAAGGACGTCGACTGCACGGAACCCTACGTCGCGGTTGTCCACATGAAGCGCGTCTACGCGCCGTTTCTGCAGCAACTCTGGAGCGTCAACGGCAACGGGCCCATCCTGCCCGACCACATCTTGGGCAAGCTCAACGCGAGCGGGTCGATCAACGACGCGCCGTACAACTCGCTCCCGATTGGAAGCGGTCCCTACAAGGTCGTGTCGTGGACGCGCGGTTCCGAGGTTCGGATGGAGGCGAATCCCAACTACTTCGCCGGCAAGCCCGCGATCCGGGAGGTCATCTATCGGATCATCCCCGACCAGAACACCCTCGCGACACAGGTGCGCACGCACGAAGTCGACCTCGCCTGGGCTCTACCGGCTTCGGCGTACCCGCAACTGCAACAGCAGGCGGGTCTCAAGACGATCGCGCCGATCGTTTTCATCTGGAACCACATCGACTTCAATATGACAAAGCCGATGTTCCAGGATGTGCGGGTACGCCGAGCGCTCACGTACGCGATCGACCGCCCCACGCTGCTCAACAAGGTCCAGCACGGACTGGGTGAGATGAGCGAGACATTCATCGAACCGACGTTGCAGAAGGACGCGTACGATCCGACGGTCATGAAATATCCGTACGATCCGGCGAAGGCGAAGGCTCTCCTCGACGAGGCGGGCTGGAAGGTCGGATCGGACGGCGTTCGGGTGAAGAACGGTCAGCGTCTGGCGTTCCAGATCTCGACGCAGGTCGAGTCGACGCTGGGGCAGGCGATCGAGCAGCAAGTACAGTCGTATTGGCGCGCCGTCGGCGCGAGTGCCGAGGTCAAGAACTACCCGACCCCGCTGTTCTTTGACAACAGCATGAACGGGATTTTGACGGCCGGGAAGTACGACGTCGCGCAGTACGCGTGGTCGGGCGCGGCCGACATCGACCAGGCCCAGCTCTACTCGGCGCGCTACATGCCGCTTCACGGCCAGAACTATCTGCGTTGGAACAACGCACGCGCGACGCAGGCGATGGAGGACGCCGATATAACCGTCGATCAGAAGCGGCGCATCGCGGACTACAAGATCGTACAGCAGGAGTTTGCGAAGGACGATCCGTCGATCGTCCTGTGGTTCCGCAAGCTGGTGGTCACCTATGACGCCAATCTGCAGAACTTCACCGCGACCCCGGTGATCCTCACGCCGTTCTGGAATCCGCAGACGTACCACTTCTGATGCGTCGCGCCGCCGCCATCGTGCTCGCCGCGATCGCGGCGGCTTTCCTCACCGCGCCGTCACCTGCCGCCGACCGTCATCCCTGGACGATTCCGCACGAGTTGCGCTATGCAACCGGCGAGGACATCACAACGCTCAACCCGCATCTGAGCGCGCAGGTCATCCTCTCGTACATGAGCTCGCTGACGATGGCGTGGCTCGTGAAGTACGACGCGCGCAATCGCCCCGTTCCCGAACTCGCGACCGAGGTCCCGAGCCGAACGAACGGCGGGATCTCGGCGGACGGTCGGACGATCACGTATCATCTCCGGCACGACGCGCGCTGGTCCGACGGTGTGCCGTTCAGCGCCGACGACGTCCGCTTCTCCGCGGACGTGGTGCGGAATCCGGAGAACAACGAGTTCACGCACGAAGGCTTCGATCTCATCGAGAAGATCGACACGCCCGACCGCTACACCGTACGCGTCCACCTCTCGCGCCCGCACAGCGGTTTCATCGTCAACTTCTTCGGCTCAGCTTACAATCAGCCGTGCGTCCTGCCCGCGCATCTGCTGGCCGGCAGCAAGACGATCAATGACGTCCCCTACAACGCGTTGCCGGTCGGGATCGGGCCGTTCAAGTATGCCGCCTGGCATCGCGGCGACAACGTCGAGCTCGTTCCCGATCCGCTCTACTTCGGGCGCAAGCCGAAGCTGCAGCGGGTCGTGTTCAAGATCATCACCGACCGGAACACGATGCTCACGCAGCTCGCCAGTCACGGCATCGACCTGTGGCTTCCGGTTCCGGCGGCGTACGTCGATCGCGTCACCGCGCTGCCGGGCGTGCGCGTCGTGCACCAAGGATCGTATCTCTATAACCACATCGACTTCGAGGTCGAGCACGGCGCCTTGCGCGATCCGGTCGTGCGCCGCGCGCTTCGTCTTGCGACCGATCGTGCCGCTATTCTCGCGAAGATCGCGCACGGCGTCGGGATCCTCACCGAAAGCGTCCTTCCGCCGAGTCATCCCTTCCATGCCGACATCCCGTTCGCGCGCTACGATCCCGCCGCCGCGAACCGCATGCTCGATGCGGCGGGATGGCGGCGCGGCCCAGACGGCGTGCGCGCCAAGGGCAGTGACCGGCTCGAGTTTCTCTACGTCACGGCGAGCGGGACGCCGGACACCGATGCGCAGATCGAATTGATCCGTACGAACTGGGAAACGATCGGGGCGCGCTTCGAGGTCAAGCACTACCTCTCGACGCAGCTCTTCGGCTCGATGCAGAGCGGCGGGATCCTGCGCAGCGCCAAGTACGATGTGAGCAACTACGCGTGGGTGAACAGCCCCAACGGCGATCTGACGAATCTGTTTGCCTGCGATCGTATCCCGCCGCGGGGCAACAACATCCCGCGTTACTGCGATCGAGAAGTCGACGCCGCGCTGGCACGATTCGAGGCCGGCTACGACGAACGGGTGCAGCGCGATGCTCTGCGGGTGGTGCAGGAGCGCCTTGCGCGCGACGTCCCGACGCTCGTCCTCAATGCGCGCCAGGACGTCTACGCGTTCAACGACGATCTGCAGGGGTTCCACCCCAACCAAGTCACCCCGTTCGACGACCTCGTCGACGCCGACATCTGAGGAGACTCGCCCTGAAGAAGACGCTCGCCCTCGCTCTCGCGGCGCTGATCCTCGCGGGCTGCACGAAGACGTCCTCAGAGAGCCCGTCGGCGAACTCGTCCGCGGCGTCCGGCGGAACGCGTCATTCGTATACGATTCCGCACGTGCTGCGCTATGCGACGGCCGAGGACGTCGCCGGTCTGAATCCCCATCTCGTCCAGCAGACGACGCTGAGCCTCATGTCGTCACTGACGATGGCGTGGCTGACCAAGTACGACCACGACAATCGGCCGATCCCCGAGCTCACGACCGTCGTGCCGACGCAGGCGAACGGCGGGATCAGCAAGGACGGACTCACGATCACCTGGCACTTGCGCCACGGGGTGAAGTGGTCCGACGGCGCGCCGTTCGACGCCGACGACGTCGTCTTCTCGACCAAAGCGGTTCTCAACCCGGCGAACAACGAGGTGAGCCGCTCCGGCTGGGATCTCATCACAAAGATCGATGAGCCCGACAAATACACGGTCGTCTATCATCTCAAGAAGCCGTACGCGGGCTACGCGGCGGAATTCTTCGGGACTGGCGGTGCGAACCCGTGCATCTTGCCCAAGCACATTCTGGGAAACTTGCCGAACATCAACAACGCGCCGTATAACGCGCTCCCCGTAGGAATCGGTCCGTTCAAGTACACGCGCTGGGATCGTGGCAACCAAGTCGAGATGGTCGCGAACCCGCTGTACTTCCGCGGGACGCCCAAGCTCCAACGCGTCGTCTTCAAGATCGTTCCCGATCGCAACACCGTGCTCACGCAGGTGCAGACGCACGAACTCGATCTCTGGTTGCCCGTCGCGGCGGCGTACTACGACCGCGTGAAAGCGATCGACGGCGTGAGTGTGCTGCGCCAGCCCAGTTACTACTTCAGCCATCTGGACTTCCAGAACCAGCATCCCCCCCTCGATGATCCGCGTGTGCGCCGCGCGTTGCGCCTGGCCACGGACCGCAAGACGATCAACGCCAAGATTCGCCACGGCCTCGGGATCATTCAAGACAACGTGATGTCGCCGAAGAACCCGAGCTTCGATGCGAACGTGCCCACCGATCCGTTCGACATCAAACAGGCGGACGCGTTGCTCGATCAGGCTGGGTGGACAATGGGGCCGGACGGTGTTCGCGTCAAGAACGGGAAGCGCCTCAATCTCGTGTTTGCAACCGCGAGCGGGTCACCAGACGCGGATCAGCAGATTGAGCTCATCCGGTCGACGTGGAAGCAGATCGGCGTCACGATCGACGTTCATCACTACCAATCCGCGCTGCTCTTCCAACCTTACGCGAGCGGTGGGATCGTTTATCGCGGCAACTGGGACGTCATCATCTTCCAATGGGGCGGCGATCCGATCGGCGACCTCTCGTTCCTCTACGCTTGCGATCAGATCCCGCCCAACGGCCAGAACGACCCGCGCTATTGCAACCACGCGGTCACGACCGCGATGTACAAATTCCTCGCGCTGTACGACGAAAAGCAGCGGCAACCGTACGCGAACTTCGTCCAGTCGCAAATCACCAAGGACGTCCCCGTCACGACGCTCTGGATCAACGAGGATGTCTATGCGTACAACAGCGACCTGACGGGTTTCCACCCCAACCAGCTCTCGCAGTTCGACGACTTCATGAACGTCGACATCTAAAGCACCATGACAAACAGGACGAGGCGAACGTTTGGCCCGAGTCTCTGTTTGCTAGCCCTGGTGTTGCTCGTTGGCTGCTCGTCTCGCGTCAACCCTGCAGACGTCACTCGTGTATCAGTTTGGCACGTTTCCGACGCGGGGGACGTCAACGGGACCTGGTCTTTCGACGTGATGCCGGATAACCGATATGTGTACGTCGAGGGCGTCGATCGACATAGTGGACGACTTCTATGGCCCCGTTCACGTCTTGCCGATCTTGGAGATCGCGCGATCGTCTTCTCGAAGTCGTCATGCGACTGTGTGATCGGCACGTTCTTGGCCTTCGAGACGAAGCACGGGTCCTATAGCATGTCGTTGACCGATGGGAAGCATCAGGGGCTGATGAATTTCGCAGACTTCATTCATCGAACCATTCTCGACGACCAGTACCGACGGAACCAACGAACGCTGCGGGCACTCAGTACGCTTGACGGGTTGCAAGAGATGACGTTCAGCAGCGGCAGTTGCCTTGGGCCTTGCGGTGTCTACACGCTTCGAGCGACCCCGCAGCAGACGACGATCGACTGGGAGGGGCCTTCTCGATTCGGTAAGCCGAGTTTGACGCGCCTTCCGATTCGGTGGGACGAGGTTCTCCTCGTGCTACGGACAGCACGCGTGAATACACTTCGACGCGTCTATCAACGGCGATGGGAAGACGCGCGGCAGGCAAGTCTGACGCTGCGCTTCAAGGGATTCTCGTATTCGGTCGACGCGCAGGATTCGATGACCTGGCCTCCAGCCTTCGCTTCCGTGCACGCGGGCCTGCGAACACTTCTGCAAAGAGCGCACTTTCCACATGCCGACCGGGCGTGACGAATACGCCTGGGATCCGAAATGCGCGGCCTGGTGACGCGGAGACACTCGAGACACTCTCGTCGGCCGCCTTCGAGAAGCCGTCACTCAGGGAGAGATTTCGAGCAGCGGTCGAGCGCGACGAAGTCATCGTCGTGGACCATGACAACGAGCCGCTCGCGTTCGCGTGGGTGCAGCCGCACGGTTTCTTTGGGCACGCCTTCATCAATCTGCTCGCGGTCGCACCGCTTCACCGCCGGCGCGGGTATGCTACCGCGCTGATGAGCGCAGCTGCGCGTCGGGCGACCAGTAACCGAATCTTCACCTCGACGAATGCTTCAAATGCGGTGATGCGTGCGTTGTGCGAAAAGAACGGATGGTTGCGCTGCGGGGAGATAGACGCACTTGACGCGGGCGATCCGGAGATCGTGTACGTCAAATGGCTGGGGCCGAGGTAGCGGCGCAGCGCGTTTCGGGCTCAGCGCGACGGGGGGCGGCAGGGTGGACGCGGCGGCGGCCACGGACGTCGAGGACGATGGCGAGGCCGAGCAGGATTGAGCCTCCGAGCGGGATCGCGCGGAGCGCGCCTGAGATGGGGTCGCGCGCCTCGAGACCGGCGACGTGCTGCTCGTCCCCCCATGCCGCACTTGCGTCGGCGTTGGCTGGTGCGCGATAGGCCGGCGGGAGCGCGTCCGGCCACGTCGGGATTGTGTGATGTGACACCAGTGGGATCGAGACGGCGAACAGCGCGGCCGCGGTGATGAAGGGCGCAAGGTCGGCGCGCGTCGCGACGCGACCGCGGCCGAGCGCGATGAAGGCGAAGCAGAGCGCGCATGCGTCGGCGTACGCTTGCGCATGGGCTGCCGGGCGCTGGCCGAGGTTAAGCCAATCGGCGAGTACGGCGATGACCGCGATGCCGCTCGCCGCACGCGCGGCTCCCGTAGCGCGGGAGGCGAGGACGAGCGCCGGGATCAGCGCGATGACGAAGTCGTGTTCGTGAAAGAAGGGAACGGCGAGCGGGAGCACCGCAAGCGCGAGCAGCGTTCCGTCTGTCGCGTTCAGTTTCGCACGCACGATCGTGATCACGACGGCGAGCACGGTGGCGACGGCGACTACCGTACCGCAGGCGAGCGCTGTCGAGGCCTGAGCGCCGAGCGCCCAGGCGATCGCCGCCGGCGTATGCTGAATGACCACGAAACGCTCGGCGCGTCCGTGGACGCTGAGCCGCTGCAGGTACGAAACGAAGCCCGCGACGCCGCCGCCTGCGATCAGCGTGAGTAACGCGAAGCCGAGTGCGCCGAGCGCGGCAGAGATTAAGGCGACACGGTCGCGCATTCGCGCGATGAGCGCGAGCGTAAGGTTCGGCTGAAGGCCGGCCAGCAACGTCGCGAGCGCGCCGCACACGATCGCTCCACGCGCGTACGCGACGAGCGCGCACGCGATCCCCGCCGCGGCGACGAGCGCGACTTGCCCGAGCGCGAGATCGCTGATCGTCGGGCCGGCGACAAGCGTGAGGGCGAACGCGGCGAGCAGGGCACCGACGCGTCGTTCGTGCGCGAGCGCGAGCGCGGCGAGGACGAGTCCGCCGGTTGCCAGCGCGACCAATCCCATCCACACGCGCACCGCGACCGGATGCGGGAGACGCGCGAGCGCGCCGAAGAGCGGCAGCGCCGCAGCTGGCCCGACGTACGGCAAGAGCTCTTCTTGTGACGGGTCGACGCCGGCGATCGTCCGCTCGACGGGCCACACCTCGCGGGACCATGGATTGCCGCCGGCATCCCACACCGCTCCGGCGGCATAATACGCCTCGAAGTCACGCGCGTACGGTCCGCGCGTGCGCGGTGGGAGAAACACCGTCGCCGCGAGCGCAAGCAGGACGACCGCGACGGCCAGCGCGGCGTTACGTGGCAGTGTAGAGCCCGAGCCGCTCGACGCGGCCGTCATTTCCCATCACGTACGCGACCCCGCCGGGAAAGCGCACTTCGTGCGCCTCCGCGTAGACCACCGGCGCCGGTCCGCCGACGGCCGTCACGTACCGCTCGTCGAGCGTCGCCGTCGCCGCGCCGAGCGCGACATCCCCGGGCGTCAAGCGGAAGAAGCCGTAGGCTTGCGCACGCAACGACGGCGCGCCGGCGGTCTTCGGGATGTAGTACTCGAGTGCGATCAGCGTCTGCCCCTTGTCGTAGAACAGGCTGAGGAAACGCCGCTCCCCGTCTTCGCTCGCCGCGTAGGTGTGCCAGCCGCGCATCGGGTACGCGAATGCAACGCCGAAGGCGCGCTCGACCTCCGCGCGCGTCGTCGTCCCGATGCCGAAGGTAAGACGCTCGTTTGCGAGCACGACGGGCCGGTCGATCGGCGGCGGTGGTCCCTGCGCGGCGTCGCGCTCGCGCTTCGCACGGTTGGTCTCGTAGACGCGCGCGAGGATCTCGATGGCGCGCTGCATGGCGAAGTCCGGCGCGCGCTCGTCGTCGTCGCTCATGCGCCGACGCCTGTCAGTGCATGGGTCTGTGCCATCGTCGCCCAGGCGCCCGCGATCGCGAACAGCGCGAGCGCGAAGTACGCCACCGCCGCCGCCGTTCGCTGGCCCGGCGTCAATCCGGAACCGCGCGGATCGATCTGGCCGCGGTGGAGTGCGAGCAAGCGCGGTACCGCGTAGAACCCGGCGAGCAGCAAGAAGATGATGCTGAACGCGCTGGGCGAGAGAAAGACCCAGACCAGGAACAGCGGCAACCCGAGGTACCACAGACGCGCATCGATTGCGCCGGCGATTGCACCGCCGTCGAGCATCGGCAGCGGCATCAAGTTGAACGCGTTCAGGAAGAAGCCAATATATGCCGCCGCGATCCAGAACGGCTCGTGCGTCTGCACGCCGTAGCCCCAGCAGACGACGGCGGCAGCGAGACCGAAGAGCGGCCCGGCGATCGCCGCGGCGGCGTTCTGCGCCGGTGTCCCGCCGGGAGCCGCGACAAACGCGCCCAGGCCGGGGATGAAGACCGGCAGCCGTGCTGCAACCCCGAAGTTCCGCCAGGTGATGAAGTGTCCAAGCTCGTGGACCAAGATCATCAGCACGAAGACGATTGCGATCTTGAGACCGCCGAATAGGACGGCGTACAACCACACCGAGAGGAAGATCGAACCGAAGCTCAGGAGGAGCTTGGAGCCGAGGAACAACCACTTGAAGCTCAGCAGCAGGGTTGCAATCGCCTTGAATTTTGCCGCCAACACACCGAGCGTGACGAGGATCCCGCCGAGCGCGCCCCGCCCGGCGCGCCGTGGGCCGTCGCTCGGCCTCGGCTGTTGGAGACGCTCGTCGTCGTGCATTCCGGAATGATTCTCGCTCCACCGGTCCCGCTCCGTGAATGGCACCCGCATCTCCCGCCCGGGGACCTGCGCTCGATCTGGCTCCACTGGACAGCCGGCGACTACGCGACGGTCTACCCCGCGTATCATTTCTGCCTGAGCGGCGCGCACGACGTGCGCGTCCACGCCACGCACGATCTGCGCGAGAACATGCGCGACGTGCGCGAGGACCCTGCCCTGCCCTACGCGGCGCACATCAGAGGGCGCAATTCCTGGTCGATCGGTCTCGCCGTCGCGGCGATGCGCGACGCGACGCCGTCCCATTTCGGCGCGTTTCCGGTAACGCAGCCGCAGCTCGACGGCTTGTGCGTCGTCGCGGCACGGCTGGCGGGCGCATACGGCATCGACGTCGCCGCGATCCGCACGCACGCCGAGGCGGCGCTCGAAGACGGCTACTTCGGCGCGAATAGCGACGACGTTCGCTGGGATATCGCGCGCCTGCGCCCGTCGTCCGAGCCGCTGCTCCCCGCCGAGGCGGGCGCGACCGGCGAGTGGTTTCGCGAGCGCATCGCGGCGCTGCTCCGAACCGAACGCGTCTGAGCCCCGCAGATGCGCTCGACGTCGCCGCCGCCTTCGGGATCGACGTCGACGGCGCGCACGCCGTCGCGCTCACGGGCGGTTATTCCAACGAGATGTTCCTCGTTGAGGCCGCAGCCGGCCGCTGGACCGTGCGACGATACGGCCGCTTGCACGTCACACGGCGCGCGATCGCTTTTGAGCACGCGGTCGTCGCACATGCCGCTGAGCGCATGCCTGAAATCGTCGCGCCACTTCGTCGCGACGGCGGGACGCTGATGAGCGTGCCTGACGGCGGCGTGGCGGCCGTTTTTCCGTACCTTGTCGGCGAGACGGGGCGGCGCGATCTGGCGACGGCACAGGCGGCAGCGGGCGTGCTGGCACGCTTTCACCGCGCGATGCACGACGTTCACGTTGCGGGCGGGATGCGCAGTACGCGTCTGCTCGGAATCCTACCGTGGCTCCGTCACCGGTTCTTGCGCTTCGCCTCCGATCCGCGCATCGCGCGAGCGCTCGACTGGGACGCGCTGATCGTCGCGGTCTCCGCAGCGAGCGCCCGGGTCGCGCCGCGCGTCGGCGCACTGCCGCACGTTGTCGTGCACGGCGATCCGAACCCGGAGAACGTCGTGAGTGTTGAAGCGGGCGTCGTGAACGGACTGATCGACTTCGATTTCGCGCACGAGACCGAACGGGTGTACGACCTGGGAACGTTCCTGGACGAGTTTGCGCGCGACGGCGACGATGAACCGCTCGCAATCGAGAGGATCGCTCCGTTGCTTGCCGCGTACGCGGAGCATGCGCCGATCACGGCCGAGGAACGTGTTCTCATCCCGGAGGCGATGCTGCGGCGCGTCGCAACCTTGGTCTGGTACGTCGCGACCCGACACGGCGAGCGTTCGCCGGGCGACATCGGCGGCGCGCCGCGCTATGCGGAACGCGTGAGGGAGATCGTCGCGCACGCCGAGGCGATCCGCGAGGCGGCGCGTGAGTAGTGTCGTTCAACGGTCTGGGAGCCGTGCGATGAAACAGATCCTCGTGCTGGGCGGCGGCTTCGCCGGGGTTGCGGTCGCGCATCGGCTCGAACGGCGGCTCCGGCCCGACGAAGCAGAGATCGCGCTGGTGAGCCGCGACAACTTCACACTGTTCACGCCGATGCTTCCTGAGGTCAGCTCGGGCGGACTCGAGTTGCGCCACATCGTCACACCGGTGCGAGCCCAACTCCACCGCACGCGCTTCGTGCTGGGTGAGATCGCGAGAATCGATCTCGATGCATGCGAGGTCGACGCGCTCCATCCGATCACCGGCGACATGACTGCGCTGACATACGATCAGCTCGTCCTCGCATTGGGGAGCGTCACGTCGACGTTCGGAATCCCCGGCGTCGCCGAGCACACGCTGCCGCTCAAGACGCTCGAGGATGCAGAGGCGCTGCGCAATCGCGTGATTGCCGCGATGGAACAAGCGGTCGTGACGCCTCCGGGACCCGAACGCCAACGCCTGCTCACGTTCGCCGTCGTCGGGGGCGGTTACACCGGTTGCGAGTGCGCCGGCGAGCTCGTCGATTTCTTCCGTTCGATCATCCGATTCTATCCGCCGCTGCGGGTCACCGACGTGCGGATGATCCTGATCGAAGCAGGGCGCGCGCTGCTCCCCGACCTTCCCGAGGCGATGGGCCGGTACACGACGCAAAACCTCGCGCGCCGCAGAGTCGAGCTCATCATCGGCGACGGCGTGACGCGGATCGACGAAGGCGGCATCACGCTCCAATCGGGGACGTACATTCCTACGACAACGGTGATCTGGAGCGCCGGTGTCCGACCTTCCCCGGTACTCAAGGATTTGCCGGGCGTCGTTCATGCGCGCAACGGCGGGATCATGGTGAATCGCGACATGTCGGTGATCGGCCGGCCCGGCGTGTGGGCGCTGGGCGATTGCGCGTGGATCCCGAGCAAGGACAACGCCGAGCAGAGCGATCGTTCGGCGTGGTATCCGGCGACGGCGCAGCATGCGATCCGTGAAGGTCCGGCGCTCGGCGACAACATCGTCGCGGTGCTGCGCGGTGAGCCGACCAAACCGTTCACCTTCAACGCGCTCGGGACGATGGCGTCACTCGGCGCGCGGCGTGGCGTTGCAGCGCTTCCCGGCGGGATCGTTCTGACCGGCTTCTTCGCGTGGATCTTGTGGCGCGCGTACTATCTCGCTCGCCTGCCGGGGCTCGATCGCCGCGTACGCGTGGCGGTCGACTGGACCCTCGGCTTGATCTTCCCGCGCGACATCGCTGAGATTCGCCTCTATTCCGAGCGCGGGAACCGCAGCGCTGCGGCCGACGCCGGGATGACCCCACCCGCGCCGCTCCCCTAAACCCTCACCTTGACAGGGGGCGAGCGAGCGTGTAGGTTGTAACTATGTTTTTAGTTTTCGCGCTCGCCTCGGTGCCGTTCGACTACACGGCGCCGCTCCCCACGTCGCAAATGGTCACCGTGCGCAACATCAACGGCGACGTGCGAGTTCGCGACGGTCGGCGCTTTGCGGTCCACGCGGTCGCGAGCGCGACGAGCAGCGATCTGTCAGTCGTGCGCGTGCGCGTCGACAACGGCCCGCAAGGGGTGGTCGTGTGCGTTCGCTATCCGCCCGATACGGATGTGCCGTGCACCGAGGAGCGCGGCCTGCGTGGAACCCGCAACAGCGACGACGTTCGCGTCGACATCGACGTGACGGTCCCGGCCGCGAACATGGTCGATGTCGCGAGCGTGAACGGAGCGGTTCGTATCGTGCACGACGGCCCCGCGACAGCGGCGACCGTCAACGGTGGCATCGATGTCGACGCACGCAGCGTTCGCACCGCGCACTCAACGAACGGCAGCATCCGCTTGCACGTACGCGACGGTCATGGCGAGACGACGGCCAAGACGGTCAACGGCTCCATCGTGCTCGAAGTCCCTCACGGCACCGGCGTGAAGCTCAACGCGACAACGCTGAACGGTTCGATCGTCGCGCCGGGGGTCACGGTACAAGATCGGCGCTTCGGTCCGGGCGCGTCGGCGGACGCGACGCTCGGCGACGGCGCGCTCCACGCGTCGCTGCAGTCGCTGAACGGGACGGTTACGCTGCGAAACTGACGATCGCGAGGTGCGTCAGCGCCAAGCGTCGTCCGGGCCGGCGTAGGTGTTGCCGTAGAGCGTGTGCGCCTCGGGGTACGGTTCGGCTTCGACCTCGTCGGTCGTGCGGTTGACCAGCTCGGTGATCTCGCGCTTGAGCGCGACGATCTCGTCGAGCGTGAGCACGTTGCGCTCGCGCAGATACGCCTCGAATTTCGGGACCGGGTCGTCCGGGCGGCGCTGGGCGACTTCGTCGCGCGTGCGGTACGTGCGCTCGTCGTCATCCGTCGTGTGCGAGAGAAAGCGATAGCAGTTCGCCTCGACGAGTACCGGTCCGTGTCCGCCGCCAGCGTATTCGCGCGCCTCGCGCACGGTCTGGTAAACCGCGACGGGATCGAAGCCGTCGCAGCTCACGCCGCGCATCCCATAGCCGGCTGCGCGCGACGCGACCTGCGGGACGCGCATCTGCTTGGAGATCGGCGTCGAGATCGCCCACTGGTTGTTCTCGCAGACGAACACGACCGGCAGCGTGTGGACGGCCGCGAAGTTCATCGCTTCGTGCCACTCGCCCTCGGACGTCGCACCTTCTCCGAACTGGCAGAAGACCACGCGGTCGCGCGCGCCGCGCACCGTGAGCGCCCACGCCGCGCCGACCGCGTGCGTGCACTGCGCGGCGATGATCGAGGAGATCGAGGCGATCCCGAGGTCCTTGGCCGTGATGTGGTTGATGATCGAACGGCCGCCGGTCCGGTCCTTGCCGCGCGCGAGCTGCGAGCGGAAGACGTCGACGAGCGGGAAGCCGCAGGCGAGGATCAGCCCCGTGTTGCGATAGTACGGATACAGGAGGTCCTTGCCGCGCTCGAAGGCTAGCCCGGTTCCGGCCTGCACCGCTTCGTGGCCCTCGGAGCCCATCGCGATCCCGACCTTGCCCTGGCGGTTCAGCTGGAAGCCGCGCGTGTCGACCGCGCGCTGGACGAGCATCGAACGGAAGAGCGTGCGGAGTTGATCGCGGGAGATCTCTGGGGTCGTGGTCGCGCGCATCGGTCTAGGCCTTAGCGCGAGCGCGGACGCCTCCCTACCGAGCGTTTGGACGGGGATGCGAGCGCCCCGCGCGTAAGGACGGCGGCGATGCGAGTTGCTTCCCTGCTCGCCGCTGCCGCATTCGCGGCCGTGGCCGGTTCCGTTTCGTCTGCTTCCGCCTTCGCGGCGGCTGCCGCTCCGCTCACGCCGTCGGAGTCCGTGCGCGGCCCGGCCACCAAGCCGGCGCCCAGGCCGTCTCCCAGCCCCGACACCGGGGCGCTGCAGTTCCGAGCGATCGGTCCCGCCGCGTCCGGCGGCCGCGTCGGTGCGGTGGCGGGGAGCGACCACGATCCTGCGCTCTATTACGTTGGTGGTGCCGCCGGCGGCGTCTTCAAGTCGGAAGACGCGGGCGTTTCGTTCGCGCCGGCGTGGGATGGACCGGCGTTCGGCGCGGTCGGCGCGCTCGCCGTCGCGCCCAGCGACCCGAAGATCGTCTGGGCCGGCACCGGCGAAGGGAATCCGCGCAACGACGTCTCGTACGGCAACGGCGTGTACGTGACGCGCGACGGCGCGAAGCACTGGACGCACGTCGGCCTGGACGGCACGAAGTTCATTGGGAAGATTCTGGTCGACCCGGCGAACGCGAACCACGCGATCGTCGCTGCGCTCGGCGACATCTATGCCGACTCGCCCCAGCGCGGCGTCTACGTGACGAGCGACGGCGGGAAGACGTGGCAGAAGACGTTGTACGTCGGGCCGCAGAGCGGTGCTGCCGATCTGGCGTGGAATCCGAAGCATCCCGCGACGATCTTCGCGGCGATCTGGCAGTTCCGCCGGCAGCCGTGGACGGCGACGAGCGGCGGGCCGCAGGACGGCCTCTATCGCTCGCGTGACTTTGGACGCACCTGGCACAAGATCACCGGTCACGGCTTCCCAACCGACGTGCTCGGGCGCGTCGGCGTCGCCGTCGCGCCGAGCGATCCGCGTCGCGTCTACGCGGTCGTGCAGTCGAAGCAGGGGACGGTCTGGCGCAGCGACGACGGCGGTGACAGCTGGACGCGCGTGTCGTCGGATTCGCTCCCCGAACAACGGCCGTTCTACTTCAGCCATCTTGCCGTCGACCCGATGAACGCGAAACGCGTCATCTCGCTGTCCATGTACCTGACGGAATCCAAGAACGCCGGCAAGACCTGGAAGCATCTCGAAGGTTATCTGCATCCGGACAATCACGCGATCTGGTGGTCAGCCGACGGGAAGCGGATCATCGAAGGAAACGACGGTGGCGTCGTCCTCAGCAACAACGGCGGCGGGTCGTGGGCGTTCCTGGATCGTATCCCGCTCGCGCAGATCTACCACGTCGGTTTTGACGATCAGAAGCCGTACACGATCTGCGGCGGCTTGCAGGACAACAGCTCGTGGTGCGCACCGTCGACGGGGCGCAACGGGACCGGATTGCTCAACCGTGATTGGTTCGCAATCGCCGGCGGCGACGGGATGTACGCCATCCCCGATCCGACGGATCCGTCGCTGATCTGGACGAACACGCAGGACGGCGTCCTATCGATCTACGACACGAAGGCGCGCCAGAGCCTCGACGTCTCCCCATGGCCGCGCGACGTCTTCACGTCGACCCGCTCGCTCGCCGAGTCGCCGTATCGTTTCAACTGGAACGCCCCACTCTCGTTCTCGCCGGAGGACGGACACACCGTGTACTTCGGTGGGAACGTCGTCTTCCGCAGCACCGATCGCGGACGGAACTGGACGCCGATCAGCCCGGATCTGACACGCAACGAGAAGGAGCACCAGCTCGCGTCGGGCGGATCGATCGACCTCGACGTCTCGGGCGCCGAGTATTACAACACGCTCCTTGCGATCGCTCCGTCGCCCAAGGATGCGCAGACGATCTGGACGGGAAGCGACGACGGGCTCGTCTTCGTCACGCGTGACGGCGGCACGCATTGGACCAACGTGAGCGCGAAGGACTGGCCGCGCGGCCGCGTCCTCACCGTCGAGGCGAGTCCGTTCGCCGCGGGGACGGCGTTCATCGAGCTCGACCGGCACGATCTCGGTGACGACGCGCCATACGTGTACGTCACCGACGACTACGGTAGCACGTGGAAGAACATCACCGCGAATCTGCCGCACAATGCGCAAGTGCGCGTCGTCCGTCAGGATCTCAAGAACGCGAATCTGCTCTACGCGGGGACGGAGACCGGCATCTGGATCTCGTACGATCGCGGCGTGCGCTGGGAGCAGCTCAAGGCCGGACTCCCGGTCGTCCCCGTGTACGACATCCACGTCCACCCGACGGCGAACGATCTGCTCGTCGCGACGCACGGACGCGGCTTCTACGTGCTCGACGACGTGACGCCGCTGCAGCAGCTCGCTGCGGCGCGCGCGCAGGCCGTGACGCTCTTCCCTGTCCGGACCGCGACGATGTGGGCGTCCTTCCCGTCCGTCGAGGCTGGGGACGGAAACGCGATGCCGTCGAATGCATTCACGGCGCCCAACACGCCCTCTGGCGCGGTGATCGCGTTCTATCAGAATGCAAAGGCCAAGCAACGTCCGTGGATCGAGATCCTCGACGCGCAGGGGAACGTCGTGCGCACGCTGCGCGGCGGGATCCCGTTCGACCCCGCGAATCCGCCGAAGACGGACGCCGGGAAGTTCTACGTCTCGAACGACGTCGGCGTGAATCGCGTGACCTGGGACGGCAGTGAGAACGGTCCGACCCGCTGGCTCGGCGCCAACTTCGAGAACCAAGGTCCGACCACGGGTCCGGAAGCGTTGGCGGGAACCTACACCGCGCGGGTGCACGTCGGCACCCAAACGCTCGAGCAGCAGTTCACGCTCATCGACGATCCGCTCAGCCCGTGGACGCCGGAGCAGCGCCAAGCGCGTCACGCGTACTTGGTGACGGGTTTTGCCTGGCTCGACCGCGTCGACCGCGCACTCAACGCGATTGACGCGAAGAGCAAGACCGCCTCGCCGACGATGCGCGCGAAGCTCACCGCCTTGCGCGACGAGTTGACCTCACCACCCGGACACGACGAGGACAGCATCAAGTATCCGGACCGGATCCGCCAGCAGATTTTCGGCGTGATCTACGCGATCGGCGGCTCGCTGCAGCCTCCGTTCACGCAACACAACGCTGCGCTCGAGGCGCTTCGCCCGAAGGTCGAGCGCGCGCTCAGCGACGCGGCGGCGCTGCTCGGCACGCAGTGACGTGAGCGGCGAACCCCGCAAACCGTACGACATCGACACGCTGACCGACGTCGCGCTCCGCGTCTTCGCGGAGCGCGGCTACGACGGCGCGTCGATGGACGACGTCGCGCGCGCGGCGGGGATCACCAAGGCCTCGATCTACCATCACGTGAGCGGCAAGGAAGCGTTGCTCGAGCGCGGGCTCGGGCGCGCCCTCGATGCGCTGTTCGCGATCCTCGAGGAGCCGGCGGCGCGCGACGGACGCGCGCTCGTCCGGTTGCGTCATATCGTACGGCGCGTGGCGGAGGTGACGCTGCGCCTCCTCCCCGAGCTGACGGTCCTGTTCCGCGTCCACGGAAGCTCGAAGGCCGAGCGCGACGCGGTCGAGCGACGGCGGCAGTTCGACCGGCTCGTGACCGAGCTGATCCGCGAAGCGCAGCACGACCGCGATCTGCGCGACGATCTCGACCCGCGTCTGGTCGCGCGCTTGGTCTTCGGGATGTCGAACTCGGTCGTCGAGTGGTACCGCCGCGGCTCGGCGCTGTCCGCCGAGGCCGTCGTGAACGCGATAGAAGCGATCGTCTTGGAGGGAATCGGCGTCGACCGCGCCGGGTACAGCGCTCCCCACGATGCAGGAGCGCCATGAGCTCGTCGTAATCGGCGCCGGAACCGCCGGGTTTGCCGCCGCGCAAGCGGCACGCGCGTCCGGACATGAGGTGCTCCTGGTTACCGGCGACGACGAACTGGGCGGAACCTGCATCTTGCGCGGCTGCATGCCGGCGAAGGCGGTGCTCGAGGCCGTCGATACGCATCCCACGCATGTCGATCTGCCGGCGATCATCCGGCGCAAACGCGCGCTCGTCGACTACTTCGCCGAAGATCGCATCGACGAGCTCGAGGACTACCCGCTCGTGCGCGGCGACGCGCGCTTCGTCGCAGGCGACGCGATCGCGGTTGGAGATCAGCGCATCGCGGCTGAGCGTTTCGTCATCGCGACCGGTGCAGCGATCGAGCGCCCGCCGATAGCAGGCCTGGAACGCGTCTCGGTGATGACGAGCACCGACGTGCTCGAGATGACGTCGCTCCCGCACCGGATCGCCGTCGTCGGTGGCGGCCCGATCGGATGCGCCTTCGCACAGTACTTTGCGCGCCTCGGGGTCAGGGTGACGCTGTTCCAAGACGCACCCGAGCTGCTGCGCAATGAAGATCCCGATGTCGGCGCTGCGATCCGCGCCGCGTTGCTGCGCGACGGCGTCGAAGTCGTCTGTGATGCCGACGTTCGTGAAGTGCGTCGGGACGGCGCGAAGGCGGAGCTGATCGCCGACAGCCGCGACGGCGCGTACGGCGCACGCTGCGACGCCGTCTTTCTCGCGACCAACCGGCGTCCCTCAGTCGAGAAGCTCGCGCTCGCCGCCGGCGAGATCGCGGGCGATCGTGCGCGCGGGATCCTGGTCGATGAAACGCTGCGCAGTGTCTCGAATCCGCGGGTGTACGCGGCCGGCGACGCTCTCGGCCGACGGAGCATGGTGCACACCGCCGAGTACGGCGGCGCGCTCGCAGCACGAAACGCGTTTGCCGCCGAGCCGCAGACGGCGGACTGGGACCGTTGGGAGGCGCACGCGTTGGCTATCGAGCCGCAGCTCGCGGTCGCGGGGCTGACCGAACGCCAATGCCGCGCGCGTGGGATCGACATCGCGGTCGCGCGGCTCCCGGTGAGTGAGGTCGGGATGGCCGTCGTCGCCGATGAGACCGAGGGGTTCGTCAAGATGCTCGCGCGTCGCGACGACAACCGCATCGTGGGCGTTGCGCTCGTGAGCGAGGAGGCGATCGATCTCATCGGCGAGGCGATCGCGTGCATCGCGCGCGGGACGACGGCACGCGACCTCGCCGAGATGCCGCACTTGCATCCGACGATGAGCGAGCTGCTCGGACGGGTCGCCGAGCGGCTGTGTGCGACCGAGCCTCAGAAGACGCGCGCGTAGACGCTGCAGGAGCGGCAGATCTCAGGCGGCTGCTCCGACTCGAGCTGCGCGCGAAACGCTTCGTATGCCTCGCCGTTCCACACCGCGTCGACGCCCGACGTCGCGACGTTGCCGAGCGCGGCGCGGTCCGGTGTCGCGGCGATACAGCACGGCATCGCGGTGCCGTCGTAGGTGATGTACGGACCGCGCCACGGCCAGTCGCAGCGCGAGCGGCCCGGCGTTCCCGGCGCGTGGACGACCGGCGTGACGGGTGGCAACCGTAGGGCGATCCCGCGCGCGCCGGCCGCAGCCCGCGCGCGAGCGAACGCGGTCGCGACGTGCTGCGGCTCGTAGTCGACGAGCGTTTGACGTGCGACGAAATCGCGCATCGGCGCGTACTGCGCTGGGAGCGTCGACTCGCCGAAATCGTGGCTGAGATGCTGCACGTGCAGCGTTCCGATCCCCCAGCGTGCGCACAACGCGACGAGCGCCGGGAGCTCATCGAGGTTCTCGCGCATCGCGACCGCGGTCAGCTCAACGCGTGGACCGCCGCCGCGCGCCGCGATCGCGGCCAGGAGTCGCGCGACGTTGCGCTCCACGCGGTCGAAGCGAGCGCCTTCCCGAATGCGTTCGTACGTCTGCGCCGTCGCACCGTCGACGGAGACGAAGATCGCTTCGAGTCCGCTCGCCGCGGTGAGTTCGGCGTTGCGCGGCGTCAGGAGCGTGAGATTCGTGTTCACGCTCACCGCGATCCCGCGCTGCGCCGCGTAGCGTGTCATGTCGAAGAAGCGCGGGTGGAGCAGCGGTTCGCCCATCCCTTGAAGGTGCAGCTCGCGCAAGCCAGGGAGCTCGTCGATGATCCGCGTGTACGTCTCCCAGGCCAAGAACGCGTTGCGCGTGCCGCGATACCGAACCGGACACATCCGGCAGCGCAGGTTGCAGTGGCCGACCGGCTCGATCTGGATGAACGTTGGTGCTTCCACCGCACCATCCGTACCCGAACCGGCGGGAAGTTCCGTGCGAGCGAGCGCTCCCGTTACGCGGCGCGCAGCGTGACGGCGGCCTGCCGCGCCACGGTTTGGGCGCGACGGCGCGAGAGCGCCGGGCACGCGGCCAACCAAGCGACGGCGCAGAGCGAGATCACGGATCCGGCCAAGATCGTCGTCGACACGCCGCCGACGTTGGCGACGACGCCGCCGGCGAACGAGCCGATCGGGAGCGCGCCCCAGATGATCGTGCGCATCGCCGCGTTCATCCGGCCGAGCAACGCATCGGGGACGTGCGCGGTCTGCAGCGCCTGCTGCGTCGTCGAGGCGATCGGCCCGCTGAACGAGAGCAACAGCCGTCCGATGAAGATCGCGACCAGCGGCATCGCGTGGCAGAGGAAGACGAACTTTCCGAGCGCCGAGATCGCGGTTGCGCCCGCGAGGGTCCGTCGCGCACCGAACCGCACCTCGATACGGCGCGCGAGCATTGCACCGAGCAGACCGAGGTTCGCAAAACCGAGCACGATGCCGAAGTGCGCCGGCGAGAGGTGCAGCTCGCGATAGCAGTAGAGCGCGAAGACCGAGGTGACCATTGCACCGCCGAGATACGCGGTCGCCGTGCAGAGCGCGACGGCGCGCAAAATCGGGTTGTGCGCAACGAGCATGAACCCGGCGCGAACGTCCTCGCTGACCGGCGCGCGTTCTTCGCGCGGCACCGGCGTCTCGTGAACACGGATGCGCAGCAAGTTCAGCGTCGAGAGCACGTAGCTGCCGACGTTGGCGAGAACGGCGAGCGGACCGCCGACGAACTGCACGATCGCACCCGCGCTGCTTGCGCCGATCGCTTCGGCGGCCGAGCCGCTCGCCGCCATCCGTGAAACGGCGCGATGATACTGCTCGCGTCCGCACACCGCGGGAAGCCATGCCGCGTACGCGGTGTCGAACACGACCGATGCCGCGGCGCTGATCGCGCCGACGACGAAGAACTGTCCAAGCGTAAGCGCATGGAGCCACCATGCTACGGGGATCGAGGCGAGCGAGAGAAGGCGAATCACGTTCGCAGCGATCATCAGCGGCCTGCGTGCGTAGCGGTCGGCGATCACGCCGGCAAGCGTTGCGAGCAGCGGAACGATCGCGAACTCGAAGGCTTGCAGTGCACCGATCTGCAGCGGGCTGGCTTGAAGCGAGACAATGGCGATCGCGGGGAGTGCGAATGTCGTGAGTTGACCACCCAAGTCGGAAACGAATTGCCCGCCCCAGAGCAAACGAAAATTACGCCGTGCGATAAGCACTTGGTCCATTCCACTCTCGATGATCGGTCCCGGCTCATCGAACGGATATGATGGAATGTCGTAGGTACGGGTTCTTTAACCGAAACGTAACCCTACGACGGCCCGCTCGGTATTTTTCGCCGTGCTCTTGACGGCCGCGGCGGAGAAAGGTATCGTTCTCCTTACCGACCATTTGGTAGGGAGAAGAGAAGCAGCACCGATGGCGATGACCGAACCGACGCCCCAGCTCGTGGTCCCGAGCGGCGGCTTCACCCCCGCTCCCGCGATCCCGCAGCCCAACATCTTCCCGATGGAGTGGCGCGTGGAGACGCCCAAGCTCGTCGAGATCTACGAGCGCTCGAAGCGGCAGGTCTGGAATCCGTCCGACTTCCCTTGGGACTCCCTCAATCCGAGCGACTTCACAGAAGAACAGCGGCTCGGCATCATGTATTGGTATGCGGTGCTAGCGAACTTCGACGGCTCGGGGCCGGCGGTGTTCGCGAAGGCGACGATCCACGCGTTCGAGACGCATCAGGAAGACCCGGTGCGCAAGTGCTTCTTCTCGATCACGCGTGACGAGATGAACCACGAAGAAGTCTGCCAGCGCGCGATCCAAAAGCTCGTCCCCGGTGCGCCGCTGGATTTCACGCCGACCAGCGACCTCGCTGCCGCCGCGCAGAACAACATCGGCTGGCTCTATCACAACGGCGGCCGCTATTGGAGCGGCTACTCGAAGTCGCTCGAGAAGTATCCGCTCAGCGTCCTCTTCACATCGTTCCTGATGGGTGAGATCGCGAGCTCGACGCTGTTCTTCGGGATGTCGAAGAAGGCGACGCATCCGGTCTTCAAAGAGATCTTCAAGCGCGTCGGCCAGGACGAAGCGCGCCATCTCGCGATCTGCCTCACGATCCTCGAGAAAGACTGGCCGGGTCTGACCGACGAGCACAAGGCGCTCATCACCAAGCAGATCCGCGCGGGCTTCGTCTTCCTCTCGATGATCCTGTGGGAGCCGCCGAATCAGTTCTGGGAGATCCCAGACTATTTTCTTCCGAACCATCGGGTGCTCGTGCAGCACGCGCGCGACGCGGGCTTGGGCGTACTCACGTTCGACGAGCAGGCGGAGAACTGGCGCACGGCGCTCGCACGTTGCCGTGCGATCGTCGGCGAGTGGGGGATCGAGTTCCCCGCGATCCCGGAGCTCGACCTCGACGGCGTCGACGTCAGCGACATCGGCCCCGAGGACATCATCCCGGTCTTCTAGTCTCTGTTGGCTGTTCGCCCCTGAGGTCGACGATCGCGAACGCCCAGCCGCGGTTCGTGCGGGTCCGGACGAGGTAACCGTATTCCGTGCGGTCGCACACTTGGTATCCCGCGCGCAGCGCGGATTGGACCGAGGGAAAGACCGTGAGTCCGTGCATGGCTGTGCCCTCCGACACATGGGACGCAGAATCACAGAACTCGGGAGATAGACATGCTCAGAGACAACGACACGATGGCGACGATTGCGGTCAAAGATCTCAACGCCGCGAGAACGTTTTACACCAACACGCTTGGACTTCGCGAACAACCCGATTCGCAGCGCGGTGTCATTACGTATCAGACCGGATCATCGAAGGTTCTCGTCTACGAGTCGCGTTATGCCGGCACGAACAAAGCGACGAGCGCGACGTGGACTGCGGGCAACGACCTGGAGTCAATCGTCCAAGACCTTCGCGGCAAAGGCGTCACGTTCGAGCACTACGACCTGCCGGGTCTCACGCTGAAAGGAGATATCCACGCCGGCGATGGGTTGGCAGCCGTCTGGTTCAAAGACCCGGACGGGAACATCCTGAGTATCGTGAGCGGCTCTTAGATCGTCCGTTCGCGACGGAAGCCGCGCGCGCCGGTGGGCGCCGCGGCGACGCGGTCGACGCGCTCGACGCGGGCCAGCCGGGGCGGCTCGGCGAGGACATGCGCGATGAAGGCGTCGACGTCGTTGTCGCCGCCTTCGACGTCGATCGCGAGGCGCTCGCCGTCGCGGACATTGCGCACCGTCCCCGCGACCGGGTAGCGCGACGCCAGGTCGACGACGGCGTCACGAAAGCCGACGCCTTGTACGCGGCCGAAGAGGGTCACGATTTCGCGCTTCACGGCGTGCGTGGTTCGTGAAGCAGCTCGGATGCCGCCCCCTAGGCGCCGTGCAGGATGATTGGGCGCAATACGACCCGTCCCTCGCTCGGGTCCATGATCCCAGCGACGCGGTGGGCGACGCCGTCCGGGTCGTCGGCGGTCGGCGCCGTGCAGCGTAGGCGCTGCGTCGGCTCCGTCGCGGGCGCAAGCGAGACGACCAGCTCGAAATAGCGCGGGCGCTTGTGGCCGGCCTCGAAGATCACCTCGAGGCTCTGCTCGAAGGCGGCGCTCGTGCCGACCGGTACGGCGATCAGGGTTACGCCGACCGTCGTGTGGTCGGGTGCGCTGATGGCACAGCGCAGCCGAAGTACCTTGTCGAGCGCTGGCAGCGCATGGCCGCTGATCCGCAAGACAAAACGATACTCTCGTGGCTCGGAAGCGCCCGGCACGACGGTCATTCGAGATAGGGTGCCAGGCTCGGCTTACTGCCCGCTTACGGAAGCGGGCGCGCCGCGCACGCCGACGAAGGCGACCGGCATGACCACGACGCTGGCCCCTGGTGCCGATCTCTTCGCGCGTCACCGCGAGATGCTCGAACACGCACGCGACGCGATCCGAACGCGCGCTTTCTACAGTGCGTTCCCTGAGAGTCCGAGTCCGCGCATCTACGGGGAGGCAGCAGCGGGTGAGGGCAAAGCCGCCTTCGACGCGCGTCGCGGCGCTGCGTTCGCGCTCGATCAGCCGACGACGGGGGAGACGGTCGCGACGGAACGTTCTCCGTACGGGCTTCCGCTCGACGTTCGCTATCCGGTCGTCGACGTCGACGTGCTGCTCGGCACGGCGCGCGCCGCGCTTGTCACGTGGGCGGACGTGTCGTATAGCGCGCGCACCGGAATCGCGCTCGAAGCGCTCGCGCGCCTGAATGCGCGCTCGTTCGAGCTCGCGCACGCGGTGATGCACACGACGGGCCAGGCGTTCGTGATGGCGTTCCAAGCGGGCGGACCGCAGGCACAAGACCGCGCGCTCGAGGCGATCGCGTATGCCTACGACGAGATGGCGCGTGTCCCCGAACGCGTCGTGTGGGAGCGGCCCGGCAAGCCGGCACCGATTCGTATGGAGAAGACGTATCGCGTCGTCCCGCGCGGGATCGACGTCGTGATCGGCTGCTCGACGTTTCCGACCTGGAACGGGTATCCGGCGATCTTCGCGAGCTTGGTGACCGGCAACGCCGTCATCGTGAAGCCGCACCCGCAGGCGGTTCTGCCGCTTGCGATCACGGTCGAGACGATCCAGGCCGTGCTGCGTGAAGCCGGTGTTGATCCGCACGTCATCATGCTTGCGGTCGACGCGCCGGAGCGGCCGCTCGCGAAGGTGCTCGCACAACGCCCCGAGGTCACGCTGCTCGACTACACGGGCTCGACGCAGTTCGGCGAGTGGCTCGAACAGAACGCGCACGCGCTCGTCTACACCGAGAAGGCGGGCGTGAACAGCGTCGTCATCGACTCGACCGACGATCTCGAGGGCATGGCGCGCAACCTCGCGATGTCGCTCTCGCTGTACTCGGGACAGATGTGCACGACACCGCAGAACCTGTTCGTTCCCAAGGACGGCATCGTTGCGAGCGGCAAGCGCGTGAGCTTCGATGAGGTCGTCGCTGGGCTGGTGAAGGCGATCGACGCGGTCGTCGCCGATCCCGATCGTGCCGGTGCGATCGTCGGCGCGATCGCGACGGACGCGACGCTCGCGCGCATCGACGCGGAGGACGCGAAGCCGGGTGTCGTCCGCCACACCGCGCCGCTGCCGAACACGGAGTTCCCCGACGCGCGGATGCGCACCCCGATCGTTGCCGTCGTCGATGCTGCCGATCGCGACCGCTACGAGCACGAGGCCTTCGGCCCGATCAGCTTCGTCGTGCGGACGAAGGACACAGACGAGTCGCTCGCGCTCGCGACCGCCGAGGCGCAGCGGTCCGGCGCGATTACCGCAATCGTGCACTCGACGAACCCCGCCGTGCTCGAGAAAGCGCAGCGCTGGGCGAGCGACGGCAAGGTCAACCTCGCGGTGAACCTCACCGGCTCGCTGCTCGTCAACCAGTCGGCGGCGTTCAGCGACTTCCACGTCACCGGCGGCAACCCGGCCGGGAATGCCTCGCTGACCGACGCGGCATTCGTCGCCAACCGCTTCCGCATCATCGAGACCCGCACGCCGCTCGCGTGAGTACGTCGTCGACGACCCTGAGCGGTGACGCGCTCGCGCGCGTGTGCGCCGAGGCGATGTTCGCGCGCGATCGCGCCTCGCAGTGGCTGGGGATGGAGATCGAGGAAGCGCGCGTCGGCTACGCGCGCGTGGCGATGACGATCGCCGAGCACATGGTCAACGGGCACGCGATCGCGCACGGCGGGATGACGTACACGCTCGCCGACTCGGCGTTCGCGTTCGCCTGCAACTCGCGCAACGAGCCCAATGTCGCGCTGCAGTGCTCGATCTCGTATACGTCGGCGGTCATGCTCGGCGATCGGCTCGTCGCCGAGGCGGAAGAGCGTTCGTCGAAGGGCCGTACCGGAGTCTACGACATCACGGTCACGCGCAACGACGGCGAGCTCGTCGCGGTGTTTCGCGGTGTCTGCTACAAGATCAAGGGGACGGTGCTGGAGGGCGACGGCTGATCGCGCTCCTCGACGAGGCCGCGGCGCGCGCCCCCGATCGCGCGTTCCTC
>CAZABL010000028.1:33052-40170 GCA_964483365.1 uncultured bacterium
GCTGATCGCGCTCCTCGACGAGGCCGCGGCGCGCGCCCCCGATCGCGCGTTCCTCGTCGAGGACGACGCGCGCGGCGTGCGCCACACGCTCGCGTTCGCTCAGGCTTCGGAACGCTCGTCTCGCATCGCCGCCGCGTTGCTCGCCCTCGGCGCCAACGAACGCCGTCCCGTGATGATCCTCGCCGGCAACGGGATCGATCACGCGCTCGTCATGTTCGGCGCACTGCGCGCCGGCGTTCCGGTGGTTCCTGTCGATGCGGAAATAGCGCCGGAGCGGGTGCAACGGATCGCCGAGGTTGTGCGACCGGCTGTCGTGTTTGCGGGCGATCGCGGCGCGGCGGCGCCGATCGACTCGCGGTATGTCAACGTGCGACAACTGCTTCAGCATAATCCGCTCGCGGTGCAGCCGCAAATCGATGGCGAGACCGTAGCGAAGATCCTGTTTACGGGCGTGGCGGACGAGCCGAAAGGCGTCGTGACGACGCATGGCATGATCGCGGCGATGCTCGAAGCGCTCGGGCAGGCGTGGCCGTTTCTCGATGTGCATCCGCCGGTACTCGTCGACTGGCAGCCGTGGAGCCGCTGGATGGGTGGAAACGTCGTGCTCGGGATCGCGCTGCGCGGCGCGGGCACGGTCTACCTCGGCAAGGCGATGCGCCGTGAGATCATGCCGACGATTGCGTTCGATGTTCCGTCGGGTTGGTCGCGATGGGTCGATGAGCTGCGCGGAGATGATGCGCTGCGCGCCCGTTGGCTCTCGCGGCTCGACATTGCCGCGTGGTACGCCGCCACCCTTGCGCCCGCAACGCGCGATGCGCTGCGCGCGCTCGGCGTCCCGCTCGCGGCGTTGTGGGGCACGACCGAGACGGCCGGACCGGTCGCAGTCACGCGCAGTCTCGATGTGGGGCACGACGCGCTTGGTGCATTGCTTCCGGGCGTCGAGCTCAAGCTCGTCCGCGATGGCGACGCATGCGAGGCAGGCGTGCGCGGGCCGCAAGTGACGCCGGGCTACTGGTGGCGTTCGGATCTCACTGCTGCAGCATTCGACGAGGACGGATTCTACCGCAGCGGCGACGTCGTCGAGCCGCTCGACGCGCGTCGACCGGAGCGCGGCTTGCGTTTCGTGGGGCGCACCGACGATCGCTTCAAGCTCAGTTCCGGAGAGTGGGTGGACGGCTCGGCGCTGCGGGCCGCTTTTCTGCGCGCGTGTCCGGACGCCGAGGACGTGATCGTCGCCGGCGACGGCCGCGACGAGGTTGGCGTGCTCGTGTGGCCACGCGATACTGCGCTCGCGCTCGGACCCCGCCTGCTGCGATCGCAGATCGCGGCGGCGATGCGGGCGGTTGGGACGCGACGCGGGCTGATCGTGCAGACGCCGTTGCCGCGTCAGGAGCCGCGCCGTGTCGCGCTCGCAAGGCACGCTGCGTTGGTGTCGAGGCTCTATGCTAGCGAACCGGACGCAGAGGTGATCACCGTATGAGCGCGCTTCTCGCCGGCGTCAACGTCGGCGGAACGACGACGAGCGTCGTCATCGGGACCGCGGAAGGTCTCGTGCGCGAGCGGTCAGCGTGGCCGACGCAAGCGGACGACGGCGAGGCGCTGATCGCCTCAATCGTCGCCGCCGTCCGTCCGTTCGCGCGCGACGTGCTGCGCGTCGGCGTTGCAATCGGCGGTCCGATGAACGCGCGCAGCGGCGAGATCATCGCGCCGCCGCACCTGCCCGGACTGCACGGTGTCCCACTCGCGGCACGCCTCAAGGAACCGCTCTCGCTTCCGGTCGCCGTACACCACGACGCGGCGGCATGCGCGCTGGCGGAATGGCGCTGGGGCGAGGATCGTGGCTGCGCAGGGCTGGCGTACTTCACGGCAGGGACCGGATTCGGCTGCGGTCTCGTCCTCGACGGCCGCGTCCGTTACGGCTCGACCGGGTTGTCGCCCGAGCTCGGACACATTCGCTATCGTAGCGATGGCCCGGACGTGTTTGGGAAGCCGGGCTCCTTCGAATCGTACGGCGCCGCCAGCGCGCTACCGAAGATCGCCCGCCTTTTCGATCCGTTATACGACGCAGCGACCGGAGCGGAGGTCGCGGAACGCGCCGCACGCGGGGACGCTCTCGCGCAGCGCGCGATCGACGAGAACGCGGAGGCGGTCGGCGCAGCGTGCGCGCTGCTCGCCGACCTCCTCGTGCTCGACGTGATCGTCCTCGGCAGTCTGGCGACGTACCTCGGCGAACCGTGGATGGCCCGCGTCCGTGCGACGTTCGACCGCGAGGCGCTCCCCGATCATGCCGCCGTCTGCCGTCTCCGTGCCCCATCGCTCGCCAACGTTCAGGATCTCAGCGGCCTCGCCGCCGCCCTATCGTGCTGATATGTGGCCGCCGTTCACGACAGCAACTGCTCGCCACGCGTTTCAGGTAAGAAGCGACAGAGCAGCACTGCGCACAGTGCCCCGACGCCCCCCATCGCGACGGCTGCGGAGACGTCAAGGCCGAATGAACGCGCAAGCCACAGTCCTGCGAGCGGAGCGCAACCTGCGCCTATCGCCCGGCCAATGTAGTAGACGGCGTTTTGCGCAGTCGTACGAACTTCGGTCGGAAACAGTTCGCTCAACCAGACGCCCTGGACTCCAAAGTAGCCGTAACCAAGTTGCAGCAGGAAGTACGCGGGCAGCACGGCGGCGACCGTAGCGCTCCCGTTGTCGTGCGTATGCGTTAGGAAGAGGACCACCGTGAAGGCGAGGTACGCGACGACCCCGACGAGGGTGGTCACCACGTATGCAGTGCGTCGCCCGACCCAATCAGCGAGCGCTCCACCGCCGATGTAGCTCAGCGCGCCGAGAATCGCGCTGGCCATACCGATATTCCCCACCGTGTTGGGTTCGAGGTGGTAGACGCTCTGCCACATCGCCGGGCCATACATGAAGACGGCGTATGCGCCGTAGAAGCTCACCGTGAGCAGTGCGGAACTGATCAGCACGCGACGCCCCAACGGTCCGGACAGGAGCTCCCGGACGCCAATGCTCGGTTCGCGAAGCGTCTCGGAACCGCGTTTCAGCCACACTTGGGACTCCGGCATGAATAACGTGCAGAATGCACACACGAGCCCGAGGACGCCCAGGACGCCAAACGCGACGCGCCAGCCGTTCTCTCCATAGGCTGACGTTGTGCGGTAGATCCACGCAGCGAGCCATGCGCCGACGAGGAACATCGACTGCAGGAATCCACTCGCGAGACCGCGGCGCTGGCCGCGCCCGGGAAAGGCCTCATTAATATAGGCAAACGCGATGCCGGACTCGCCGCCAATCCCGATTCCCGCCAGCACGCGCACGGCAAACAACGCAACGTACGAATTGACCGTCGTTGTGGCGAGCGTAAAAATGCTGAAGACGAAAATCGTAGCGAATAGCCCAAGACGCCGTCCGCGTCGGTCGGCAAAACGCCCGAAGACAATGCCGCCGATAATGCCGACCACGTAGCTTGACGCCTGAATCGATGACAGGAGCAGGAGCGACACATGGAGATGTTGTGCGAGCGGCGCCATGAAGAAAAGGAAAATCGTGAAATCGGCGCCGTCGAACACAGTACCGGCAAAGGCAAGCGCGACGATGGCCGCCCGCTGGGACCGCGAATAGAGCGACATGAGTACCCCGATCGGCTGCGAGCTGCGGTCTACGGACTGCCGCTCAGGTGCGTAGGTAAACCGAGTGCATCGTGAATATCGAATGTGAGCCGTGCTCCGACGACGAGAGCGTGGTTCGGCGGGTGGAGCACGGCCGGATTCGGGGTCGTGTCTGGGTTGATGATGTATTGGAGCGCGGGCAACAAGCGTACACCTCGTGTAAGCTGAAGCCCGTAATTGAGTTCGAGAAGTGTTTCGTTGGGATGAACGGGCGCCGTATCTCCCACCTTGAGGCGAGTTGCCTCGAGCAGTGCCGTTTCGCTGCTCCCCAACTCGAATTGCGTCAGGGAGAGACCCATCGTGTCGGCAGGGCGTCCGCGTAGGAGTCCTGTCGCGAGGAGACCGAGATTGGACTGAAGACGATACTTCGAGAACTCGTCGGTGAGTTGTGTATAGCCGCCGAAGACGGTGAGGTTCGCGTTGCGCCTCTTGTCTGGTCGCCACACAACGTGATCCGCCATGGCGTAGAAACCAGTGCGGCCGTACAATTGGCGGCGCATCGTACCGGGAGGCACGTACGGCTCACGCGCCATCGAGGTGTCGTGAAAGAGGCCGATGCGAATGTGCTGCGGGTAGGCGCGTTCGCTCAATTCTGTGCCGTAGGAGAACTCCACCGGGAATAACGTTCCGGTTGCGTTCGCAGTGGACCAGTCGAATCCGTTGGTCGGGATGAGTGAAGGATTTACCTCAAACGCGCCAACCTGAACGGCGGTATGCGTGCCCGTACGAAGACGTACTCGACCGCCCCACGTGGAATACGGATATGGGGACAGGGTGCCGTCGTAGAGCGGTGCCGTAAGCGGGGTAGCGCAGAGCGCGTTGGACTGGAACTGACAATAGATCGGCGACGAGTTGAAGTACATCAGAGGCGTCGTGCGGCCGAGCTCGACGTTTACGCGGTTGCCGGCGAGCTGCTGCTCGTACGTCATGATCGCAAAACGCAAGTTGCTGTACGGCTTGAAACGCGACTGGAGAACGATCCCCGTATTCACGAGATTTGAGATCGACGGTCCATTTTCTTGATTGAAGGTCACGTGGAGGCGACCGCCGTGCACGCCAACGAGTCGCGCGAGATCGAAATCGGCCCCGAAGGTCTCGGAAACCACGTTCGTACTTCCGAGTCGCTGGCCGCCTGATGCGACAGATGCGAAATCGTCAAAGGCGCTCGCTCGCAGCACGATGCCATCGCGGGCAAGGACCTTGCCGAAAGGCGAAAGCGGCGGCTGTGAGGGAAGCGCGATCGGCTGTGGCGTTTGGGCCTTCGCGGCACGCGCGTCTTGCGCAAACGCCGGCGTGCATGCAAGCAGAACGAATGCGAGCCCCCACCAGGCCTTCAGCGCGAGACGTCCGCTTAGCATGGAACCGCGACGAGCAGGCCAGCTTGCCGAAGCGCACCGGCGATACGGGCGACCTCGTCGTCGCCTAGCTTCACGAGCGGAGGGCGTACGGCGGCACAGGGCAACTTGCCCATCAGCACCAGCGCCTCTTTCATGCGATTGTGCATGTCCACCCAAGGTTCAGCGTAAAAGGCGTTCGTCAGCGGGTAGATGCGATCGCTGACTTCTCGTGCAGCGGGCAAATCATTGGCCGACACGGCACGAAACATTTGCGCCTGGAGGTCCGCAATGACGCTGCCTGCGCCGGAGACAATACCGCGGCAGCCGAGGACCAGCGAGCTCAACAGCCACGCACTGTGCGCGCTGAGCACGGCGACGTCGGGATGTGTCGCTTGGAGGACCCGCACATGTCGTTCGTGGGCTTGTCCCTGCCCTGACCAGTCCTTGATTGCACGAATCGACGGAACCGCCTCGATCAACTCTAACATCGTCTCCAGGGTGTAGCCTTCGTCCGTGCTTACCGGATACTCGAATGCGATGAGAGGGAGCGACGAGGCCTCGGCAATGTAGCGAAAATGTTCGATGACCATTTTCGGTGTATGACCGAGCGTGAAAGGATTTGGCGGGAACACGAGGAGTGCTGACGCGCCGAGATCGTCCGCCATTCGCGCAATCCGAGCTGCTTCAAGACTACCGTCGGCGTAGATACCGTGAACAAACGGTACTCGAGCGCCGACTTCATCCATCGCGATCTCGAATACGCGTCGCTGCTCGTCGAGCGTGCACGACGACACTTCGGAAGCGTGCGCATTGATGGCGATCGCCGTTACCCCGTTCGTATTTGCGAGGTCACGCAAGTGCTCTCTCAGTGAACGATCGTCAATGGAAAGGTCCGCGTGAAAAGGCAAGAGGCATGCGGGAATAACGCCTGATGGCGTGAAGTTTTTCTGAGTCACCGTGTACTCTCTAGTGTGAAGTTGTTGGTGTTTGCGTGTGCGAGGCTAACAGCGCGTTACCGGCGGCGTCCGCGGGCCATCGCTCCGCTAACCGTTCCGCTGCGGCGAGGACGAGTGGATGAAGGGCGGCGAGCTGCTCACGCGTCATGCGTGACGTCGGCGCCGCGAGACTTACAACACCGACGCAACGCGGTTCGGCATCATGTCGGCCAATGAGAATGGGCGCGGCGATGGCGCCGACGCCGAGTTCATCCTCTTCGTAGGTGAGTGCGTAACCGTCCTCGCGCGCACGAGCGAGCTCCGCTTCGATGTTTTCGAGGGACGTGAGAGAATGGACGGTGCGCGCAGCGGTTCCAGCCCGACTGAGTAATTCGCGTGCGCGAGTAGGCGGCAACGTCGAGAGCCAAACCTTACCGGTCGCGTGCGTGTGGAGGTTGATGTGGAACGTGTAGCTCGGATTGAGCTGCAGCATGCGCTGTTGGCCCTGCACAGCCGCGATCCAGGTTATCGAGTCACCCTCCACAACCGCGAGGCGGACCAACCCCTCCGTCATATCCGCCAGACCGCGCAGCACCGGCATGTTCTGGTTCACCAAATTGGTAGAGGACATTTGGCGAAGGCCGATGTTACGGATTTTGTAGGTAAGGCGATACGAGCCGGTCGCATCCGAACGGAAAACGTACCCCGTGTCGTCCAGCGCTGTCAGCACCCGGTGCACGAGCGCCTTATTGATGTCCAGGTGCCGCGCGATCTCGCTCAGAGTCAAGCCGTCGGGGCGCTCAGCCAGCAGTTCGATGAGCGCCAAAGCGCGGTGAATGGCCGGTGCACCGCCATCGCGGCCCGCAGCCTCCGGCTCGGCGACGTCCTCCCGGACGCCCTGTTCTCGTCTCGTGGCCATTTGCTGTAACGCCGTTACATCAGGTGTCGCGGAATCTCCTTTCGAGGCGCGGCGAAGGCGACTGAAACATCTTTCCTCGTCGCGCGACGGTTCGTATGCGCTTCTCATCTCATCTTGTCGAGCACGTCGCGGCGCAGCCGCCGCGCTGCGCCTGTCGAAGCGTCGTCGAAGCCGTCGTGCCACGTACGCTTCGACAGGCTCAGCGGGGACGGGCCCTTCGGCAAGCTCAGGGTGACGGGTGGGAGTGTGT
>CAZABL010000029.1:0-39648 GCA_964483365.1 uncultured bacterium
ACATGTTCGACCACAACATCTTCCAGGAGAACCTCGTCGGGGTCGACTTCTGCGAACAGATGGTGCGGGAGACGAACCCCTCGGTTTGGGAGAAGGCGAAGAACACGCCGGCACTCCACGCAAGCGCGCATGGCTACCGCACGATCGCCGACATCATGACGGCGCTCAACCCGTTCTCGGGCGACTTCTACCGCCAGGCACTGCAGATCAGCCGCTACACGCGCGAGATGTTCTGCTTGATGGAAGGCCGGCACGTCCATCCGTCGACGCTCTACGCCGGCGGCACGGGGACGATCGCGACCAACCAGCTCTTCACCGAGTACTACTCGCGCTTGATGCGCTACATCGAGTACATGAAGGCCTGCGTGCCGCTGCACGACGACCTCTTCGACTTCATCTATCAGGCGCTGCCGGGCTACGAGCACGTCGGCGAGCGGCGCATCCTGCTCGGCTGCTGGGGCGCGTTCCAAGATCCCGCCGTCTGCGACTTCACGTACGAGAATATGTCGACCTGGGGCCGCGCGATGTACGTCACCCCGGGCGTCATCGTCGACGGGAAGCTCGTCACCAACGATCTGGTGAAGATCAACCTCGGGATTCGGATCCTGCTCGGTCACTCGTACTATGACGACTGGCAGGGCCAAGAGACGTTCGTCTCGCGCGATCCGCTTGGCAACCCCGTCGATCGCCGGCATCCGTGGAACATGCACACGCTGCCGCGCCCGAAGAAGCGCGACTTCGACTCGCAGTACAGCTGGGTGATGTCGCCGCGCTGGTACGACGGGAAGGATCACCTGGCGCTCGATACCGGCGGCGGTGCGTTGGCACGGCTCTGGTCGACCGCGCTGTCGGGGATCGTCGACATCGGCCACATCAAAGCGACCGGCAACAGCGTCGTCATCAACCTGCCCAAGAGCGTGCTGACCGGCCCGGTGAGCTTCGAGTGGAAGGTCCCGCAGTGGTCGAACGCGATCGAGCGCGATCGCGCACGCACCTACTTCCAAGCCTACGCCGCTGCCGCGGCACTGCACTTCCTCGACAAGGCGTTCGAGGAGCTGCACGCCGGACGGACGCGCACGTGGGAGCCCTTCAAAGTTCCCAGCGACGCGATCGGCTGCGGGTTTACCGAGGCCGTGCGCGGCGTACTCTCGCACCACATGGTGATCCGCGACGGCAAGATCGCCAACTATCATCCGTGGCCGCCGACGCCGTGGAACGGAAGCCCGCGCGACAGCTACGGAACACCGGGACCGTACGAAGACGCTGTCGAGAACTCGCCGATCTTCGAAGAGAACGGGCCCGAGAACTTCAAGGGGATCGACATCATGCGCGCGGTGCGCAGCTTCGACCCGTGCCTACCGTGCGGCGTCCACATGTATCTCGGCAACGGGAAGACGCTCGAGACAATTCACTCGCCGGTCGCGCCGTTCGGCTGATGCGCGCCGACGCGACGAGCGTCGACTCGCTTCTTGCGGGCTTCGACGCCGTGACCACGCCACGGGAGGCGCGCGCGCTCGGCGAGGAGCTCGCGCGCACGCTCGTCACGTTCTACGGGGACGGGCTCGAACGGGTGCTCTCGATCGTCTACGACGCGTGCGGCGACCGCGGTGACGCCGTGATCGCCGCGCTCTGCGAAGACCCGATGGTCGAGAGCTTCCTCTGTCTGCACGGCTTGCATCCGATCCCGGTCGAAGAGCGCGTCGAGCGCGCGCTCGACACGGTGCGCGGGTACGTACACTCGCACGCCGGCGCGATCTCGGTGACACGAATCGAGGACGGCGTCGTCACGCTCCGCCTCGAAGGGAGCTGCGAGGGCTGTCCGTCGTCGACCGCGACGGTGAAGCTCGCCGTGGAACGCGCGATTCGCGAGCAGGTCCCGGAGATCCACGAGGTGCGCGCAGAGAACAGCACCCAGCGAGTCGGGGTCTGACCATGGCCGCCGGGCCGGGCGAGTTCGCCTCGCTGCAGCGTCTGCTGCGCACGCGTCCGGCGACGGCGCCCGGTGAACGGTGCGATTATTGCGCGCAACCCCTCAATCCCGAGCACGGCCATCTCGTCGACCTCGAGACGCGGCGGATCTTGTGCAGTTGCAGGCCGTGCGCGCTGGTGTTCGAGCCCGCCGGCGCGGCGCTAGGTCGCTACAAGACGGTGCCATCACGTTACGTTGAGCTCAGCGGGTTCGTCGTCGATGACGCGGCATGGGATCGCCTGCAGATCCCGATCGGTCTTGCCTTCTTCTTCCGCAACTCGCGTGAAGGCCGTACCGTCGCGCTCTATCCGGGCCCGGCCGGCGCGACGGAATCACTTCTCGATCTCGATGCGTGGAACAGCATCGCCGCCGACCACCCGCTCCTGCAGTCCGTGCAGGACGACGTCGAGGCGGTGCTCATGCTGCGGCGTAACGGGACGACGCAGGCGTTCGTCGTTCCCATCGACGCCGCGTACCGGCTCGTCGGGATCATCCGCACCGCGTGGCGCGGCTTCGACGGTGGGGACGAGGTGTGGCGGCGGATCGAGACGTTCTTCGGCGAGCTGCACGAGCGGAGCAGCGCGGGGTCGGAGCTCCGGCGGTGAGCGCACTCACCTTCACCGCAGTCGGCGCGCACGCGGAGCCGTACGCCGCGGCGCCGCAGCTTGCGCTGGAGGTCCAGGCACGCGAAGAGAGCGGTGCGCAGATCTACGCGATCGCGCTGCGCGCGCAGATTCGCATCGAACCGCAGTTTCGGCGCTACGGCGACGCGGAGTCGGCGCGTCTGGTCGAGCTCTTCGGCGGGGTCGAGCGGTACGGCGAGACGCTGCGGCCGCTGCTGTGGGCGCACGTCGCCCAAAGCGTCCTCGCGTTCTCCGGTGAGACGACGTTCGATCTTCCCGTCCCCTGCAGCTACGATTTCGCGGTCGCGGCGAACAAGTACCTCAGCGCGCTGGAGGACGGCGAGATCCCGCTGTTGCTCCTGTTCAGCGGGATCGTCTTCGTGCAAGGCTCGCACGGCGTCGTCGCCGAGCTCGTGCCGTGGACGTGCGAAGCACGCTACCGTCTTCCGGTCACGCTATGGCGCGCAACGATGGATGCGTTCTTTCCGAACAGTGCGTGGCTGCGCATCGATCGCGAGACCTTCGACGAGCTCTACCGGGTGAAGATCGCGCGCGGGTTTCCGACCTGGGAGGCGACGCTCGCGTATCTGATCGCCGAGGCTAGGAGCGTGCGATGAGCGACCTGCGCGGGGCGCTGCGCGTCGCTGATGCGGTCCTCTACGAAGGGTATCTGCTCTTCCCGTACACGGCGTCGGCGCAGAAGAATCGCGTCCGCTGGCAATTCGGCGTCGTCGTGCCCGAGGAGTATGCGCGCGGCGGGAACGGCGAGCCCGCCCACCAGCAAACCGAGGTGTTGCTCGCGTGCGACGACGGCGCGCAGGTCACCGTGCTGCTGCGCTTCTTGCAGGTCGAGGTGCGACGCGTCGAGCTCATCGACGGCGACGAGACGGCGCTGGTTCCGTCACTGACCGTCGACGGCACGACGTACGTCACGTTCGACGAGGCAGTCCCGCGCGACGTCTGGACGCCGATCGAGGCCGTGCCCGGAGCAGAGGTGCTCGTGCCGCTCGCGATCGACGGCGCGCACGACGAAGAGCTCGTGCGCGACGCGCCGGGCATCGTGCGCGGTCGAATCGTGCGCGAGCGGTGGCCGCTGCGGGGCACGCTCGCGATCCGCTGCGACGCGGTCGCCGGCGCGCCGTCGCTCGTGAAGCTCCGTGCGCGGGTCGAAAACGCGTCGATCGTCGTGCCCGGAGAACGCTGCGCTGCGCTGCGCACGGCGTTCGTCTCGACGCACCTGCTCTTGTCGGCGCAGAACGCGCAGTTCATCTCCGTCCTCGACCCGATCCCCGATGCTGCGCCGGCGACGGCAACGCTCGAGAACCAACACGTCTTTCCCGTGCTCGTTGGCGAAAGCGGGACAGACGCGCAGCGCTCGTCGATGGTCTTGTCGTCGCCGATCATCCTCTACGACTTCCCGGCGCTCGCACCGCAGACGGGTGAGGACGCGTTCGACGCGACGGAGATCGACGAGCTGCTCCGGCTCAGCGTCCTGAGCTTGCCCGACGCCGAACGCGCTGAGGCGCGCGCGACCGACCCGCGTGCGCGCGCGATCGTCGAGCAGGCGGAACGGCTCGACGCTCCCGAGCTGCTGCGGCTGCACGGCGTGATGGATGCGCCGGCACCCGAGCGCATCTTCGTCGGAGGCACGACGGTCACGAAAGGATCGGCCGTACGCCTTCATCCCAAGCGTCGCGCCGATGCGTGGGACATGTTCCTGGACGGGAAGACGGCGACCGTTCGCGCGATTCACCAGGATCTCGAAGATTTGGTCTACGTTGCGGTGACGGTCGATGACGATCCGGCGAGCGACTTGCATGAATGGTACGGTCGCTCGTTCTTCTTCTCACCCGAAGAGATCGAGCCGCTCGGCACGGCGCGGAAGACGGGACCATGAGCGTCCTGGTGGCGGGCGTCGGCAACGTGTTCTTCAGCGACGACGGCTTCGGCCCACAGGTCGCGCAGGTGCTTGCGCGAGAGCCGGAGCTAGCGGCGCGGGTCGAAGACTACGGGATCCGCGGCCTGCACCTCGCATACGAGCTGCTCAACGGCTACGATCGGGCGATCCTGATCGACGCCGTTCCACGCGGTGAGCCGCCGGGGACGCTGTTCGTGATCGAACCGGATCGCGATGCACCGCACGGTGCACCCGACGCGCATCGCATGGACGTCGGGAACGTCCTTTCGTATCTCGCGCTGCTCGGCGGCGAGGCGCCCCCGATCACGCTCGTCGGCTGCGAGCCGGAGACAATCGAGCCCGGGATGGGCCTGTCGCCTGCGGTGGAACGCGCAGTCGACGCAGCTGCGGCGCTGATTCGCCGCCTCATCGCAACACCCGGAGGTGTCGCATGCTCCGACCGATGATCCGCGGAGGCACCGCACTCGCCGTCAGCGTGTTCATCGCACGCTACGCTTTCGCCGTGCTGCGCGACCTGCGGCGCTACAACAGGATGCGTGCGATGTCCGACGATCCACCTCTGCTGCGGATGAACGGGGACTCGCCGGTACGCCTTCTCCTGTCGATCCCAGCCGACCTGATGCGGTATCTGCGCATCAGCACGATGTGAGCTGCGCATGTGCTTGGCGATTCCAGGACAGGTCGTGGAGGTCATCACCGATCAGCCGGCGCTGGTGAAGGTCGACGTCGGCGGCGTGCGACGGAACGTGAACGTCGGCTTGCTCGACGAGACGGTCGCCACCGGCGATTGGATCCTCATCCACGTCGGCTTCGCGCTCAGCAAGGTTAGCGAGGAGGCCGCGCAGGACCAGCTCCGCGTCCTGCGCGCGATGGGCGAAGACGCGCTCGCGATCGAAGAAGTGCGCGGCTACTCCTTCAGCCCCGACGACGGTGAACGACGATGATGCGGTACGTCGACGAGTTTCGTGACCCCGCACTGATCAGTGCCGTTGCGCAGGAGATCGCACGGACCGTCGATCCAGCGCGGCACTACCGAATCATGGAGGTCTGCGGCGGGCACACGCACGCGATCTATCGTCACGGGTTGCGCGACGTGTTGCCGAGCAACGTCGAGCTCGTGCACGGTCCGGGCTGTCCGGTTTGTGTGCTGCCGACGGGGCGGGTCGACGACGGTCTCGCGATCGCGTCGCAGCCGCACGTCGCGCTCGCGTGCTTCGGCGACATGATGCGCGTCCCCGGAACCCGCGGCACGCCGCTCGAGCTCAAGGCGCGCGGCGCCGACGTGCGGATGGTCTACTCGCCGCTCGACGCGCTCAAGCTGGCGCGCGACGATCCCCGCACGCACGTGTGCTTCTTTGCGATCGGTTTCGAGACCACCGCACCCTCGACCGCGCTCACGATCCTGCGTGCGCGCGAGCTCGGCCTGCGCAACTTCTCGGTGTTCTGCAATCACGTGACGATCGTCCCGGCGATCCGCGCGATTCTCGACTCGCCCGATATGCGGCTCGACGGTTTCGTCGGCCCGGGCCACGTCTCGACGATCACCGGGTGCCGCCCGTACGAGTTCGTCGCGCGCCACTACGGCAAGCCGGTCGTCGTCGCGGGCTTCGAGCCGCTCGACCTGCTCGAAGCGATCCTGATGCTCATGCGTCAGTTGCAAAGAGGCGAGGCGAAGGTCGAGAATCAGTACCGCCGCATCGTCCCGTGGGAAGGGAATCCGGGCGCGCTGCGTGCACTGGCGACCGTCTTCGAGTTGCGCCCGTACTTCGAGTGGCGCGGTTTGGGCTTCATCTCGCAATCCGCGCTCAAGCTCAAGCCCGCGTTTGCGCAATGGGACGCCGAGGTGCAGTTCGAGCTCCCCGGCGTGCGCGTCACCGATCCGCGCGCCGCGCAGTGCGGCGAGATCCTCAAGGGCGTGCTCAAGCCGCCGCAGTGCAAGCTCTTCGGCAAGGAATGTAATCCCGAGCACCCGGTCGGCGCGCTGATGGTTTCCAGTGAAGGCGCGTGTGCCGCATACTACCGCTACGCGCGCGTCGACGAGACGGTGCATGCCTGAGACGACCGTCGCTCCGCCGCAGACGCCGCCGCGCGTTCGCTTCACCGACACGCAGGTCGAGATGTCGCATGGAGCCGGCGGGAAAGCATCGCGCCGCCTCGTCGAAGGTCTGATCGCACCGGCGTTCGCGAATCCGGTGCTCGACCAGCTCGCCGACGCGGCGACCTTTGTGATCGGCGGAACCCGCGTCGCGACGACCGCCGACGGCTACGTCGTCAAGCCGCTCCGCTTTCCGGGCGGTTCGATCGGCGAGCTCGCCGTCAACGGGACCGTGAACGACCTCGCGGTGAGTGGGGCGCGCGCGACGGCGCTGATGGCATCGTTCATCCTCGAAGCGGGACTCTCCGTTGAGGTGCTGCGCGAGGAGGTCGCGGCGATGGCAGCCGCCGCGCAGCGCGCCGGCGTTCCGATCGTCGGTGGCGACACGAAGGTCGTCGAGCATGGGATGTGCGACGGAATGTACATTGCGACGTTCGGGATCGGTGCGGTCGACGAGCGCGTCGCGCTCGATCCGCGTTCCCTCCGTCCTGGTGATCAGGTGCTCTTGAGCGGGCCGATCGGCGACCACGGGATCACGATCTTGCTCGCGCGCGGCGAACTCGATCTCGAAGCCAACCTGCGTTCCGATACGCGCTCGGTCTGGCCGTTCGCCGAGGCGCTGATCGCGACGTGCGGCAACGAGCTGCGGTGGATGCGCGATCCGACGCGTGGCGGCGTCGCCACCGCGCTCAACGAGCTGGCACGCACGTGCGACCTCGGGATCGTGCTGCACGAAGAGGACGTTCCGTTACGACGCGAGGTGCGCGGTGCGTGCGAGGTCCTCGGCCTCGATCCGCTGCACATCGCGAACGAAGGGCAGCTGCTCGCGGTCGTCGCGCCGTCTGTGGCGGAGTCTGCGCTCGCTGCGATACGCTCCGTGCCCGGCGGCGGCGAGGCGCGCGTGATCGGCGAGATTCGCACGGACCACCGCGGGACCGTCGTCGGCGTGACGCCGTACGGCGGGACGCGCGCCATCGACATGCTCGTCGGTGACCCGCTGCCGCGCATATGTTGAAGGAAGGCGAAACCCGGACCCTCGCACAGCGCTTGGCAGCACGCCTGCGCCGCCGTGAACCGGTGATGCGCGCGTTCTTCGCGCGCGAGGCGCGGCCGCTGGCGAATGCGGCGCGCGCGATGGCCGAGCGCTTCGACCGCGGCGGCCGGCTCTACGCGTTCGGCAACGGGCCCTACGCAACGGACGCCGCGCACGTCTCGGTCGAGTTCATCCATCCCGTGATCGTCGGCAAGCGCGCGCTTCCGGCACTCGACGCGAGCGCCGCACCGGCGCCGATCATCGACGCACTCGTCACGCCGGACGACATGGTCCTCGCGTTCGCGCCGCCCGTCGGCGATCGGCGGACGAGCGAACCGCTTCGTCACGCCCGTCGGCGCGGTGCGTTCACGCTCGCGTGGCCGGGCAACGACGCCGACTACGGGGTTGACGCACCATCGGATGACCCGCACCTGCATCAGGAAGCGTTCGAGGTCCTCGGGCACACGATGTACGAGAGCGTACACGTCTTCCTCGAGCATCGTCGCGAGCTCGGCGACGACGTCGGTGCATCCGGGTTCCTGTATCCCTATCTCGGGACCGCAGCGCGCGACGACCCGAGCGCGATTGTGGACGACGTTGCGGCGTCGATCCTCGCAAAAGCGGCCGACGGCGCTCGGCTGCGTGAGCAGGTCGCCGCCGAGCAGAGCGAGGCGATCGCCGGTGCGGTCGTCGCGATCCACGAACGGCTCGCGCGCGGCGGACGTCTGCTGATCTTCGGGAACGGCGGCTCGGCGACCGACGCAACCGATTTCGCACTCGATTGCATCGAGCCGTCACCGGGGGTACCTGCCGTGCCTGCGATCTCGCTCGCCGCCGAGCCCGCGGTCCTCTCGGCGATTGGCAACGACGTCGGCGTTGAGCTCGCGTTCCTCCGTCAAATCGTCGCGCAGGCGCGACCCGCTGACGTTGCGTTCGCCTTCTCGACCAGCGGCGGTTCGAAAAATGTCGTCGCGGCGTTGACCGAAGCGCGCGCGCGTGGTTTGCTGACGGTGTCCGTCCTCGGGTATGACGGAGGCGAGATCGTGCGGCGAGGCCTCGCCGATCACGCGATCGTCGTCCGGTGCGATTACATTCCGCGAATTCAGGAGACGCAGGCCGCGATCTATCACGAGATCCGCGCTGGTCTGGGGGAGTTGGCGTGATGACGCTCGAGCTTTACGGGACGAAGACCTGTCCGCACACCGCCGAGCTGCGCGAGGACCTCGAGTTGCGCGGGCGCGCGTTCACGGAGTACGACGTCGAGGACGATCGCGAAGCGTTCGAGCGTATGCGCGCGCTTTGCGGAGGCGGCGCCGTTCCTGTCCTCGTTGAGGACGGCCGCGTCGTGCAGGTCGGCTACGGCGGCCGGTCCTGCTTCGTCGCATGAGCGCGTCGGCGCTCGATCTCCGTGTCCGCGGCGTCGTGCAAGGCGTCGGGTTTCGCCCCTTCGTCTATCGGCTCGCGCAACGCCACGCACTCACCGGCTGGGTGCTCAACGGCGAGAGCGGGGTACAGGTCCACGTCGAGGGCGAGTCGGCCGAGCTCGATGCGTTCACCCACGAGCTCCTCGACGAGGCGCCCCCCGCCGCGACGATCGCGTCGCTGGAGACGGCGGCCGCTCCGTGTGTCGGCTGCACCGGATTCGCGATCCGCGAGAGCGACGCGAGCGATCGGCTCACGGCGCGGATCGCGCCTGACATGCCGGCCTGCAATGCGTGTCTGACCGAACTGTTTGATCCGGCGAACCGGCGCTACCGCTATCCCTACATCACCTGCACCGACTGCGGGCCACGCTACAGTATCATCCAAGCTCTGCCGTACGATCGCGCGCGCACGACGATGGCCGGGTGGCCGATGTGCGAGGACTGCGCCCGCGAGTACGACGATCCCGCCGACCGGCGCTTTCACGCCCAGCCGCTGGCGTGCCCGCGGTGCGGGCCGACCTATGTGCTGCAGCGCGGCGGGGAGGATCTGCGCGGGACCGCGGCGATCGCGACAGCGGCGGCGCTTCTGCGCCAGGGTGCGATCGTGGCGATGAAAGGGATCGGCGGCTACCACCTCGCCTGCGACGCGGCAAACGCGAGCGCCGTCGGCGCGCTGCGCGTGCGCAAGTACCGCAAAGAGCGCCCGTTCGCTCTGATGGCGCGTGACCTCGCGATCGCGCGACGCCTCGTCGCGCTCGACGGAGAGGCGCAAGCGCTGCTGAGCTCCCGCGCGCGACCGATCGTGCTCGCCTCGGCACTGCGCGAGCTCGACGGCGTCGCGCCCGACAACAGCGAGCTCGGCGTGATGCTGCCCTACGCGCCGCTGCACTATCTGCTCTTCGCCTCCGGCGCGCCCGACGTCATGGTGATGACGAGCGGGAACCGCTCGAGCGAACCGATGGCGTACGACGACGACGAGGCCTGTGCGACGCTGTCGGGGATCGCCGACGCATTCCTGATCGGTGAACGTGGGATCGCGCGCCGCGTCGACGACTCGGTCGTCCGCGTGACGGTGCTCGGTGCGTCGGTCCTGCGCCGTGCGCGCGGGCTCGCTCCACAAGCGGTCACGACGATCCCCGCAGTGCAGCCGATCCTCGCGGTCGGAACGGACCTCAAGAACGCGTCGGCGCTCGTCATCGACGGGCAGGCATTCGTCGGACAGCACGTCGGCGATTTGGAGTATTTGGGCGCGCGCCAGGCGTTCGAGACGACGCTCCGCGATCTGTGTGACACGTATCGCGTCGACACGTCCACATTGTTGGTCGCGCACGATGCACATCCCGAGTACGTCTCGACGCTGCACGCGCGTTCGTTTGCGCCGCGCTCGGTTGCCGTCCAGCACCATCGCGCGCATATCGCGAGCGTCGTTGCCGAGCGCGGCGCGTGGGACCGTGAGGTCGTCGGCGTCGCGTTCGACGGCGCAGGCTACGGCGACGACGGCACGCTCTGGGGCGGTGAGGTTTTCACCGGATCCGTCGCGACCGGCTTCCAGCGCGCGGCTCACCTTCGCACGGCGCCGCTCGCCGGCGGTGACGCGGCGGCGCGGTTCCCGGTCCAGGCTGCGGCGGGCTTCCTCGCGGAGCTCGACGGGCTTCCCGATCTCAGCCGCCCGCCGTTCTCGTTCCCCCCGCGCTACGAACAGGCGCGTGCGGCGATCGCGAAGGACGTACGCACCTTCACGACGAGCTCGATGGGTCGTCTCTTCGATACCGTCGCCGCACTGCTCGGCTTCACGCGCGAGATGACGTTCGAAGGGCAAGCGGCGATGTGGCTCGAGCACCTCGCAACGCGCGCGTACGGCGACAAAGGGCTCTACGAGTTACCCTATCGCGACGGGGAGCTGGATCACCGCCCCTTGCTCGTCGCGATCGTGCGCGATCGACGTGGCGGTTGTGATCCCGGCCGGATCGCGCACGCGTTCCACGTCGCGATCGCCGACGCAGTTGTCCGCGCTCACCGCACGTTCGGCTGCGATCTCCCGCTCGTGGCGTCCGGCGGCGTGTTCCAAAACCGCTTGCTGCTCGCGCTGCTCAGCGCCCGGCTCGGCGACGCGCTCTGGATCAACCGGCTCGTCCCGCCCAACGACGGAGGTATTTGCTTGGGGCAAGCGGCGCTCGCCGCGTTCCCCTCGACCTGAAGGAACGACACGAAGGCGCTCGCATCGTCCGAAAGGACACCGCCGGCGTGTTCGGTCGCTGCCCTGCAGATCGCCCGCGCGGGATTCGCGCCGTCGCGGAGAGCGTCACCCACTGCGCGTGCTACGCCTCGGCTTCCGAAGAAATCGAGCCGGTTGCCATCAGACCGGCGTGCTTCGGTAACGCCATCCGTGACGACGGCGAGAAGGCTGCCGGACTGCACTTCTAATGCGCGTTCGCTAAAACTCGGGACCGCTTCGACGCCCAACACGGGACCCGTCGGATAAAGCTGCTCCTGCGTTCCATCTGCGCTGAAAAGCAAACCTGGCTCATGACCGGCCGAAGCATACCGCATCAATCGCTTTGCGCTGTCGAACACCCCGACGAAGAGGCTCACAAACGGCGTAGACTCCTTCATCATCGTTCGTGTGAACACGTCGGCGGCAAGGCACAACATCGTCGTCAACGTAATGGAACTGATGACGAGGTCGCGGGCACATTCCCTCAACGCGACGGCTGCGTCTCCGACAGCGACGCCTCGACCGGCGACGTCACCAACGATGATTGCATGTCGGTGCGGCGAGAGTTGCCAGCAATTCACAAAGTCACCGCAGCATCGTTGCTCGCCTACCGAACGTGAGTCGATCCAGTACTTCATACAGGTCGCAGACATCTAGGCGGTGGACGAGGGTGCTGCGTTGTTGCGCCGGATCGCTGGTGCGATAACGCGTACAACGATCGTTTGTATTACCGTCGCTGCCGGCACGGCGAGTACGACACCGCCCATGCCGAAGAGCGCGCCGCTGATCGCTATTGCGAGCGTCGTCGAGAGCGGATCGATGTTGAGACTCTTCTTGAAGACCAGCGGAGCTATGAAGCTTCCTTCAAGCGTTGCGACCACCGCGAGGGCAGCAATCGCCGCTGCTGCGTTCGGCCAGCCCTTCGCCGCCAACACCACCGCTCCGGCAGTCACCACACCGATCAGCGTTCCGACGTAGGGGACTGCTACAAGCAGGCCTTGCATGAGGCCGAGTACCACCGGATACGGCGACCGCAAGATGACCAAGACAGCGACGCTCCCAGCAGCGACGATGGCCCCGTTGATGATCGTTCCGTTGACGTACGTGCCCATCCGACTTCCCATTTCGCGAAACAGCGAATCGAGTTCATCACGGCGGTTCTGCTGCACGAGCGTCAGGAGGAACGCTCGAAGCGCATCGGATGATCCGAGCCAGAAGACAGCCAACAACACAACGAGCGCAAGCGTCGACAACAACACGACGACGTTGGACTCGGCGTGCAACACGTCTTGCGCGAAAGGGACGATTGACGAGAGGTTCGGCGAAGAACCGGCGAGCACGTGCAGCCGTGGATCGGCGAGATACTTCGGCAACGACTGAAAGAATGCGATGACTTGCGGCGCAAGAGCGCGGATCGGAATTCCCCATGCGAACCCAATCGCTGCGAGGACCCCGGCAAAGACCAACGCTACTGCGAGGGTGCGCGGAACGCGGGCGCCCAACCGATCGACGAGCGGTCGCGCGGCTTCTCCGACGACGACCGCGCCGAAGAGCGCAAGGATGATAGCATACGCCTTCACCAGCACGAATGCCGTCGCGACCGCAGCCGCGAGGATTGCCGCGCCGACGATCATCTTGCTCATAACCGCACCGCTCAAGCTGCCCGCGAACGAAGCTGGGCAGTCTCTCCGAGAAACGACGCCCGCGCGATGAGGCGGACGCTTCGAAATGCTTCGCGGTTCGCGAGTATCTGCAGCACCGCGCGGTCGACGTCGCCGAGACGAAGCGCGTCTGCGATGCGATCGACCGACCGCGGAGAGCAGCGATGCTTCGGCGAGCCGCTTTCGAACAGCGCATACCAGCAGAGGCTCAGGCCGGCGAGCTCGGCGACGTCGTCGCGGGTCAACCCGGCTGCCCGCCGCGCGCGTTGCGGAAGGTTGACGGTCGCTGGATCGATCGCGGCGCGCCATCTGCGCAACGCAAGGCGAAGCGTTTGGCGACGCGCAGTCTCGACGTCGCCTGGCGCAGAGAGCAGCATCCTGAGGACGGGCGTCATCGTGCGGTGCCGATCGCTTTCATGCGAACGATGGTACAAGGAAGAGGCACCCCTGTAAGCTAGGAGCGGCTTTTCTACGAAGCTAAGTACGAGTTATCACGCCGCAGGCGACGAGGCGTAACCCGAGAGCGCGAGCGACGCGAGCTCGGCGAGCGTGCTCAGTTGCGCGCGCTCGATCTCGCTAAACGCGTGAGCGCGGTTGCGGACCGCCAAGAGGCGCGCGACGAACCCCCGCTGCGATCGGATGCTCGCCATGGCGAACGAAAGGTCGGCTAAACCGATCGCCGTGAGCACGGGTCGCTCTTTTGCAGCGAGGTCGGGGAAGCGGGCGTCCCGCTCGGAACGCGTTATCAGTTCACCGGGTTGCGCCATGAACGTGTAGCAGCAGAGGTCATCGACGACGGAGCCGCCCGAGAGATCACTGACCAACGCGTCGTACCGCTTCGGGAGCTCGGAGTCGCCGGTCGTCGCGCGCTCCCAATGGCCCTCCCCGACTCTCGTTAACGTTTGCACCCTGTCCGGCGCCAGCTGCGGCAACGTGTACTCGCGGAGAACCGTCAGCGCTTCCGCTTCCGTCGTCGCCACCCAAAGGCGCCGCACGAGCGGGCGGAACGATGCGAATGCGTCGAGGATCGCGGTCGATTGCTGCGTCAGGACAGAGCGGCGAAGCTCCGGGACGCCGAGCCGGAACAAGCTCTCGCGTTCGGCCGGATCCATCATGAGCACGTCGGCGATTCGTGCCAGAACCGATGCGGAGACGCGGCCTGCGCGGTCGGTCTCCATCATCATGTACCATTGGCGACTGATCCCAATGGCCTCGGCAGCCTCTGCCTGGGTGATCGGCTTTCCGACGCGGTTTGGCAGGCGCACGTATGGGCCGAGAGATGCACTCCCCGGGGCGATTCGTGCGCGGCACGACTTGACGAGCTCGCTTAGGCGCTCCTTTTCGACTTCGGACTCGAGCGTCACCCACAGAACGATAGCATCTCTCGCGTTCTGATGTCATTGGGTCCGCGGACCTGATCCGCGCAGCGTCTTCGTGCGCGGGCACCAACGGCTTGACTGCTGTACCGGTAGGCGAACGCTAAGCGTCGATCGGCTTTTCGACGAGATCAAATCCAGATCGCGCTCAGCCAGCCACGAGCGTGACCCGACTGGTCCGGCGAGGCGCACGCCTTCGCCGGCTTGAGGCCATTGGAGGCGTAGAGCTTAAACGGTGGCGTGTCGGTGTCACCGAGTGTGAACGCCCTGATGTGCTGGTCGAAATGATAGTCTTGCATGTACGAGGGGACCGATGTGACGCGTTTGCAGTGCGCATCGAGCAATTCGGCAGCGATCGCGTCTTTGTCGTTCAGGGCGAGCATCACATAACGCGGGTCATGATCGGTGACGAAAAACAGCGTCTCGTAGCGTGCCGATTCGTACCCGGCGCTAAAGAGCGTGGCGTAGAAAAACGCCACGATCGCCAACGTCTTGACGGCCACCGGGCTGGTGACGTTCAGCTGGCGAACGTGGACATTTTTCGGCGCGACGAGTTGTACGGCAACCAGCACTGCTGCGGCGACGATTGCCCACGCGAACGGGCGAATGCTGAAGGAAATCAAGAGCGCCACCGCGGCCATGACGAGCACGAGAATCGCGTGACGCCGGTAGAATTCACTCGGAAGAACGGTGAGGTAGATCAGAAACGCCAGCGGGATCGCGATGGCGACGCTAAAGTGGCTCGCGATGAGCTCGAGATAACGCCGTGCAGCCTGAAAGATCGCGACCGGATCGGCACTCACGAGTGCATCCGGGAGATCGAAGTAGTGGTTGTAGCCGGCTTGAAAGAGCGCGCCGGCCAGGTACGAGAGGGCGGGAATCAACACCCAAATCAGCACGTCGTTGAGTGCGATTCCGCCCCCGCCCTCGGCTTGCTGCCGGCGCTGCGGATGCATCTAGCGATTTACGCGCCAACGCCGGTCGCGGCCTTCACGTCACCAGGCAAACCGCGCAGCCGGATCGCGAACGCGATTGATGTGACGCCCGCGAGCACGGCGTAGATCCCAACCGTGTACGAGAGAGCGATTAAGCCCCTTCCGGGTGCGTACGCTATGAAGACGCCCGCGACGATCGATAGCAGGCCGACGAGGCCCATCGCCCACGCGTTGGGCACGATGTCGCGCGCGCTAAACGCCGCGAATATCTCGAGCACGCCGGTGGCGATTGCCCAAAGCGCGACGGTGTATGCAAGCGTAAGCGCTCCCAAACCGGGTTGCGCGAGAATGTAGATGCCGGCGATGATCGACAGCAATCCCAGAAGGACGAGTCCAAACCACGGTCCGTTCACCGACCCGAGGCCGAGGCCGGCGGCGAGCATCGCGAAGCCGCTGAGGAGGATGTAGGCGCCGAAGGCGTACGTCAGTACCGTCGCCGTTTGGCCGGGATACGCGAAGGCGATCACGCCGAGAATCAACGCGAAGATTCCCCGCCAGATGAATGTCGGCCACGTCTTCGAAACGGAAGTGGCCAGCGATTGAACCATGAGCTTGCTCCTTTGTGCGAGCGGATGTAGGGGAGCACTCACGGTAGCACCGATACCGCGCCGCAAGAAGCCTAGTGAAACTTCATATGACTTTTTCTAGGCTAGCTCACGTGCTGCGAGACTGTTAGGGTCTTCGCAAGCCCGCCGCTCGTGGCAGGCACGCTGAAAGAATGGGGAGCACGTGACGCTAAAGAGCAACGCATTCGATGAGCGCTCGCACGATGGCGAGCGCTGGACGCGCGCGGAGCTCACCCGTTTTCTCAAACAGTGTCGCGACCGCTTGCAGCCCGACGATGTCGGGCTGCCGTCGCGCGGCGTGCGGCGCGTTGTCGGACTACGCCGCGAGGAGGTCGCCGAGCTGGTCGGCGTCTCGTTGACGTGGTATGCGATGTTCGAGCTTGGCAAAGCCGACGTAGTCTCCGCGCGGTTTCTCAACGCAACCGCGACAGCCTTACGGCTGAACGACGTCGAGAAGAAGTATCTCTTCGCGTTGTGCAAGGCAGAGGCGTCGCTTCCGGTCCGCTCCGCGGAGCGGCACGGCCTGCTGGGTCTCGTCGCTGAACACGACGATGCCGCATTGGCGTTGCTCAACGGCGCGCTACAGTTCGTCAGCGGCAACAACCTTTGCCGCAAGTTGTATCTCCTCGACGGCGTGGCGGCCGATTCTCGGCAAGCGGACCTTCCGATGCGGATCTTCGAGGAGTCGCGCTGCTACGCGTTCTTCGAGGATTGGGACGACGTTGCGTCGCTGACATGTGCCTCGCTGCGCATGCAAGTAGCGCATCGCGACCCGCACGCGATTCGCACCGTTGCCGCACTTCGCGACAACGCCCGATTTCGCGCATATTGGGAGCGAGGCAGTATCGCCGACCTTCGCCACGTCGATCACACCATCGCGATTCGTCACCCCGTTGTTGGGCGGTGCAGTATCCGGCTGCGCGGCGTCGGCATCCTCGACCGCGACCACGTCTTGACCGTCGCGATGCCCGCAGACGAGGGGACGCGCGAATCGTTCCGACGGCTCGCGCGCCGCCCTTCCCGCGTCGCTTAGACCTTTACCTTCGAGCGCTTCGCGGCGACGGCCTCACTCAAGCTCTGCACCGCGTCGCGCGCGCGCGATAACGTCGCTTGTGCGGCCTGCTTGATATCGCTGTCAGTCGCCGTAGCGACGGACTTCGCGTGGTTCGCTGCGTCTTCGAGCTGCGAAGCGGCATCCTTGAGGTGCTGCTTCGCATCGGCTTGTTGACCCTCCGCGAGCTTCTTGACCGAAGAGCCGAGTTGCTGCGCCTGGGCGGCTACGTTCTGCAGATCGGAACGCAGTGCTGCGTGGTTCTTCGTCGTGCCGGCTTCGATTTTCTTGTGTAGCTCTTGCGCTTCAGTGCGCGCTTTCTGGATCGCGTCGTTGACGTTGTTCACAGGGACCTCCGCTGGATCGTGGTCAGTTGATGGATCCAGACTACTCATCTCGACCTTTGCGCGCTACACAGCGCGACTGTATGGATGCGTGTTGCATGCGGTGTTACGTTGTCGCCACGACGAGCTCACTCTCCCCGCGAACGACGCGGAACACTTTCTGAGATAAGGATCCTCACATCATGAACAACTATATTGCAGTGGTCTTCGACAGCGACGACAAAGCGTTCGATGGACTCCACGAGCTGTGGAAACTCGACGACCGCGGCGACATCACGGTCCATGGAGCAGCCGTGATCCACCGCGACAGTTACGGACACGTCGAGGTCGCGACGAAGCGCACCGATCCCGGGGTGCGTACGGCGGTCGGGATTGGCCTCGGCGCATTGCTCGGCGCGCTTGCGGGACCGATCGGCGCGGCTGCCGGCGCGAGCATTGCAGTCGGGACTGCCGCCGGCATCGGCGCAGCGGCGGGAGGCGCAGTCGGGTTGACCGCCGATGCGGTGAAGTCCGGCGAACACGAACAAGCCGCATTCGAATCGGGCTTTGTGATGAAGCCCGGCCAGTCGGCGGTGATTGCAGAAGTCTCCGAAGATTGGACGACACCGGTCGACACCGCGATGGCGCGCCTCGGAGGCGTGGTGTTTCGCCGCGACAAGAGCGCCGTGCGCGACGACTCGATGTGGGGCGGCGACTACGCCGACTACATGTATCCCTACGACTACGACCCATACTTCGAGTAACCGTAGACGAATCAGCGAATCGCGATGCCCACATGCTTACGCCGTGGGCTCGCGATTGCCGCTATTGGCGCGCCGCGACCGGTAGGCCGCTCGTCGACGCCATGTGGTTCTTCCAGTTTCCGAAGAGCGCGTGATTCTCGGCGATGAACGTCTCGAGCCGCGAGATGCGGTCGGAGTTCGACGGGTGCTGCTTGACGTACGGCTCGAACGTTCCCATATCGCCCTGCATCTTGATGACGTTTTGGCAGTACCATACCGAACCGTACGGGTTGAAGCCGGCCTTTGCTGCAAGCTGTGCACCGTACTGATCCGCCGCGTACTCCTGCTGACGGCTGTAGTTGAGGAACGTATAGGTCCCCGCCCCGGTCGCGACCTTGAGGGTGTTCTGCGAACCCTTCGACTCGTCGTTGGAGAGCGCGTGGCCGATTTTGAAGAGGATGTCTTTGCGCTGTTCCTGGACCCGCTTGGCCATCGTGTGACCCAGCACGAGGTGCGCAGTCTCATGGCCCAACACGTTCGCGAGCTCGTCGACGTTATCGGCCGAGCGCAGCAGCCCTTCATTCACGAAGACGTAGCCGCCCGGCGCAGAGAGTGCGTTGAGCTGGTTTCCGCGCACCACGAAAAAGCGCTCATCGTACCATTGATGTCCGCTGGCGCGCACGATCCGTGCACCGACCGACTTGAGGATCGGAAGATACGGTGAGTCGTCGACAATCAGGTCGTTGGCAACATAGTTGTCGTACAGCTGCTTGCCAACGGCGAGATCGGCTTTGTGATCGTCCTCCGGTGTTCCGGCGACGGCAGGCGTTGCCACAGCCGCGAGCATGACGACGAAGGTGCCACGACTGACGGTCATACCCGTAGCTCTCCCATCGCATAGAGCGCCGCACCGGCCTCGCGGGCAAGACTGAAGAGCTCACGTTCTTCTGCCGCTTCGAACTCGGGCGGATCGTACAGCCGTGGGGCGCCACAGGCGAGTACGCCGATCAGCTTGCCGCGCAGGACGATCGGAGCCGCGAGCACGGCGCCGGGGAAGAGCTTCTCAACACCGCTCTTTGCGATCTTGCCCTCCGCCAGGTGCGCGACGCAGCGATTGTCGAGGCTCACCTGGACGTCGAACGCATCGTCCTGGGGGACGAGGCAGACGAATCGACCGTTCTCCTCGGCCTTGAACAGCCAGAGAGGATGCGTTCCGCAGTCGAGCGAGGTCCGCATCAACAGCTCGTCGAGGGCGCGACGTTCGGTGATGCGCTGGAGCTGATCGACGCAGTGTTGGAGTATCGGCAATCGCTTACCGCGATCGGGATACATGGTGCGCTCGACGTAGTCACCGATGAACTGCGATGCCGGTTTGTATAAGAGCGCAACCAACACGCCGAGCCCGATATCGATCATCCACTTCGGAGCGTGCGGCTGGCCATCGGTCACTCCATGCGCGAACTCGGTGTAGCTGAAGTCAAGGACCTTCTCGACGAGGTGCTCCAGCCCGTACCAGACGCCGCCGAGGGCGGTCAAGACGATCGTCACGATTGCCGTCTTGTGCAGGAAGGATCCGTTTTCGAGCTCACGCCGGTGAAGCGCGGCCAAGAGCCCGATCGGAAAGAGGACGGTGGAGGCGGCATTGATCATGCGGCCCGTGTCTCCAGCCACCCACCCTACGATTGGGCTGTTCTCGTAAAAGCGAGCGATGAAGTCGAGTGCCGGGCCGACTGCGAAGACGACGCACGACAGCGTGAGGACGCTGAATTCCCGCTGCTTCCTCGTCGAAACCCAGAGTCCAACGAGTGCGGCGCCGATGATCACAAACCGCGCGAAGACGTCGACCGAGAGGTACGCTTTGAACCAAAAGTCGACGAACGACCGGCAGCCGTAGAAGTCGTTCAAATCTGTCTTGGCCTCGGCGACATACGTGGGGCCGTATTGGCAGCCGGCAAGATAGGTGATTCCGTGGACGAGGCCTGCGAGGGCCAACACACCGCCGAGTGGCCACGCTGCAGTTCGAATCGCCTTGCGCACACCTGCGATATCGCAGTCACCGCCTCCGAACTCAGCGGTGAAGCGGATAAGGGCAGCAAGCCCGACCGGTACGGCGAGGTACTTCAGCACCATCAACGCCTCGCGCGGGTGCGCGTCGTAGCCCCCTCGGTACGACCAAAACGTGTCGAACGACGTGCCGATCAAGCCCCAGACCAACAGCCACGACAGGTCGTCGCGCGCGCTTCGTGAGACGAGGAACGCGACGCCGATGAGCAACAGCCGCGCCAGAGTCTGGACGACGATGTCGGAACCTTGCCAGTAGCAAACCAGCGCGTCCAACGCGAGCACGAGGAGCGAGATACCGAGCAGCACGTTTGCCAGCCGCCGCCGGAACCGACCGCGCGAACGCGCGCAGTGCCGAGGTTGCGTCTCTCCGGTTGGTGATCCGACCGCTTCTACTTGCACGCGATCTCCCTCGCCCGCGCGCCGGTATCAACCCGAGACGCGCGCGGTCGTTCGTACCGTTTTCAGCACGAAGTCCGACTCGAGGTTGCAGCCTCGCACGGTGACCTGCCCGCTGCGCATGACCTGGCCGTCAGACTTTCCTTCCAGACACCCGGCGTCATTGGTCTTGAAATGCACCGTGCCGACGACTGGGCCGTTGGCGGACGGGCCGTTGAGGTTCGGGGACCGCTCCTGTTCGCCGCTTCCGCTGCCCGCCGTCGCGTTCACATCGGTTTCCTTTGGTCGCATACCGACGAGACGCTGGAAGAACCCGCGTGGGCGCGCAGCCGGAGCCTCCGCTTGTCGCGTGGGTTGCGGAGCAGCAGCAACAACGGCGTCGGAGCCCTCGTAGATAATCGACGCCTCGTCCGACGGCCGGCGATACACAACGCGATACGAGTGCGCATCGACGTGGAATCGGTTCGGGACGACGCGGAATCCGGTCGGAACGGGATTGGGCAGCACCGCATACGGCAGCTTTGCAAGCTGCGCGCGTTCACAGCTCGTCAAGCCAAAGGCGCCGCGCGGCCCCGAATGGCAACCCTTGACGCTCGATTGCGCAAACGCCGGCACGTCGATCGTCACGCTGCAAAACAGCACGACGGCTACGGCGGCGGAAAACGACCAACCGCAAGCACGGAAGAAGCTCATGTCGAAGCGCCCCCTGAGCGTGCGGGGAGTATAGCGCGCAGACAGCCCTTACTTCAAGAGCCGAATGGACGAAGCGCGTCCTCGTCCCAGACCAGCCCGCTCCCCGCGCGATCGGGTATCACCGCATACCCGTTCTCGATGCGGACGGGCTCAGCGAGGATCGGTCCGACGTGGTCGAGATACTCGAGCCACGTCGCCGTCGGCGTTACGCCGAGCAGGTGAACGCTGTACTCCGGGAAGGCGTGACTCGAAACCGGTAAGCCCGCGTTCGCAGCGAGTGCGGCCGAACGCAGCCAGCCCGTTACGCCGCCGCCTTTCATTGCGTCGAGCATGAGGTGATCCGACGCCTGCGCGGCGATGTGCTTCTCGACGTCGTGCGGTCCCCAATCGTTCTCGCCGAGCTGAATCGGCGTCTGCAGTGCAGCTGCGATGCGCGCGTGTCCCGCATAGTCGTCGGCGCGCGTCGGCTCCTCGATCCACGCGAGTCCTTCGTTCTCGAGCGCGCGGCCGCGCTCGAGCGCGCCCTCGACCGAAAGACTTTGGTTATAATCGACCATCAACTGCACCGCGGATCCGATCGCGGCGCGCACGGCGCGAATCGTTGCGAGGTCGGCGGCAAGATCGCCTCGTCCGACTTTCACTTTGATCGCGGTGAAGCCGTGCGCGAGCAACGCTTCCGCTTCCTCCGCGGCGGGTTGCGGGCTCATCGAGCGCAGACTCGCGTAGGCTTTGATCGGCTTGGGCTCGCCTCCGAGCAGCGTCACGAGCGGGACGCCGGCAGCTTTCGCAAGCGCATCCCAAAGCGCCATGTCGATTCCCGCCATCGCGATTCCCGTCAGCCCCTGCGGTCCGAGCAGACGGAAATAGCGCTGCAACGTCTCGTCGAGCACGGCAGGAACGGCGGGCCCGCCGGCGATCAGCGGCTCGAGGGCCGAGATGAGCGCCGCGAGCGGACGCAGCGCCGCCGGTGCATAACACCGCACGTAACTCGACCCCGTGAGGCCTTCGCCGGTGATCAGGTCGATGAGTGCGAGCGGTGTCGTCCCGAGCGTTCCGCTCGCGGTTTCCATCGCGCGTTCCGGCGTGATCTCGACCGCGCGGACGCGCAGGGCGCGGACCGTCAGCTGCGGCAGCGTCTCAATCACACACACGGATTTCGCGATGAGGACGAAAGTCCCCGGACGGGATTCCTTCGGAGACAGGAGTCTACCAGCCGTCTATGCGATGCTGTGACTCCGCTCAGTGGAAGGTACCATGGCTGCACGGACTCCCGGCTCACACACCATTACAGCGATCGTCGATGCCGCGTCCTCGCTCGCACTCGACGCGCGCCGCGAACACGCTCGTTTGACCGCGATCCGCGAACAAGCCGAGCTCCTTCTCGCGCAAGCAGAACCCGGTTCGCCGATGTCGGGCAGCGTCGTCAGTCTGCTCGGGACGCTTGCAGCAGCAGCGCACGACGCCGCCGCGCGGCAGCGCACGATCGCATCACTGCTCGATCACACCGGAACGCTGATCGAGAACAGCGGACGCTAGCGATGCAGCGTTGACTGCCCAGAGCGAGAACAACTCTCCATGGCAGTCTCACTCGGCCCCGTCGCCCACTTCAGTCTGGCTGTTACCGATCCGAGCGCGAGCGCGGAGTGGTGGCTTTCACTGTTCGATCTCGAGGAGCGCGCCCGGTCGCCGCGTCGCATTCTCCTCGGAAACGACGCCATCGTGTTTTTGCTGGTCTCCGGCACGCCCGATCCGTCGGTGTTGACGCACATGGCGTTCCGCACGAAAGACGTCGCTTCGCTGGAAGCCGCGCGCGACTTCCTCCGCGAGAAAGGCGTCGCGCTGGAGGACCCGGGGAACGAGATCGGTCCGGTCGCTGAAGGCTCCGCCAGTATAGGGCTCTGGTTCCGCGATAAGGACGGCTATCGCTGGGAGCTGTACGTGCAAGCGCTTTAACGATCCGCTGCGGCTTCCTGGCGGCGGAGGCTTCATGACAGCCTCAGGCGCGGCGCGCATGATGTCGGCATGCTGCTTTGGGCATTGGCCCTCGCCGTCGTCCTGACGATCGCTCCTGGCCAATCCGTGTCCTACACATTGGGCGCCGTTCTGCATACCGTGAAGGGCACGTTCAATGTCAAAGACGGTCAGATTCGCTTCAACCCGAGCGACGGCACGGCTGCGGGTGACATCGTCATCGATCTCACGACCGGACAAAGCGGCGACGGCAAGCGTGATGCCCACATGCAGCACGACGTGCTGCAGACCGACCGCTACCCTCAGGCCGTTTTCAGCGCTGAACACGTCGACGGCCATCTCGCGAGCGACGGCCCGTCGCACCTGGACGTCCAGGGAAGCCTCCTCATTCACGGAGACCGCCATCCGTTCGTCCTACCGGTCGACGTGATCGGTGACCACGGACGGCTGACGGCGCACACGCGGTTCACGGTCCCATACGCGGCGTGGGGGATGAAGAACCCAAGCACGTTCTTTCTGCGCGTCGACGACCATGTCACCATCGACGTGAATGCCCCGCTCACGCTGAGCTCGGCGACGACACCGTGAGCACGTCGCTGCGCGCGTCCTGGCTCGGTTTCACGGCGATGTGCATCGGGCTCTTCATGGCGATCCTGGACATCCAGGTCGTCGCGGCGGCTCTTTCGCGCATCGCGAGAGACTTGCATACGCCGCTCGACGAGTTGAGCTGGGTGCAGACGACCTACCTCATCGCGGAGATCGTGGCGATCGCGATGAGCGGACGGCTCGCGCGGGCCGCCTCGACACGTTGGCTGTTCACGATCGCCTCGCTTGGATTCGCGTGCACGAGCTTGGGCTGCGCGCTCTCGACGAGCTTTGCCTCGTTGATCGTCTGGCGGTCGCTGCAAGGTCTCTTTGCCGGACTCGTCACGCCGACGGTCTTCGCAGCCGGCTACAAGATGTTCCCGAAGCATCTGAAAGCGCGCGCCGTCTTGCTCGCCGGTGCGGTCGCGATGTTGGCGCCCTCGATCGGACCTTGGCTCGGCGGGTACGTCGCGCAATCTCTGTCGTGGAACTGGATCTTCCTCATCAATGTACCGATCGGCCTGGCGGTGGCGGCCGTCGTCGCCGCGACCGTTCACGTGGACGAGGTGGACGTCGGGGCGTGGCGATCGATCGATCTCGTCTCGTTCATCGCGCTGTCGGCCGGCCTTGCCGCCCTGCAGATCCTACTCAAGGTCGCGCCCGGTGATTCTTGGAGCAGCTTCCGCGATTACGCACTGGTAGCGGTCACGGTCGGCGCGGGAGTGCTGTTCGTGCGGCGATGTCTGCGCAGCGACGACCCACTCGTCGACCTCGCACCGCTCCGAGAAGGAAGCTTCGCCGTCGCCAGCGTGTTGAATTTCGTGCTCGGAACCGCGCTCTACGGTTCCTTGTATCTGCTGCCGCTGTTCCTCGGCTTCGTGCGCTTCCACACCGCGCTCGAGATCGGCACGATCATGACCGTGATGGGCGCCTCTCAGCTCGCCGCTGCGCCGCTTGCGACCCTCGCCGACAAGCGCCTCACGCCGCGGATCGTCGCCGCAATCGGATTCGGCATGTTCGCGCTCGGTGCTCTTGGCAACGCGTTCCAAACACCCACAACCGACTTCGCCGGGTTATTCGTCCCGCAAGCCCTCCGTGGTGCCGCACTGCTCTTTTGCATTCTACCGATCACCGCAATCGCGCTCGACCCGCTGCCGCTCGAGGCGCTGTCGAACGCGAGCAGTCTGTTGAACTTCATGCGCAACATCGGCGGTGCGGTCGGCATCGGCTTGGTCGACACGATCGTGAATCTCCGGCCTCCCGCGATCGCACACCAGCTGCTCAACGACCTCGTTCACGGCAAGGCGGCGACCGCGGCCTTCGTCGGCATTCCGCGGGACTTGTTACTCGGTGTCGATCCCGCGCACGCCGACGCGGCCGACATCGCATTCGTGCGACCGATCATCGCGCGCGCGTCGGCGACCATCGCCTTCAATGAAGCGTGGCTGTTGCTCGCGGCGCTTCTCACCCTGGGGCTCGTCCTGACGCCATGGCTCTCCCGACCGCCCGACGCCCCCGCGCTCGCCCTCGATTCCACTCCGGAGAAACTTGCGCATGACGTTCCGTCACTTCTGGCGTAGCCTTGCCGTCGCGGTGTCGCTCGGCACCGCGTCCTTCGCATGGGCGGCCCCGGCAAACGCCGCGACACTCCCGAGACTCGAGGCCGACAGCTTGAGTGGTACGCACGTGGTGCTGCCGACTGACGTCGCCGGCAAGCCGCTCGTTCTTCTCCTCGCGTTCGGGAAAGCGGCCGAAGGCGACGTCAAAGCGTGGTCGCAGCAGCTGCTCGGCCCGAAGGCACCGCAGAACACCGCGGTCTACATCGTTGTGGTCGCCGACGGTCACGCCTTCGCCGGACGCAGGCGCATCCTCAAGCAAGTCGCGGCGGCTGCCGGCGACGCCAAGGAGCAGGTGAATGGGAACGTTCTCGTTACGTTCACGGGGAAGGGATGGCGCGATCTGGTTTCGTCGAGCGACAAAACGGCGACGGGCCTGGTCGTGTGCGATCCTCGCGGCGAGATCGTCTATGCGAAGCAAGTTCGCTTCAACGCTACAAATCTGTCAGATGTGCTGAAGGCCGCGAAGTGACGACGCCGTCAGCGCTCTGACGATTCTTCGGCGCGGCGCAACTGGAGTCGCGGACGTGCATAGTTCGCGACCAGCGCCGCTTCGGTGCGGTGGCGCAGGCCAAGTGTCGCAAGCACCGCCGAGACCACGTTGCGGACCGTCCCTTCGCTCAGGTACAGGTTCTCCGCGATCTGCCGATTCGTCATCCCGGTACCAAGCAGTTCGAAGATCTCGCGTTCGCGGGGCGAGAGACGAGCCACGTCCGCGTCGAGTGATTGACGCGAGCCGCTGTTCTTGACCGCGAGCGACTGCACCAACCCGGGGCTGAACGGAGAATACCCTTTGTGGACGAGGCGGATCACGTCAGCGACGTCCTCCACCGGCGTGCCCTTGAGGATATAGCCGACTGCGCCGGCCTCGATCGCGGCGTTGAGGAGATCGACGTCCTCGAACGTCGTCAGCACCAGACACTTTGCGGGGACGCCGCGCTCGCGCAGTGCGGTGATCGCCGCCAATCCGTCCATGATGGGCATGCGAACGTCCATCAAGACAACGTCCGGCCGCGTGTGCTGCACCCGCGCAACCGCCTCGGCTCCGTCTCGCGCCTCGCCGACGACGGTGATCCCGTCCTGCGTCGCGAGGACGGTGCGCAGACCGACCCGGAACATCTCCTGGTCGTCGACGATCACGACGCGAATCATGCGATGACGCCTGCGGCTGCGGCGATCGGCAGACGGATGCGCACGAGGCTCCCGTTCCCCGGCGCGCTACGGATCTCGAACGAGGCGCCGACGGCTTCCGCGCGCGAGCGCATTCCGCGAAGGCCATGACCACTGACGTTGAGATCGGGGACGAAACCGCAGCCGTCGTCTTCGACCGCAATAGTTACGGCGCCCGGATCGGCGCTCGCTTCGACGCGAATGGAACGCGCGCCGCCATGACGCGTCGCGTTGGTAAGCGCCTCACGGACCACGTTGACGACGTGCGTCGTGGTCGACGCCGGGAACGACGGCAACGACTTGGTCTCGAGATGCAGCGCGATCCCGCTGCCGTCCTCGAACTTGCGGCAGATGCGCGCGATCGCGACGTCGAGCGGGTCGCGTTCGAGCGGATCGGCGCTGATCTGTTGGACGGAGCGCCGTACGTCGGCGAGGACCCGCAAACAAGCGGCATGCGCCCGTGAGAGATCGGCCGACGCAGGGTGCGATCCCAGCACGTGCGACGCCGTCTCCAACTGCAGCGAGAGCACGGTGAGCTCGTGGCCGATCGCGTCGTGAATGTCGAGCGCGATGCGCTCGCGTTCGCGCAGCGCCGCAAGCTCGCCGACCCGTTCGACGTGACGGCGCAGCTCTTCGTGCGCTTCGGCAAGGGCGCGGTACGCGCGACGGGCGGCGTTTGCGTACGAGATGATCGCTTGCACGAAGACGAGCGCGACCATCGAGAAGCCGGCGACGAACACCCACCCCCGCGCGTGGTCGCCGTGCGGACCCCGCACGAGCGCGATCGCCAAGACGGCGGCATCGACGAGCACGAAGACCCACCACTCACCGAGAAGCACCGCCGTGCCGACCCGGAACGACGAGCCGATGACGAGCAGCGCGATCACGCCCGCCGGAGCATGCGCCGCGGCCAGCGCCACCAGCACCGCGACGTCCATCACGGCGAACCGCACGCCGCCGGCATACCGCCGCCCGGCGCAACCGACGGCGAAAAACGCCGCGACCAGCAGCACGCTCGCGACATTCTGCAACGGCGTGCGCTCGCCGAGGTTCCCGGCGATCGCGACGGCTTCCGCGACCAGGAACACGATCGCGTCGATGACGATGGGGAGGCGCCGGGAATACGGATCCTCCAAAACGCCGGACATCCCGCTCAGGTGCTCCTCCGCGTCGCCGCCTGCTGACAACCCCTGGCTAACCAGGCGGCGAGCAATCCGCTCGTGTTCCGTCGCGTCCGCGCCGTGACGAAGGCGAGGACCTCGAGAAAGACATCGTCTCGTTCAGGCGGCGGCGCGGTGGACGATTCCCGTGGAACACGCATCGGACAAGTCCCGTTCGTGAGCCTGGTGCTGTTGCATGTACGCTATCAGATACGGTGGGTTTCGGAACCGAGACGAACGTGCCGCTCCGCGTGACAATTATCATGGTCTGTTTGTGCCGGCGGAATCGTGCCGGGTCGAGCGTCCTCGGCTTCATCCCCTTCGCGCAATAGCGAAACGCCCTCTCCGTCGCCTGCCCCGGTAACGCCCATCCACTGAGCTCCCGGGGTAAGAGGCCCTCATGGCCGCAAAAGCGCAGTTGAGCTTTCGGACCGATATTAGGCCGATGTTCACTGATATGGATGTCGCCCATATGCTGCGGGCGAGTCAGCTGGACCTCAGTGATTATCAAACGGTGAAAACGCACGCGGCCGCGATCTATGACGCGGTCGCGACGGGTGCGATGCCTCCCGCCAACTCGGGTGAGCCCCGCTGGACCGAGGCAATGTGCGCAACGTTTCAGGAATGGCAAACACAAGGGTGCCCGCCCTAATGCACGGTTGACTCTCTCGCTCTCTCGAAGCGCCGCATGACGATCATGTCAACCGCCGGTCCGTTCGGTCGGACTTGGAGCGGCTCCTCACGATCCGAATAAAACCCTACGCGCGAGTAGAAATCGATCGCCGTTTGATTCCCCTTGAGGACCTTGAGGAAGAGCTCAGCGATGCCGTTCCGGCGCGCGGTCGCGAGAGCCTCATTCATGAGCAGCTTCCCCAACCCGTTGCCGTGAAAGCGATGGAACACGTAGAAGTGCCTGATCTCCATCACTGGCGCGGAGTCTGCACGTTGTGAGGTCAGCGCGACGATATACCCGACGGCTGAATGCCCCTGCACGGTCTGTGCGAGCCATATGTCTACGGTGTTTCATCGCCAGGTCGGCCACGCCGTACAATGAATTCAGACGCCATTGTCGCCGAGGATAGCGCGTCGGGGATAGGCGTGTCTCCATATTTGTCGTGAAGGTCCGATGCTGATGCGAGATCGGAACGTACAGAGAAACGATCGCGAGGCGGGCGCCTGCAAGGCTGCTCGCTTTCAGCCTTTTACAGCGATCCGCAGCAGAATCGCGCATCGATGCAAGAGGAATCGTATAGTCCGCCCCTGCGCCCTCTCGTACAATGTGGGTGAGACTCTGATGAAGACGATCGTGCATTCCACCGAGGAAATCATGGCGCTTTTGCGGCGCGGGCTAAGTCCCATTACCGACAATCGCGATGCGCTGATCGGTCTTGGTTTCGAGCCGGCCTATCCACAAATCCGCAAGGGCTACGAGTCGACGATCTGGGAACGAGCGATCGAGCATCCTCGCACGCGCGACGGGCGTCGTTCACTCGCCCGAGAGCGCATCTACCTCGTCGACATGGAGAGGGCCTAGCGCGCAGGCGAAGCGGCGGTTGTGCGTGGCGGGAGCAGTCGAATCCCGATCAGGGCAGCTGTGGCGAATGCGGGAACGAGCGCCGGCCGCACGAGCCGTGCATCGAGGCGTGCGAACATCCGGCGGTTCTCCGCCAGAGCGGCGACGAGAAACATAGCCGGCGTAACGCCCTCCATGAAACCCGCGGCATCTCGGAGTTCGATGCGACCTTCCATCGTCGATGCAGCCTTGATGCTGCCGGCGATTGCGCGCGCGTGACAGCGCACTTCATCCCACAGCCGGTGCACCATCCCCTCGCCGCGCCGCGCCCCTTCGTACGTCGCCCAGTTGACGAAGAACGAGATGTGTCGTGCTTCCTCGAACAAGACGCGCTCGAAGATCGCGAGTAACGCGTCGGGGAACAGGTTGCGCTCGCGTGCGAGCGCGATCGCACCGAAACCGATGAACGAATCGCGGCACTCTCCATAACCGAAGGTCAGAAACTCTTCCGCTGTGGGCGGCGCGTCGGGGATCGGAAGCGTCTTGGCCTCGATCCCGTAACGTTCCAGGACGTGCGCCATCAGTCGTCCGTGGCGCGTCTCCTCGAAGCCCTGCAGCGCGATCGCCTCGCGGATGAGCGGGTCTTCGATCGTCTCTGCGAAGGCGGTGACCATACGCCCCGCACGCGCCTCGATCGTGTACGCGTAGGGCCAGAACGGAAAGCCTCGCAGGCGGCTCAGGATCTCGTCGTCGAGCTGCGGCCAGGGCAGCTCCGCGGGCTGGAACGAGACGTGCGTGTCGATGAAGGCGCGACAAAATAAGGCGCGATGCTCTTGCGACCCGATTCGCATATCTGTGTTCGAAACGCCCCGGGGAAAGCCGCCGGTTGCACGTTGCATGCCAGACGCGTTTTACGAGCCGGCCGGAGACGGCGTGTACGCTCCGACGGAGGCGACGACGAGCCCGTGGGACGAGCGTGCGCAGCACGGGGGGCCGCCTGCCGCGCTCATCGGGCACGTCGTCGGCGTGCAGCATCCACGCGAAGACGCGATCGTCGGGCGCCTCGCGGTCGACTTTCTCGGGCCGATTCCGCGCCGGCCGCTCCGTGCGCGCAGTGCCGTGCTGCGGCCGGGAAGTCGCGTCGAGCTTTTCGAGGTGACCCTCGAGGGTGCGGACGGCGGAAAGGTCTGCGTCGCGGCGCGCGTCTGGCGAATTCGTACCACGCCGCTCGCACATGCGATCCCATTGCGCGAAGAACCACCGCCGCCGCTTCCCGTCGAGCAACCGCAGCGTTTCTTCGAGGGAATCCCGGAAACGTGGGGCTACGGTCGTGCGATCGAGTGGCGTTTCGTGCACGGCGCGCTGGACGAATACGGTCCGAGCGCCGTTTGGGCGCGGCTGCGCGTTCCGCTCGTCGCCGGGACACCGCTCGACCCGCTCTCGCGTCTGTTGGTCGTCGCCGATTCCGCAAACGGACTCAGTTTGGAGTTACCGCTCACGCAGTGGCTCTCGATTCCACCGGCGTTGTCGGTCACGATCGGACGCTACCCGGAAGGCGAGTGGGTCTTCTTCTCGACACGCACGCACGCCGGACCGCTCGGCACAGGTTTCGCCGAAGCGCACGCCGCCGACACCAAGGGGACCCTCGCGGCGATAGCGCAGCCGCTCCTCATCGAGCCGCGCCCCTAACCGTCATCCTGAGCTTGTCGAAGGATGCAGCGGCGCGTCATGCGGATCGTCGAACCATGCGCCTTGTTTACCGCGCGAGCGCGGCCGCGTGTCCGGTCGCGAGCGCCGCGAGTGCCGCGGAGTCCTGCGGCGGCGCATTCCCCCGCCATACGACGTGCAGATCGGGACGGATCAGCAGCAGATCGTAGCCGTAGAGATCTCGTGCAGCCGCGTCCGGAACGTCGAGCACGTCGAGCGGTGCACCGGTCGCGCGCACCGCCGACTCGAGCCCGCGCGTGTCGGCGTCGCTCGCGCAGCGCACCAGCGTGTAGCCCAATCCCAGGTGATCTTGGATCGGCGTCCGGTCGCTCAGCCACACGTGCGGAAGACGTGCGCCGGGGCAGGTCGTCGGTACGTACGCCGGGCTGTCGGGATCCGGTCCGTCACCGGCATCAGGCGCAACCAGGGGTGAGTCGACGTAGCGATAGCCGGCCTCGATACCGAGGATCTCGGTGACTTTGCGCTGCTCGATGTCGAAGCGCCGCGCCATCTCGGCGCGATCCGGCGCCGTGCGCCAGCCCTCGAAGCGCCCGCGCATCGCGCTCCCGGAGGCGCGGACGTTGCGCAGCCCGATCGGCCGGCGTTCCGCCTCGTACGCCTCGAGCAGTTCAGGACCGCCCCAGCCGGCGAGCACCGCGGCGAGCTTCCAGGCCAGATCGGTCGCATCGCCGACGCCGGTGTTCATCCCGAGGCCGCCGGTCGGAATGACGAGATGCGCGGCGTCGCCGGCGATGAAGACGCGACCGTCGCGATAGCGCTCGGCGCACAGCAGATGCTGCGTCCACTCGTTGACCGAGAGCATCTCGACGTCGATCGGTATGTCGACCGCACGCTCGAAGATCGTCAGCATCTCGGCATCGGTCTCGGCCTGACAGTGCAGCGTCCAATGACGCGTCGAGTCCTGCAGGATGATGAACGGGAAGAGCGGCTGTACGATGTGATAGTGCCGGCCCTTCCCCATCGGGATACGCTCGTAGAGCTCGGGCGCGTGGAACAGCGCCTGACGCAATTTGCGGATGTTGCCGTCGCCGTGCAACCCGATCCCGAGCTGCTTACGTACCGTGCTCGATCCTCCGTCGCAGCCGACGAGAAACTGCGTGCGAATCGTCTCCTCGCCGTCGCGCACGGAGACGGAAGCAGTCACCCCGTTTTCGTCTTGCACGAACGACGTCAGCTCGCAGCTGAAACGTACCGTCACGTTCGGCAACGCCTCGACGAACGATCGCAGCAGCGGCTCGAGGGTGTACTGCGAGATGAGCTGGTACGGTTCGAGCGGACGGCCGTCGTTGTGCGCGGCGATCTCCGCCTTCGCTTCGGCGACCGACGGATACGGCAAATGCACGAGCGGCTCACTCGCCATCGAGTCTGCCAGAAAGACGTCCATCGGCGCTTCGCGCAGCAGCCCGGCGTCGCGCACGCGCTCGGCGATTCCCAGCCGACGGAAGATCTCCATCGTGCGCGCGTTGCAGCGTTCCATCTTGGGAAGCTGGATCGACGTCTCGTTCTTCTCGATCAGCGTGCAGCGCACGCCGCGCATGCCGAGATCGAGCGCGAGCGTCAGGCCGACCGGGCCGGCACCGACGATCAGGACTTGGGTTGACTCCATCACTCCTCGAGCAGACTCGCGTAGTATCGCCAGCGCCCCTCGATCCCGAACGCATCCTTCGCCTGCAGCTCGAGCTCTTCGCGGCGCATCCCCCTGGGCGTCCCGATCATCGACGCCCACAGCGTCAGCTTCGCCTGATGTTCGAGCCAGATCGCGTTGATCACGACCTCCTCGACGAGTTTTCCGACGATCGTGACGCCGTGATTCTGCAGGTGCACGATCGTCTTGTCGGCGAGAACCTTCGCGACGTCGGCGCCCTGCTCGGTCGTCGTCACCTTGCGCGAGCTGTGGTAGATCGGGATCTCGTCGCGGACGACCGATGCCATGACGCCCTGCATCGGCAGAATCGGCTTCTCGAGATCGCCGAAGATCGTTGCGAGCGGTTGATGCGTGTGCACGATCGCGGTGACGTCGGGCCGCACCTTGTAGATTTCGGTGTGCAGCTTCGTCTCGTCGGGCTGACGTGGCCCCTCGATGTGCTGCGCCTCGAGATCGACGAGCGCGACGTCTTCCGGGCGCATGTGCAGCTGATTGCCCTGCTCGGCGCCGCGCGCCCGGATGAGAACGTAATCCGTCCCCGGGACGCGCGCGCTGACGTGCCCCAAGTAGTCGACCAGCTCGAGCTTGGCGAGAATGCGGCTCCCCAGGGCGATCTTCGCGCGCAGCTCGCCGACGACGGCGCGATCGAGACTGAGCATCAGACGGCCGCCGCGAACAGATCGCCGGCTTTGAACGGCGCCTTGAGCACTTTCGCCTTCGCCGTCGCGTCGATCAGCGGCTGGATCTGCGCCGCGTCGAGCTTCTCGGCCCAGCGCACGCGTTTCATCCCCGGAGCGACCGTGATCTTGGTGTACTTCTCGAGGATCTTCGCCGACTCGGCATGGTGCGTGTTCGCCCAGGCGGCCGTCTCCAACATCGCCGCGGTGAAGCGCTTGACGACATCGGGATGCGCTTTCGCCCACTCGCCGGTGCTGAACCATGCGCCGATCAGAAACTCTTTGGCAACTGCATCATAGACCGGCGCGAGGACGCGGCCGTTCTTTCCGACGACGTCGGAGAGCTCCGGCTCGGCGATCGTCGAGGCGGCGACGCGATTCGCGTCGAGCGCACCGCCCATCTGCGGAAACGGCATCTCGATCCAGTTGACCTTCGTCGGGTCGGCGCCGTTCTGCATCATCCAGTTCTCGTCAGCGATCTGCGTGATGTTCTTGATCCCCGAGACGCCGACGGTCTTGCCCTCGAGATCCTTTGCACTCTTGATCGGCGAGCTCTTGAGCACGACCAGCGCCGTCGTCGGATCGGCCGAGGAGTACAAACCGCCGGGCGCGATCAGCACGAACGGCAGCCCGTGATCGTGCGCGGTCGCGAGCGAGACGATATTCGCTTGCGCGATGTCGATGCTGCCGCCGGCGACCGCCGACGCGATCGTCGCGCCGTTGTTCATCAAGCTGACATCGACGTCGAGTCCGTGCTTCTTGAAGAAGCCGGCGTCCTTGGCATAGAGAACTTCCGCGCCGATGTCGAGCGGCGTCGTCGCGATGCGCAGCGTCGTCGTGGACTGGGCCAGTAGCGGTTGCGTGGGGAGCAGCGCGCCCAGCGCGAGTGCGCCGGCGGCGAAGAGCGATCGACAGATCATGCGGTACGTTCTCCTTCCAAATCACGGGTGAGCGGGACGCGTGTTTCCTCGTTGTTACTTTCGATCAGCCGCTCGAGGAGCGCGTGGAGCGTCTGCCGCTCCTCCTCGCTGAACGCGTGCAAGAGGCGCTCCTGCGCGCGGCTTGCGGCCGACGCGCTTTCCGTCAGCAGCCGCTGGCCACGTGCAGTGAGCCGCAGACTGTGACGGCGCTTGTCGTCGGGACTCACGCGACGACGAACCAGACCGCGCTCGACGAGCCGTTTCACCACGATCCCGACCGTCGACCGGTCGTGCCCCAGCAAGCGGCCGACGGTGATCTGGTCGATCCCAGGATACGCGGCAAGCGCCGACAGCACCCCGTGCTGCTGACTCGTCAGCTCGAACGGGGCGCACTCCTCTTCAAAGATGCCGACCGCGATCTGGTGCGCGCGGCGGATCATGAACCCGGGTCGCCGGTAGACCGCCTCCAGTCCCATGACCAGGACTCTAGACGATCGTCAGTGTACTGTCAATCTGACATGAAGGTCGACATCTTTCCGCACATTTTTCCGAAGAGCTTCTTCGACAAGATGGTCGAAGTCGCGCCCGACAAGGGCGCGATCAAACGCTGGCTGCACATCCCCGTGCTCTGGGATCTCGATGCCCGGCTGCGGATGATGGACGAGTTCGGCGAGTATCAACAGATCCTCACCCTCTCGCTGCCGACGATCGAATCGCTCGGGCCCGCCGACGTCACGCCGAGTCTCGCGAAGCTCGCGAACGACGGGATGGCGGAGATCGTCAAGCAGCACCCTGACCGCTTCCCAGCCTGGGTCGCGTCGCTCCCGATGAACAACGTGCCGGCCTGCTTGGAAGAGATGACGCGCACGATCGAGCACATGGGCGCGAAGGGGATCCAAATCTTCACCAACGTCAACGGCCGTCCGCTCGACGATCCCGAGTTCGCGCCGATCTTCGAGAAGATGCATCAGTACGATCTGCCGATCTGGATGCATCCGACGCGCGGCCCGAAGATGACCGACTATGCGAGCGAGGACAGCTCGAAGTACGAGATCTGGTGGCTCTTCGGCTGGCCGTACGAGACAAGCGCTGCGATGGCGCGCATGGTCTTCTCCGGTTTCTTCGACCGCTGGCCCAACCTCAAGATCATCACGCACCACATGGGCGCGATGGTGCCGTATCTGGAGAACCGTGTCGGGATGGGGATGGACCAGATGGGGACACGCACGGCGAACGTCGACTACACGCCGATCGTCAAAGCGATGAACGCCAAAGGGAAGCGTCCTGTCGACTACTTCCACCAGTTCTATGCCGACACGTCGGTCAACGGGTCAGCCTCCGCGATCCAATGCGGCCTCGACTTCTTCGGCCACGATCACGCGCTGTTCGGAACCGATTGCCCGTTCGATCCCGAAGGCGGCCCGATGTTCATCCGCGAGACGATCAAAGCGATCGACAGCCTCAAGCTGCCCGACGCGGTCCTCGAAAAACTCTACAGCGGAAACGCGAAGAAACTACTGCGCCTTTAGCTGACCGGGCTGTGGCGTAGAAGCGTGCGCACCTCGTCGTCGTCGAGCTGGCGGAAGTCGTCGTACCAAGCGCCGACGCCGGCGAACGGCTCCGGGGTGCGCACGCACACGACCTCATTGGCAAAACGTGCGAGCTGTGCGCACGTCTCCGCGGGGCCAAGCGGAACCGCGACGACGATCCGCGCGGGGTTGCGTGCATGCAACGCCGCGATCGCAACGCGCATCGACGCGCCGGTTGCGATCCCGTCGTCCACGAGAATCACGGTCTTGTCTTCGAGCGACAACGGCGGCCGATCGCCGCGATAGAGGCGCTCGCGGCGCTCGAGCTCGCGGCGTTCGCGCGTGACGATCCGCGCGATCTCCTCGCGCGGTATCCGCAACGCCTCGACCACGTCCTGATTGAGAACGATCGACCCGCCGGTCCCGATCGCGCCGAGCGCGAGCTCTTCCCGTCCGGGGACACCGAGCTTGCGCACGAGGAACACGTCGAGCGGTGCGCCGAGCGTGCGCGCGACCTCGTAGCCGACCGGAACGCCGCCGCGCGGGAGCGCGAGGACGACAACGTCACTCCGTCCGGCGTACTTGCGCAACCGCGCGGCGAGCGCGCGACCCGCCTCTTCGCGATCTGCGAACGCCGAGGCGTCGCTCACGCGTTCGCGCGTACCGCGAAGGCCTCGCGAAAACGCGCCTCGACCTGCTGTGCGAACGCATCGATCGAGATCGGACGACCGAGTGCCTGCGCGAGCGTGATGTGCTGTTCGACGCTGGCGGCCTCGACGCCGCAGCGGATCGCAAAGCGGTCGACCGCCCCGACGAGCTCGAGCAGATCGTCGTCGACGAGCAGCATCGCGTGCGCGAGCACCGCGTCGCCGCGGCGCTCGTCGCCGGTGCGCATCCGCCGCCAGCGTTGCGCCGTCCCAGCGAGCTTCTTGCCGTTCACGACCACGTTGTACGCGCCATCGCAGAAGGCACCCGGCACCCAACCGAGCTCGGCGCGAACGCCGAGCTCGGCGAGCGTTTGGACCAGCGGCTCGCAGAGCGCTCGGTATGCTGCTTCGATCTGCACCGCCGGTGCGTTAGAGACGATCGCGACTGTCAGCACGCCGGGCGAGAGCGGCACGACGCCTCCCCCACTCTCGCGCACGAAGACCGGCCACCCCTCGTCGGCCGACGCGCGTGCCGCCTCGGCGAAACGTTCGAGGCGCGCCGTCGAGCGCGGCACGACGAGCGCGTGGGGCGCACGCCATGTCGACACCTCGAACCGCAGCGTGCCGTCGACGACTGCGTCAAGGAGCGCGAGCTCGTGCCGCAGCCCTTCACCAACCGCGACCAATGGGACGCTCACGGCAGCACGTGCTCGCGCAGCGCGCGCCGGCGACCGCCGACGAAGACGGCTTGCGGTGCCGCACGATCGGTCGCGAACACGTAGCGGTCCAGCAACAGCTCGGGTTCCTCGATGCGCGGCAGCACGATCAGGTCCGCTCGCTGTCCCGGCGCGATCATTCCGGCGAGCCGCCCGCAGGCGCGCGCTCCGCCGTGCGCCGCGCCCGCATACAAGACTTCGCCGCACGACGCGCCGTCGCGGTTCGCCGCGACGATGCGCTTGCGCAGCACGAGCCGCTGTCCGTACTCGAGCCACCGCAGCTCTTCGACCGGCGCGATCGAGACATTGCTGTCGGAGCCGATGCCGAACGCACCGTTCTGCGCGAGATACGGCGCGAGGGGGAACAAGCCGTCACCCAAGTTCGCCTCGGTCGTCGGACACAAACCCGCAACGGCACCGCTGCGCGCGAGGCCGGCGACCTCGTGTGCGTCGAGATGCGTCGCATGCACCAAACACCAGCGCGGGTCGACGTCGTAGTGTGCGAGCAACCACGCAACGGGACGAGTACCGAGCACCGCTTCGATCCGCGCGACTTCGCGCAGCTGCTCGGCGATGTGAAGATGGACGGGGACGTCCGGCGGCGAGCCGTCGAGCAGCGCCTGCAGCTCGCCGGGTGTGACGGCGCGCAGCGAGTGCGCGCACACGCCGACGACAACCTCGGCGTCGTGCGCGTAGTCGGTGCGCAGGATCTGCGCGATCTCGAGCACATCGTCGACGCCGGTCGCAAAGCGACGCTGACGTTCGTCGAGCGGCGCGCCGCCGGCGTCACCGTGTGCGTACAGCGCGGGAAGCAGACAGATCGCGATCCCCGCGTCGCGCGCCGCCTCGATGAGCGCACGTGCCATTGCGGCACGATCATCGTACCAATCGCCGCGCGGATCGCGATGCAGGTAATGAAACTCGGCAACCGCGGTGTAGCCTGCGGCAAGCATCGCGCGGTAGACGTCACGCGCAATCGCGAACAGGGTGTCGGGATCGAGCGTTTCGGCGAGTGCGTACATCGCCTCGCGCCAGGACCAGAAATCGTCTTCGCCGTTCGTGCGCCGTTCGGTGCGCCCGGCCATCGCGCGCTGGAAGGCGTGCGAGTGGAGGTTCGCCATGCCGGGGACGAGCGCGCCGTCGAGCCGCTCGGCGCCGAACGGATCGACCCCGGCCTGAACCGCGACGATCGTGCCGTCGGGTGCGATGTCGACGGCGACGTCGGGCGCAACCCCCTCGGGGAGCAGCGCTTCGGGCGCGAAGAGGCGCATGTGCACCTGTACGACACGCTATGGCTGAACGCATCGCTCGCGACGATGGAACCGAACGGGCCGCCGTTCGGCATGATCGCCGACGGCGCGTTGGCCGCATCTGACGGGATCATCGCCTGGGTCGGACCGCGCGCCGACCTCCCCGATGCCCCCGAGCGGCTCGCGCGCAGCGTGATCGACGTCGGCGGACGTCTGGTGACGCCCGGCCTGGTCGACGCCCACACGCACCTGGTGTTCGGCGGCGACCGGATCGCCGATTTCGAGCGTCGCGTCGGGGGTGAAAGCTACGTCACCGCAGCCGCCGGCGGCAGCGGGATTGCGCACACCGTCTCGCTGACGCGCGCGGCGAGCGAGGACGCGCTGTTCGCGGCGGCGCTCGAACGCCTGCGCACGATGGTCTCGCATGGCGCAACGACGGTCGAGATCAAGTCAGGATACGGTTTGGATCTCGAGACGGAGCTGCAGCTGTTGCGGGTCGCGCGACGTCTCGGCGAGGCGACGGGGATCAGCGTGCGCACGACCTATCTGGGCGCACACGTCGTTCCGCCGGAGTACGCAGAGCAGCGCGACGCATATCTGGCGCTCATCTGCGAGACGATGCTGCCGCGCATCGCCCGAGAGCAGCTTGCGGACGCGGTGGATGTTTTCTGCGATCGCATCGCGTTCACGCCGGCGGAAACGGAGCGCGTTCTCGACGCGGCGCACGCGGTCGGCCTCCCGGTGAAACTGCACGCCGATCAGATCGAGAACAGCGGCGCGGCTGCGCTCGCCGCGCGGTATCACGCGCTCTCCGCGGATCATCTCGAACACACCGACGACGACGGGGTTGCTGCGCTCGCGGCCTCGGGAACCGTCGCGGTCCTGGTTCCTGGCGCATACTACTACCTGCGAGAGACGGCGAAGCCGCCCGTCGACGCGCTGCGCCGTTACGGCGTTCCGATCGCCGTCGCGACCGATTGCAATCCCGGCACGTCGCCGATCCTGACGCTCACGACGGTGACGAACATGGCCTGCATGCTGTTCGGCCTCACCCCGCACGAGGCCGTTGCCGGCGTCACGCGCAACGCCGCGCACGCCCTCGGCCTCACCGACCGCGGGATCCTGCGCCCCGGAACCCGCTGCGATCTCGCCCTATGGGACGTAAGCTCGCCGGCCGAGCTCTGTTATTGGCTCGGCGCGAACCGCTGCTCATCGGTCGTCGTCGCCGGCAAACCGCTGCAATCACCGTCATCCCCTTCGTCATGCTGAGCTTGTCGAAGCACGTCGTTTCGCTGAGCTTGTCGAAGCGATCGTGGCGCGACGGCTTCGACAAGCTCAGCAGGCGGCTTCGCCGCGACGTGCTTCGACAGGCTCAG
>CAZABL010000030.1:0-37245 GCA_964483365.1 uncultured bacterium
TCCTCGACGACGAGGACCTCGCGCAGGAGATCCTCGACGATTTCTTCGTCCTTGCCGAGGAATCGACGCCCCCGGAGGGCGGCGCAAGCTAGCCCCAAACAAGGGGGCGGCGGTCGGGCCGAATCCTGGACGTTACCAACGTCCGTCGTGAATCCCGAAAAGCGGATTACGGAGCCGGCCGAGAAGAGAACTAGCGCGTGCCAGACAACCAGCCGTATGCCATCGCCACTCTCGTCGCGGCCTTCGTCTCGACTACGCCGACTGGGGGCATTAACTTACTCGACGTGTCAAATGGAGTTGTCGTCGATCCCCTTCCAGCGCCGCTGCCACCGTTCTTCGTGGTCTGTATAGTCCAAGGCGGAGGAGCGGAGCGAGCGTACACCTCCGAGTGGAGGCTCCGGTCGCCAGCAGGGGAGATTTTGGGAACCGTTGCAGGGCCGATTGTGCCCTTTTCGGATAAGATCCGGCGCGCTAACGTCTGGGTTCAGATGCCCCAGATGACGGCCGATAATGTCCTTAAGCAAGAAGGCGATTACTCGTTTGAGTTCCTGCTGGACGGCAGGGTCCTCGGGATGACAGAGTGGAGGGTCACGCGTTCATCGCGGCCCGGAACTTCTGCAGGTCCTCCATAGTTGAGCAGTCTACGGATTAGGTGCAGTGATGTTTGTAATTGAAGAAGATGAGCTGACCGTCGGAGGCGCAACGCTGGGGTACGAACCGTTCTCAGATGTACAGAATTTCGGGCCTGCCGCGGCGTGGGAGCCACGAGAGCCGATGACAGCAATCGCCGTCGGAGCTCCAAGCGCGGCTCAGGGGAATCGCCCCTACGTCCTCAGTGTTGAGGCAGCGGCTGAATTAGCTGAGCTAACTGGACCAGCCGCCGATCGAAACTTCGACATCTCTCCTCGGTCTGTTCCTGACGCATCAGACCTCTCAATCTTTCGCCTCTACCGCTAATAAGACTCATCAAGGACCGCCATCGAAGCGGTCCTTCTGGTTACGGGCGTCAAGCAATTCTTCAGCGAACTCCGTTCACTGCGGCGCTCCTCGATGTCGCTCGCGGTTTCCAACACGGGCCCGATATCTGGGACCGTGAGGTATTTGCGTGGCTGCAACTCGAGCCCGGAACGTTGAACGAGCACGGAGAAACGGGCGCGCTCGATGATATGGTGCTACGCCCCGGCAATCAGGTTTGGCTGTATGCTGAGGCATCGGTGGGCGCAGTCGGTTTCGGGGCTATAGGGATTACGTCGTGGCGGATACCGGATCCGAGAAAGTCGGCTTGGGTTCAGCACCCCCACATCTTATACGTCGGCGTAGATGTGCGTTTCCGCGGTAAACCTGCCGACGTTGCTCCAGAAGAACGCTACGCATCACAGATAATGCGAGATCTCATCAGCTCCGCAAAGATTGCTGTACCGCACGCTGAGTATGTGTCCCTCACGGTGCACGCAGAAAATCCATCGCGCCGGTTCCATGAACGCTTCGGGTTTCGCCTACTTGAAAAGGCGAAGCCGGTGATCATCAACGGGCAGTCGTACGTCAAAATGGTGCGCCCGCTGGAGTTGTAGAACACCGATCTTGCGCGTCGAAGCGCGCGAACGGCCCGGCTCGTCAATGACGAGCCGGGCGATCGTCGATTGGTTTGGATGCGCCGCGACGGCGCTGCTCGCTGTCGTCAACGCGATCGGGATCTAAGTTAGTTCCCGTGACAGAGGGGGCATGCTGAGACGACGCCGGACCCTCATTTGTCACTTTCTGCGTCTCGCGTTGGAAATATCCGCGATCGCGAAGGTCAGACGCGCGCCGAGGCACGAGCGAGAGTCTGCTGCGTGCGGTTCGCGGAAACCGTGAAAGATTTGCTTTCGCGGAGTTGCGCAGGCTCGGTGACAGTCGGCGAGCCGTTGCGATACGTCCTTGGACGCGTCCACGGAGATCAGGACTCTACTGAGCCATAACGGCCAGAAACTGCTATGTGAAGACGTGACAACGGTCGGCGGGCGGGTGTGCGACAAGCAAGGTTCGCCCGGCTAAGAATCCGCAACTATATCTCGATCTGCAGCGTGCATTTTTCAGCATTGTAGAGCCGTGCCCCACAGCTTCAATGAGGGAGGCAGCGGCATCACGATCACGAATCGAGGCCAGGCGGCCGACGCCGGTCGCTCTGTACCCTGGTTGCCGATTGGGTGCCCAAGTGGGTGACCAACGATCATCTTCGGAGCTTGAAGCAACCCAAGCAGACGAGGGAAAAGCCCGCTAGATCAAGGAACGCCCGCGCATGGAGAGATGGCCGAGTGGCTGAAGGCGGCGGTTTGCTAAACCGTTATACGAGTAACATCGTATCGAGGGTTCGAATCCCTCTCTCTCCGGTGCTTCGACAAGCTCAGCATGAACGCTCAGAAGGGATCATGTCGGGGGCGCCGTATCCCACGTGGTCGCCCGCCGCTAACACGCGCGAGCGCGCGCGGTCGTAGCTCAATTGGATAGAGCAACAGGCTACGAACTTGTAGGTTGGGGGTTCGAGTCCCTCCGACCGCGTATTCGCGAAAAACCCGCTCGGCGCAACGCCGGAGCGGGCTTTTCTTGTGCGCTCATTTACGCGGATGCAGCACGACGAGCCCGTCGGGATAGTCGAAGACGTAGTTGAAGTTGCGCATGAACTCCAGGCCGACGAGCACCTCATTGCGCGCCATCGACCCGGATTCGCACGCCGGCACGGGATGGTAGCGGATCGGTCCGAGCGCGAGCGAGTCGATGTAACCGCACTCCTCGATCTCGCTTCCCGCGACACCGCTCATGCGCCGGTACATCCCTAAGAAGTTCGCATTCGGCGTGAACGTGACGTTGTTCTGGAAGATGAGGTTCTTCGAGAACAGGACGTTGACCGGATTGCCGCTGTCGAGCGTGGCGAGCACCTCGGCCTTGCCGTCGACCTGCATCGGGACGCGTATGTGCAGGTCGGACAGATCGACGCGCAGAGGAACCCCACCCTCGCCGCTCGGCGCGACCTTCGCGGGGTCCATGATCCGCAGCGTCTTGGTGTCCAGGTTCAGGTCGACGACCGCCGCGGCAAGGATGTCGAAGCCCAGCAGCCCGTCGATTCGCTCGCGTTGGAAGTACGTGTTCTCCAGCCCGGCGTTCGAGAAGACGCGAACATTGCTCAGCGTACTGCCGCCGATCGCGATGCTGTCGACGTGAAGTATTTCCCCCGCTTCGCCGCCGCCGATCCCAACGATCCGCGTTGAATCGACGTGCTTCGCGCCGACGCGTTGAACGAACGACGGTCGAAGCAGTGTGCCGCCCGCGCCGGTGTCGAAGAGGAAGCGTCCCTTTACGCCGTTGACCGTCGCGTCGAGGATGATGTTGTACTCGGTGAGGTCGACGCTCGCCGCCGCGTCGCCAAAGGTCCACGCGGCGGTCTGTTTCGGCGGGTGCAGGGCGTTCGGCGAGACCGCTGCGTTGGACTCGATCGTCTCGAAGCGACGCGCATACTTCGTGCCGCCGTACCGCCAGCCGGAGATGAAGCGCTTTCCGGCGGCCTCGGTGTACGCGATGTCGTCGTAGCGGGTCTCGTACTTGCCGCCCGGATCGATGGCAGCGCGCTTGTATGCGCCGCTCGTCTGGTCGATCCAGACCTCCATCGGCAAGCCGACGGCGCTGGTAAGACGCACCACCGCGGTATCGACGCCGCCGACCCGTTCGTGCCGCTCGACACTGCCAGCGAACGACGCCGTTTTCTCGCCGAGCAGTGCGTACTGGTCGAAGAGCGCCTTGACGACCTCGCCGGCGGGCTGGACGGTGAAGCCGTTCGTCCCCGTCGCCCAGACGACGCGTCCGGTGAAGCCGTGATCGCCTGACCACTGCGCCGAGCCCCAGGTCGTGCTGCGAAACGCCTCCCCGTACCACAGCACGGTGGTCTGGGCGACCGTCGTCCCGTCGTCCCGCACCACGTGACCGGCCTCCCGGAGGGTTGAGACGCGCCCGTCGCCGGCGGACCAGGCGACGTAGGCCGTGTGCTTGGCCAGCAAGGCCGCGGCCTCGTCATCGGCGCCGGCGGCCGCCGGCAGAAGCGCGACGGCGCAGATCGCAACGGCCGCCGCACGAAACACCCGGTTCGTCATCGAACGAGCCTTGGAGGGGCTCGCTCGCTCACCCTCTCTCTGGCATGGTGAAGCCACGAAGGGAACCGATGGGTTCTGGATAATCGACGTGCGATTCGTCCTTACGGCAAGGTTTCGGAAGTTCAGGATCGCGCGTCAGCTGCATTACGGCTCGGTAGCTCAGCGGTAGAGCGGGGGACTCATAAGCCCTAGGTCGTAGGTTCAAATCCTACCCGAGTCAGGTTTTTCTCGAGGTACAGTGATGTCGACGATCCCCTGCGATTTCTGCCCGCACCCGGTTGACCGGGCGCAGATGGAAGAGATCGAAATCAGCCACTACGTGCCGGACAGCTCGGGGGACGATCTGGCGTACGCGCGGACGTACTTCTTTGGTCACCCCGATTGTGTGCGCAAGTTCTATCGCGGTCTCGTTGAACACAAGCTGGATCTCTTCAAGCACATCCCTACCACCGGTCCCACCGGTCCGACGGCGACCGACGAAAAGGGCCGGTAAGCGACTCGAGGCTCCGCATCCGCGGGGCCTCGCTCGTGCTCCCGTAGCTCAATTGGATAGAGTGTCGCCCTCCGAAGGCGAAGGTTGCCCGTTCGAGCCGGGCCGGGAGCGCGTTTCCTCTTCCACTGATGAGGCGTATATGCGGCGGGCGATGGCGCTGGCGGACGAAGCGGCCGCTCGCGGCGACGTGCCGATCGGCGCGGTCCTCGTCGTCGACGATCGCGTCTTCGAGGCGTGCAACGAGAAGGAGACGCGCCCCGACCCGACCGCCCATGCGGAGATGCTCGTCATTCGGGCCGCCGCCGAAGTATTGCACCGCTGGCGCATCGGAGGGTCGCTGTACGTGACCAAGGAGCCGTGCCCGATGTGTGCCGGGGCGCTGGCCGCCGGGCGCATCGAACGTCTCGTGTACGGTTGTCGCGATCCCAAGGGAGGTGCGGCGGGCTCCGTCATCGATATTCTCGGATCGGCCGCCGTGAACCACCGCGTCGAAGTCGTTGACGGGGTGCTCGCGGAGGAAACCGCGGCGCAGCTCCGCGGGTTCTTCGCGGGGAAGCGGCGCTGACCACGGAGAGGTGGTCGAGTGGTTGAAGGCACCCGCCTCGAAAGCGGGCAGACGTTAATAGCGTCTCGAGAGTTCGAATCTCTCCCTCTCCGCCAGTTCGCAAGGAGCGCGTCGTCCGACGGGCTCCTTCGTTCATCTGCGCGTCATCGGGCTGCGCGAGGATTGCGGCCGTGAGGATCCTGATCGTCGAAGACGATGAGTCGCTTGCCGACGTCTTGCGCCGTGGGCTCGCCGAGGACGGACACGTCGTCGACGTGGAGGGCGACGGCCGCACCGGCTTGGAGTCGGCGCGGGCGCAGCGCTACGACGCGATCGTCCTGGACGTGAACCTCCCCGGGCTCGACGGCATGACGCTCGCGCGGACGCTGCGCGGCGCCGATGTGACCACCCCGATCCTCATGTTGACCGCGCGCGACACCGTCGACGACATCGTGGCGGGGCTCGACGCCGGCGCGGACGACTATCTGCGCAAGCCCTTCGTCTTCAACGAGCTCGAGGCGCGGCTGCGCTCGATCACGCGCCGCGAGCTGGTCGCGCCGCGCGAGCAATTGCAGGTGAGCGATCTGGTGATGGATCTCGCGACGCGGACGGTGCGGCGCGGCGCGCGCAAGATCGCGTTGTCGGCGCGCGAGATCGCGTTCCTGGAATACTTCATGCGCAACCAAGGTTTGCTGCTGACGCGCGCGATGCTCGAGGACGCGCTGTGGGAGCGCGACCGCGATACGAACTCCAACGTCATCGACGTCTACGTGCGCCGGCTGCGGATGAAGTTGAGCGAGGCCGGCGAGGAGCCGCTGATCCACACCGTGCGGGGCGCCGGTTACCGGTTCGGTCCGTTCGAAGGGTGAAGCGCCCACTGACGCTGCGCATGAAGCTCGCGATCGCGTACGCGCTCGCGCTGCTCGTCGCGCTCGTTGCATTCGCCGCCGTCACGTTGGTCGTCGTCGATCGCGTGCAGCGCCTCTCGCTCGACGACCGGCTCTCGACGGCGGTGCGCGCGATCGGCGCGATCGTTGAACAGCGTAACGGACAGCTCGTCCTCGATGCGAACGACCGCGCGCAATTCGGCCGCATCATCGGGACACGGCTGCGCGGAGCGGTCCTCGATCGCGCGAGCCACAGTGTCGCAGGCGGCTTCATCGTCCCCGACGCGCTGCGCGCGCTGGCGGCGTCGGTTACACCGGGCAGCGCGCGGATGGTGACCGTGACGGTCGGCGGCGAGCAGCTTCGCTCGGCCGTCATCGCCGTGCCGCTGCGGGGGAATCCGGCGGGGGCGGTCGTCGTGTGGGCCGATCTCGATCAGGTCGTCGAGCTCGAGCGCAGCTTGGCGCTCGTCTTCGCGACGATCATCCCGCTGCTTGCGGCATTCGCGGTCTTTGCGGGCGGCGCGGTGGCTGCGCGCGGTTTGCGCCCGATCGATGCGATCGCGCGATTGGCATCGGAGATCGAGGCGCACGATCTCTCGCGTAGGCTTCGCATTCGGGCCCCCGACGACGAGCTCGGTCGTCTGGCGCGCACGTTCGATCGGATGCTCGATCGCCTCGAAGCAGCGTTCGAGCAGCAGGAGCGCTTCACGAGCGACGCCTCGCACGAGCTGCGCGCACCGCTGTCCGTGATCCGCGCCGAGGCTGACCTCATGCTGCGCCGGCGTCGTACGCCCGAAGAGTACGAGCGCGCGCTGCGCGCGATCGCGGCGCACGCCGACGAGCTCGAAGCGCTCACGCGTGATCTTCTCGCCGCCGCGCGCGCCGATGCGACGGCGGCCGTGACGTCGCAGGGTCGCGTCCCGGTGACGGACCTCACCGGCGGTGTCGTCGAGCGGCTCGCGCCGCTCGCCCGCAAACGACAGATCGCGGTTGAGGGGCCCGCAGACGCCGATGTCGCGGTGACGGGCTCAGAGACTGCGCTGCGCCGCGCATTTCTGTGCGTCGTCCACAACGCGCTCAAGTACGCGCGCTCGCGTGTCGAGATCGTTGCCGAGCAGCACGATCGTGAAATTTGTCTCCAAGTCATCGACGATGGTCCGGGATTTTCTTCCGCAGCGTTGGATCACGCGACCGAGCGCTTCTGGCGCGAAGACGGGGCGCGTGTGCGCGGTAGCGACGAGTTTTCTGGGACTGGGCTGGGACTCGCGATCGCGTCGGTGATCGTGCGTGCGTCGCACGGTTCGCTCGAATTGCGAAACGCAGCCTCAGGCGGTGCGATCGTCGCGATTCGCCTCCCCGCCGCGGAGAGCTGACGACAAGAACTGGCGTCCCATATTCATCTGAGATTCACCAGAGACACTGATGATGATGCGCGTGAACCGCAGCCTTGCCTCGTTTGCGTTGCGTTACGGCAAAGTCATCGTCTTCGTGGCCGTGGTCTTGGCGCTACTCGGCGTTCGGTCGTACCTGATCGCGCCGGCGAGCATCTTTCCGCGGATGACGTTCTCCCGCGTCGACATCGTCGCTGACGCAGGCGACCTCCCACCCGACCGCGTGCGCATCGCGGTGACCCGTCCGCTCGAGACCGCTCTGCAAACCCTTCCTTCGGTGCAGCGCGTGCGCGCGACGTCGACGCAAGGCTCGGCCGACGTCCTCATCGACTTCGATCCGCATACCGATCCGCGCGTCGACCTGGAGGCCGTCGATCAAGCGATCTCGTCGGTGCGCGGCTCGATCCCCGATGCGAAGAACATCTCGGCCGTGATCGTCAATCCGAACGCCGAGCCCGTCGTTTCGTTCGGCCTCACGTCGAGCGTGCTCTCGCAGGCGGCGCTCAAACAGTTCGTCGACTCGCGCGTCATCCCGGCGTTTGCCGGAACGCCGGGACTCGGGCGCGTCACCTCGAGCGGCGGGGCGCCGGTCGAATACCATGTCGATCTCAACGCCAGCGCGCTCGCCGCGGTCTCGCTCGGCGCGACCGATGTCGCTAACGCGTTGGCCGACGCGAATACCGTGCAGTCCGTCGGCACGATCGATCGCTATCACCAACGCTTCGTGTTGCTCGTCGACGCCTCGCCGAGCGACGCGGCGACGCTCGCCGCGGTCGCGGTTCCGCTCAAGAACGGCGGGACGATCCCCGTCGGTTCACTGGGCCGCATCGCGCTGACGACCGGCGCGGCGACGACGCAGGCAGCGGTCGATGCGACGCACGCCGTCGTCATCAACACATTCGCGCTCCCCGGCGCCGACGCGGTCTCGCTCGCACACCAGATCGATCAGCGGTTCGCGTCGATCCGGTCGCGGCTTCCCGCCGACGTGAAGATCGTCAAGTACTGGGACCAAACACGGCTCATCACCGCCTCGCAGGCGTCGCTGCGCGACGCGATCCTGCTCGGCGCCGCGCTCGCCGTTCTCGTCATCTACCTGTTCTTGCGCAACCTGCGGATGACGCTCGTCGCCGCGGCGATCATCCCGCTGGCGATGGCGATTGCGATCTTCGCGATGCAGCAGGCCGGTGAGACGCTCAACCTCATGAGCGTCGGCGGCCTTGCCGTTGCGGTCGGTCTGATCATCGACGACGCAATCGTCGTCATCGAGGCGATCGCGCGGCGGATGGCAGAGCATCCGCACGAGAGCCGCGATCACGCGATCTCGCGCGCAAGCGGCGGGATCGCCGCCGCAATGGCGGCGTCGACGGCGACGACGGTCGTCGTGTTCTTGCCGCTGGGGATGCTCACCGGTGTGACCGGATTCTTCTTTCGGGCACTCGCGTTCACGCTCGCCGTCTCGCTGATCATCTCGCTCGGCCTGGCGCTGTTCGTCACGCCGATCATCGCGCGTGCGTTCTTGGGCGCCTCGCGGCATGTCGCACATGTCGACGACCGGCTCGCACGAACCTACGAGCGCGTCTTGAGCTGGGCCCTCTCGCATCGCACCATCGTCTTTGCGGGATCGGCGGGGGTTCTCGTGCTCACCGTCCTGCTGCTCGGCCGTTCGCCGAGCGATTTTCTTCCCAAGCTCGACGAGGGACAGTTCGAGATCAAGTACACGTTGCCGCCGGGCGCGACGCTGAGCGCGTCGGACGGGGCCGCGCAAGCGATGGAGAAAATCGTCGCCGCCGATCCGGCGGTCGAGCACGTCGGCCGTTTGACGGGGGTCGACACCAACGGCTACACGCCGACGCAGCCCAGTACCGGGACGTTGCGCATCTCGTTGCGCCCGACCGGACGCCCCGGGTACGACGTGATCGCGGAGCGTTTGCGCCAGCAGGTCGCGGCCGCCGTCCCCGCGGCGAGCTTGGACTTTCACCAACTCCTCGAAGATCAGATCAACGATCTCTCGGGCGCGCCCTCGCCGGTCGAGATCACGATCGCCGGTCCCGATCAAGCGCAGTTGATCGCGCTCGCGAACAAGACGACCGCGGCGATCTCGAAGGTGCACGGCGTCGTCGACGCCTTCAACGGGATCGTCTACGACGATCCGACCCTGCGCGTCGTCCCGCAGACGCCGCGTCTGACGGCGCTGGGCGTCGGGCGCTCCGACCTCGCCGATGCGCTCGGCGCAGGGACGCAAGGGAATGTCTCGACCCAGGTCCCCGGTGAGTTCTCGGTGATCCCGGTGCGCGTGCGCATCGCCGGAAGTGGTGATCCCAGCGCGGACGCGAGTGCGCCGCTCGTGACGAAGGGCGGCTCCGCGCCGCTCGACGTGCTCGCGAAGGTGCAGAACGCCGGCTACGCGACCGACATCAACGAAGAGAACGGACGGCGTTTGGTGCGCGTGACGGCGAACATCGAAGGCGCGAGCCTGTCGAGCGTCGTCGCGGGGCTGCGTCCGGTGCTCGCGCACGTCGGCTACCCGCCCGGCTATTCGGCGACGATCGGCGGAGCGTACGAGACACAGCAGAGTTCGTTCCGCGAGTTCGCGGGCGTGATCGCAATTGCTGTTGCGCTCGTGTTTGCCGTGATGCTGGGGACGTTCGGCTCGTTCCGTCTCCCGCTCGTCATCTTGTGCGCGATCCCGCTGGCGCTCATCGGCGTCGCGCTGGCGCTGCAGCTCACCGGGACGCCGGTCAACGTCTCATCGTTCATGGGGCTGCTGCTTCTGGTCGGAATCGTGGTGAAGAACGGGATCTTGCTCATCGACGTCGCCAACAAACGGCGTGCCGCAGGCGACGACGTCGCGAGCGCGCTGCACGTCGCCGGCGAGACGCGTTTGCGGCCGATCTTGATGACGACTCTCGCCGCAATCGGCGGTCTGCTCCCGCTCGCGCTCGGGATCGGCTCGGGTGCCGAGATGGAGAAACCGCTCGCGATCGCCGTCATCGGCGGTCTGTCGACCGCGACGGCGTTCACGCTCGTCCTCATCCCGGTGCTCTACGCGACCTTCACCGGCGCGCGGGTGCCGCGCGCGGTCCCCGCCTCAGCGCTTGCCGGAATGCTGGCGCTCGCCGTCGTGGTCGGCGTTGCGTCACCGGTCCGCGCGCAGACGACGGTCGCGCCGGCCGCAACGGTCGCGTTTGCGCGCCTCTCGTTGGCTGACGCGCAGCGGCGTGCCGTCGCGGATTCACCCGATGTGCGCGTCGCGCGTGCGAGCCTCGCCGCCGCCGTCGCGGCGCTGCAGCAAGCGCGCGGGACCTATGGTCTCTCGGCGACCGCTGGCTACGCGGAGGCACCGCAAGGTGCGCCGGAGGGACAGGTCGCGCAGCGTCTGACGACGTACGGCGTCCAGCTCACGCTCGGCGATCTGTTCGCGTACTCGCCGCTCGTCGCGCAGGCGGCCGCCGCGGTCAGCGCAGCGCAGATCGATGAAGCAGTCGCCGAACGCACCGAACGCGTCAAGGCGCTGGGCTTGTACTACGCCGCGCTCAAGGCGCACTCGGTCGACGGAGCGCGCCGTGACGCGCTGGCGAGTGCGCAATCGTTCGCGACCGCGGCGCAAACGCGCTTCGGCGCCGGCGATGCGCCTCGCCTCGACGTCATCCGCGCGCAAGAGACGGTCGCGAAGGCCCAAGCCGATTTGGCGAGGGCGAACGCCGACGACGCGAACGCGGCCGACGCGCTCGTGCGCGAGACTGCGCTGACGATGACGGACCTCGGCGATCCGGCTCCCGCGCCGATCCCCGAGCTCGCGATGCTTCCGACCGACAAGGCTGTCGCGCGTGCGCTTGCAACCCGCGGTGACCTTCGCTCGGCCGATGCCGCGGTGGCCGCCGCGCGCAATGCCGTCGCCGCGGCGCGCCGCACCGCGCTTCCGCCGATCACCATCAACGCCGGTTACGAGAAGGGTTGGGACTCTGGGTTCCGCGTCGGGGCGCCGATGGTCAACGCGCAAGTCGCGCTCCCGCTCAGCGGTGCGCTTGGCGCGAAGGTGCGTGCGCAGAGCGCGGCGCTCGACGCCACCGTCGCCAAGCGTGACGGCGTCGCGAGACAGATTGCGCTCGAGGTCGCCGCAGCGGCGCGCAATGCGAGCGCTTCGGTCGAGGCGCAGCGCGCGAGCAACGCTGCCCTCACATCGGCGAAGGCGGCGCTCGATGCCGCGTCGCTGGGCTATCGAAACGGAGCAACGACGAGCTTGGACTTCGCGACCGCGCGCGCGACGTATGCACAGGCGGAAGTCGACGCATTGTCCGCGCTCTATGATCGCCTGCAAGCGCAGGCGACGCTCGAACTGGAGGTTCAGGAGTGAGTCGTCAGCGCAGCACGGTAATCGCCGTGGTCGTCGTCGTGGTCGTCGCGATCGCGGTTTTCACGTTCGGCCACCGGCGCGCACCGGTGACCGCGGCGGAGAGCAGCGGAGGCGGCGGCCCTGCGGTCTCGCTCGCGACAGCGCGCTTCGGAACGCTGGTGACGCATATCCACGCGCAAGGGCGCGTCGGCGCACCGTCCGGAAGCGAAGCGAAGCTCGCCTTCGTCGGTTCCGGAATCCTCGCACGCGTCGACGTTCACGTCGGTGAGCACGTGACCGCAGGCCAGCCGCTCGCCGAGCTCGAGACCGCCGGTCTGACGATCGACGCGCGTCAAGCGCAGCAAGACGCGGCGGCAGCGGCGGCGCAGTACGGCGGCGGAACGGTTCCCGCCGATGTCGTTGCCAGCGCACAGCGGAAGCTCACCGCAGCGCGCGATCGGCTCTACGCGCTCGAGCACGGCACGGGAACGGCACAGAGCGACGCGACCGCGGCGCAGACGGCGTTGCGCCAAGCGCAGGCAAAGGTCGATACCGATCGCCATGCGCTCGACCGCGCGCAGACGCTCTTCGCCGGCGGCGTGGCAGCGCAAAAAGACGTCGAGGCGGCGCGCCAGCAGCTCGCGCTCGATCAGGCCGACGCCGACGCGGCGCAGGCGAAGGTCGCGTCATCCGGGAGCGGCGTGAGCAGCGCGGTCACGCAAGCGCGCGCCGACGTCGCGCAGGCGGCCAGCGATCTGCGCGCGGCGCAGGCGCAGACGAAGGTCACGGCGGCGCAAGCCGGCTCGGCGCAAGCGCGTTTCGCGGCGGCGCAGCGCAACCTCGCCAATGCGATCCTGCGTGCACCGGCCGACGGCGTCGTCACACAGGTTCTCAAACATCCCGGCGAATCCGTCGATCCTACCGCGGCGGCGGTCGTCGTGGGACCGCCGGCCTCGAGCGAGGTCACGGTGACGGTTGCAGGCGACGCAGCGACGGAGATCCGTCTGGGCGCCGGCGCGACGATCGACGTCCCGGCGCGCAACATCCATGCCGCGTCGGCGGTGCGCAACATCGTTCCCAGCGTCGATCCGACGACGCAGACGTCGACGGTCGTGCTCAACGGCGTTCCCGCCGGCGCGGCGAGCGGCGACGCGGTCGATGTCACGATCGACGGGACGTCGCACCGCGGCGTACTCGTCCCCACCGATGCGATCGTGCAGGATCCGCAGAGTGGGAAAGCCGTCATCTTCGTGAGCGTGAAGAAGAAGAACGGCGACACGGCATTCGAGTCGCGCGAAGTCGACGTCCACGCGACCGACGGCGGCACCTCGCTGATCGCATCGGGTCTGAAGTCCGGTGATCGTATCGCGGCCCGCGGAGCGTTCGATCTGCTCGCGCCGGCCGGCGGCGGCTAACCCCGTCAGGGTGACGAGGCGTCGGCGAGTTTCGGGTCGTCCGGCTTCGCCGGGAAGGTCACGTTCGAGTAGGTCGCGTCGACGGTGAAGCGCACGCGCCCGATTCGGAGCGGCGCGTAGACCGTCTTCGCGTAGGTGACGTGCGTGACGACCCAGTGGTCCTGGACGACGCTGTAGTCGCAGGTGAAGTCGGTGTCCGGACCGGTGTAGGTGACGCGGACCGGAAGGTTCGTCTGCGGGTTCACGTAGACGTCGTGGAGGTAAAAGTCCGAGTCGTTCCCCTTGGTGAGCGTCTGCAGCGGCTGCATCTCGATGTGCAGTAAGTCGTCCTTTGAGTCAGGTGCGTACTGCGCGTGATAGTAGCGCAGTGACGTGACGACGACATCGGCCTTCGAGGTCGCGCGTGGATCGGTGAAGGTGAGCGGCTGGATCTGATGGACGTAGCTGAGCGCGTTGCGGCGGCCCCCGTTGTACTCGAGCCGGAAATAGGAGAGCGCGTCGAACGTCGGGATCAACGGGAAGCTGTGCGCGTACTGCCGTTGGCCCTGGGGAAGGTCTTGGAGCACGGCAAAGTCGTCGCGCGTCCGGGACTCGACCTGCCGCGCGATGACCTTGTGCTGGTGCATGCTCGGAATGTCGACCGTCGAGTCGGTCCGGTAGGCGATGTAGGGCGGTGCCTGGGCGAAGGCGGCCGCAGCGGCATTCGCGGCGAGACGGAAGGCGACGTCGGCAGAGGGCGGAATCGGCATCGTGTGGTGGACTCTTCGAGACAAACGTTCTTCGGTACCGCTCGGTTCCTTACGCAGCAGGGCGCCCGTGTCGTCCTCGACGCCGCGCTCGCCGAGGCGGCGCGCATCGGCGTCCCGCAAAACGTCGCGATCGTCGATGCCGGCGGTCACCTCTTGGCGTTCGGGCGCAGCGACGGGGCACGGATCGGTTCGATCACGATCGCGATCACCAAGGCCGTCTCCGCGGCGACGCGCAAACGTCCCACGGCGGAAGAAGCAGGCGGCGACGTCCTGGGAGGCGTGCGGCTCGCACTCGCCGCCGACCGTCTCACCGGGATCGGCGGCGGCTTTCCTATCCTCGTCGACGGTCAAATCGCCGGCGCGATCGGTGTGAGCAGCGGCACGGTCGACGAAGATATCGCGGTCGCGAAGGCCGGCCTCGCTGCTCTCGGATGACGGGTTAGGCGGATGAGCGGCTACGGCGAGAGACGCTACGAAGACTTCGCGATCGGCGATCGCGCGACGTTCAGCAAGACGATCACCGAGGCCGATATCCTGCTCTTCGCGGCGGTGTCGGGTGATTATTATCCGCTTCACACCGATGCCGAGTACGCGAAGACGACGCGCTTCGGCCAACGCGTCGCGCACGGGATGCTCTCGGCGAGCCTCCTCTCCACTGTGATCGGCCAGTTGCTGCAGCGCCCGGGCGGAATCAATGTCGCGCAGACGATCCACTACCGGCGCCCGGTGATCATCGGCGACACGCTCACCGCGATCGCAGAAGTCGTCGAGCTGATCCCCGAGAAGCGTCGTCTCCGCTGCAAGGCGACCGTCGTCAATCAGCTCGGGAAGCTGGTCATCGACGGCGAGGCGATCGTCCAGAAAGACGAAGCCTAGGCTCGACTAGCGCCGGCCCGGTGCGGGCACCGCCGACGGTATGGCGGTCACGCGGATCGTGGTCGCGGAGGACGACGCGTCGATCCGCGAGCTGCTCGTTCATCACCTTACGCGCGAAGGGTTTCGCTGCGAGGAAGCGCACGACGGTCCCGCGGCGTTGCGGCTTGCGCGCGCCGGTGCCGACTTGATGATCCTCGACATCGGTCTGCCCGTGCTCGACGGCTTCGATGTCGTGCGGACGCTCCGGCGCGAAAGCCGCGACCTTCCGATCCTCGTGCTGACTGCGCGCAATGAGGAGGTCGACCGCATCGTCGGTCTGGAGATCGGCGCCGACGACTACGTGAGCAAACCGTTCTCGCCGCGCGAGATCGTTGCGCGCGTGAAGGCGATCGGACGCCGCAGCGGGATCGCTGCGCACGCGGGGCCGATCCTGCTTACGTTCGACCGCCTCCAAATCGACGAGGCGGCGCGTGAGGTGCGTGTGGACGGCGTCGACGTCGGCCTCAAGCCGCGCGAGTTCGCGCTGCTGCTCGAGCTCGCCGCGAACGCGGGCGTTGCGCTGTCGCGCGCGACGCTGCTGGAGAAGGTGTGGGGTTTCGACTTCGACGGGGACGAACGGACGGTCGACGTCCACGTGCGGCGCCTGCGGCTCAAGCTCGAAGAGCGCGCGCAGCTGCCGCCCGTGCTGCACACAGTCCACGGCTACGGCTACAAGTTTGCGAGTAGCTGACGTCCGCGCGCCGCTCGCATCGCTCGCGTCACTCGACGGCCGGCTCGCCGCGCTCGCGCCCGATCTCGCGCCGTTGCTCGTCGTCCGGTTGCCGCAGCTCGAACGCGTGGCGTGGCGGCGCGGCCTTCGGGCCGCACGCGCGCTCGAGCGCCGCGCATCGCGCGCGTTCGCCAGCGCAGTGTCGGGCGTGTTGCGCGCAGGGGACCTCATTGCGCACGACGCCGGAAGCGACGTCTATCTCGCCGCGCTGGTTGCGCCGACGCGCGAAAGTGGCAGCGTTCCGGCCGCGCTCGACGCGCGTTCGGCGCTCGCACGCATCGCCGCGACGATGGAGACGACCACCCGGCTCGAAGTCCTGACGGGCTGGACGACGTACGAGGCGCACGGTGATGCGGGGACGATCGACGTCGTCGTCGAGCGCGCGCTCATACGCGGGGTGCAGGAGCGCGAACGATACGCGTTCTTTTCCGCGCTGGGCCACGAGCTGCGTACCCCGCTGTCATCGATTCGCGGGTACTTGGAGACGCTGCTCGACGACGAGATCGACGGCGCGACGCGCAAGCGCTTCGTCGGCATCGCGCACAACGAAGCGGTCCGCTTGAGTCGCCTCGTCGAAGGCATGTTCGAGATCTCCCTGCTGGACTTGCATGCGGCGTTGCCGGCTCGCGCGTCCGGCGCTCTCTCCGACGCCGTATGCGCAGCGTGCGACGCCTGCGCGGCGAACGCTACCGCGCGCGGGGTCAGCGTGACGTTCGACGAGGCGTCGGCCGCAGCAGTCGCGATCGACGTCGATCGCTTGACGCTCATTCTCGTGAACCTCGTCGACAACGCGGTCAAGCACGGTCGCGCGGGTGGCCGCGTCTTCGTCACCATCGACGAGTCAGATCGGCGCTTCGTCCGGATCATCGTTGACGACGATGGTCCCGGCATCGACTGCGAAGATCGAGAGCGCGTCTTTGCACTCGGCGAGCGGGCATCAGCCCTCCCGAACGGCAGCGGAATCGGACTTGCCGTCGTGCGCCTCATGGTGGAACGGATCGGTGGACGGGTCGAGCTGGAAGGGTCACCGCTCGGCGGTGCACGGTTCGTCGTGACCGTACCGTGCGCGTAACCGTCTTCGCGCTACTGCAGCGCCATCGACGCAAACTCGGCGATGGTACTGAGCACGACGCGCTCGAGGTCGCTCGCGTCGTGCGGATGGGTCGACGTACCGCCCACGATGGCCGAGCCCTTCGGTCCGCGGATGTGTGCGGCCACAGGCAATCTCCACCGAATGTGACGCGCCTGCAGCGCGAGGCAGAATCGCTGAAGGTTGTCCGACGGGTACGCTTCGAAGGGCAGGAGGGCACCGGCGGGGATCCGCTTCCATGAGTCGTCAAGCTTCACGAGCTGGTCGGCCGTAAACTCCCGGAGCGCCTCGGCTCTAGCCTCAGCCAAGCGCGCTGCCAACGTCGCTCCCGGACGCGCTAACATCGTCTCCTCCGGAACGATGATCCGCCGCGCGAAGATGACCTCGAAATTCGGCAGCATTGCGCGCGCTTCTTCGCAGGCGACCTGCACGATCTCCGTTTCCGAGGTCGCGTTCCACAAGCGTCTCACGGTCTTGCGCACGTTGCGCAATGCGTCATAGACGTTCGTCGAGTCCGAAGAGACGACCGGCGCGAGCTCCGGTATCGCGAGCCGCACCAACTTCGCACGCTCGGCTGGAGAGAGCAGCAATAAGTCGGCAAGACGGTTGAGAATTAGCGTCGAGAACGCGGCCGGTGCGCCGCGTTCGAATCGTGCATACCACTGCCGCGAGATCCCGAGATGCTCGGCCAGCTCTTCTTGCGTCACGGGCTTGCCGATCCGAGCCGGTAACCGCGGCTGCGCGCCGAGGGAGCGCGAGTCGGGGGCGAGTCGCATGCGGCGCTGGCGCACGAAGTGATGCAGAGCGTCTTCGCACGGTTCGTCTCCGTCACTCACACTAATCGGATTCACCATAACCTACAAAAGCGTAAATCGACGACCGCCAGCAAAAGTTTGCGAACGCACAATTATGTGAGCCGTGTGAGCAAAAGACAGAAGGACGCACGTCACACGTGCGTCCTTCTCCTTGCAATTCTCGCTCTAGTTCGTTCTAGCGATGTATCTGTTCCGCGTTAGTGCTGCGGGACTTGCTCGTCGCGGCGGGTGACCTGCGGCAGCAGATTCTCTCCGGTGACGACACGGTAGGCCACGACGGCGCCGAGGCTGCCGAGCAGCTCGGCCGAGAGGAAGATCCAGATGTTCGACCAGGCGACGAGGCCCATCGTGCTGATGCCGAACGCGACGGCCGGATTGAAAGCGCCGCCGGAGATCTTGCCAACAGCCATCGCGCCGACCATGACGGTAAAGCCGATCGCGAGACCGTAGTACGAGTTGCCCGCGGTATCTTTCGACGTCGCGACGTTCTGCACGACGTAGACGAGCGCGAACGTGAAGAGGAACTCGGCTAAGAACGCCGCTCCGATCGGAAGGCTCTCGACCGTGTGCACGGGACCGAGGTTCATGCTGCGCACAGCGAACGCGGCAAGACCGGCGCCGATGAACTGGGCGACCCAGTACGGGATGACGTCCTTCGTGTCGCAGGCTCCGCGGAGCCAGACGCCGAGCGTGACGGCGGGATTGTAGTGGCCGCCGGAGATGTGGCCGCCGGCGAAGACCATGATCATCAGCGCAGACCCGATGGCTACGGCTGGTATGACGCCCGTGCCGCCGCCGATAACGGTACATCCGACGGTGAGGACGAGGAAGAATGTGCCGATCAGCTCGGCTGCGTATTTTTTCATTGTATCGTGTTGGTGTTTCTGAACGGGGACGGCGTCGCGTGCCGGCGCCGTCCTTACGTTCGTCGCCGCGTAGAGCGGCCTCGCGGTCGTGTTGAGAGTAACTTTCAGGAAAAGGGTGGTGGAGTTTCGGTTGTTACGTGCGAGCGGCGGCACGGGGAGACGCCGCACCTACCAGCTCTTTCAGATCGAGCCCGCGCGCGAGACGATCTCCAAACGTTGCGTCGCACTTGGCGAAGTTGCCGACGGCGCGCAGTTGGATGTCGCGCTTCACGGACTTCATCATGGTGACGATCGTGTCGACGATGCGGTCTTGGGCGTCGGGCGTCATCAGCCGGTAGAGGTCGCCCGCCTGGACGTAATCGTCGTTGCGAGGCGTCTTTTGGTCGAAGCGTCCGGTCGTGCGTCCCGGCATCGTGTACGGCGGTTCACCGTACTGCTTTTGCTCGACGGGCCCGTTGAAGCTGTTGGGCTCGTAGTTGTCCGCTGCGCCGCCGTTGTTGTCGGGGCGCATGAGGCCGTCGCGCATGTAGTTCGACACTTCGACTTTCGGCCGGTTCACCGGCAGCGTCATGTAGTTCGTGCCGATCCGGTAGCGGTGCGCGTCGGCGTAAGCGAACATCCGACCCTGCAGCATCTTGTCCGGCGAGATCCACACGCCCGGGACGAGGTTCGACGGCTCGAACGCCGCCTGCTCGATGTCGGTGTGGTAGTTCTCGGGATTGCGGTTGAGCACCATCCGACCGACGGGGATCAGTGGGTAGTCTTTGTGAGACCAGATCTTCGTGACGTCGAAAGGATCGAAGCGGTAGGTTGCCGCGTCTTCGAGCGGCATGATCTGCACGAAGAGCTTCCACGCGGCGACGTCGCCGCCGTCGATCAAGTTGAAAAAGTTGCGGCGGTGGTAATCTGGGTCCTCGCCGGCGATCCGAACTGCCTCTTGCCGGGTCAGGTTCTTGACCCCCAACTCCGTCTTGAAGTGATACTTCACCCAGACGGCCTTGCCGTTGCGGTTGACCCACTGGAAGGTATGGCTGCCGTAGCCGTTCATGAACTCCCAGCCCTGCGGCAGCCCACGGTCACCCATGAGGTACGTGACCTGGTGGAGCGACTCGGGCGAGAGCGACCAGAAGTCCCACATGCGGTTGGGGTCACGCAGCCCGGACTGCGGGTGACGTTTCTGGGAGTGGATGAAGTCCGGAAACTTGATCGCGTCGCGGATGAAGAAGACCGGCGTGTTGTTGCCGACGATGTCGTAGTTGCCTTCTCCGGTGTAGAACTTCACCGCGAAGCCGCGCGGATCGCGGTCGGTGTCGGCGTAACCGTGCTCACCGGCGACCGTGGAGAACCGCACGAGAACGTCGGTCCGCTTCCCGACCTTGCTGAGGAACTCCGCGCAGCTATATTCGGTCAGGTCGTCAGTGACCTCGAAGTAGCCGAACGCCCCGCCGCCCTTCGCGTGGACGACGCGCTCCGGGACGCGCTCACGGTTGAAGTGGGCGTTTTTCTCAATGAGGTAATGATCGGCGAGAAGCGTCGGTCCGGCGGCACCGGCGGTAAGCGAGTTCTGGTTATCGCCTACCGGCGCGCCGTGATTGTCGGTCAGTCGCTTGGCCGAACCCGACCCGTCGGATCCGTTGGTATGAGCCATCAATTTCTCCCGCGAGCCGCGGCGCGGCTCCGGTTATGGTGAAAGGGGAAACGATTATGGGTGTATCGCTGCGCCCGACGCGCGTCAAGAGACGATCTGCGCCGCGTCGTCCGGCATCTCGCTTGCGCAGCCGAAGCGCTTTGTGCGTGACACGTGAGCTACGCGTCAGCATAGACAGAAGCGATGAACGCGTCTGCAATCGGAAAGTTTGCACGATGATTACGCAAAACGAATTGCGCCCGCTCGCATCGCCCGCGCAGTGAGCGCGTTTAACATGTAATTATGTGTTCAACGCGACTCATGTGTGTCCGACGCGAGAATGCGTGGCGTGATGAAGAAGATCACTTCGTCGCGGTTGTGCGAATGCTGACGATTCCGAAAGACGCTGCCGAGCACCGGAAGATCACCAAGAATCGGAAGCTTGGTCACGGTGTCGGAGTCAACATCTTGAAACAGGCCGCCTAACACGATCGTGTCGCCGTCGTGAACGCGCAGCGTCGAGTCGAGCTTGCGATTCGCAATGATTGGAAAATTGTTGTTGAATCCGATTATCTGCGAATACTCAGGATGGACGTCAGCGGTGATCGTGCCGTCTGCGCCTATCGTCGGCGTCAAACGCAAGCGGACGCCGACATCGATCGTCTGAACGCTCGGAAATCCGGTCTGCTGGTTCACCGTTACAACCGGGTACTGCTCTCCGACCAAAAGCGACGCTTCGCGGTTGTTGAGTGTCGCGACGCGCGGTTGCGCGAGGATCGACGCGCGTCCGCGCTGGACGAGCGCGTTGATCTGCGCGTTGACGACGATCGAGCTCTTCGTCAGCGTGTAGGGAAACTGCGCGAGTGCGCCGCTGCCGTAGCCCGTTCCACCGAACTCGATGCCGACGTTCGTCTGATCGTTGATCGGCTGCACGTCGGCGACACGCACCTCGAACATCACCTGACGGCCGGGGCGATCGAGATCTCCGAGCAAACCGCGCACCGTGCTCTGCACGTCGGCGTTCCCGGTGATGACAACGACGTTCTGCCGGTCCTCCGCAAACAGCACATTGTCGGCGACGGCTCCGTGGAGCGCCTTGACGGCATCGCTCGCCTTGAGATTCTCGAGGTGGACCGCCAAGGATGGCGGTGAGCCGAGCGTGCCGGCGACGGGTGCGTCGAGCGCGCCGATGAGATGACGGGCGCGCGCGATCGTCGGCGCGCTGCCTGTCACGACGACCGCCGCGGTGCGCTTGTCTCCAACGACGACCGTCCCCGCCGGCAGCGCGTTCTGAAGTGATGCGACGAGTTCGTCGGGACGCGACCGCTGCAACGTGAAGACCTGCGTCTGCGTACCGCCCGGAAGCGACTCATCGGGGTACCGGCGGTTCATCGAGGCAGCGTCACCAACGATCACGATGCGCCCGTCGCGATGGGTCTGCAAGCCGTACGCGGAGACGAGCGTCGCGAGTGCTTCGTCGAACGAGACATCCTTGAGGCGCAGCGAGACGCGCTGGCTCTTCACGGAACCGTCGGCGACGACGTTTTGCCCGGATTGAGCGCTGAGCAGTCGGATGACGTCGGCGAGCTCGACGTCGCGCGCGTCGAGCGTGAAGCGATCGGTCTGTGCGCTCACCGGTGCGGCGGCCACGAGAAATGCGGCGAGTGCCGCGCACGCGGTGCGATTCACGGGCGACCTCCGATGTGCAACGGCGGCATGGGGAGCGACGGCGGAGGTGTGGCATCGGCGGCTGCGACGGCGAGTGTAAAGCCGTTGCCAAGCCGAACGCCACGGACGTCGATGCGCGTGACCCGTGCGCCGGCGAAGGTGTCGCCGACCGTGATGATCCGGGCTGTCCCGTTTTCGTCGACGAGGGCGCTGGGGTGCGCGCCGGTGATGATCGCCGTTACGCGCATAGCACCGCCGCCGGCGATCGTCGGCGCGCCGAGGTTCGGCGGAAGCGGAACGACTGTCGCAGGCGTCGCGGGAAGCGTGCGTCCGTCGCCCGGGTATGCCGGGGGAGGCGACGCCGGCGCGCTCTCGACACCGCCGGCGAACGGATCACGGCGCGGAGCGACGGCAAGCAGCGGTGTCGGTGACGAAGGCGCAGGGGAGTGTATCGGATCGAGCGGGGCGATACCGGCCGCCCCGCGTGCGACGATCGGTGTGCTCGCGAACGCTGCCGCGAATGACGCCAGCGCCGCACCGGCGAGCAGCGCTCGACTACGCGGGCTGAGTGCGAACACGAGCGGGCGTCGCGGGGACGAGGCGTTCGACGACGACGTGCAGCGTCGCGCTGAGCGTCGGGTCCGTCGACGTGCTCGTCTTGCGAGCGAGCGAGGTGACGTCAATCGCTGCGAGGACGCGTGCAGCAGAGAGATCGCGGATCGTCGCCAGCACGTCGGCGTAGCGACCTTCCACGGTGAGGTCGAGCGCCAAGCCGTCGAAGGCGGCGGTTGTCACCGCAGGTGGCGCTGTCGGCGTCGCGAGCGCGAGGGGGGCAGCTGCGGCGATCGACGCGATGACGGTATGGTGTCGGGCCGAGATGGCCGCCGCGTCGTGCAGAAAGCGCGCGACCAGCGAACCGGTATCGCCCTCGAGGTCGACCTGTCGCAGGCGTTGGCGCAGTCGTCGGCGTTCGGTTTCGAGGCTCGGGACGGTGCGGAGCCGGCGTTCGTCGGCGGCGAGCTGCGCGGCGGCACCCGCGTTCGCTGCGAGGCGTTCGTCGATACGGTCCTCGTCGACGCGAAAGACGAAGAAGAAGCCACCCAGCACGACCAGAACGGCGCAGAACCAGATCGCCTTCGCGTCGCGGAGGGGGTCGCGCAGCGTCACGGTTTTCCGTCCACCGCGAGCGAGTAGGTGACGCCGTGCCGGGTCGGATCTTCCCGCACCCCGATCAGGCGTGCTGTGCCGCGTAAGGCGAGTGCCGCCATCGTCGTGCCGACCGATGCGAGTCGCACACAATGACCGTCAAGCGCGTAGCCGCCGCGCTCGACGCGGATCGAGGTGAGCCACGCGTCATTGGGAAGGCGATTGCCGATCGCCGCCAACTCGCTCGCACGCGCCGCGCCGGAGTGTTGCAGCGCGGAGACGGTGGTTGCGAGCTGACGCAATGCGAGCGTCTCGCGTTCCAAGCTGCGCACGCCGTCGAGCTGTCGTTCGACAAGGGCAGTGCGCGTGACGATTGCATTCCCGTCACGGGTCGCCGCGCCCAGGCGCGCGGACTGGAGGCCGTGCAACACGCCGACGAGCACGAGCGCGCCGCTGAGCGCGAGCACCGGACCACGCAAGGAGAAGGGGATGAGATCGCGCAGCGGGATGCCGGTGAGCTGCTCGCTGCGCGTGAGCAGATAGTTGATCCGCTTCATGCAGCACGCTCCCACAGTGCGAGTCCGTATGCGAGCGCCCAGTCGGGCGAGGCGGCGCGTACGACATCTGCCGGCAGACGATGCGAGCTTTCGGCGGAGAGCGTCGCCATGCGGACCGGTACCGCGACGGCGCGTTCGAGTGCTTCCGCGAAGCCGGGAAGGCGCGTGCCGTTACCCGCCAGCGTGATGGTGCGCAGCTCGGCGCGCGCTTTCGCACGCGTCTCGATCAAGGCCGACGCGAGTTGTTCGACGAGCAGGTCGCGGGCATACTCGCCCGCTCCGCCGAGCCCGATCGTGCGTTTGCGCTGTTCGGCCCGCGCTTCGTCGAGGCCGAGCGATGCGATGACGGCTGCCGTGAACGCGCGTCCCGCCGTCTCGAAGGTCGCGACGACGGGGACCGGCTCGTCCGACACCAGTAACACGGTGTGAAGCTCGCCGATGTCGACGATCGCGTCGGCATCCGGCAGCGCGCGTCGCAAGGCGAACGCAGGATCGTCGACGGCGATTGGGCGCAGCCGCGCATGCTTGACGGCTTCGACGCGTTCGTCGAGCACGCGCTTGCGCGCCACGCCGAGGATGCACGCTCCGTCGTCCAGCGGCATGACGCGCACGGTGGCCTCATCGAGCGGGTACTCGATGAAACGTGAGGCCTCGAAGCGCGCCGCGCGTTCGCGCTCGCGGCGGCCCATCGCTGGAAAGCGGACGACGCGCAGCAGCGAGTCGCCCGCGGGGACCGCGAGGACGCAGCGGCGTTCACGCGCCTCGAGCTCTGCGCACGCTGCGGCGATCGCGCCTGCCGGATCGCTCAAGGTGGGGCGTGTTGCGACGGCGACGAGACGCACATCGCCGGACGGCGTTCGCTCGCAAAGCGCGACGCGCGTGCGTGCCGTGCCAATATCGATGCCGAGTGGAAGCGTCGTACTTCGTGCGCTCATGAAGATCCCAACGGGAGCAGCGCGGCGACGAGTGCCCCACCGGCGAGGAACGGTCCGAAGCGTATCGTCGAGCCGCGTTGCGCGCGGCGGGTGAGGAGCAGCCATGCGCCGTACGCGCCGCCGGCGACGAACGCCACGCCGAGAGCGTACGTGCTTGCGAGAGGACCGTAGCCAAGACCGATCGCCGCTGCGAGCTTGACGTCACCGAGTCCGATCCCGCGGCCTCGGGTCACGAGGTAAAGGACGCCGAGCGCGCCCCCGCCGGCTGCGGCGCCGGCCAGCGCCACGTTCGTCTCACCGGTCACGAGCGCCGCGATGAGCGCGACGAACGCGATCGTTGTCGTGAGCGGATCAGGAATCGCTCCAGTCCGCGCGTCGACGGTTCCCGCGACCAACGCTCCCGACGCGGCTAAAGCGACGGGTGGGCCTGCCGGCGTGGCGCCGGCACACAGCGCGGCAACGAAGGTGAGCGATGGTGCATCGCCGAGCGTCAACGAACGCCGTCGGGCGGCGTCAGCGGCGACGACCCAGAGTGCGCAGGCAAACGCAAGCGCGAGCAGCGGTCCGACGAGCGCGATCACCGCACGATCCTCGCGAGAAGGGCCCGCGCGGGTTGATACGTCGCATCGAGCGCGAGAGCGGTGCGCAGGTCGTCGCGGACGCGCTCGCGTTCTCCGCTGCGCATCGCCATGCGTGCCGCAAGATGAGCGTACCGAGGATCGTGTGCAGCGATCGCTGCCCCGGCGAAGTCGCGTTCGGCGATACGCCAGCGCGCCGCGCGCGCCGCGGAGAAACCGCGATCGGCGAGCAACGCGGGATCGCTGCTATGACTTCGCAGCGCATGGTCGGCGACGGCGAAGGCCCGTGCCGCGTCGCCGGGCGCGCGCCGCAGCAGAAGGAGAAACGCGAGCCGGTCGGCGGCGACGGCGGACTCGGGATCGAGCCACAGGGCGCGTTCGTAGGCGCCGACCGCCCCGCTGACGTCGCCGGCACGATACAGATCGTCGCCGCGCGTGACGAGCCCCTGCGCGACCGGCGTGCGGAACAGGAGTGCAGAGAGGGCGAGCGCGGCGAATGCGATCGCGAGTCTGCGCTGTGGAGTGTCGCTCATGCGAGCGTTCCGAAGTAGGTCGCGAGCGCGAGCATGAGTGTCCCCGCGATGACGCGTGACGCGTGCGACGCGGCAACGTGCAGGAAGAGAGACGAGAACCGAGCGCCGATGGCGCCGCAGAACGCGAGCGGGAGTGCGTGCCCGAGCGCAAAGGCGCCGAGCAGCACGGCGCCGTCGAGCCCGTGACCGGCGAGTGTCGTGAAGCCGGCGATCGCGGCGACGATCGGTGTGCAGCACGGCGAGACGACGATCGCTCCCGATGCGCCGAGCAAAAAGACTCCACCGATGCTCGCCGGCGTTCGCCTCGAGTGCGCGTGCTCGCGCCGATTTCCGCGAACGATCGTCACGAGGCCGGCGAGCGCGAGGGCCGTCGCGAGCGCGAGATAGACAGTGCGCGATGCCGACCAGAGCGTACCGAGCGCGTCTGCGGCGAGACCGAGCGCGACATACGCGGCAACCAGGCCCGTCACGAAAACACCGAGCGTCGACCACGGGCGACTCGATGCCTGCGCGACGGCCGCGAGCGCAACGTATCGCGGCGCAATGCAGGGTCCGACGCTCGTTGCGACACCAGCGGCGAAGACGAGCGGCACTGCGTACGCAGAACGGTTCGCAATCGCGCCGAGCGCCGAGGAGACCGGATCGATCATGGCGCCGCGACGAGGCCCTGCCCCGCGACGTATTCGACGTGCGTATCGGTGCAGGCGGTACCGCAAATGGCGCCGCCCGTCGAGTTGAGCTTTGCGAGCGTCGAGCCGACGTGCGTTCCGGGACACTGAATCGTGTAGGTCGCGGGGCTCGTCCCGCTCTGCGCCGTCGTCTTGACTTGGTAGTTCTTCGTCTGATCGAGCGCCGCGGGATCCTTCGGAATATTGTTGAGGTAGGCGACGCCGTTCGCGGTGAGGAGTGTCGGCGTGACGTCCGTGTAGCCCGCCGCGGCTGGATACTCTTGGTTGTCGGCGTAGAACAATTCGAGCGCAGTCGCGATTTGCCGCAGGTTCGACTCGCACGCCGCGGTCTGTGCCTGCGCTCGCGCGTTCACGAAGTTGGGGATGAGAATCCCGGCAAGGATCGCGATGATCGCAACGACGATCATCAGCTCGATCAACGTGAATCCCCGCTCGGCGTCGCGGGGAGCGTCGTTCTGCACGGCATTCCTCCGAAGGTTGTGCATCGACGCCGGTGCCCGGGCGGCTGCGCGCTATGCCTAGCGGGCGATGACGAAGTCCCGGAACGTGCGAGCCGCGCGCGAGAGATAGCGGCCGTTCGACCACGCCAAGCCGATCGTCCGGAAGGCGGGCGGATTCGCGATGCGGATCCGTACTGTACCTTTGGCCGGCGCGGTCGCCGCCGGGACGATCGCGATCCCGAGTCTCGCGCCGACGAACCCTGCAACCGTCCCCGACTCTTCGCCTTCGAACACGATCTGCGGTTGGAATCCGGCCTCGCGCGCGAGCTCGTCGCTGAGCTCACGCATCGCGATCCCCGGCTTGAACGAGACGAACGACTCGTTGGCGACCTCGGCAAGGGCGACGCTCCGTCGTTTCGCGAGGCGATGTCCTTCGGGGACCAGGAGGACGACGCCGTCTTGAAAGAGCGCGCGCCAGGTGATGCGCTCGTCGTCCCACGGCCCAGAGAGCAGCGCAAGATCGAGCTCGCCTTCGATGAGACGCCGGCGCACTTCGAGCGTGTTGCTCTGCACGAAGTCGAACCGCACGTTGGTTGCGTTCTCGCCGAAGCTGCGTACCATGTCGGGAACGACTTCCGCGCCGAGGGTGTGCAAGAAGCCCAGCGCGATGGTCCGCTCATCGCTGTCGATGAGATCGGCGAGCGCGCGACGACCTTGCGCCATGGCGTCGAGCGCACGCTCCGCGTACGGCAAAAGCGCAGTTCCGGCCGGCGAGAGCCGGACGTTGCGGCCGGCCGGCACGAAGAGTTCTGCGCCGACGTCGCGCTCCAGCCGAGCGAGGGAGCGGCTGAGCGCGGGTTGCGTCATCCCAAGCTGTTCTGCCGCCCGGCTGATGTTTTCGAGCCGCGCCGCGGCGCGAAAGTAGGCGAGTTGCTGCAGATCCATTGATAGCCGCCAGGGTATGGACGATGTCGAAAGCTGCATTGGACGGCATGAATGTTTCGTCCTATGATGGGCTGGTGTCCGAAAAGCCCGTCGTCACCGTCGTCGCGCTGTACCTCGCGACGGTGTCGGTCTTCTCGGACATGTACGTCACTCAGCCGATCTTGCCGCAGCTCGCGCGCGACTTTGCAGTGAGCCCGGCCGTCGCCGGCGCAACGATCTCTGCCGTCGTCCTCACGATTGGTCTCTCCAGCGCGTTCTACGGCCCGCTCAGCGAGATGCTCGGACGACGGCGGATCATGGTGTGGGGAACGGCCGCGCTTGCACTCGTCACGCTGGCGTGCGGGTTTGCGACGTCGTTTCTCGTGCTGCTCATTCTGCGCGGGCTCCAAGGGCTTCTCGTTCCGTCCGTCTCTGCGCTCGCCGTCGCGTATATCTACGAGGACCTCGACACCGCCAAGCCCGCGGCGCTCGTCGGCGGATACATGGCGTCGTCGGTGGTCGGCGGTCTCGTGAGTCGCGTCCTCGGCGGCGTCATCACCGACGTCTACGGCTGGCGCACGAGCTTCGTATGCTTTAGCGTGTTCACGCTCGTCGGAGCGCTCGCGCTCGCGCTCACCGTCCGCGATATCTCGAAGCCGAGCGAGCGCAAGGGACAGCACGACCTCGTTGCGCTCTACGCCGGGATGTTCCGGCACCTGCGCGACGTGCGGCTCGTCGGCGCATTCGTCGTCGGCGCGGCGCTGTTCTTCGGCTTCGTCGGCGTCTTCACGTACCTGCCGTTCTACGTCACGGCGAAGCCGTTCAATCTCTCGACGGCGACGATCTCGTGGCTCTACGTGTCTTATCTTGCCGGCGCCGTGGTTTCGCCGATCGCGGGGCGGCTAGCGGCACGCGTTTCGCACCGGACCCTGATCGCGTTCGGACTCATCGTTGCGATCGGGGGGATCGCGCTGTCGCTCGAGCCCAACCTGATCGCCGTCGTCGCCAGTACGTTCGTTCTATGCGCCGGGATGTTCATCGCGCAACCGATCGCGCCGACATTCGTGACGGCGACGGCGAGCGGAGCGAAGGGTAGCGCGACCGCCCTCTACCAGTCGTTCTATTATCTCGGTGCGGTCTTCGGTTCGCTGCTCCCGGGCTTTGCGTGGGAGCGATGGGAGTGGCCCGGCGTCGTTGCAAGCTGCGTCGCTGCGCTCGTCGTCGGGCTGGTCGCAGACGTGGTGCTCTGCGGCAGACGCGGCCCACGTGCCGTCGAGGAGCCGGTCTTCGGCGTCTGAAGACTACGGTCGGAGGTCAACGATCGTCACCGACCCGTCAACGCTCACCGGCACGTTGGTGCCCGCCTGCAGCACTGCGGCCGAGACGTTGCCACCGTTGTCGAACGTCGTTGCGCTGACTGAGGACGGCGCGTTGTCGAACGTCAGCGTCGCGGTGACCGCCGGAACGGCGATTGGCGTCGAGCTCACGCAATCCCATTCGGCCACTTCGTTCCAAAGGATGACCGTGTAGCTGCCGTCGCTGCGCGCCAGCAGCAAGTGGTGAACCGATGGGGGCGCAGAGATCGCGTAAGCAAGCGGCGTGAGTGCGGGGATACCATAGTCTCTGACGTGCGTGAGAAGGTTCTTGAGTGCGACGTAGGCTGGTTTGGGATTGAGGTTCGCGTCGACGAGACCGTAGCCGTAGTACCCGTCGTTGACCGCATCGACGACCTGATAGATGTACGTGTGTGAAATCCCGGCGAGATAGTGCTCGAGTACGGTACGCAGCGTATAGTGCATCTTCGCCGTCGGCGAGACAGGAGCAATGTCGCCGGGCTGATCGCCGAAACCGGTTTCCGTCGCCCACAACGGGACGAGTCCGGTGTTCTGACGAGCGATGTTGATGAAATACGGCAGCGAACCGTAGGTCCCGTTCGGGGAGGTCGCGCCGTACCCGCTGCTGCCGGGATTGTGGCCGGCGAAGTAATTGTGGAGGTTCGCCAAGTCGACGGAGCCGACGAGGCTGCCCGTGGCGGCATAGGCGCTCTCTGTCGTCAGCGCCGGCGCGATCACGGGCACTCCGGCCACGCTCTTGACGGTCGCGTAGAGCATGCGCTGATACGTGGCGAGCGTTGCCGCCCAGCTCGTGTCGCTCGAGGGATGGGTCAGGTCGTACTCGTTCACTCCCTCCAATGCTTCGAGAGCGGGGCCCAAACACGACACGATCGTCTGGAACTCGCTCGGTCCGTAGCTGATGTTGTTGATGACGGTAAGGACGCCGATATCCATTGCACTGAACAAGGCGTCGATCGCGCAGGCGCCGGGATCGCCCGGATAGGAGACGTCGCGCACGTGGCGCACGCCCAAGTTCTTGATGAGCGCCATCACGGCGCCGGTGTTCGCAGTGTATGCCGTGCCCCAATATCCCATGTGGGCATTGACGCCGACCGACTGGCCGAAGATGTCTGACGCAACGGGCGTTTCGGCCTGCAGCACATGTCCGTGCGGGCCGCGGTGGACCGTGGCTGGGACGACCTTCGTCGATCCGTGACCTCCGCACGCGACGAGCGACGCCGTCAAGACAACAAGAAGCGACCGAAGCGCGTTCAAAAGCGCGCCAGCCGGGGTGAACATAGGTCCGCTCCTTGCACAAACGACCTATGCAGAAAATGTCACGTTTTCTCTCAATTCACGATAGCAATCATCTCGCCGTACCGCTAGGAGTCAAACGGCGTAGGGCAGCGAGCTCTCGGCGATGTGTCCACTCAGTGAGAGACGGTTGAAGAGATTACGGCTCGTGGACAGCGTGCTACGCTCGCTTCGACCGAGGTAAGAGCGCTAAGAGCGGGATGCACAGCGCGAAGATGATCGCCGAGACGCGAAACACGTACAGGTACGCGATCAGGGCAGCGTTCGACGAAATCATCGCGTTGAGCTGCAACGCTGCGCCGTGCAGTCCGTGCGCGCCGACCAAATGGGCGACGCCGGTGTTCGCGAGCGTTGCGTTCCCCGCCATCGCGTCGCGGGCCGCCGCAGCCCGGCGCACCTGCATGACTTGAAGTAGCGCGATTCCGATGTTTCCGCCCAGATAGCGGACGAGCGTCGCGATCCCGGTTGCGTCGGAAAGTTGCTCGCGGGGGACGTCGGCCAGCGTGGCCACGGTGAGCGGAACGAAAAGAAGCCCCAGGCCGATCCCTTGCAAAATGCGCGGCCACCACAGATCCCAGTAACCCGTATCGGCGTTGAGACTCCCCATCATCCACGCACCGATGATGAACAGCACCAGCCCCAACGCGATCACGAGACGCGTGTCGATGCGCTTGGTGAACTCGCCGACGAGGAGCATGGCGATCGCGGTCGCCGCGGCGCCCTGGACCAAATAGAGACCCGCGTCGTACGCGCTGAGCGCGAGCGGCCCTTGGAAGAAGAGCGGCGTGACGAGATTGATGCCGTACATGCCGAAGCCGCTCACCACCGTGACGACGCTGCCGGCGGCGAACGACGTCGAACCGAAGACGCGCAAGTTGACGAAGGGGTGCGGCGAGCGTGCCTGCTGGACGATGAAGAACGCGAGCCCGAGCACTGCGGCGATCGTGAGGACAACGATCGTACTGGAATCGAACCAATCCTCGCGCTGACCGCGCGAGAGCACGTACTGCAAGCTCGCAAGGCCGATCCCCATCGCGGCGAAGCCGGGCCAACTGATCTCGTGTACAGTCCGTTCTTCCGCCGGTGCTGGCCGAAGGACAACATACGCAAGGACGATCCCGATCAGGCACAGCGGGATCTTGAAAAAGAACAGCATCGGCCAATTGAAGTTGTCGATGATCCAACCGCCGAGCACCGGTCCGATCGTCGGGCCGACGACGGCGCCCAGGCCGAAGATCGCCATCATCTCGCCGCGCTTCTCAGCGGGCGCCGATTCGAACAGGATCGCTTGCGCGATCGGCTGCAGCGCGCCGCCGCCGAGGCCTTGAATCACACGCCAAAGGATCAGCATCGAGATGCTTTGCGCGACGCCGCAGACGAGCGACGCGAGCGTGAACAAGCCGAACGCGCCCAGGTAGTACCGCTTGCGTCCGAGCCGCGCGGTGAGCCATCCGTTGAGCGGCATCACGAGCATCATTCCGAGCGTATAGCCGGTCGCGACCCACGCCACTTCGTCGCTGCTGGCGCCAAGATTGCCGGAGATCGTCGGCAGCGCGACGTTGACGATCGCCATGTCGAGACCGCCCATGAACACCCCGATCATCACCGTCACGACGATCAGTGCGAGGCCGGGAGCGCGAAGGGCCGATGTCCTTCGTTGCAGGTAAGGTGCGACGAGTGCCGGGTTCTCTCTCGTGTTATGGTAACGTGACAGACGCGCCATCACGTGTTACTATAGAAAGCCGGATATAGGGGGGCAAGATGGCATACGAGGTAACGAAGCGCATCAACGGACGCGACTACCGTTACCGCGTCGAAGGCTATCGCGATCCGGAAACAGGCCGCACCCGAACGCGCTGGCACTATCTCGGTCGCATCGGCGCGAACGGCGTGGTGGCCGGGCCTGTCCGCCGTTCCGAACGCGCCACGCGCGAAAAGATCGTCATCGGAACGGCCGAGCTCTTGGAGTCGCGCGATGCGTCACGCGTCACAGTAGCGGTCATTGCGAAGCACGTCGGCATCTCGCAGGCGACCTTCTATCGCTACTTCGGCGATCGCAAAGCGGCGTTCAGTGCCGCTTTGACGCACCTCGCGGATCGCACGCTGGAAGAGCACACCTTGGATGGCCCGCTGGGGACAGTCCACGACGAGCGCCGCCGTTTGTCGGCGTGGCTCGACGAGCTCCATCGCTCCCTGTTGCGTCAGCGCGCGTTTCGGTGGTCCTTTTCGACGATTGACGGCCAGAAGGCCAGAGCTCGAGTCGAACGATCGTTGCTCAAATACGACGTGAATGCGATGCTGCGCGGATACCTGCGGCGTCTGTGCGATATAGGGATAGCGAGGATCGACGATCCCGCCGCGCTGGCCGAAAGCATCATGCAGATCAGCCTCGCGTTCATTCACTTCACCGCCAACGACGAGCTCAGTCCCGATCGTCGTGGGGTGCGAATTACCGACGCGTACCCCGTGATCGAGCTCGCCGTCTTTGGAGTCTCGATGCCATCGGCCTGAGGCGGTAATTGAGAGAATTGCGGCAACGTGACGCGGACACTGTTGCGAAGCGGTGCTCCCGCTTACTGTCCGGGTAATGCGTTTGCGTGCTGATTCGCCGTTGTGCCGCGATGCTTGCGTTTGGAATCGCTCTGTCGCTGGCGGTCTGTGCCAGTCGCGGCGAATCTGCGACCGTTACCGAATCACCGAACGCGAGCATTTCGGGGGGAGCCGCAGCGGACTGGCCGACGTACAACGGTGATCTGAAGAGCACGCGCTATTCGACGCTCACGCAGATCACGTCGGACAACGTCGCCAAGTTGCATAAGATCTGCGCCGCGCCGCTCAAGGAGCAAGGTGCGTTTCAGGCGGAGCCGATCATCCTGTCGGGCACGATCTACGTGCCGACGGCGCACGAGACATACGCGATCGACGGCAAGAGCTGCAAGGTCAAGTGGAGCGCCCATTACACTTCGAAGCAGCGCGAGCCGTTTCCGGTCGATCGCGGCGTCGCGATCATCGACGGGAAGGTCATCCGCGGCACGCCCGACGGCCATGTAATCGCGCTCGATCAGAACAGCGGCAAGACGTTGTGGGACTCGCGGCTCGGCAACGGTGACAAGGGCGAGTTCGTGAGTTCGGCTCCGATCGCGTACAACCACAGCGTCTACGTGGGCGTCGCCGGGGCGGATTGGGGCGTGATGGGCCGCATGACGGCGCTCGATCCGTCGAACGGCAAGACCAAGTGGACCTTCACAACGATCGCGCACGGCAGCGATCCCAACGCGAAAAGTTGGCCCGATGCGGTCGCCGCGCAGCGCGGCGGCGGCGGGTTGTGGACGTCGTACAGCATCGATCCGGCGACGAATACGCTCTACATCCCCGTCTCGAATCCGGCGCCCGACTTCGTCGGCACGGTGCGCAAGGGTGCAAACCTCTACACGAACTCGATCGTCGCGCTGGACGCGACGACCGGCGCGCTGAAGTGGTACGTGCAAACCGTTCCGCACGATCTGCACGACTGGGATCAGGCAGCGGCCCCAGTCGTCTACACGGCCGGCGGCACGCCGATGCTCGGCGCCCCGGGCAAAGACGGTCGGCTCTACGGGATCGACGCGGCGACGCACAAGATCGCATACGCGACGACCGAAGTGCGTCGCAGCGATCAGAACGCTCCCGTGACGATCGCCGGCACGCACATGTGTCCCGGTCCGGTCGGCGGGAGTGAGTGGAACGGAGCCGCATTCGATCAAAAGAACAACCTGCTTATCACACCGATGGACGACTGGTGCGCGACGGTGAAACTTGGTTCGCTGCGCTACACGCCGGGGCAGTTCTACCTGGGTGGCGCACTCGAGATGGATGCGTATGTGCAAGCGAAGGGCGCGCTGACCGCGACGGACCCCGCGACCGGAAAAGTTCGCTGGAAGTACGCGTCCCACTCGCCGATGCTTGCCGGCGTCACGCCAGCAGCGAGCGGCCTGACCTTCACCGGCGACATGGCGGGCAATCTGCTCGTCCTCGACAGCGCGTCGGGAAAAGTGCTGTACAAGCACACGACGCAAGGGTCGATCGCGGGTGGCGTCGTGCCATTCGAAGCAGACGGCTCAGAGTACCTCGCCGTGACCTCGGGAAACATCTCCCGTCTCACGTGGGGAAACCACGGTACGCCGACGCTCCTGGTCTACGGACTCTGATCGCCCCGCTCATCCTCGCGCTTGCGCTGTGCCGGCTGCCCGTCAGTGACGCCGCTGCGGCAGCGCATGCGGGCGCAGCGATGGCGGACGCGCGCGAGCCGTATGCGATGCGCCCGTGGGTGCTTTGGGGCAGCAAGGATCCACTGCGTGCAGTGCACGGACGCGCCGGCGTCGACGCCGTGATCGTCGAGACGCCGTACGAGCGAGTGCGATACGAAGCGTATCTGCAGCGCCTCCAAGGCTTACCGCTCGGTGTCGCGGAGATCGAACGCTTCCGCCGTGAAGCTGAGGGACATCTCGGCTTTGTCGTATTCGGGCACAGCCGTAGCGGAGAGACGGACGATCGCACGTTTCTCGCGCGATTTACGGATGCGCAATTTGCGCTGGGCGCCGCGCTGATTCCCGCAACCCAACGTACCACGTTCGGACCGTCGCTCGATCTCTACGACGTCGGCACGTTTCGCGAGGAACGCTACACCGGTTCGGTGACGTACCGGTTCGCCATTGCGGAGCCGGGATGCTCCGGTCGGGGCACGATGACGTTTCGCGACGCGGACGGACGTCCGTACGCGTTCGTCGTCGACCTCTCGCATTATCGCTAACGACCCGCGGCACGTGCCGAAGCTAGACGACGACCAGGCGACCAGGCGCCACGCAAAACGCGCTCGACAGAACGAAGACGACTGGTCATATTAGTGGCGCGATGCCAAGGGCGAATCTTCGCGAGCAACCTCGTTCTACAACCACTTCAAGCTACAACCACTTCAAGAGCAAGGAAGCGCTCGGAGCGGAGCTCGTGCTGAAGCACAGCGATACGCTTGCCGAGATCTTTGGCGGCACACGAGGCAGCGCTGCTGCGGGCGAAGCTTTTGGCGTCGTCGGGCCTCATCGTGGAGTACAAACGTGTCCCTCAAGCTTGACGTATACGTCAGCCCCTACAAGCCGATCGTGAACGACTTGCCCTGGTGGGACAATACGCGACAGGCGACGTTCCCTGCCAGCTCGGTATCGCTCGTCAGCGGCGAGAAAGACGCGGTCTTGATCGACGCGCTGATCACGTTCAACGAGGCCGACCGCGTGGTCGACTGGATCCGCGGTACCAAGAAAAACCTTACGACCGTCTACATAACGCACGGTCACGGCGACCATTTCTTCGGTCTCAACACGATCCTCGCGGCCTTTCCACAGGCGAAGGCCGTGGCGCTCCCCGAGGTCGTGCCCGCCGCACAGGGTCAAGTGGAGGAACCGTACCTGAGTCGGTGGCGCGCCCTTTTCCCGAACCAATTTGCCGAGTCTCCCATCGTTCCGGAAGCGCTCACCGACAGGGTCATCTCTGTCGAGGGACACGAGGTGCGCCCGATCATGGTGGGTCAAAGTGATACGGAGCCCTCGAGCGTCGTTCACGTACCCGACCTCGACGCCGTTCTTGGCGGCGACGTCGCGTACAACGGTATCCACTGCTGGCTGGCGCAGACGGATCACGACAAGAGAGAACGCTGGATCGCAAGTTTGGAAACAATCGCGTCCCTCCATCCGAAGATCATCGTCGCCGGTCATAAGGACCCGAACACGCGAGACGACGATCCAGCCGCAATCCTTCGTGCGACGAAAGGCTACATTCGCGACTTCGACAACGCGGTCGTGGAGAGCCGGACACCGCAAGAGCTCATCGACACGATGATGCGTCTCCACGGTGAGCGTGGCAACCCGTGGACGCTTTGGAAAGCCGCCGACGGCGTGCAGCAACAACTCTAAGACGGTGGGCGGGGCCGCAGCCGATTGTAGGCTGCCACCTTACAGACGGGAACGCTTTCCACGTCTACGATGATGGCGAGCGCCAACCGTACCGGGGCCCCCATGGCGGTCAAGTCGAGGAAGCCATATGCGAGATCTGGACGAGTTCAATATTACGGACGAAGTGCTCGAGTCGCTGGCCGCCGCGCCGAACAGCCGCCTGAAGGCGATCATGTCGAGCCTCATCCGGCACCTCCACGATTTCGCGCGCGAGGTCGAGCTGACGCCCGCAGAATGGCTCGAAGGAATTCGTTTTCTTACCGAGATCGGGCAACGGTGCACCGCAAATCGCCAAGAGTTCATCCTTCTCTCTGATACGCTCGGGCTGAGCACGCTCGTGAATGCGCTGCAGAACCGCGCGCTAACAGGCGAGACGCCCTCGAGCATTTTGGGACCGTTCTTCAAGGAAGGTGTGCCGCGGCGGCCGCTGGGGACGTCGATCGTCAAGGACGACACCGCCCCTGGAGAGCGCGTCGTCGTCGAGGGTCGCGTTACCGATGTGGACGGCAATCCCATTCCAAAGGCGGACGTCGAAGTGTGGCAGACGTCAGCTGCAGGAAAGTACGATATCCAGCTACGCGAAGACGGCGAACTCGATTATCGCGGTCGGTTCGTCTCTGACGGCGAGGGCCGGTACGTTTTCCGCTCGGTCGTCCCCGTTGGATACCCGATTCCACACGATGGCCCGGTCGGCCAGATGCTGAGCGCTCTCGGGCGGCATCCGAACAGGCCCGCGCACATCCACTTCCTCATCCGCGCAACCGGTCGCGACGATCTCGTGACCGCCTTGTACGTTGCGCAAGATCCGTATATCGAGTCGGACACGGTATTCGGCGTGTCGCGTTCGCTGGCGGTCGACGTTCTGCCGCCGTCGACCGATTCGTCGTTTCCAGATCTACCGCGGATCGTCTACGACTTTCGCTTGACGAAGGCGACCGCGCCGGGAGCCGGACGGATGGGCGTCGGCGCCGATCCGGCCACGACGCTCTTGCCGGCAGGGCCGGCTTAGCTCATCCGATGTGCGGCGATGAGGCGCTCACAGGCCGTCGGATCGCTCCACCAAGGGAAGACGTGCCGAGGGTCGTCGAACCCGTTCGCGATCGAGGCCGCAATGGTTGCGCTTTCGCCGGCTGCGGCGAGCAACGCAAGAATATGGGGCGGCGGTGGCAT